>CAYTZN010000011.1:0-71598 GCA_964442495.1 uncultured Legionella sp. | reverse complement strand
AACCTATGACACAGAGGTTAAAAGCCTCCTGCTCTACCAACTGAGCTAACGGCCCTTACAAGTAAAACTTATTTTCATGTACTCTGCTTTTATAAAGCAGTCTTTAAGGTATCTTTAAAATGGTGGGCCGTATAGGATTTGAACCTATGACACAGAGGTTAAAAGCCTCCTGCTCTACCAACTGAGCTAACGGCCCCCAAAGAGGCTGAAATGATACCGGATAAACATAAAATTTCAAGTCTTTTAACTACATTATTTCCTGTAATGTCTACATATCTAACACTAACTGCTCACTCCAGAGGCTCAAAGGCTTAGCGCTGTGCCATTATATAACTCATTTTGAGTAGCCAAAATAGTCCAGTCCGTTAAAAGCAATTGTTTGCGGACCCTCTCTTGCCTTGTCGTGGACACTAACAGCAACAATACATCAGCCCCCATTGCACCACACCCCTTTACCGCTAATATATCGCTTTGCGCGCTAAAATGGGCAGCATGCTGCAATGTATGCTCTGCCACAAAGCCCATATCTGTTAACACTACATGATAAGCATTTATGGCCTTCACCATAAGCAAGCTATCGCCCATCAATAACGCTTCTTTCCCCATCTCAACGAGAGATATTAGTCGATGGAGACTAGACGGCAACGATATGGCTTGTAAATGATGGTGAGTCGCTAATTTTTGACGCGTATGAATGAGAAAAAAACCAAGATCTTGAAACGGCCATGCGTAAGATTTACAAATGTCTTGTTGCCTATCAATATAGACACACCCCTTCAATGACTGTGCCAACATATCATATCCACTTGGACGTAAACCCTCTTTATCCGTCACGCACTGCCAATACGCCCGAAGCATCGCTTCATGATTAACTGGTTTATTTTGTAGGTACATGCTGGCATTATAAGCGCCTAAAAATTGCGCACTGGAAGCTCCCACCCCCCCTTGTCCTTGATAGGGGTCAAACCACTGCAGTCCGCTATTACGATTTGGCTGCTGCATCCACCATTGGCCAGCAGGCGACTCAGGATGAATACCCTGCAACCCGCCCTCCTTTGTTAAAGTAACTTCAAAACAAGGCGTGGTTGTTAATAGAATAGCCCCATAACCAGCAATAGCTGCATACTCGCCTAACAAAAACGTTTTGGCAGGAATAGACCATTTCATGACTGTCTAATCGTTGCCAACAATTCAAACGCATTGCTTAGGCTTACGCGTTTATTGATCAATAACGAATCTTGAAGTTGCTTTTTTAATACCGGCATTTCACTGTCCGTGGCACCTGCTCCCATCAATAAGTTATCGATGTGTAATTTCATGTGCCCTTGAATAATACCCTCGGTACATAGAGCCCTAATGGCCCCTAAATTTTGCACAAGACCGACAGCCGCAATGATCTGCGACAGTTGATTAGCCGACTCAATACCCATCATCCGAAGGCACATGCTCGCTGTAGGGTGCAAGGCAGTAACACCGCCTACCGTCCCAACAACAATAGGTGCTGTCAGTTCACCAGTTAGTGTGTGATCATTGTATCGCCATCGTGTAATGGCTTGGTATGTTCCAGAACGTGCGGCATATGCATGCACGCCAGACTCAACTGCGCGCCAATCATTACCTGTGGCGATTAAAACAGGATCAATACCATTCATCACGCCTTTGTTGTGAGTCACTGCACGATAGGGATCAATTTCAGCAAAAAAAGACGCTTCTTGTAACCGTTCACCCAAGACTTCGTCAACATCATGAATAGTCACTTTAGCCGTGGTAAGTTTTTGGTCGTTTAAATTCGACAAGATACACATGGTGACGCATTCGCCGGTTAAATTTTCTATCGGTGTTTTTAAATACTCGAGGACCTGATTGATAATATTTGCACCCATCGCATCACAGCTATCCATCATCAAATGAATAACGGCCATGTCACCGCCGTCCGCTCGAGGTAGTTTGCGTAACTCAAGGTCAATGACCCCTCCACCACGACGCACCATGTTTGCAGCAACATCTTCGTTAGCTTTTTCAATTAAAAATTGCTTATTTTCGTCGAAAATCCTCGAAAATCGTCGAAAATCATTTACTTTGGCAAGCTGGATTTGTCCAATAATACAATGACCATTCACACGAGTAGTTATTTCACCATGCTGACGTATCCATTTAGCCGTTTTTGATAAAGCGGCAATAATAGATGTCTCCTCCACCGCTAAGGGAATAATATAATCGCGTCCATCAATGCAAAAATTAGTAGCCACACCGAGTGGTAGCTGGAAATAGCCAATAACGTTTTCTATCAATTTATCCGCAAGATGAGTATCTTGAATACCTCCTTGCCTTAAATACACGACATCTTCTGGCGTAATAGCACCGAGAGCCAGTAAACGCTCAAAACGTTCTTCACGCGCTAATTTAGAAAAGCCTTGAAATAACTGGCTGGCATTATGAGCTAACGACATGCCTTCTCCTTCAAATCATTCAGTACACGGCTGCCCGTACAAAACATGGCAACCTTTAATTCATATTCAATAGATGCCATCAAGGCAATCACGTCATCGGCTGTTTGCAATGCTGCACTCAACATTGGTTTAGCAAAACCTACCGTAGTTGCGCCAAGGGCAATAATTTTGGCCGCATCCAATCCATGACGAACGCCCCCCGACCCCCAGATTTCATAGGTCGGTTGAAGTGCTTGGGCATCAACAACACTTTTTACGGTATCAATACCCCAATTGCGAAAAGTTAGGGATGCCTTCTGGCGAAGAGGTTCATTAAGAGCACGATGACCCTCAATACGCCCCCAATGGGTACCGCCCAAACCACTCACATCAACAGCGGCGACACCTATATCATTTAAACGTATCAATGTGGCCTGAGAAAATCCACACCCGGTTTCCTTCACAACCACCGGCAACGGTAATGCGTTGACCAAGTCGGCCAAGGCCCGCCAACAACCTTTAAAAGCCGGGGTTCCTTCGGGTTGAATGCACTCTTGCAACGGATTGCAATGAATGATTAATGCCCCTGCCTGCAATGCATCCGTTAAACGTTGAATATGAACAAGAGGTGTTGTAATCAGCTGTGCTATACCTAAATTACTAAAAAGCGCGACATTAGGATAATCACGGCGAAGAGACTGCCATTCAAAAGCCGCTTTATTGTCAGTAAGCTCTCGGCGTTGGGAGCCCACACCCATAGCCCACCCCTGCACATTGCAGGCAGCAATAAGATGGCGATTGATATCAGCTGCATTACGGTGCCCCGCTGTCATCGAGGCAACCATAAACGGTGTCGCCACTGTCACACCAAAACGTTTACCCGTTATTACGATGTCGTTAAAATCAATGTCTGGCAAAGCGTCATGAGTCATAGACACCGCATCGAACGTATTTAGCTCAGGGGTTTGATTCGCTTGCATCAACGCAAGGTCAATATGATCTTGCTTTCGCTGCTCGAATTGACTGTAATCCTCTGTCATCACTTACCATTGCGCCCGAAAAAAGGCTTTAATTCTATCACAACATGGCAAAAGCAACCACCTCTAGCCTTTCATGAGGTGGCAAATAATCATCCATGGACTATAGTTAACTAAAATCATTTGCATCCATTACTCACTATGCTTAAAAAAATACATCATGTCTTGTTATTCACACTAAGCACTTTTCTCTCCACATCACTCCTCGCTGATAGAGGCATGCCAGAAGAGTCTCCGCGTAAAACTCAAATTTCTCGTGGGCAATCCATAACCATTGACCAATTAGCTAAATTTGCAAAGCTTACTTCCGCTCGCGATGAAACCGGTGAACCGGTTGCTCTCAAAGAACAGGAGTATACCGTGGGTTCTTTTTCAAGAACCACGATTACCATTATTCCTTCAGGCGGTGACATAGAGAATTTGATAACGCTAGATGTGTTGGACAATAGCCCGAAGCCATCAACCAATCGTTAAATTAAATGTTGCAGCAATAAAATAATCCAATGGAACCTGATCCGCTGTTAAGTGCTGAACAATGGGGAACCCAACGCCCACTTGTGCAATAAGGTGTCGTGTTGAAAACGATAAAGAAGGCGTCAAGGCAACAACATTCCCACCTGAGTTAAAAATTTTTCTTCCAAAAAATTTGGACTTATCCGAATAAGTACCATCAAGCTCAAGTAATGCAAATAACATTGACTTGTCTGTAACAGACAAAATATTGTGACCTATCCCTGCTTGATATAAATATTGACCACCGGGTTGAACGTGTTGACTTGATGTTGTGACCAAAATACCAGGGGACACAAACATCATCCAGTCGGTGTACGTTCGGTTATAAGTTGCACCTAAAAAATACTCCATGGCTCCCGTGTCATCAAGGGGCACAAGGGCGGCGCCAACAACAGTGGCTTGCTCTTGATACTTAACATTTCCACTTGCGTAAAACGCATGTTCTAATTGCAACGTGATTTCTTTTGGCGCCAAACCAGGTAAAGGGGTTGGGCCATAGTCTAGTGCAACTGGATAATTAAAGAAGAGTGCCGTGACATCGCTTACCCCAAAAGCCGCCGATGCATTCATGTTACGAAAAGGGCCTACAATATGATAAGGACTGAATGTACTGTAATACAACTGCAACTGATTTTTATCAACCAATGTTTGGCCAAAAGAAATCAATGCTCCTGGTTGCTGAGAGCTCGGGAGAGCAAAATTACCAATAGATGGTGGCGCCGCGCTGCTTCTTCCCGTTAATTCGGCAACATCATCACTCGCTGCAAATAAGCAGTTTGATAATAGTAAATTAAATACCAAGAGCACATGATTAAACTGTTTAATTTTCACCCCCCCCAAAAAAACATCAAACAAATTCACCTCACTTAATGGATTGTTGACATACAGCAATAAAAAACATAACCATCAAAGAGCCCAAATAAAGATAATTTACGGTATAGGGCGACCATAAGGTTGTCAACACGAAGAACATTAATGTTCATTTAATGCTCGTTTTATCTGTTTTTTCGTTTATAATACGTCACGCGCTCTATTATCCGTAATGGAAAAAATAATGCCTTCCACCGAGATACCTCCGTTTACGTCTTACGCCAACAGTCCTTTAAGCGACCTTTTAAAGAAAACCCTTAAAGACATCGCTGACATTAAACGTAAATACCAGAAAGGTGAAAGGTCAAATGAGGCCCTTAAGGCAACAACTCAAGTTGAGTCTACAGAAATACTGCTTAAAACATTACACGAAAAGATTTTTCCTCTCTTTTCCGAGGGCAAAACCCCTAGCATTTTTTGGAACCTTCCTACCCTTATTTCAAGTGTTTTGAGCTTAAGAGCAACAAAAAAATCAATAAATGCTGAAGAAACCGCCCTTATAAAAAAAATGGGTGAAAAATTAACCCACTACGTTGAAGAGGCCCAAAAAAAAGAGCCCCCTCTTACAACCTCGATTATTGAAATGATTGAGGAAGACAAACAAACACTCTTTAAATTAGCTCACTCAAAAACACCTACTAAAGGACTAGATGACATCCTTGAAACATTCAAAACACAGCTTAGTGCCCTTGATCTAGAGTCTTTTCGAGGTGACACTCCTCGTCTAACCCAACATATTATGTATCATCTGAACCTTGAACTTCTAACCCCAAGGCACCCGATGACCTATGAGTTAATGGTTGTGATGAAGCGATTATTAAAAAATGCGCCTGATGATCTTTCTGAAATAGCGTCTTTTTTTGATCCTAAGGTCGCAACTGAACTATTAACGCTTCCCGTGCCCGCAAGTCTACTTAAAAAATTCACAAGAACGACTCGAGTACAACACCTTTGGAACAGTGAAATAACGACCCCCTCCTATTCCTACCGCCTAGAAAGAGAGTCGCTCTTATCAGACGAGGACCATCAAACAGTCTATACGGAAACACGCGATTTTTCTAAAGAATACCTTCAAAAACGCAACAGCTTATTAAACATGTGGGTCATGCCAACTCTACACCGCTATTTAGCCCTTTATGGTGAAAAGCACAGCAAAACCTACCCCGAAGCTTTTGACGTAATCAAAACGGGTATCAATGACATCAAGAGTGATGCAGCTCGTGCAGAGTTGGTTGCGCAACTTGCGGAACATGAATTTAAGGCCATTACGGACCTTTATGAGGAACGAACCAAAGCCTATCAATTATTTATAAGCGCCGCATTCCCCCCCATTGAATCAGAACTTCAGACACATATCCAAACACTACAAACCTTTATAGATGAACTTAAGACTAAAAGAAAAGCTTATTTTTCTACAACAGTGAGCGTATTATTAAATGACCCAGGCAAAGAGGCTATGCTTGCACTATTTCATAAGCATAAAGAACAGTTGCTTGATGTTGAATATGCGAAGCACCCCCTACCTGGTGAAATCCAATGCGCAACAGAGGGCAAACAGGCATTACCAGGGCCTCTCGTTTCTATTCGAAATAAATTAATAACCACCATTGACGAATCCATTGCTACCCTAAAGGCGCAATGTAACGACTTGTGTCAAAAACAACAAGCACTAGGCAATGAAGCGGGCCAAAAATGCTTGGATGAGCACTTTACAAATATTTTTAAAGCCATTGGTGAACAACAACTAATCGACAATTTAGAAATAGCCGCTAACGACTTGTTTTTACTCAAAGAACAACACAAAACGCTCACAACAGAGATGGATAATATCCAAACAGAGATACGAGCGTTTCCAACACCGTTGACAGCGGATATTAAGCTGAAAATAGAGACATTTAAGACCTTACAAAAAAGTTGTAGACTTCTTCATCTGCAAATCAAAGCAGCCGTTCACGCTCTTGATAAAAATACCGCAGCTCAGACAGAAAACAAAGCTTACGAGGAGCTTCTAAATAAAGAAACAGAAGCAATAGAGGAAGAGCGCACATCCAATGCGGCGCGCGCTATAGAAATCAGCAACGAAAGGCATGCACTTGAAGCCGCGCATACTGCCTTGAATGACAAGCTTAATGCGTTTATAACTGACATTAAACTGTTAGAAAATAATTTCAACGAACACAGCTCAGAGTTACTCCCGCTCGTCAAACGTCTAGAAAAAACAACCCATAACATTGACACTTTAACAGCGCAAGAAAATCATCTTAAAGCGCACAAGGAAAGACTGAGTTTACTGTTTACACACATCGACAAACTCAACCGTCTAAAGAACACCCTCCACCAACAAAAGCATACTGCAGAGTCCATAAGCCAACTAAAAATAGATCTTTTTTCATTAAGTAAAAAAGTGGTGGACACGCTATCTGCTCTTGAGGACGCTGAAAAAAACAATGACTTATTACCTACGAGCCTCGGTGCAGAAAGAGCAAGTCAAGGCTATTATTTAACAGGAATTAGAGCCATTCAACGGCTAGTGGACGCATTAAAAACCACCCTGGAGCGGTTATCGAAAGAAATAGCCAAACCACTGCAAATCGCTCAACAAAAACATTTAATTAGCGCGGCAGGAAATGACTTAGAGCATTATCTCGTCAAACGAAGTATGCGTTATAATGTTAAAGATTTCTTTAGTGAGCAAGATAGGCGAGCTCGTAAAGCATATATAGAAACGCTTCAAAGAGAACTTCGGCATTACGAGCAAACGGGCGAAAATGCAGGCGTTCTTCAAGCCATTCGGGATAACACTGCAAAATTTCCTGGCATTCACTTAAAATCACTTCTAAATAAAATCAAAGCCTCTCTTCTTGAGGCGAACGAGCCCTACCTTGCCAATGACCACCGAGACCCGGAAGTTCTAGGTATCTTAAATCATCTAACCGCCACAAAACCCACTTATGCTGATAGTCTTCAATTGCTCTATTCAAAAATCGAACTCATGCGTCAGTATGGTCTTGGTCTTACAAAAAAGAGCCCAAAATGTGGTGCAGAGGTAAGTGCTTTAGCAGAGCAACTAAAATTAGACTTGCATTTATTTATCATCAATAACCATAACACTCCAGGAGCCGTTCCTCCGCAAGAAAAATACGAGGCCTTCAAGGAACAATTTACAGCAAGGCTCCACAGCAAAAATGACATCATGCACGAACACCGAAACAAATGGCTGCAATTGCTTGGAAATATTTTGCTTATTTTATTTGTTATTCCACAACTGATTTATTCAAAAATCACTACGGGTCGATATGCTTTCTTTTTTGAAAAACAAAACATGAAGGTTTTTGATGCCGTAGAAAAGCAAGCTGAAACACTTACAGCCCCGGCTTGCTAAATAAAACACTAAAAAACCAATTAAATTGATTTTTTAATGCTCGCTTAATGTTTATGGTCTACAATAAGAGCGATTTTAACTCATAAATGATTGGAGAAACACATGACTTCTTCACCCAAAAGCACTTATAAAACATACGCCGACAGTGAGTTGAGTCATCTTTTAGCGACAACACTTGCAAATATTAAAGCATTAACTGCCAAATACCCTACAAACAAAAAATCTTGTCCTGAAGCATTGCATGCCATGAAGCAAGTTCAAACCACCGAAGAGCTAATCTCCATTTTGCATGGCTCAATTTTACCCATGTTGAGTAACGGTAACATTCCAACCATTATGAATTTTTTGCCTACCATTCCTAAATTTCTTACCCTAAATAGGCTAAAAAATGCAAATAATGCTCAGCAAAACATGTTGATACTGGCGATTTCACAACACTTGCCACAATGCATTGTCGAGGCAAAAGCATCCCCTGAACCAACATTACTCGATGCCATTTTACAAAATCTTTTAGGTAAAAAAGACCTTCTTTTTTCATCTTTTCCCAAAAAAAATCACGCACAATTGAATGAAATTATTAAGATTTTTATACACCAACTATCCACGCTTCGCTTAGACAATCTATCCGACCAAAAACCCATGACCATTTCCACTTATCTCGTGGAGCATCTAAAACTTGAATTATTAACACCCCGACACCCCATGACCTATGAACTTGTGGGTATCCTAGGAGCTTTAGTACAAAATGTTCCAGAAAATTTTGCAGATCTCGTTTCCTTTTTCAATCCTCTAGTACCCAGCACCTTGCTTAGAAACACCATCATTGCGGGAAACACCAAAAAGGAAACAGGAATTCACAAAGTAAAACATCTCACAGGTGATGGTAGAGAGACACGCTCCTACTCCTATGAAGTAACACGAGAAAATCTTACGCCACGATTTACAGAGGAAGGGGTGGCGACACTACCCAATGGTGATTTATACACTGAGACTCGCCATTTATCAGAAGAATATGTACAGGAGCGCAAACGTTTATTAAATCAGGTCGTCATGCCTATTACTCGACGATATTTAGCCAAATATGGCGCGCAACACCGTAACGACTACCCGCATGCAGCCCCTTTAATAGACGATGGCTTTAAACGTCTTGAAAGTGATAAAGCCCGCGCAGACGTGCTAAAAAAGCTCACGAACCATGAGCTAGAAAAGCTGCAAGTACCACATGCCGAATTTATACAGCAAACTCAAGCGTATATAGCGTCAGCTCAACACACCGTGGCTGATATTGAATACCACGCTAATGCACACGAAGACGCCGTGACATTGCTCTTACAAAAGAAAGCATTTTACTTATCTACCCCCGTCAATGACATATTAAAACTCGAAGGCAACGCTGAGATTCTAGAGCTTATAAATCAACACAAAGAAAGCGCGCTTGATATTAGCTACGCGAAAAACCCTCTTCCTGATGACCTACAATGTGCAACCGAAGGTGCTCTATCCGTTGGAGGCTCGGTCATTTTTATACGACAGACGTTATTGAATTTTATCGATGAGGCTATTCAAACACTGAAAGACAATCAAGATTTTTTTAATGGCAAACTTCAAGCCTTGAAAAGCGAATCAACACACACAGCATTAGAAACCCTATTGACCGATGTTCTAGCAAATAAAGACGCACTTTGTTTGGCAATTAACGAATTAGACCAAAAAATAACAGCGCAAGAAACCAAAGTAGATACACTGTATGACGACCTCCCTCCATTAAAAGAGGAGCTAGACCGTGATTTGTCAGTCATGCCTCAGAAAATAGCTCAACAACAAGACCTTCAGCAACAACACGAGGCACTTTTAACGAGAACAAAAACCACCCTATCAAAAGTGACTGCCAATCTAGGCGAGCAAAACAAAAATGCTGAGCAAATTGCATATTACCAACGGTTACTAAAGGCCTTGCCCGCTGTCATAACCTCACTCAACGAAGATTTAAAAAGTACCAGCAAAAAGCCAAAAGTGTCTTTTGAACCCATTGATACTATTGTTAACCCTAATGCGCCAAGTACGAAAGAACACCATGGATTTTTTGAGCTATTAACGCTTATTAATAAAGAACTGGTTCCAGAATGGCAAGCTTATTGTAAAAAGCAGGAAGACCTGTTTAAACGAAACCCAAATCCAAAATACTTTAGCGATATGGTTCGGCGTTTATTGTCCTCCCTGGAAACAAGCACGTCATTACCCACACTTATATCGGTACATGAAGACACTCAAAAGGCTCTCTGCGAACAAGACTTAACACTCAAACAGGAACTTCTCGAAATTGATGAAAAATTAGCGCCTATTTTTAAGGAAAAATCCCAATTAGAGACTGACATTGCATTATTTGAAAACAAAACCATTCTCTTTGATCTCAAAAGTGCAAAAAATACATCCCATCAACTGGTTGAAGTAATTACAGGTATCGATGCTCTAAAAATCGAACTCGACGAAACACTAAAAAATCATGATGATGAAGCAACATCGTCTTCGATTGAGGCGCTTAAAGTAGCCATTGATGCATTAACAACGAAGTTTGAAATAGCCTCTCTCGAGCCAGGGAGCCTAAAGGATGAAGGCATTGCATCCAGCACTCTAAAAATACGCTCATCGCTTCATCCTTTACTGAGTATTTTACGTGACCAAATAACAGAATTATGCCGTGAGAAAAACCTTAAACAAGAACACCTACGTCTGGAAAGAAAAAATACAGCACGTGCCATGTTTGTTAACAAAACACAAGATGCTTTAGACCAGTATGTGTCCAAACGGACAAAAGACTACTATTTTAAAGATTTTTTAACGTCAACCGATCAAAAAGCCCGTGAAATATTTATTGCAACGCTTAAACAAGAACTAGCACTCTACAACACAACCGGAAACAGTGATGAAGTACTTCTCACGATTCAAAATAATCTTGCCCGTTTTCCTGGTAAACATTTAAAACCGCTGCTTTATGAAATAAAAGCTGATCTTCTTGATGAGAAGGATAATGTGGCAGACATCCCCCTTACGGATGAAATAACACTAACACGCCATACCACGGCGATAACTATTCTTGAAACGTTTAAAAAAACAGAACCTAAATACACGCAGTCTATCAATAAGCTTTATCAAATGCTTGCCTCCATGAAAAGATATGGTGCAGGGCTTACTCGCGATAAATACTCGTGTGGGGAAAATGTCAAACTACTTGCTGCAAAATTAAGTGCCGATGTTGATACCTTCGTCATGAATCATCCTGATAAACTACCGTCTCAGGCCACCTATGACGTCTTCAGAGAAAAATTCACGGCAAGGCTGCACAGCAAAGACAACCAAATAGATACAAATTCAAATTTTTGGCTCCAACTGCTCGGTAACATTACCTTGATATTGGCGGTAATCCCACAGCTTATTTTCTCAAAAATCTTTACTGGTCACTGCTCGTTCTTTTTTGAAAGACCAAAGCCACGAAGACATTTCAACACAATAGAAAACGAGCTACCTTTAGAGCTTGCCTCTAAAACAACACCTGCGGCCTAAGCATACAAAACACCGCAGGGTAAAAAATACGCTGCGGTGTTTTATCTCTCTATAAACGTTGTATACAAAAAGCCAGAAAGTGGTGTTATTTATTTTTACGCCTAAAGCCTATGGCTTCTAAACGTTTTTCCATACTAGGATGCGTTGAAAAAGCGCTGTTTAATGATTTAATTGGATCAATACCCGAAGGATCAAACAAATAAGACGCCTGCCGCACTTCCTCATGCGCGGTTCTACCATACTCCTCAACGTACTCATCAGCATGCGCCTCATGGTCTTGATTAATCTTTAGCAATGCTCGAGCCATGGGTTCGTTATCACGCATTAATTCGACTGAGCCTGCATCGGCCATAAACTCACGCGTTCGACTTAAAAACAACGCCAAAACTACCGTTATCAATGGCAAAACGTACCTTAACACAACAATAATCGTTACTAACCGGTTGTCTTCCCGCCGCTCTCGATTAAAAACCACTGCATAAAATATTAGATCAATAACTATCAAGAGAATATTGCTCAATACGGCAACCATCAAGGTTAACTTGATATCATGATGCCTCACATGGCTCAACTCATGCGCCATCACGGCTTGCAGTTCAGCCCTATCCAATTTTTCCATTAAGCCGCGAGTAATTGCCACCATGGCCGACTTTTCACTGTACCCACTTGCAAATGCATTCATGTAATTCGCATTGATGATAAAAACTTTAGGCATAAACCTTAAACCCGCAGCGACCTTCATTTCTTCAACAACGTTATACAACTGTTTTTCTTGCAACGTTCGTGCAGTTTGTGGCGTAATTTCAAACGAATCGGTGCCAAGCAACATGATGCGATCGTACATTGAATAGGTCACAAGTAACGAGATAAGAACGAGCCCTCCCATCAAAAATGTGGCATAAGGCACAGCCCGTAGCGTCAGCAAAGCATCAAAACATTGACCAAGTGAGGCTCGTGGGTAATACGACTGCAGAATGAAAACATCAACAATTAAACCTACCACCACATAAACCGCAATAAACGTCGAAATGACCAAGCGTGTTTTACGTTCATTGCGCCTTAATTGTGTACGCCAATCACCAGTGGATGCATGATAATCAGATAAACTCATGTACATACCTCACAAGCAAGCTCAGCACGAATATCTAAAATTTAACGGTATAGTCCTCTCGCACTTTACTCTGCTCTTCAGGTAACCCCCAGTATTCAAAGGATTTGTCTAACGCAGAAGAAAATGTCCTGACGACCATTGCTTCAAAAAATGATTTTTTCTTCGCAGAATAACGCTCAATGCCGTCATTATAAGCCTGTTTCGCGTAAGATAATTTATTCTCTGTATTAACAATTTCCTCTTGAAGCTGTAATACATTCTGGCTTGCTTTGAGATCAGGATATTGCTCAAACACCACGTTTAAGTTAGATGCAATTTTTGAAATGCCATTTTCTGCTGCAATCCGCGTTTTTTCATCGCCAGAAGCCTTTGCATTTTGCGCTTCATTTCGCAACGCAACAACTTCTTTAAGCGTGGTTTTTTCATAATCCATGTATTTTTTTACAACTTCAATCAATGATTCAAACACTTTAAAACGTCTATCCAATTGAATATCAATTTGTCGTTTATTATTGTTAATGGCCTCAATCAAGCTAATCAAAGTATTGTAAACGCCAATAAACCAAAAAAAGACCAATGCGATGATCACCAACGTTATAATCAAAAAAGTACTCATTGCTCTATCCTTTTAAAAAAATTAACACGTCATTAAATTACCATACTTCATAAGTTATAGTCGAAGACACTACGAAAAGACAACTGCCGTTAAATTAAATACCCACATGAATTAACTTGCTGCTTTCTTTAAAATAGGCGCTAAAAATTGACCGGTATATGAATGAGGCATAGCCGCAACATCTTCAGGCGTCCCAAAAGCAATAATTTGCCCCCCCTTGCAGCCGCCCTCAGGCCCGAGATCAATCACCCAATCCGCTGTTTTTATCACATCCAAATTATGCTCAATGATCACAATGGTGTTGCCTTTTTCACGTAAACGCGTCAATACAGACAATAATTGTTTTGTATCGTGAAAATGAAGCCCGGTGGTGGGCTCATCAAGAATATACAGCGTATTGCCGGTATCACGTTTAGACAATTCTCGCGCTAATTTAATGCGCTGTGCTTCTCCGCCGGAGAGCGTCGTAGCACTTTGTCCCAAGCGAATATACGACAACCCCACATCCATTAATGTTTGGCATTTACGTGCCAAAGTTGGAATAGCTGCAAAAAAATGTGCAGCATCTTCAACAGTTAAATCTAAAACCTCATGAATGTTTTTGCCTTTATAAAGAATGTCTAGTGTTTCACGGTTATACCGTTTGCTTTTACACACATCACACGCAACGTAAATATCTGGTAGGAAATGCATTTCGACTTTAATTAAACCATCGCCTTGGCAGGCTTCACATCGCCCACCACGAACGTTAAAACTAAATCGACCGAGCTGATAACCACGTGCCCGTGCTTCAGGTGTGTTTGCAAACAACTCGCGTATAGGCGTGAAAATTCCCGTGTAAGTGGCCGGATTTGAGCGCGGCGTACGACCGATAGGACTTTGATCAATATCAATCACTTTATCACAATGCTGAAGGCCTTCTAGCTCTTTCACAAGGCCTGCCCCTCGAGCGCTTGCTCGATTAAGCTTTATCGCGGCTAATGGATATAACGTGTCATTAATAAGACTAGATTTCCCCGAGCCAGAAACACCCGTAATACACGTAATTAACCCCAAAGGAATCGTCGCATCGACCTTTTTTAAGTTATTACACGTCACACCAGTAAGTTGAATGACTCGGCTACTATCAAAAGGTTTACGGGAAAGAGGTATGGCTATCGATTGCTTTCCTGAGAGGTATTGACCTGTAAGAGAGGCCTCATTGTTAATGATGTCTTGGGGTTTACCAGACGCCACAATTTGTCCGCCATGAACGCCGGCGCCAGGGCCTATATCAAGCACATAATCCGCAGCACGGATGGCCTCTTCATCATGCTCTACAACGATAACGGTGTTACCTAAATCACGTAAATGCAACAATGTTTTTAACAGTCGGTCATTATCCCGTTGATGAAGCCCAATGGAAGGCTCATCTAAAATATACATGACACCCACAAGACCTGAGCCAATTTGGCTGGCCAGCCGAATACGTTGTGCCTCGCCCCCAGATAAGGTCTCAGCACTACGAGACAACGATAAATAATCCAAACCTACATTGACCAAAAAACCCAAACGCTCAACAATTTCTTTGTTGATTTTAGAAGCAACTTCACCCCGGGCACCCGGTAATTTAAGCTCTTTAAAAAAGAGATAACAGTCTTCTATAGAGAAATTTGCTATTTCGGGTACATTTTTACCGGCAATGAAAACATGCCGCGCCTCTACTCGTAAACGCGAACCATTGCACGTCTGACAGGGGCGGGAAGATAAATATTTAGCTAACTCCTGCTGCACCGTCGAGGAATCAGACTCCCGATACCGACGTTGCATGTTAGGAATCACCCCTTCAAATGGGTGTTTTTTTAATACCTCACCGCCATGGGGACGTTGATAATGAAAAGCAATGACCTCTTGACCACTTCCATAAAGCACAGCATCCCGCGCTGTTTTTGAAAGATCACAAAAAGGAACGTCTATAGAAAAATTAAAATGCTTCGCTAACGCTTCTAATAAGGGATAATAATAGGTCGTGCGTCTATCCCAACCGCGAATAGCACCTTCCGCTAAACTCAATGTTTCATCATGGATGACAAGCTCTTCATCAAAAAACTGATCAACACCTAAACCATCACAAGCAGCACAAGCACCCATGGGGTTATTAAAGGAGAATAGACGTGGTTCAAGCTCGCTTAAACTATACCCACATTCGGGACATGCAAACATGGATGAAAACACCATGTCTTCAAATTCATTATCGATAGAGACAACCATTGCCAAACCATCCGATAAATTCAATGCATTTTCAAAGGACTCGCTCAAGCGTTGTGCTAAATCTTCACGCACTTTAACGCGATCAACCACCACGTCTATCGTGTGTTTTTTTCGTAACTCAAGTTTTGGCGGTTCATCGAGCTCGTACAGCTCGCCGTTAATGCGCGCACGAACATAGCCTTGCGCCTGAAGTTGCTGCAATAATTGTACGTGCTCGCCTTTTCTGTCACGGACCACAGGAGCTAAAATCATTACTTTTGAATCAGTTGGCAGTGCTAAGACTTGATCAACCATTTGGCTAACGGTTTGGGCGTGCAAATGCACTCCGTGCTGAGGACAAAAAGGCTCACCTACCCGAGCAAATAAAAGCCTTACATAATCGTAAATTTCGGTGATCGTGCCTACGGTAGAGCGTGGGTTGTGTGACGTGGCTTTTTGCTCAATAGAAATAGCAGGTGACAAGCCGTCTATCGAATCCACATCAGGCTTTTCCATCATGGATAAAAATTGTCGAGCATAAGCAGACAATGACTCAACATAGCGTCGCTGTCCTTCGGCATATAAGGTATCAAACGCCAACGATGATTTCCCCGAACCCGAAAGACCTGTTATCACGGTCAGTTCGTTTCTTGGCACATCCACGTTAAGATTTTTTAAATTATGGGTTCTTGCCCCACGAATACTTATAAACTGCATGAAAGACACCATGTAAACGAGGAAAATTAAAGTCGTTTCATGAATAGACATGCAACGACTTACACCTTACTACAACACAAAGTATAACAGGAAAAAACCCAAACCACGCAGGGTCTAAATGCCCTCTCAACTGAAGGTAACAAAGGTACATAAAAAAAATAGCTCAAAGTAGTTCAAAAGTGCTAGTAATTCAAATATTTTCTGATAGAATTTGTGATTGGTCGTGTAAGCATGCATTGTGGATAACTTATTTTTCATCATCCGTGCTAAATATCTAACTTTCTCAAAATACATCCATATCTTATTGATTATAATAATTTTTTATTATAAATATATCCTCTTTTTTATGAGTAAATATCAACCAAAATCTGTGGATATCTCTGTGCACGGGCATGATTTAATACGTATAAATAAACTTCAACATTAAAAAAGGGACCGCCCCCCTCAACGTGTCATGCTTAAAGTGGTATACTTCCACCCCATCGCCACTTCATTTGAGGTTAATGTGCGTCAATCATTTCGCGGCCTTCTTATCACACTACTGTTTGTTTTTTTAAGCCAAGCCAACGCGGCCAATATAAAAGGCATTGAGCAGGAATTGAGTGACTCCGTTGTTACTACAAAAATTACGGCGAAATTTACTAAAAATAAAAATTTAAACCCGTTGAAAATTTCTGTTTCAACCACCAATGGCGTAGTAAAGTTGCGTGGGCATGTTAAAGATAAAGAAGCCTTCGTAGAAGCGCTCCGTTTAACAAAAGCCACCAAAGGCGTCGTCTCAATTGATACCCGTCAATTAGAAATCAAACGTGTTAACACCGCATTCACTGACGCCTACATTACGGCTAAAGTAGAAGCCGCTGTATTGGAAGCCAAAGTGTTGGACAATGAATCCATTCCCATCGTGGGTATTAATGCCTCCACCACAAACGGTATTGTAAAACTTTCAGGTCACGTCTGTAACAACGCCTCCATCACTGCCATCTTAAAACGTGTTAGTAGCATAAAGGGTGTGAAAAAAATCATTTCTCAGCTCCAAGTCCAGAAGGAAACCACGTGAAAGCCTTAACCCGCTTTACATTTTTTATGTGGTATTTTGGGCAGTTTAAAGTACCTCTTATCGGTTACGTAAAACCCAAGCTGATAGAACTAACCGATAAAGAAATTATCATTAAATTACGCTTGAACCGACGCAGTAAAAACCATCTAAACTCTATGTATTTTGGTGCGTTAGCCATTGGTGCTGATCTGGCCGGAGGGTTACATGGGTTTTACCATGCAAAACGTGCCAAGATTAAAATTGCCTTAGCATTTAAGTCCTTTCAGGCTGAATTTTTACGTCGACCTGAAACAGATGTTTATTTTATCTCTGACATGGGCGATACTGTTGCAGACATGATCCATGAAACTCAAACGTCTGGACTACGGGTAAACAAACCGTTGAACGTTACCGCCTATACAAATTACCCTCAACAACCAGAAGTGGTCGCGCGCTTTGTACTAGAGCTCTCTTTAAAAGGCATCCCCAAAAGTGGCAATTGACAAACATGTCATTGCGTTCTAACGTTAAGATATTATCCCACCTTGGTTTTGAGCAATGCTATTGTACGTTGATGCCCCATGATCAAGTTAACTATCAACACCCAACCCAACGATGAAACCTGCGGCGCCACGTGCTTACATGCTGTTTATCGCTACTATGGATTGAGTTTAAGCCTAGATGAAATAAGAGCGGGTGTGCAACGCTCGTTATCGGGTGGAACGCTAACTCCGTTACTTGGAACACACGCATTAGAGCATGGGTTTGAAACAACGCTCTACACCAATAATCTCCTCGCTTTTGACCCTAGCTGGTTTGAACCCTCTGGCGCCTGTGATGAGTCACTTATTGCGAATAAACTTCTCACCCAACTCCACCATAAACATGATGAAAATATGGTGCAACTGACCAACGCCTATGTTCAATATTTTCAACGTGGGGGTAAACTACATTTTCTAACCATTACAGCCCAACTTCTCAAGAATTATTTTCAACAAAATATACCTGTGATAGCCGCACTAAGTGCTACCTATTTATACAACTGCCCACGAGAGCGATTTACAGACGGGGTTTCTATCTTTGATGATATTCAAGGGACCCCTTGTGGGCATTTTGTAGTATTATGTGGATATGACGAAGAAAAAAAACATATTGTGGTAGCTGACCCACATCGGGAAAACCCCTTAGCAAATGATAATTATTATAAAGTAAACATTAGCCGCTTGATCAATGCCATCATGCTAGGTGTGCTAACCCATGATGGACATTTACTAATAATCAAACCACAAGGGATGTGAATGCAAACTGTTTTAGTCACGGACGATCCACAAAGCTGGATGTTTTTAAACCACTTGGCTCCGGTTGTTGAAGCTTCAGACTATCTCTCTGAAGAGTGCTATCATCAAAACAAAGCCTTGCGCGTTATTAACCTTTGCCAATCTTACAATTATCAAACGATTGGTTACTACGTCTCTTTATTAGCACATGCCAGAGACCATAAAGCCATTCCTTCGGTCCTTAGTATTCAAGATGTTTTAAGCACCAGTCTTTCCAAACAAATTTCGCAAGACATTGAAGAAGAAATTCAACACAGTTTGCAAGACATTAAAGGTGATGAGTTTGTTCTAAGCCTTTACTTTGGCCAAAACATGGCAAAACGGCACATGGATCTGGCACGTAAATTACATGGATTATTTCCTTTGCCACTCATACGCTTTACTTTAGAAAAAAAGAAACAATGGAGCATTAAAAAATTAAGCCTCCTATCGCCCGCTGAAGTGCCCCCTCAGCATGAAGCCTTCATGCATGAAGCGGCAGAAAGTTATTTTTCTAAAAAGCGTTTTCATCAATGGCGAAAAAAACAACGATTTCATGATTTAGCAATTCTCACTGATATGATGGAGCCTAATGCCCCCTCAAACAAAAAAGCCTTAGAATTGTTTGTAAGTGCGGGGGAAGCATTAGGGCTAAACGTCGATTTTATTGATAAAAATGACAGTCGGGCCATTGCTGAATATGACGCCCTTTTCATTCGTGCAACAACCTCTGTGGATCATTACACGTACCGCTTTGCTCGTCGTGCGTTGCAAGAAAATTTAGTGGTGATTGATGACCCACAATCCATTGTGAAATGCACCAACAAAGTTTATTTAGCCGAGTTAATGCGAAGCCATCAAATCCTTACGCCTGAAACAGTCTTTATCAGCAAATTCGATAAAAAATTACCTCTCATTCAATTTCCTTGCGTCATAAAAAAACCTGACAGTGCTTTTTCACAAGGCGTGGTTAAATTAGATGATCAAAAAGAACTCCAAAAATCTTTGCTACAATTTTTTAAAACCTCTGATTTAATTTTAATTCAACCGTTTATTCCAACCGAATTTGATTGGCGAATTGGTGTGTTAGATCACAAACCTATATTTGCTTGTCGTTACTACATGGCTAAAGATCATTGGCAAATCTATAACTGGACATCGACCCAAGAAACGGAAGGTAAACATGAAACCGTTCCTTTGAGTGAAGTTCCAGATGGCGTTATTAAAACAGCATTAAAAGCAACTCGTCTCATTGGAGATAGTTTATACGGTGTTGATATCAAGCCGCAGGGAGACAAGTACTATGTCATAGAGGTCAATGACAACCCTAACATCGATTTTGGTATAGAAGATAAAGTCATGGGTGAAGCACTTTACCAACAAATCATGAGCGTTTTTTTACAACGTATCCGCAGGAAACATGGCTATGTCTAATTATCCGATTTTTTCAGTGCTCGGTATTGAAATTGAATACATGTTGGTAAATAAAGATACACTAGAAGTGCAACCAAAAAGCGATTTGATTTTAAAAGCCTTAGCGGGACAACAAGTCAATGAGTTTGTTCTTGGCGACATTGCTGCCAGCAATGAGTTAGTGATGCACGTGCTTGAATTGAAAAACAATGGCCCCAAGCCACCACATCACCCCGTTGCAAACCAATTTCAAAAAGCCATCCTTGATTTACAACCCGTGCTTCTTCAGCATGATTTACAATTATTACCAACAGGCGCTCATCCCTGGATGAACCCCCTACGAGAAACAAAACGCTGGCCACACGGTAACGAAACCATTTATCAACAATACAACACTATTTTTGACTGCCAAGGCCATGGTTGGGCTAATTTACAAAGCATGCATGTCAATTTACCGTTCCAAAATGATAGTGAGTTTTCACTTTTACACAACAGTGTCAGGATGCTTCTTCCCTTGCTACCAGCCCTCGCGGCAAGCACCCCCATTTTGGATGGTGTAAAAACGGGACTATTGGATTCCAGACTTTCTTTTTATAGCAATAATCAAAAACGCATTCCGTCTATTAGTGGTGAGATTATTCCTGAATTTATTACTTCAGAAGCCCAATACCAACAAGACATATTACAACCAATGTATCGAGATATTGCCCCTTTTGATCCTACGGGTATATTACAACATGAGTGGTTAAATTCACGTGCAGCTATTCCTAAATTTGCCCACAAGGCCCTAGAAATTCGAATTCTTGATACTCAAGAATGTGTCAATGCGGACATGGCTATCGCGTATGCTATCCATGCAATTCTTAAAAGCTTATGTGCTAATCATGTGGAATTTTCAAATAACACACCCTGTCCGACAGAAAAGCTCAAGCACATTTACGAGCGCACCCTTAAAGACGGTTTAGACGTTCAAATAGACGACCGCGATGTCTTAAGGCAATGGCAACTGCCTGAAAAGCGTGTAATGACCGTGCGTGATGCCTGGTCCTTACTCATTGAACGTGTAAGCAAGGAACTAAGCCCTACAACCCAACAAGCGCTTATGCATATTTTGGAGCATGGCAATTTAAGTCAACGCATCTTAAAGGCCTGCAACTCGGATTTCAGTAAGCAACAATTAACCCACGTGTATCGACAACTCGGAGATTGTTTGTTGCAAAACCAACAATTTAAACCTTTATGAAACCTACTCTCCTATTTTTAAGCTGTGAGCATGCCGTAAATACGGTTCCCCCCTCTCACCTGTCATTATTTAAAAATGAACCTGCTTTACTGGAAACGCATCGTGCCATTGATTTTGGTGCGTTGGACATTACCTTGAGTTTAAGCCAAGCGTGTCAGTGTGATTATGTCACCGCCTCAATTTCTCGACTGTTGATAGATTGCAACCGCAGCTTAACCAGCGCTGACTGCTTTTCAGAATTTACTAGCGATTTGCCCGCACCTGAAAAACAACACCTCATTAATAACTACTACTTACCCTACCGCACTCGTTGTGAAACCATGATTAGAGACGCTATTGAAAGTGGCCACCAAGTATTCCATTTATCAGTTCATAGCTTCACCCCTATTTTTAACGGGGTTACTCGTAATGCTTGCATTGGACTATTGTATGATCCTAAGCGTCATGGTGAAAAAGAGGTGGCTCGCCAATGGCAAAAGCTACTTTCAGAAGAAAGCAGAACCCATCGTGTGCGGATGAACTATCCTTACCGCGGTGCAAGTGATGGTTTTACGAGCGCGTTACGAAAAAAGTACTCTGAAAAAGATTACATAGGCATGGAAGTAGAAGTTAATCAGTCTTTAGTGAAAGATAAAACCTCACTAAAGACGATGATTACCCTTTTGTCAAAAAGCCTAAAAGAACTTCTGTTATTACTATAACGGCTGACAACCAGGACAAACACCATAAATATTTAAAGCATGAGCTGTCATTTTAAAACCGGCACGTTCTGCAATCATTTTTTGGCGGGACTCAATCAAGTCATCAATAAACTCTTCCACGCGGCCGCATTTTATACAAACCAAATGATCATGATGCTCACCCTGACTGAGCTCAAAAACGGAGTATCCCCCTTCGAAATTATGCCGATGAATTAACCCCGCCGCTTCAAATTGAGTAAGCACACGGTAAACAGTAGCTAAACCCACATCTTCGCCCATTTCCAGGAGCGCTTTATAAACGTCTTCAGCACTTAAATGATGCTCGGTAGATTGCTCAAGAATTTGGAGTACCTTGAGGCGCGGCATGGTTATTTTTAACCCAGCATCTTTTAATTGCTGACTTTCTTCCACAAAGCCTCCTTTTAGGCATGTAATTTTGTCCAGTGTAACATAATAGCCATGATGGGAAAGATGTTACAACCACCCCCGCAAGCTTAGAGCCTGCGAGGACTTATAAAGACAAAGAGACTTGTCTTTGACTCGATTGGCCTTAGACTTATCTGCGGCATACAGAGGTCTCGTGGATACCGCCGACAAGCCGCGGTTTATGCTCAAATAAAAGGAGATGAGTGCTCCTTATTGCACAACCGTAAGCCCGGATATTTTCGAAATTCTATTGACTAATAAAGCGCCGACAGTAATCATGCGAGACTACCTATTTCCTACGAAACATCATGCCGTTTGAAAATATTAAAATTTCTGTAATAGCGCCCATGTATAATGAAGAAATGCTAATAGGCGCATACATTGAAAAAATAACTCAGGTGTTCGAACGCCAATTTAAAAATTATGAATTGATTTTAATTGATGACGGCTCCACTGATCAAACCGTTGCTCACTGTCTTCCTTATATAGAAAAACACCCTTTTATTAAATTAATCTCCTTTTCAAGAAACTATGGGCATGAAATTGCATCAACAGCAGGATTTGATCATGCCACAGGTGATTATGTGATTTTAATGGATACCGATTTGCAGCACCCCCCTGAACTTATTCCAGACTTGGTAGAGAAAGCCTTTGAGGGCTATGATGTAGTGTCCGCCTCTCGAACCAACCGTGAGCACGACCCCTGGCTAAAAAGGGTAACTGCTTATGTTTTTTATGGTGTCGCTCGTAAAATGACAGGGTTTGATTTATCTGCCGACACCGGGAATTTTCGTCTTCTTAGCAAAAAAGTGGTCGAATCCCTCAAGAAAATGCGCGAAAATGATCGCCACCTGATCATGATGTTTGCCTATGTAGGGTTTAAATCAGCGCAAGTTCCTTACCATTGTTTACCAAGGGTTGCAGGTAAAAGTAAATATAACATCCTACAACTAATAAATTTATCACTAGACTCTATCATTGGATTTTCATCCCGCCCTCTTAGAGCCATGTCATGCTTGTCTATTTTTATTAGTGGGATAATGATGTGTTATGCAGGATTTATATTAATTGAAAAACTTTTTACACATCAACAATTAGCTGACGGCATTGCCTCGGTCATTTTCCTAACCTCAGGACTCTTTTCGGTTCTATTTTTATTTTTGGCCATTATATCCGAATACATTAGTCGTATTCTTGTCGAAAGTAAAAACCGCCCTTTATACAACATCAAACAAGAAATAACCTATGAAAGCCTTCACCACGCTGATTAAACCATTTTACAACTATCTTCTCGTAGGCGTTCTGAACACCCTACTTTGTTTTTTCATCATGTATGTAGGTGCAACCGCCGGCTTAGGTTATTTAGCCTATACGGCCATGGGTTACAGCATTAGCATTTTGTTTAGTTTTTTCATGAATCTACGTTACACATTTGATGCCAAAGGGCATACCCTAAAGCGACTAGGCATGTTTTTATTGATTAATTTTACAAATTTAATGCTTGTAGAAATGATAGAACATGTATTGATAGAATCAATTGGCTTGCACCATCTATTAGCTATTTTTTCTGCCATGATATGGTACATTCTTAGCGGATTTTTACTCAATAACTATATCGTTTACCGACGCCCCATTGAGACGATTGCCTAATGAAAAACCTACTCCTCTGTGCCGATGATTTTGCACAAAACATTTTCATTTCAGAAGGGATTTTGAATTTAGCAAAGAAGGGTAAATTAAACACCATAAGCTGCATGGTAACCTCCCCCCTTTGGCCTGAGCTACAGCAAGAGTTAACGTGCCTTCGAACCAACACATACATTGGGCTTCATTTTAATTTAACACATGGGCGCCCTTTAAGTACCCCTTGGCAAAATCACTACGGACCACAATTTAGTGGCTTAAGTGATATCTTAAAAAAAAGCTATCTAAGAACACTGCATCTAGCAACACTTGAATCTGAAATCAAAGCCCAGCTAGAGGTCTTCACTAATGCTATCGGGATGGCACCTGACTTTATTGATGGGCACCAACACGTTCATCAACTCCCCATGATAAGAGAAAGCTTGCTGCGTATACATCAGCAGGGCCAACTGCCCTCTTTTTTACGCAGCACAAGTAATGGCTGGCGTGATTTTGCTTCCCTAAAAGGCGCGCCTAAACGCCAATGCATTCCTTTATTAGGAGGCATTAGGTTTAAACATTTACTAGAAACATTAAAAATTCCTACCAACACAAGTTTTGCCGGCATTTATAATTTTAACCATGGCCAAAATTATAGGAAATATTTTAAGGAGTTTTTAACTATCAGTCAGGATGGCGGACTCATCATGTGCCATCCCGGCATGACATCAACCGATAAAGATGACCCGCTCTATCAAAATCGCGTCTTTGAATTTGATTACTTTATGAGTGAACAATACACAATGGATTTAAATGAAAAGTCATTCCAACTTCGCTGTAAACCCTAGGATTTTTTCATGAAAACATGGCGCTCAAAAACAACTTCTTTGCATAGCCAAATCATGATGGCATTGATTTTTTTACTCATTTGCCGCCTGATAGCGATGTATTTTATTCCACTCAATGACACTACCGAAGCACGCTATGCGGAAATTGCAAGGAAAATGTTAGAAACCGGCAACTGGGTCACCCCCCTGCATGACTATATAACCCCCTTTTGGGCGAAGCCCCCTTTATCATTTTGGTTATCTGCGCTTTCAATGAAGCTATTGGGCGTAAATGAATTTGCAGCTCGCCTTCCAAGCTTTATTTTATCACTTGGCATTATTGGGCTCTTATGGAATGTTACCAAAAAACAGGGAGGCCCCCTCATTGCTGCAACGACCATCCTTGTGCTCACCTCAAGCCTCGCCTTTCTTTTAAACATGGGCGCCGTCATGACCGACCCATCCCTTCTTTTTTGTACCACGCTGACCCTCGTTGCTTTTTGGAAAAGCGTGGTTGAAAAAGAGTCGATGTGGCGTTATGTGTTTTTTATCGGGCTAGGCCTGGGCTTGCTTGCCAAGGGGCCTTTGGTGCTCATCCTTACCGGCATGCCCATTTTTTTATGGGTGCTACTTCATCAGCAATGGCGCACACTCTGGACACAGCTACCATGGATAAGTGGAAGTTTGCTTCTACTTTTAATTGCTCTACCTTGGTACCTATTAGCTGAATCCCGTACTCCAGGATTTTTAAATTATTTTATCATGGGTGAACATTTTGGTCGGTTTTTACAAGGGGGATGGCAAGGTGATAAGTACGGTGGCGCCCACATTGCCCCCTTAGGCATGATTTGGGTCTACACATTCATAGGTATTATCCCATGGACCTTAGGCGTTTTTATTTGGTTAGGCCACCACGCAAAAAAAATCCCCGTCCTTTTAAAACAGGATAAAAACGGATGGCTAAGTTATTGGTTTCTCTGCTTCTTAATGCCTTTGCTCTTCTTTACTATGGCTAAAAATATCATTTGGCCATATGTGCTCCCAAGTCTACCCGCATTTTCAGTGCTTTTTGCGACACTTTATCATCGGACTGCCGTATCCTTATTGTTTAAAAAAACCTATGTTTTTGCAGCGGCATCATCAGGGATTATTTTATTAATAATCACGGCCTTATTTGTTTTTGAGCCACAGTTACTATCTAAATCACAAAAAGAGGTTATGACCCTTTGGAAAAGTCAACATCCCCCCAAAGGAAGCTCTCTTATTTACTGGACCAGCAATTTAAAAGCAAAGTTTTCAGCTCAATTCTATAGCGCAGGGAAATTACAAACCACCGTTGATCCCCTGGTGCTTGACGCGCTCTTATCCCACGAGCATGAAAGCTATCTGGTTATTGATGCCAATGAACCTGCTTTGATTCCCAATAACATCCTTATGAATTTAACAGAAATTAAAACCTGCCATTTTCAGGGAAGCACTTATACACTTTATCGTTTTAAAAAGAACTTCTCTGGTGTATAAAGATAGCCATATTTATAGCTCGCTCACTGCCTTTCAAGAAATTGCGTGGTATGATGACGAGGTTTTTTACTACGGACAAACATATGCAATTTAGAAATCTTCTTATCAGCATCACCCTAATACTCTCCCTGTCTAACTGCGCATCGTATGACTTTTCACGACGGATTGTCCAACAAGGAAATTTACTTCCTGCTGCAAAATTAGAACGACTAAAAATAGGAATGAGCAAAGATGATGCGGCTATACTCATGGGTACAAGTTTAATGAGCCCTATGTTTAATAATGACCGATGGGATTATGCGTTTACGTGGCGCAAAGGTGGTGGCGCCATGAAGGTTCAAAACCTGAGTCTATATTTTAAAAATGGCGTACTTTCACGTATTGAACATAAGCCTTAATTGTATTTATATTATCCACATCTTAACGCATAGGCCCACGTAAATGCTATAGACATGGATGTGCTAATACCCTATATGCCTAACATTTTAGAGCAAATGCCAACCATAGAAGACAACATCGAAATGAAATGTCGCAATCGGATATAAAGCATACAGCCAGAGCGAGCTAAGCTCTGGCTATTTTAACGTGTTAGCCGAGCTCGTTGACGTCGTTTTTCTTTAGGATCAACCAACAATGATCTATAAATTTCAACCCTATCGCCCGATTTAACCTTCATATCTAAAGTGACCAACGTAGAAAAAATACCAACGGGCATGCCTTTCACTTCCGGATGCGTCGCCAGCACACCAGACGCCAGCAATACATCAGAAACCGTAGCACCTGCCGCTACTGTTAACCAACAATGCACAACTTCTTGAGACCCTGGAATATAAAGCAACTCAACATCAACCATATAAAGCCTCAGCCCTACCACAAAACGCATCCACCATCTTATCCGTTACTTGCTCAAAAACAGGACCTAACAACATGGAAACCATTCGCCCTGCAAACTCAAATTCTAAGTCAAATGAAATCAAACAACCTTTCTCTGTTTCATCAAAGCGCCAAAAGCCTTCCAAATGATTAAATGGGCCATCCACCAAACGTAACTCAATCATTTTGTTGGCTTGTAGCCGATTGCGAGTGGTGAAGGATTTCGTCATTCCGGCAGCATTTATGCTCAACGTGGCCTGCACCTCATCCTCATCACGATGGTGCACCACACTTTCAGCAAAATATGGTAAAAATTCCCCATATCGCTCAATATCATTCACTAATGTGTACATTTGTTCGCACGAATAAGGTACTTCTCGTGATTTTTTAACTACGGTCATTTTACGCTCCCATCACCATGGTGAATTAGTGCCACTTGTGTGTCTAGCCACACCGCTAAATCATTGATTTCCTCAAGGCATATAGAGTGCTCCATGGGATAATCATGGCGCGTTATATTGTGAAACCCTTTGCTTTGCAACGTATGGATTGTTAAATTCGCCCACGCTGGCAAGACGAGAGGATCGTATTTTCCAACGCCCAAAAATAGAGGTGTTTCTTTATTCAATAAGACATTGCATCGAGACGCACATGGAAAATAAGACGATAGTGCAATAATTCCTGCAATAGGTGACGACGTTTGCAACCCCGTAAAAAGCGCCATTGCCCCACCTTGAGAAAATCCCGCGAAAAATATCTGCTCAGACCTAAACCCCTCTCGCAACTGCCCCTCAAAAACTTCGCGAATAATAGCCTCAGAATGCGAGATCCCAAGATAATCCTCTCTATCGGTAAAATTAACACCAACAATATCATACCATGCGCGCATAGGCATTTGGTTATTCAACGTTACCGGACGCACTGGCGCATCAATAAACACATGACGAACAGGCGCCTTTATAGGCAACTCAGTGGCCAAGCCTGCCATGTCTTGTGCATCAGCCCCCAAGCCATGCATCCAGAGAACACAAGCAACAGCTTTTTGCTCTGGCTCTTTCATATAAACAGTCAACAGCATGTCTCCAAACAAAAAGGCAAATTATCGCCAAAGCGTGTCCTCATAGCAAGTTGAATGAGAGTTATCCAAGACAAACGTATCGAATGTTTAAGCATAAAATGCCTCACAATAGTCTTATAACTAAACCTTTTATAGACACGCTATACAATACAGATGAGCTCACCGTGTAAAATCACCAAAAAAAAATCTTTTTTTGATGTATCGATTGGACTTGGCAGTATAATTGGCTAAAGTCGATAAACAATAACACCTAACCTATCTGGAATAATGATGATTAAATCATTCATCTGTATTTTTGCCTTCAGCGTGCTAACCGCCTGTGGTCAAAAAGGCCCTCTTTATTTGCCTATACCAGCCCCACAAACACCCCACGTGAGATCGTTATAATGAGCATTACTTTCACAAAAATGCATGGCTTAGGCAATGATTTCATGGTGATTGACGCCATACACCAAAAGGTTAATTTATCGAAAACGGACATCATGACCTTAGCTAATCGACACAAAGGCGTGGGGTTTGATCAATGTTTGCTTATTGAGTCCAGCCAAAAGAAAAATATTGATTTTTTTTACCGTATTTTTAATGCTAATGGCCAAGAAGTAGGCCAATGTGGCAATGGCGCAAGATGCTTAGCACGCTTTATCAACCACTACGGGCTTTCCAAAAAACGCAGCCTCACTGTCGCTACCCACACAACCATCATGAAACTTCAGCTCAATAGTGATGACTCGGTAACAATTGACATGGGCAAACCAAAGCGTCACCCTCGCGACATCCCAATCGAAACATCTCAGGAAACTGAATACTATGCATTACCATTAAATAATCAAAGTAACTGCCTTGTTCATGCTATCAGTGTGGGCAATCCTCATGCGGTAATGGTTGTGCCTGACGTGAAAAATGCCCCCGTCGGCTCACTTGGTAAACAAATCAGTGAGCACCCGCTGTTCCCATTACAAACCAATGCAGGATTTATGGAAATACTTAGCCCGATCCATGTTCGCTTTCGTGTTTATGAACGTGGGTGTGGCGAGACAGAGGCCTGTGGTAGTGGTGCAGTGGCTGCTGTTGCCATTGGACGCTTGTACCATCAATTGGATAAACATGTAACGGTGAGCGTTCAAGGAGGAGACTTATCGGTCACCTGGGAGAAGCTCGATGAGTCTATATTTTTAACGGGACCTGCTACGTTCGTTTATGAGGGAAGACTTATCTAGCAGTAAACTATTCTTTTAACTTCCAGCGTTTATGTAGCCAAGACCATTGTTCGGGATGCGCTAAAATAATTCGTTCCAAGGCTTGGTTGTATTTGAGGGTGTTGTGGTAAAACGATGATTGCGTACTTTCAAGCTCCTGCCACGCTATAGGGGCATAAAACTCTAGAACATGCTTACCATTTTCAAGCCGATAGCCCGCGGCAGGAACTACAGGAAGCCCCGTGTTACGTGAAACACTTGCTAAACTTCGATACGTGCCTGCTTTTTTACCAAAGAACTCCACAGCGATACCGTCTCTATTGGCAAGAGAGGCGTGTTGATCCATCACAAACACCACCGCATTATTTTTTTCCAATGCCTCAAATACTTGCGGCAGTGCATTTTTCTTAGGAATAACCTGTAAGCCCGCCCGATAATAACGATGAAACAACAAGCGTTCGATGAACTTATTAACCAGTGTCCGACGAATAAAATGAAACTGTCCACGAAACTCTTTGAAATTAGCAATACCGCCAATTGGCGCAAATTCCCAATTACCAAAATGTCCCGTCAAAACCAAAACACCCTGTTTTTTGTCAGCAAGAGCTATCAGATGTTCATGGCCACGAACCTCCACCCGCTCACACAGTGTTTTATCACTCATGAAACGCAGATGAATCATTTCCTTTATAGAGGTAGCAAGATGAGAGTAAAACGCCTTAGCCAAACGTTTTTTTTGCTCTAAGGTCAAGGTATCACCATAAACCTGAGAAATATTGTTCAGCACAATATTTCGACGATATGGCAGGCAATGATAAATAAACCGCCCCATCAACGATGGCTTTAATGTATTGATTCTAGTTGTCACAAGATTTAATCACCAAGCACGCATTCATGCTCGCAAACCCACGATTAATCATCACAACACATTGCTTGTCTTCTGGCAATGCCCGACTTTCCTGTTTCGCATTCAGTCCCTTGCAATCCATCGCCAAATCACCAAGATTAGCAATCCCTGGAATACATCGGGCTTGCAACGCATGAACCGCCATCACTGTGTCTAAAATACCAGACGCACAAACAGTATGTCCCATAGCCCATTTAAAGGCGGTTACGGGGACACCATTTGAGCCAAAAACAGCCTCAATGGCGGCTGCCTCGCTCATGTCTGACTTAGGGTTTCCATTGCCATGAGCAACAATACACCCAATGTCTGTAGCCGATAACCGCTGCTGCTCTAAAAGACGGGTTAATAGCGATGAAAGATGTGCCCCGTCTGCCTCAACAGAAAATAGACCATTTGCTTCTGTCGTGGCTAAACCACCCGCAATTTCACCATAACAGACAGCCTTACGTGCACGGGCGCTAGCTTCGCTTTCTAAAACTAAAGCTGCAGCACCTTCAGCTAAAACGGTGCCATCATGCTCACTATCAAAAGGTTTTAAATCTCGCCCACTGATAACACCGAGCTTATCGTAATAAAACAACCCTTGGGGCTCCGCGGCTACATCGTATGCAACAACAACCGCACGCTCGGCAAGCCCGCTTTTAATCGCATGATAAGCTTCAATAATGGCTTGCGTACCACTCACCGCATGGTTAGTGACGTTTTGATTGATGCCTTTAAACCCATAGGTAATACCGGTATAAGCCAAAACATTGTTTGGCAAAATCCGCAACAACCACATAGGGTGAACCTCGCCAAACAATTGATTCGCAAAAGCCGGCATGTCACCACCTGTCTTAGCAACCAAGGGCAAAAAGTCATATTGTTGGAAATATTTATTTCCAGGAGAGCCTACGTAAACGGCAGTATCTTCATTAAAAACATCGGGGTTTTCAAGCGTATCCCTGTACGGAATCAGTCGACTATGCTCAACGGCTTGCATAGCGGCATTGATGCCTAAAATGTCCTGACGGGAGATTACTTTCAAGAGTTTTCTATCAGGCAACATCTTAGCTGGCTGAAAATTTTTTAACTCTCCACTTAAGCGGTGAGACCATGACGAGAGCGATTCATCGCTCATTTCACGAATGCCTGTTTCACCTGAAAGAATAGAGGCCCACGTCTCTTCGGATGTATCACCACACGCGGTTAACGCGCTAAAACCGGTGATCATTACACGATTACTATCACTCATGCGTTACCTCTTCAAATTCAGGATGTTTAAATAACAAGCAACTGTTTGAGCCGCCAAATCCAAATGAATTTGAAATCACCACGCCCAATGATTTTTCCCGTGGCCCCTCTACAACAAAATCTAAATCACAGTCAGGATCAGGCGTGGTAAGGTTGGCCGTCATGGGGACTTTTGCATGCTCAATGGACAATACTGATAAGACCGCCTCCAAAGCACCTGCGGCGGCAATCAAATGGCCCGATTGACCTTTGGTGGAACTAACAGGCATCATGGTGGCTCGTTCTTTAAAGACAGCTTTTATTGCGTTCGTTTCACTAAGATCATTCATTTTAGTCGAGGTACCATGTGCATTGATGTAGTCCACATCAGAGGGCTTCACACCAGCATCTTTTAATGCACACTCAATCGCCTGTCTAGCTCCGTCACCATTAGGGTGAGAATCGGTAATACGGTAAGAGCTTAGCGTGTTTCCTTCGCCGGCCAACTCTGCATATATTTTGGCGCCACGAGCGTGAGCCTTGGACCACTCCTCAAGAATTAAAAAAGCCGCACCCTCGCCTAAAACGAAACCATTTCGCGTACCATCAAAGGGGCGACTTGCTGTTTTTGGTGTATCGTTATAAGTAGATAATGCGCCTAGCAGGCAGAAGCTCGATAGCCCCAAGGGGTTAATCATCGAATCAAACCCACCAGCCAACATAAAGTCAGCGTCCCCTCGACGAATCACTTGCATTGCCAAACCCAGCGCCTGCCCACCAGAAGCACATGCGGTATGCACTGAATTTGCATATCCTTCAATACCAAAATGCTGAATTAACAAGGACAAGCCTGAGTTGGAGACCGTTTTACCAAAATCAATTTGCTGATAAAAGTCATAGGCGTTGGTCTGTAATAAAGACCAATCTATTTTGCCATCAGGCGCGCATGCGCGTTGAAATCGGTGTAAATACTCATACTCTGCAGTCATCATGCCGCTTCCCGTCACAACGCCCCAACGCGCTGCAGATTCGGCTGTGGGAGCAATCCCCGCGTCATCAAAGGCTTGGGCCGCTGCCGCTAAGGCATAACCTGTAAAAGAAAGAACATGACGACTCTGTTTATTTAAAAAAGGCTTTGGCAAAGTAAATTGTTTTACTTCAGCGGCAATACGCGCAGGAAACGCCGTTGCATCAAATTGTTGTATGGTGTCAATTCCTGATTGACCCGCCAATAAATTGCTCCAGGTCGATTGCACATCATTTCCTAGTGGGCAAACAACACCTAACCCTGTAATTGCAACTCGTCGTTTTTTCATTTCAATTACCTTCTGCCGTCATGACCACATCCAACACACACACTCGCCGCCCATCGACTTCACTACGGTAAGACAATACTAACATTTCATCATCATGCTGCTTCACTGACAAATGAGAAATAACCACATCACCGGGGGATACAAATTCTTTCATTTTTATTTTACGAAGCTCACGCACTTGGTATGATTTAGAAAACCCTGCACGCGCTAAAAATTCGCGGGCCAAGTGAAGCTTACACTCCAGCAAAACGGTCATGGGCAAGACCGGTTTATTCGGAAAATGATCAGGGAAATAGGATGCTGCTCGCGTGATGCGCTTTTCTGCGGATAAATAAACGCCTGGTTCACCTGAAAGAATACGATCAAACGCCATGGGTGGCGCTGGACAAACAGCTTCTGACAGCAAGACATCCGAAGACGCGTGGCTGTCCATTGCATTGAAAGGCTCATCAACAGGCCTATTGATTTCAGCAAATTGACGACGCACAACCGCCACGTCGATAAAGTCTTCCGTTGGCAATAAAGGACCTAACGCGCCATCAATGGTAAACACCACGTCATTACCGACCGATGCCACGCTGTGATATTGCACAACTGACTCATCTAGATTATCGATGAAGGACTCGAGGAGAATGGTTTCGCCGACATAAACAGGACGGTGGAGTTTTGCGCAAGAAGCAATTCCTGCAACAGGTCTAAGAGTAAAATCGTTGCTAAACATCACGTTCCATGCGGCAAGTTGGCCCAAGGCTTCACCAACTAACGAAGGAATAAAACAAAGCCGTCCGTGCTCATCATGACCAAGGTATGGGTCATCACGCGTAACATGCTTTATCCCTCGCACAAATGTTGCGGGGGATAAATGCAAGATTCGATCAACGAATAAAAACCGCATTAGGCCACGGTTTCAAGCGTAGTTTGCTCACTCACGGCAGCAATAATTAATTTACAAAAAGTTTCTACCGTAAACAACATAGGAATTTCATTAACCTTCATGTTTGCTTTGAAACTATCTGCGGGAACTTCACAAAGATAGCTTTTTAAAGCGGCCATACCGGCTGCAGTTAATACGCCACCTTTTTCAAACTCGTCTTGGGTGAGGTCACCACGGGCATTTTTTTCAAGTTGACCACGTGGAATTTTAATGCCAAACTCTTTTTCCAACTGAAATACCAAGTCAAGAAAATCAATGGATTCAGCGCCTAGATCAGCAATTAAACGACTCTCTAGAGATACTTCTTCTTCACCAATCACTAATACATCAGCAATAATTTCACGGACTTTTGGATAAACGCTATCTATATTCATGTCACACCCTCGGGACTTACCAAGTTTACAAAGCCGCTGATTATATCATAATATTTTAACTCACAGCTACGTCAACACATGTAAAATTCAGATTTAAACGCTAAGCTTTCAGAACAATATTATCTTGTCTACTTTACCCCACCACATTGTAGCCCGCGTCCACAAACAAGACCTGGCCTTTGATCATTGATGCTTCAGGTAAACACAATAAATACACCGCATTAGCAACGTCTTCTGGCAATAGCGGGCGTCCGGCTAGAGCGTGCGCTTGGTACTCGTCCAATAATTGTTCACGATTGGGGAAGTGTTTTAACGCATCGGTATCAACCACCCCTGCTGAGACTGTATTAACATTGATCCCGGCCTCCGCTAATTCAAGACTTAATGAGCGGACTAGCGCTTCTAAAGCAGCTTTTGATGCACCAATAAAGGCATAATTAGGTATAGCGCGATGAGCGCCTAGACTTGATAAAGCAATAACGCGACTCCCTGAAGGCATCATCATCCGCCCCTCAGTAACCAAATGGTTTAGTGCTAATGCATTGGTCTCCATGCACCAACGCCAATGTTTAGTAGACATGGTCATTGCAGGCTTTAATACACCACTCGCTGCATTGCTGATGAGGAAATGAAGCGCTGTAAAATGTTCACGAAATGCTGCAAACATGTCTTTTACTGATTGATGATCAGCCACATTTGCTTGGATAGCAATAGCTCGCCGTCCTAATTGCTGTATGGTCTCGACCAAGGCTCGTGCCTCATCTGAACTGTTATAATAAACAACAGCGATGTCACTACCCGCCGCAGCTAATTTCAATGCGGTAGCTCGACCAATACCACGTGCGCCCCCAGTAATTAGGGCAACTTTATTTGCAAATATGTCACTCATTCATCATTCTCTAAACATGAAAAAAGCACAAACTACCGTGATTCAAGAATACTGTCAATGAGACAAATACTGTGAGTTTTGCTTTAAAAAACAACAAAGTGAACGAGAAGCTTATACCTTTATATAAAATTTACTTGTTTAAATCATGCTATCTTTAGTACTATCTGCGCACCATTCAACAACATGAATCACAAACCAATGCAACATTTTTGGTTAAGAAGCGTACTCCCCATTGCCGGCATGTTTTCATTTCGAATGCTAGGATTGTTCATGTTAATCCCTGTATTCACCGTCTATGCTGTCGATTTAAATGCGGCCACCCCAACCCTTATAGGCGTGGCACTCGGTAGCTATGGCTTAAGCCAAGGTATATTACAAATTCCATTTGGCCTTCTATCGGATCGTATCGGAAGAAAACCGATTATTACCTTAGGATTGCTATTGTTTCTTGCAGGAAGCCTCTGGGGCGCATTGACCGATTCGATTTATGGCATGATAATCGCAAGAACATTGCAAGGAACTGGCGCCATTGGAAGCGTTTTGATTGCCTTGCTTGCTGATCTTACGCCCGATACACAACGCACCAAAGCCATGGCCGTTATTGGATCATCTATTGGCTTATCGTTTAGTTTAGCCATGGTGCTGAGCCCTACTATAGCCCATGCTTATGGACTTTCAGGGATTTTTTATTTCACAGCGGTGCTTGCCACGTTAGGGCTTTTGCTCCTGCATACGGTTGTACCCACCCCTATAAAAGAGCCTTTTCATTCCAATACAGAAGCTCGCCCTCGCTTATTTAAAAGTGTTGCGGCTAATCATCATTTACAACGATTAAATGCCGGTATTTTCTGCCAACACTTTATCCTAACCTCGACTTTTTTTGTTATTCCCGTGCTTCTTCAAGAACAAATAAAGCGGGGGCATTTAATACAACAATGGCGTTTTTATTTACCATTAATGGTTTTTTCTTTCATAGCGATGGTGCCTTTTATTGTTATTGCAGAAAAAACGTCTCGCATTAAAACGGTGTTTCTCTCCTCCGTCTTCGTTACCAGTCTTAGTCAGCTCTTTTTGGCGTTTACCTATCAATATTGGTTAGGTATCTGCGCACTGATGTTTAGTTATTTTGTCGTGTTTAACATTCTGGAAGCAAGCCTACCCTCCCTCATTTCAAAGCAAGCTGACCCAAAAGCTAAAGGCACGGCCATGGGGATTTACTCAAGCTTTCAATTTTTAGGCATTTTTGCAGGTGGCGCAACGGCGGGCTTTTTATATCAATATGCTCACAGTAAAGGCATTTTTATTCTTAATGCCAGCATGTCACTTTTATGGCTTATCATCGCTATGAAAATGACCCCTAATGCCTACCAAACGACTATTAGCGTGCCTTATGATGCTAGCATTCAAACCAGAGAACAATTATCTCCTATACTTGAAAATCTACCGGGAGTGATGAGCGTAGCCTTTTCTGAAAGTGCGGGCGTGATTTACTTGCGTATTGATAAAGCTCGCTATAAAACTGGCAGCGCTGAACAACGATTGCTTCACATTTAAAATCACATCATCAATGTTTGGCATTTTACAGACCTACGCAATGCAACAAATATTGGGTATAATATTTGGCTAACTATCGCATAATGGAGAAATATATGGCCCGTGGGATTAACAAAGTAATACTCGTAGGTAATGTTGGCGTCGATCCTGACGTTCGCTACATGCCAAATGGCAATGCAGTAACCACTTTATCCGTTGCCACCAGTGAAACATGGAAAGATAAACAATCTGGTGATAAACAAGAGCGCACAGAATGGCACCGCGTGGTGTGCTTCAACCGCCTAGGTGAAATTGCTGGTGAATATGTTCGTAAAGGCTCTAAGCTCTATGTTGAAGGAAGCCTGCGTACGCGCAAATGGCAAGACCCTCAAGGGCAAGATCGCTACACTACAGAAATCGTTGCATCTGATATTCAAATGCTTGACAGCAAAGGCAGCGCGTCACCTGCGTATAATGAAATGCCTCACGCTTCAGCGGCCTCACAACCATCACAAGGCTCTACGACTCAACGACCCGAAATGGCTGCGCAAACCAATGCACAAAATGCCTTTGATGAATTGGATGATGATATCCCGTTCTAGAGGTCACCTCAGCCTGCTTTGTAAAAAATCGAGTGGCTGGAACCTTTATGGTCCCAGTCCTCTCGCCTTGTTGTACGCGATATCCCATACGTTACTTTTAGCTATCCATTTAAGACATTGACCTTTCATACAAACGAAGTAGCCTCATTGCTTCAAACCACGGATTCTGCGTCCTCACACCTAAATTGTTCAGATACCTTGCCTTGGCCAACGTCGTCAACGTCGTCAACGTCGTTTAGACTAGTGTAATAAACACCCCCAATTTTACATCAAATGATCTTCCTCTTCCTCGAATAACCGTTTACCACACTCACCCCTTTCGATTTGAAGCATGGTGGACGGCTACTAACAAATAATTTTTGATCTCTTAATATTTCCTTAAGGCTTATATTAAATAATTCTTACCCCAAGTTAATCAATTGAGCTTTAATATGACACAGAAAATATCCGAACCATGTCCATATATCGATACAAAACCCACAATTCCAATTGCAACACGCCCAAGTCCATCGCCAAGACGTAAGAGCTTTTTCCCCTCTTGTACTGCTGAAGCAAATAGTAAACGGAACGCAGACAACCCTCCACCACCGCCCTCTTCTGGTGCTGCTGGATTGGCATGCTAATAAATCAAAACGATGTCTTTGCAGATATTCATAAGCTCTGCATGTAACATTGCTAAAAAAGCACAAAAAAACACAAAAAAGCAAGGATGCTGATTATGTGAATATTTATTTAGCAACTATAAAAGCCCCCTCTTCAAATTCCTTTCGTTACTAAAATCGCTAGTTTTTTCATACTGATTATTTAAAATTGGTATAATCCAGTAAGTCTTTATTAAAAGAGTACTTACACATCAGGTTAATCGAGCGCTTACAAATTATAAAAAACATATCAACGTTCGGGTGATTTTTTTCAAAATACACTCCCATAAAAAATTTTTTTATTGATAGAGAATAATATGGCTAGCTGGATAATGCGAACATGTAAGGCAAATGGCATTGACGTCCATTACATTCGAACTGGCGGCAACAAGCCTCCCATTGTTCTACTGCATGGGTTAATGCTAAATGGAGCGTGCTGGACGCCTTTAGCGCGCTCACTGGAAAGAGATTATGACGTTGTTATGCCAGATGCTCGGGGCCATGGATATTCCAGCGCGCTTGAGCATGGCTACAGTTATAATCATCTCGCTACTGATGTGTTATGCCTTATCGAAACGCTTGGACTCGAATCGCCAATAATTATTGGGCATTCTATGGGAGGCATGACCGCTGCAGTGGTTGCCAGTCAGCTCCGAAAACAACTGAGAGCGCTTATTTTAGCAGATCCAACGTTTTTAACCCCTGAACGTCAATATGACGTTTACAAAAGTGATATCATTGATATTCATCGTCAAATTCTCAATCAACCAAAAGAGAGATATTTAGCTGAACGTCGAGCTCGAGATAACCGACCACAAGAGATGATTGAATTATTTGCACAAGCAAGATTTCAAACGAGCATTCATGCCTTCGACATTTTGAGACCACCAAATCCTGACTATACCCAGCTCATGAATACCCTCGACATTCCAAGCCTTCTCATCATTGGAGACGTTGGTTCGGTGGTGACAGCTGAAACAGCGGCAAGTCTCTCTGAAATCAATCAACACTTAGAAACAGTACAGATAACAAACGCGGGACATGCGGTTCCATTTGATCAACCTGAGCGATTTTCTGCTGTCGTTCAAACTTTTCTAAATCGATTGCAACCTGTTAATTATTAAATTTATATCATGAGGTTATAATGACAATTGAAGATCGTTGTGCATGGGTAAACGATAACCCTCTTTATATTCGCTACCATGATCACGAATGGGGAGTTCCTGTTTATGATGAGCGATTATTATTTGAGTTTTTAATTTTAGAAGGAATGCAAGCAGGATTAAACTGGCTTACCATTTTAAAAAAAAGGGACAATTTTCGCGCTTGTTTTGATAATTTTGATGCGGAAGTAATCGCACGCTATGATCAAAATAAAATAGCGAGCTTGATGAACGCTGAAGGAATCATTCGCCACCGTTTAAAAATTGAAGCCGTTATAGTCAACGCGCATGCTTTCTTGAAGATAAGAGCAAATCCAGGGGATTTTTCAAATTATATTTGGAGCTTTGTTAATGGATGCCCTATACACAACCACCGGGCAAAATCCGCAGAGGTTCCAACAACAACTGCCATTTCAGACGCAATGGCAAAAGACTTGAAAAAGCGAGGTTTTAAATTTATAGGAAGCACAATTTGTTATGCCTTTATGCAAGCTACGGGAATGGTTAACGATCACACCATGAATTGTATTTGCTATAAACAATAATCATATGTGTTAAAAAGTATCAATCCAGGTCACCGTTATGAATACATTTGATATATATATTAAAAAATGGAATTTAGTAATAGATGGAGACGCCATAACGACACTCACCAGCAAACTGCTGCCCGTTCGATATAAAAACATGCCTGCCATGTTAAAAATTGTCAGGGCAACTGAAGAGCAAGCAAGCAGAAAATTAATGGTTTGGTGGGATGGCCAAGGAAGTGCTCAAATACACGCTCATGATAGTAATGCGTTACTTATGGAGCGTGCTACGGGAGAATACTCGCTCATAAAGATGGCAACACATCATCAAGATGATGAAGCAACACGCATTATCTGTAAAGTTATAAGTCATCTTCATGCCCAAACCAATAAAGCCAGTATACCTAGTACACTAACACCATTATCTGACTGGTTTAGTGCTCTGTACAAGGCCTCACAAAAGTATGAGGGCGTCTTTTATAACGCCATGAAAATAGCTGACGAATTATTAAATAACCCGCAAGAGGTCGTTGTTCTACATGGTGATATTCATCATGGCAATGTACTCGATTTTGGTGTGCGTGGGTGGCTCGCGATCGACCCCAAAAGCTTGGTCGGTGAACGAGGTTACGATTTTGCTAATATATTCTGTAACCCCAACTTAGATATAGCAACAAAACCTGGACGTTTAGAGCAACAAATTGATATCGTGACGAAAGCCAGCGGATTAAATAAACGTCGTTTACTTAAATGGGTTTTATCTTATGCAGCCTTGTCCGCTGCGTGGCATCTTGAAGATCACGGAAATCCTGAGTTAGCTATGATGATCATGAGCATTGCCTCAGCAATGATTGACAAGCATAGCAAATAACGGAGGATATCTGCCTGCCGTCGCTATATAAGGCCAGCTTACAATCCTAAGACCTATACTCAAAGATAAACACTGGTCAAAGCTACGAAGTATCATGCGCAAACACGGAATTAATGACAAGCCTAATTTACGAAAAACAGTGGAAGAAATTTTATACCGTATACACACAAAACTGCCTTGGCGTGACCTACCATCACTCTTTGGCGTATGGATTTCGATTTATTAACAATTTAACCGTTGCTCTTCTAAAAATAAATTAATGAACATTTTTAAAGCCCTAGCTCAGAACCCGGATTTTGAGTAAGAGTTTATTGTCAAAGCCCATCGACATAACACTGATGCTGCTAGTGCAGATGATGAGGCAATTGGGAAATCGGTAGCTGGAAATATGGCAAAAATATATGTGTCCGCTAATGCACATGGCTTACCGCTTGATTTTATCCCCACGAGAGGAGAAGTACACGATTGCAAAGTTGCACCAGAATTCATTGTGCAACCACCACCTGCAGATTGTACGATTGCTGATAAAGGATATGATAAAGAGGAATTACGCGAAATAATCAAGCAGAAATTATTAAATCCTATAATCCCAAGAAAATATAACTCAACAATAGGCAATGATGATATGGACTGGAGTTTATACAAATACCGACATCTAGTGGAAAAAAAATTTGCAAGGCTCAAATATTTTTGCACCATAGCGGCAAGGTACAATAAATTGAAAAAAAATTATGCGTCTATGGTGGCATTGGCCTGCGGGTTTATGTGGTTACCAATTTGAATTGTAAACAAGCCCTAAAATACAAAAATATTAAATATAAAAAAACCAGGATACCCTGGTTTTTTATTTGCAGCAAAGATTAATCTTCTGAAACGTCATGGTTGGCTTCTGGCCTATCAACCAGCTCAACAATAGCCATAGGAGCATTATCACCCGCTCTATAACCACACTTTAATACACGTACATAACCGCCTGGACGCTCAATATAACGTGGGCCTAAAGTAGTAAATAACTTTCCAACAGCACTTTTAGATCGCAATGTATCAAATACATAACGTCGTGAAGCTACTGAATCCGTTTTACCAACAGTTATCAATGGCTCAACATAGCGGCGCAATTCTTTTGCTTTTGCTAACGTTGTTTTAATAAGTTCATGTTCAATCAACGAGGTGCACATGTTAGAAAACATGGCTTTACGGTGACTGCTTGTTCGGCTAAAACTACGGCCAGAATTACGGTGTCGCATGACTAAGACTCCTAACAGCTTTATAATAAGCTATATAAAATTACTCACCTAAATTTTCAGGCGGCCAATTCTCAAGTTTCATTCCCAAAGACAATGAACGCGATGCTAATACATCTTTGATCTCTGTCAGGGACTTCTTACCCAGATTGGGGGTTTTTAATAATTCATTTTCTGATTTTTGAACCAAATCACCAATGTAATATATATTTTCAGCTTTTAAGCAATTTGCCGAGCGAACTGTAAGCTCTAGGTCATCGACAGGTCTTAATAATACAGGATCATAGTCATTTCGTTCTTTATTATCAGAGCGAGACTCTTCAAATTTCATATCAACAAATGCATGCAATTGACGTTGCAATATACTTGCAGAAATTCGAATAGCTTCTTCAGGATCAATTGTTCCATTTGTTTGTAAATCAATGGTTAATTTATCCAAATCAGTACGGTTTTCAACACGAGCGTTATCTACAAAGTAAGCAACTTTTTTTACTGGAGAAAACGTGTTGTCAATTTTCAACTTCCCAACTGATTTTTGTTGAACTTCATCATCGAGCAAACGAACGAAGGTATCTGTTGAATGAAAACCAATGCCTTTTTCAACTTTCAACGTCATGTTGATTTTGCCGTTTTCATTCAAATTAGCAATAATTAATTCAGGGTTTAAAATTTCAACGCCATGAGTAACTTGAATATCAGCTGCAGTAATTTGGCAAGGACCTTGCTTGGTCAATGTAAGAAGAGCTTCATCGCCTACTGACATTCGAATTGCAACGTCCTTCAGATTCAGAAGAATGTTAACCACATCTTCTTGCACACCTTCTATTGTACTGTATTCATGCAAGACACCATCAATAGACACTTCAGTGATAGCACTACCAGGCATGGAAGACATTAAAATACGTCTTAAGGCATTGCCGAGTGTATGGCCAAAACCTCTTTCCAATGGCTCTAAAACAACTCGTGAATGATTCTTAGATTCCGAGTGTACTTTCAGAACTTTTGGCGTTAGCATTTCATTAATATCAGTCATTCGGCTATGTCTCCGATCTTACTTAGAGTAAAGTTCTACCACCAAGTTAACGTTAAAATCAGCAGATAAATCACTCAAGGTTGGTAATGCAGTAAATGTCCCCTTGAATGTACCCATATCCACAGTCAACCAATCACAGGATGCACGCTGCTCAGACAGAGCAACTGCAGCTTGCACTCTACCTTGGCTTTTAGCTTTCTGGCGAACAGATATCACATCTCCGGATTTAACCAAGAAAGAAGCGATATTAACCAGTTTATCATTAACAAGGATCGCTTTATGTGCTACAAGTTGACGAGCTTCTGCGCGAGTACTTGCAAAGCCCATGCGATAAACAACATTATCTAAGCGTCGCTCTAAAAGACCCATCAGGTTTTCACCTGTAGAACCCTTTTGTTTTGCTGCCATTTTATAGTAGTTACGGAATTGTTTTTCCAAAACACCATACAAACGACGAATTTTTTGTTTTTCGCGGAGCTGAACACCATAGTCACTCAAACGAGGTCGCTTGTCACCATGCTGTCCAGGTTGTTTTTCTGATTTGCATTTAGACTTATGGTCACGCACACCACTTTTTAATAATAGATCAGTGCCTTCTCTGCGAGATAATTTACACTTTGGACCTAGATATCTAGCCATTCCTCACTCCTGAATCTTATACACGACGTTTTTTAGGCGGCTTACACCCATTATGCGGTATGCCAGTTACATCGGTTATTTCTACAATCTTGAAATCCTGCGATATCAACTCACGAATAGTTGATTCGCGACCTGGTCCAGGACCATGAATAAACACAGCAACAGACTTCATGCCATATTCTTTAGCCGTAGCTGATGCTCGTTCAGTTGCAATCTGTGCAGCATAAGGAGTACTTTTACGAGACCCCCTAAAGCCTGAACCACCAGACGTTGCCCAACATAATGCATTACCTTGACGGTCAGTAAAAGTAACAATCGTGTTATTAAAAGAAGCATGGACATGTACTATTCCATCAGAAACAACACGCTTAATTTTTTTTCGGACTTTTTGTTGCTTTGCCTTGCTTATAGCCATCTTAATTTCCTACATGAAAAATCAACCATTTGAGCCTTTGCGACGACCTTTTCGGGTTCTGGCATTTGTTTTGGTACGTTGTCCACGTAATGGAAGGCCTCTTCGATGCCTTAAACCACGGTAACAACCCAAATCCATTAGGCGCTTAATATTCATTGTGACAACACGACGCAGGTCGCCTTCCACTGTCATTTTTGCAATTTCGGTTCTCAATAATTCCAACTGTTCTTCAGTCAGTTGAGACACTTTAGTTGCAGGATCCACATCAATTTGATCACACAGCTTTATAGATGTAGGTCGACCAATTCCGTAGATCGATGTAAGCGCAATCACAACATGTTTGTGGTCCGCTATGTTAACACCTGCGATACGAGCCATTAATTTCTCCGAACGTTATTTTGCTCTGCCAGAAAGGGACAGAAGAATACTATTTTACCAAACTAAAATCAAGCGCCGCGTCTAGCCTTGGCGTTGCTTGTGCCGTGCATCTTTACAAATTACACGTATAGTGCCACTACGTTTGATAATTTTGCAGTTACGGCAAATTCGCTTTACTGATGCTCTAACTTTCATTACTAACTCCGATAATAATCATAATAGGCCAGGCAATTTTGTGCCTTTGAAATTGGCTTTTTTCATAAGTGAATCATATTGTTGCGTCATTAAATGGGCTTGTATTTGAGCAACAAAATCCATAATTACAACAACTATAATCAGCAATGAGGTTCCGCCAAAATAAAATGGAACATGCCACGTATACATCAAAATCTGTGGTAGAAGACAAACTAAAACCAAGTACAAAGCCCCTACTAAAGTTAAACGTGTCATCACCGTATCGATGTAACGTGAGGTTTGCTCACCAGGCCGAATACCAGGGATATATGCACCTGATTTTTTTAAGTTGTCAGCTGTATCTTTTGGATTAAAAACCAATGCCGTGTAAAAGAAAGCGAAGAACAAAATAGCTATGGCATAAACTATCAGGTAAAGAGGCTGCCCTGGTGATAGCGCCATACCAATATCCGCCAGCCAATCCATACCTTTGCCGTGCGCAAAAAATTGAGCCAAGGTTGCAGGTAGCAATATAATGCTTGATGCGAATATCGGGGGAATAACTCCCGCCATATTAATTTTCAAGGGTAAGTGGCTTGTTTGAGCCGCATACACTTTTCTTCCTTGGGTTCGCTGAGCATAGTTCACACGTATACGACGCTGTCCACGCTCCATGAAAACTACAAAGCCAGTTACAACAACAACAATAATACCCACAAGCAATAAAGTTAAGGCTTGCATTTGCCCTTCCTTTACTTGCTGAAACACGGATGCCAACGCACTAGGCATACTAGACACAATCCCTGAAAAGATAATTAGCGAAATACCATTACCAACGCCCTTTTCTGTGATCTGCTCACCTAACCACATCAAAAACATGGTTCCTGTTACAAGTGTAGCTACTGCTGTAAAATAGAAAACCAGACCAGGTTCAAGTGCTATTTGTTGTCCTACCAACCATCGTGCCATTCCCATAGACTGGAAAACAGCCAACAAAAGTGTCAAATAGCGAGTGTACTGGTTTATTTTCCTACGACCTGCTTCGCCTTCCTTTTTAAGCTGCTCCAGTGCCGGAACGATTACAGTAAACAACTGAATCATAATAGACGCTGAAATATATGGCATTATTCCTATTGCAAAAACTGTAACCCTTGACAACGCACCACCAGAAAACATATTAAACAAACCAAATATTGTATTCTGTTGCTCATTGAAAAAGTTAGCGAGCTTTTGAGGATCTAAACCTGGTACAGGAATATGAGCACCTAAACGATAAACTAATATTCCTATAACCACAAACATAAGTCTTGACTTAAGTTCAGCTAATCCACTCCGAGATTGTCCAGGCTGATTTGGTTTTTTAATGCTCACTCTTCTATGCTTCCACCTAAGTCTTCAATAACTTTACGCGCACCTTTAGTCAAGCGTAGTCCTTTAAGCTTAATTGCGGTGGTTAATTCACCTGAAAGTATTATTTTTACTTCGCGGATTGATTTATTAACCAAGCCAGCGGCTTTTAATGTATCAATATCGATAACATCGACAGTTAAAGAGGCTAACTCACTTAAGTTAACTTCATCAATGGTTTTAGCAACGCGTGATTTAAAACCCATTTTAGGCAAACGTCGTTGGATAGGCATTTGCCCTCCCTCGAAATTTATTTTATGGTAGCCACCAGCACGTGATTTTTGACCTTTATGTCCTTTACCACATGTTTTACCGAGACCTGAACCAATACCACGACCTAAGCGTTTCTTGCTGTGTCTAGAACCCGGATCAGGAGATAGCGTATTTAAATTCATTATGCACACTCCTCTACGTTAACTAAATAATAAATAGTATTAACCATACCACGAATAGCAGGCGTATCCTGATGAATTACCGTGCTGTTTATCCGTCTTAAACCTAATTGACCTGCTATTTCTTTATGCTTAGGAATCCGACCTATTAGGCTTTTTACTAATTTTATTTGAATTTTCTTATCCATGATTACCCTGCCATCACTTCTGCAACTGTTTTTCCGCGCTTTGCGGCCACAAAATCAGGTGTACCAATGTTTGTTAATGCGCCAATCGTTGCACGAACAATATTGCTAGGATTCGTTGAGCCAATACTTTTTGCTAAAATATTGTGAACACCTAAGACTTCAAGTACAGCTCTCATTGCGCCACCGGCAATAATACCAGTACCCTCACTAGCTGGCTTCATGAAGACTTTAGAAGCCCCATAGTTCCAGGTAATTTCATGGTGAATTGTATTGCCTGCTAAAGGAACATAAGACATGTTTTTACGCGCTTGATCCATCGCTTTTTGAATAGCTATAGGTACTTCACGGGCTTTACCGCGACCATAACCAATGTGGCCCTTACCATCACCAACCACGACAAGAACTGCAAATCCGAAAACACGACCGCCTTTTACTACTTTTGCAGTTCGGGTAACAGACACTAATTTTTCTTGATAACCGTCTGTTTTTGTTGATTCATCAAATGACATAACCGTTCCTTAAAAATTCAAGCCAGCTTCGCGGGCACCTTCAGCCAATGCTTTAACACGGCCATGGTATTTATAACCAGCTCTGTCAAATGCAACATCAGAAAGGCTAATTTGCTGTGCGCGTTTTGCAAGCAACTTACCAACTTGGTTTGCTTGTTCACATTTATTGCCTGTTAAAGCTGACCTAAGCTCTTTGTCAACTGTAGAGGCTGAAACAAGGACTTTATCGCCCATATCTCCACACACTATGATTTGTGAATAGATGTGAGACCCACTCCGAAAGACAACTAAACGCGCACGGTTAGATTGTCTAATAATAGCCTTTGTTTTAAGGCCACGACGATTTCGAGATTGATGCTTATTCATGTTCTACACCTTATTTCTTTTTGGCTTCTTTGCGTGCAATCACTTCACCAGCATACTTCACGCCCTTACCTTTGTAAGGCTCAGGTGGACGAAATGCACGGATTTCAGAGGCAACTTGACCGATAAGTTGTTTATCAATACCTTTTAATACGATTGTTGTATTATTTGGCATCTCAGCAACCACACCTTTTGGTAGGTCATACTCAATTGAATGAGAAAAACCGAGTGATAAAGATATAGAAGTTCCTTTGGCTTGAGCTCTATAACCCACGCCTACCAGTTCCAAGGTTTTATCAAAACCTGTTGTAACCCCATGCACCATGTTTTTTACTAGGGCACGAACTGTTCCTGCTTGTGCCCAAGCAGTAGGTTCGTTTGAGGCAGGCTTAAACGTTACTTGATTAGCATCGTCTTTCAACCTACCAACACACACTAATTTATTACAATGTTGTGTTAATGTACCCTTTGGCCCTTTTACTGTAACTGTATCGTTGTCTACTGACAATTCAACATTAGCAGGCAATGTAATGGGGGCTTTAGCTACTCTAGACATATCTATCCTCTTTCGTATTACGCCACTTCACAAATAATTTCGCCGCCAACACCATTAGATTTAGCTTTAATGTGCGTCATTACCCCACGTGATGTTGATAGAATGGCTACACCAAATCCGGCAACAGCAGATAAATCTTTTGCTGATTTATACACACGCAATCCTGGGCGACTGATTCTTTTTATCTTTTCAATTACGGGTCGACCATGAAAATATTTCAGGCTTAACGTAATAGATTTTAAATTATTATCAAGAGCCTCTACTGAATAGTCAGATATATATCCTTCTTCTTTCAATACTCTTGCTATTTCTTCTTTCAAATTCGATGAAATTAATGTCACGTGCTGATGTTTTGCTTGTTGACCATTACGAATTCTAGTCAACATATCAGCAACTGGATCGTGCATACTCACAGTCGTTCTCCAATGAATAAATTGTTTACCAGCTGGATTTTCTGCCACCAGTGACGTTACCTGTCATTAGCTGCTGGCGTAAACAAATCCGGCACAGTCCAAACTTACGATACACTGCGTGCGCGCGACCACATTGCTGACAACGCGTACTATGCCGAACAGGATTAGAATTAACAGGAAGCTTAGCCAACTTGGCTTGCGCTTCAAGTATTGCATCATAGTCAGTAGATGACTTGATTGTTTCCTTCAATTCGGCTCGTCGATTTCTATATTTCTCAACAAGAAGCCTTTTTTTATTTTCGCGTGCGAGCATCGATTTTTTAGCCACAGTATATACCCTTCTATTTTCTGTCTCTATCTTTTAATGGAAGGTTAAACGCTTCTAATAAAGCCTTCGCTTCCTCATTTGTTTTAGCAGTAGTCGTAATGCAAATGTCTAAACCTCTAATTCCATCAATTTTATCAAAATCAATTTCAGGAAATACGATTTGCTCATGAATACCCATACTATAGTTACCAGTTCCATCAAATGATTTAGGGTTAAGACCTCTAAAATCACGTACACGTGGTAGCGTTATGGAAATCAATCTATCTAAGAACTCATACATTTGATTATTTCGTAGAGTTACCTTACAACCAATCGGCCAACCTTCTCGGATTTTAAACCCTGCAAGTGACTTTTTAGCCAATGTTATCACGGGTTTTTGGCCAGAAATGCGTGTCATATCATCTACAGCAAAATTCATAACCTTTTTGTCGCCTACAGCTTCACCAACACCCATGTTCAGAGTGATTTTTTGGATCTTTGGAACCTGCATGACGCTTTTGTAGCCGAATTTTTTCATCATCATTTCGACGACATCTTTTCTATAAAACTCTTTAAGTCTAGCCATTTGCATCACCTAATTAGATAAGGTCAACCACTTCATTGTTTGACTTGAAATATCGAACCTTGATCGTATTACCTTCTTTTTCAAGAAATTTAAAACCAACTTTATCTGCTTTTTTAGTCACAGGGTTGTAAAGAGCAACGTTTGATACATCCAAAGGAGCTTCCTTAGATATAATTCCCCCTTGTTGTTCAATCTGCGGATTTGGTTTAACGTGCTTTTTCATCATATTTGCACCTTCCACCACAATTTTTCGATCGATAACGCGGGCAACTTTACCAACATGACCTTTGCTTTTTCCGGCAACAACGATAACGGTATCGCCTGTTCTAATGCGTTTCATAACTAATCCTTCTCACAATACTTCAGCGGCAAGAGAAATGATTTTCATAAACCGTTCTCTTAATTCGCGAGTCACTGGTCCGAATATACGAGTACCAATGGGCTCATTTTGGTTGTTTAAAAGTACAGCTGCATTTCCATCAAAACGGATCAATGAACCATCATCCCGACGTACGCCTTTACTGGTTCGCACAACCACCGCATTCATTACAGAACCTTTTTTTACTTTACTGCGTGGAATTGCATCTTTAATGCTTACTTTAATAACATCACCTACACGGGCATAACGTCTATGAGACCCGCCAAGCACTTTGATACACATCACTTTGCGTGCACCGCTGTTATCTGCAACATCGAGCACAGTCTGCATTTGTATCATTCTATTCTCCAGCTCTAAATTCGACCAGAAAAAGGCTGCTGATTATATCAGCCCTCTTGGTATTTTAAAAGTATATCAACCATGAAGATTAGGAAATAACTTCAACGAGCACCCAGCATTTCATTTTAGACAGTGGTCTGGATTCGCGAATTTTCACAGTATTACCAATTTTACATACCTGATTTTCATCATGTGCATGCAACTTGGTTCTGCGTTTCATAATTTTCCCATACTTCGGATGCTTAACAGTGCGTTCAATTACAACAACAATTGTTTTTTGCATCTTATCGCTTACTACTTTGCCCACGACTGTTCGGGCATTCGTTTCAGTATTAGACATGACTTGCACCTACCTTTTCAGTCATAATTGTTTTAACTCTGGCGATAGCTCGTCTCACTTGTGTAACGATGTGAGTTTTGTCTAATGCACCATTTGCTTTTTTCATGCGCAAAGTAAATTGGTCTTTACGCAGTGACAACAATTCGGTTTGCAACTCATCAATTGTCATTTTTTTAAGTTCGTTAGTGTCTTTCATTACATCACCTTGCGCTCTTCAAATCCTACTTTGAATGGAAGTTTCGCTTTAGCCAAATCGAATGCTTCTATAGCAAGCTCTCTGGTCACGCCTTCCATTTCGAAAAGTACTTTACCTGGCTGTATCAAGGCAACCCAGTACTCGACATTACCTTTACCTTTACCTTGTCTTACTTCCAAAGGTTTTTCAGTGATTGGCTTGTCTGGAAAAACTCTAATCCAAATTTTACCACCACGTTTTACATGACGTGTCATAGCTCGTCGAGCGGCTTCAATTTGTCTTGCCGTCAGCCGACCACGTTCTAGGGCTTTCAAGCCAAACTCACCGAAGCTAACTGTACTACCTCGTTGTGCCAGGCCACGATTTCGGCCTTTCATTTGTTTACGATACTTTGTTCGTTTAGGCTGTAACATAATTGTAAGTCCTCACTACTTGCTGCTATCGCTGCTGCGGTTTTTCTGCGGCACATTTTCACCTTTGAAAATCCACACTTTGACGCCGATGATGCCATAGGTGGTTTTAGATTCAGCAGTTCCATAATCTATATCCGCACGAAATGTGTGTAAAGGAACACGACCTTCACGGTACGTTTCACTTCGAGCGATTTCTGCTCCACCTAAACGACCACTGACACAAATCTTGATGCCTTTAGCGCCAGCTTTAAGTGCTGATGTTACTGCACGCTTCATTGCGCGACGGAACATTACGCGTTGCTCTAATTGTTGAGCGATACCTTCAGCGACCAATGTGGAATCTAACTCAGGCTTTCTAACTTCCTCTATATTTAAGTGAACAGGAACGCCTAGCTTCGAGGATATTTCACTACGCAAAGCTTCTATTCCGCCACCTTTTTTGCCGATTAACACGCCTGGTCGTGCTGTGTGGATAGTTACCACCGCATTATTGGCAGGGCGCGCAATCTGAATTCGGCTAACAGCAGCTGCCATTAGTTTTTTCTTCAAATATTTACGCAAATTAATATCTTGATTCAGTAGTTGTGCGTAATTTTTACTGGCAAACCATGTTGAATTCCAGTCTTTAACTATGCCAAGCCGAATGCCGATTGGATTTACTTTCTGTCCCATTGCTATTCCCCGTCTGACACTTTAATGGTGATATGGCAATTACGCTTACAAATACGATTTGCTCGCCCTTTTGCACGTGGACTAATACGCTTCAATGTCGTCGCTTCGTCAACACATACCATACCTACTTTAAGTTCATCGATATCAGCGCCGTTATTATTTTCTGCGTTTGCAATTGCAGACTCTAATAATTTGAGCATCAACTGAGCACCCTTCTTCGGAGTAAATTTCAAGACATCAACTGCCCCAGAAACATTCATGTTCCGAATCATATCAGCAACCAGTCTGCCTTTTTGGGCAGACAAAGGTGCATTTTTTAATTTTGCTGTAACTTCCATCGCTGCCTCTTACTTACCTTTTGCCTTTCTATCACCAGAATGGCCTTTGAATGTACGAGTCATAGAAAACTCACCCAGCTTATGACCAACCATATTGTCTGTGATGTATACAGGGACATGATCTCTACCGTTATGTACGGCAATAGTTAAATCAATCATCTCCGGGACGATAGTTGACCGCCTTGACCAAGTTTTAATTGGCTTTTTAGATTTCGATGCAACAGCTGCTTCCACTTTATTGAGCAAGTGATGATCGATAAAAGGACCTTTTCTTACAGAACGAGCCACCTTGATATCCTCTCAACAATTATTTTTTCTTACGTCTTCTAACAATAAAACGATCAGTACGCTTGTTACTTCTTGTCTTATAACCCTTGGTTGGAACACCCCATGGTGTAACAGGATGTCGTCCACCTGATGTTCTGCCTTCGCCTCCACCATGTGGATGGTCCACAGGGTTCATAGCAACACCACGTACGGTAGGTCGTATACCTCTCCACCGTTTTGCTCCAGCTTTACCAAGCGAACGAAGGCTATGTTCGCTGTTGCTAACTTCGCCAATAACAGCGCGACATGCTAAAAGTACTTTTCGCATTTCACCAGAACGAAGTTTTAAAGTGGCATAGGTCCCTTCTTTAGCAACAATTTGACCACTGCAACCTGCACTTCGTAACATTTGAGCGCCTTTACCAGGCTTTAACTCAACACAATGCAACGTTGTACCTACTGGTATATTTTTCAACGGCAAGCAATTTCCGATGCTAATGGGTGAATCGTCACCACTAACAACAACTTGGCCTTTTTCTAAATTCGAAGGAGCGATAATGTACCTTCGTTCGCCATCTTTGTAAACAAGTAATGCAATTAAAGCTGAACGATTAGGATCGTATTCAATTCTTTCCACGCGTGCTTCTATGCCATCTTTACAACGCTTGAAGTCGATCATCCTATACTGGCAACGGGTTCCACCACCTATATGACGAACAGTAATTCGACCCTGATTGTTACGTCCACCCGTTTTATTTAATTTTTCAATAAGAGGTGCATGAGGCTTACCTTTATGAATATGGTGGTGTACTACACGTAATTCACCACGTTTACCAGGTGAAGTAGGTTTTGATTTTAATAGTGCCATCTTAATCTGCCTTATTCTGTCACTGTGAAGTCAATGTCATATTCGGGATGCAGAGAAACAAACGCTTTTTTCCAGTCACTACGCTTACCACTGGTTTGCTTGAAACGTTTACGCTTCCCTTTAACATTCATGACAGATACACACTTGACTTTGACGTTAAACATTTGTTCAACAGCAAGTTTTATCTCGCTCTTTGTAGCTGTTCTCAAGACTTTAAACGTAAATTGCTTGAATTTATCAGCCATAATAGTAGCTTTTTCAGAGGTGTGAGGCTCTCTTAAAACCATCAACAGTTTTTCAGCATTCATTGTAACTGCTCCTCTAATGTTTTAATCGCTTCTTCAGTGATTAATACTTGTTTGTAACGTAATAAACTAACTGGATCGAGTGCGGTAACATCACACACATCATATTCAATTAAGTTACGTGACGCTAAGTACTCATACTCACCCACTTCATTCATTATAATCAGTGCATTATTTATTTTCATGTCATTCATTTTATTAATGAAATCTTTGGTTTTAAGAGACGCACATTGAAAATCACTAACAACAAAAAGGTTGCCAGTACGAATAAGTTCGGAGATTATACTACGCATAGCGCGCTTGTACATTTTTTTATTAATTTTTTGTGAATAATCTCTTTTCTTGGAGGCAAACGTAACACCACCAGAACGCCAAATTGGACTTCTAATGGTTCCAGCACGAGCTCGTCCGGTACCCTTTTGGTTCCAAGGCTTTTTGCCACCGCCACGTACTTCTGCTCGTGTTTTTTGAGCACTGTTACCACTACGCGCTTTATTCATGTAGGTCACTACAGCTTGATGTACGAGACCCTCATTGTAGTTGTAATCAAAAACATCTTTATTGACGGTAACTTGTGAGTGTGTATCAATTGTTTTGAGTTCCATTATTTGCCCCTTTCTTGCATTTTAACAGCGGGCTTGATTTCTACTCGTCCACCTGGAGCGCCGGGTATGGCACCTTTGATCATGAGTAAATTGCGATCTGTATCAATACGAACCAACTCAAGCGTTTGTATGGTGCATCGCTTGTTGCCCATATGCCCTGCCATTTTCTTGCCTTTAAAAACACGGCCAGGTGATTGGTTTTGTCCAATAGAACCAGGAACTCGATGCGAGCGAGAATTACCGTGCGTTGCATCTTGAGTACGGAAATTATGACGCTTCACAGTACCCGCAAAACCCTTACCTTTTGAAACAGCCGAAACATCTACATACTGGCCTTCGTTAAAAACGTCAGCAACAGTGAATACTTGTCCAGAAATAACCTCATCGGTTGCATCAACAAGAAACTCACACATCATGTCCCCGGCTTCAATTTCTGCTTTTGCAAAATGTCCTGCCATTGGTTTGCTGACACGACTTGCTTTTTTAGTTCCGCCAGTCATTTGTATTGCATCGTAGCCATCGATATCAACGGTTTTACGTTGAGAAACGCGATTTGGATGAACTTCAACAACAGAAACAGGGATAGCCCTGCCATCTTCTGTGAAAATTCGCGTCATACCGATTTTACGGCCTAATAAACCGATCGTCATTCTAACACCTCGTTATATTTACCTGTGCATGCATAAATTTACTTAAAAATTTTTATGCATCATCCAGGCTAATCTGAACATCTACCCCAGCCGCCAAATCGAGTTTCATTAATGCATCAACTGTTTTCTCAGTTGGATTTACAATAACGACTAGGCGTTTGTGTGTGCGTAACTCATATTGGTCCCGTGCATCTTTATTAACATGCGGAGAAGTTAGCACTGTGAACTTTTCCTTTCTAATTGGAAGAGGAATGGGTCCACGAATTTGCGCACCTGTACGTTTAGCTGTCTCAACGATTTCTCGTGTTGAAGAGTCAATCATACGATGATCAAATGATTTAAGACGTATTTTAATATTTTGATTATTGCTCATTTTTTTTACTCGATGATTTTAGCAACGACACCGGCACCGACAGTTCGGCCACCTTCCCGTATAGCAAAACGCAAACCTTCGTCCATGGCGATCGGAGAATGCAAATTGATAACCATTTGAACGTTATCACCTGGCATCACCATTTCAACGCCTTCTGGAAGGTCACATGTTCCTGTTACATCTGTCGTTCTAAAGTAAAACTGGGGACGATATCCATTAAAAAATGGTGTATGACGACCACCTTCCGCTTTAGACAATACATAGACTTCTGCTTCAAACTTCGTGTGAGGCTTAATTGAACCTGGTTTAGCCAACACTTGGCCACGCTCAACTTCATCACGCTTCGTTCCTCGTAGCAGAACACCTACGTTATCTCCAGCTCGACCTTCGTCGAGTAATTTACGGAACATTTCAACACCAGTACACGTGGTTTTTACTGTATCGCGTATACCAATAATTTCCACTTCTTCACCAACTTTAACTATGCCACTCTCAACACGACCAGTAACTACAGTGCCACGGCCAGAAATAGAGAACACATCTTCAATTGGCAATAAAAATGCTTTATCGATATTACGCACAGGCTCAGGTATATAGGCATCCATTGTTTCAACTAGCTTTTCAATTGCTGGAACACCTATTTCGCTTGTATCGCCTTCCAATGCTTTCAGTGCTGAACCAATAATAATTGGGATATCATCACCAGGAAAGTCATAAGAACTTAACAAGTCACGAACTTCCATCTCAACAAGCTCGAGCAACTCTTTATCATCTACCATGTCAGCTTTGTTTAAAAAAACAACAATATAGGGAACGCCAACTTGGCGAGACAACAAAATGTGCTCACGTGTTTGTGGCATTGGACCATCAGCTGCAGAAACAACCAATATACCGCCGTCCATTTGCGCTGCACCTGTAATCATGTTCTTTACATAGTCCGCATGGCCTGGGCAGTCAACGTGCGCATAATGGCGATTTGCTGACTCATATTCTACGTGAGCCGTAGAAATGGTAATACCGCGCTCACGCTCCTCAGGGGCCGCGTCGATTTGGTCGTATGCTTTAGCAGTACCACCATACTTCTTCGCCATGATCGTTGTAATTGCAGCTGTCAATGTAGTTTTACCATGGTCAACGTGACCAATTGTTCCTACGTTTACGTGCGGCTTTTTACGTTCAAATTTTTCCTTCGCCATTTCATTACCTCATTAACTTTTATTGTTTCTTGATAATCGCTTCAGCAATATTTGCTGGTGCCTCTGCGTATTTAGCAAATTCCATTGTGTAGGTTGCACGGCCTTGCGTTGCAGAACGTAGATCCGTTGAATAACCAAACATTTCTGCCAGAGGAACTTCAGCACGAATCACTCGACCAGCTGGCGACTCATCCATACCTTGAAGCATGCCTCGTCGTCGACTTAAATCACCCATTACATCACCCATATACTCTTCTGGTGTTACTACTTCTACACTCATAATGGGCTCTAGTAAAACGGGACTAGCTTTTTGCGCACCTTGCTTAAAGCACTGCGAACCAGCAATTTTAAACGCCATTTCACTAGAATCTACTTCATGGAATGAACCATCAAACAAAGTGACCTTAACATCTACAACGGGGTATCCTGCGATAACACCATTTTGCAATTGCTCTTGAATCCCTTTATCAACCGCTGGAATGTACTCTCTAGGAATAACTCCACCAACAATCGCATTTACAAACTCATACCCTGCACCACGTGTTTGAGGTTCAATTTTTAACCAAACATGGCCGTATTGTCCTCTACCGCCCGACTGACGGACAAATTTTCCTTCTTCTTCAACAGTTGATTTTAACGTTTCTCGATAAGCTACTTGAGGTTTACCTACATTAGCTTCCACCAAAAATTCACGGCGCATTCGATCAACAATAATTTCAAGATGTAGCTCACCCATTCCCTGGATGATTGTTTGCCCAGACTCCTCATCCGTATGTACTCGGAATGAGGGGTCTTCTTGTGCTAGTTTACCTAATGCCACGGACATTTTTTCTTGATCTGCTTTTGTCCTTGGCTCTACTGCAACTGCTATAACTGGATCTGGAAAGTCCATACGCTCAAGTATGATAGGATGATTTAGGTCACAAATTGTGTCACCCGTGGTCACGGTCTTTAAGCCAACAGCCGCAGCAATATCACCCGCTCTTACTTCTTTAATTTCTTCACGAGAATTGGCGTGCATTTGCAGCAACCGACCTATCCTCTCTTTTTTTCCTTTTACTGAATTGTATATGGTGTCACCACACTTCAATACACCTGAGTACGCTCGAAAATAGGTGAGTGTACCTACAAACGGATCAGTCGCAATTTTAAATGCAAGAGCTGAAAAAGGTTCATCGTAAGAGGTTTTTCTAAATGCCTCTTCACCGTCCTCATCAATTCCTTTTATTGCTGGCACATCAAGCGGTGATGGCAAATAATCAACGACACCATCGAGAACTGCCTGAACACCTTTGTTCTTAAATGCAGAGCCACAAAATACGGGTACAATTTCATTATTTACAGTACGATGACGCAATGCGTCTCTAATTTCTTTTTCTGTAAAGACGTGCCCTTCTAAATATTTTTCCATCAAATCTTCAGAGACTTCTGCTGCGGCTTCTATGATTAGATTTCTAAACTCTTCACATTCAGCTTGCAAATTGGCAGGTATCTCTTTGTATTCAAATGTCATGCCTTTGTTTTCTTCATCCCAGTAAATTGCCTTCATTTTTATAAGGTCAATAACACCAAGAAATGTTTCTTCTGCTCCTATGGGCAACTGCACAACCACTGGACTAGAGCCCAAGCGTTGTTTAATTTGTTTTACAACGCGAATAAAATTTGCCCCCATACGGTCCATTTTATTTACAAAAACAACACGTGGAACACCGTATTTATCAGCTTGTCGCCACACCGTTTCTGATTGAGGCTCAACACCTGATACTGAATCAAATACTACGACTGCGCCATCTAACACACGCAGGGAGCGCTCAACTTCAATCATAAAGTCTACGTGCCCTGGTGTATCAATAATGTTAATGCGATGACGATCGTATTGTTTATCCATGCCTGACCAGTAACATGTTGTAGCTGCAGAGGTGATAGTAATACCACGCTCCTGTTCTTGGACCATCCAGTCCATCGTTGCAGCGCCATCATGCACTTCACCAATTTTATGAGACGTGCCTGTATAGAACAAAACACGCTCAGTAGTCGTGGTTTTACCCGCATCTACGTGCGCGGCAATTCCAATATTGCGGTAAAGTTCTAGTGAAGTGATAGACACGGGCATATTCTCTCTTTAATTCCATCTAAAATGAGCAAAAGCTTGGTTAGCTTTAGCCATTTTATGTGTCTCTTCTCGTTTTTTTACAGCTGAACCCTTGCTTTCGAAGGCATCCACTAGCTCGCCAGCCAAACGCAACATCATTCCTTTTTCACCACGTGAACGTGATGCTTGAACAATCCAACGCATGCCAAGGGCAATACTACGATCAATCCGAACTTCAACAGGGACTTGGTATGTCGCTCCACCAACTCGGCGTGAACGAACTTCAACTGTGGGGCGTACGTTGTCTAGTGCTTGCTCAAAATAACGAAGAACACCAACAGAACCTGTTGAGCCACCGGTCTCACTTTCGTCGTCTGTCTTCTTGATTTTTTTGAGACGCTCTTCTAATACACTAAGAGCACCGTAAATAATTTTTTCAGCAGTTGATTTCTTACCGCTTACCATTAATACGTTGATGAATTTAGCCAGCAATTCACTGTGGTGCTTTGGATCTGGCAATATTTCTCTTTTAGGTACTTCTCTTCTTCTTGGCATTTCTATTTCCTACATTCAAGTTATTTCTTGTCTTTCGGTTTTTTAGTTCCATACTTGGAACGGCCCTGTTTCCGATCTGTTACACCAGAAGTATCTAAACTGCCGCGCACTGTATGGTAACGCACCCCTGGTAAATCCTTGACACGACCACCGCGAATTAGCACAACAGAATGCTCTTGTAAATTGTGGCCCTCTCCACCAATGTATGAAGATACTTCAAACCCATTGGTTAAACGAACACGCGCAACCTTACGCATAGCTGAGTTAGGCTTTTTAGGTGTGGTTGTATAGACACGGGTACAAACCCCTCGACGTTGTGGGCAAGACTCCAGTGCCGGGACATTACTTTTCCTTTTGGCGTCCACGCGAGGCTTTCTTACTAACTGATTAATAGTAGCCATTTATTGTTAACTCTCCGAACTTTAGCTTATAAATATTTCGTATGCATAAGGAGGCCGGATTCTATATAGGTCCGGCCTATTTGTCAACCTAGTGTTCGCGATTATCCGCATTAAGTGCTTCACTTAATGCGTGTTCTGCGTCACTTGCAGTTACCATATGCGGTGAATTTTCACTACTAGCGGCTCTTGCACGCTTGGCCTTGCGATTTTGATGATACGCATAACCCGTACCAGCAGGAATTAAACGTCCTACCATTACGTTTTCTTTAAGACCACGCAAATCATCAATTTTTCCACTTACGGCCGCTTCTGTAAGCACCCGCGTTGTTTCTTGGAAAGATGCAGCAGAAATAAACGATTCGGTAGCTAAAGATGCTTTGGTTATCCCGAGGAGGATAGGTGTACCCTGAGCCTCAAGCTTGCCTTCTGCAGCTAATTTATCGTTTTCTTGAAGCATTACGGTATCCTCAACCTGCTCCCCTACAAGAAACTTAGAATCACCAGCAAATGTGATAATTCGTTTACGAAGCATTTGACGAACAATGGTTTCAATGTGTTTATCGTTGATTTTTACACCTTGCAAACGGTAAACATCTTGTACTTCATTAACAATATAATTCGCCAAAGCACCAACACCCAATAATCGCAAGATATCATGTGGGTTAGGCGGACCCTCAGCTACCGTTTCTCCTCGCTGAACATGCTCACCTTCGAACACTGAAATATGACGCCACTTGGGTATCAATTCTTCATGCGCTTTGTTTTCAGACTCTGTAATGATTAATCGTCGTTTACCCTTCGTTTCCTTACCAAAATTAATCACGCCAGATACTTCCGCCATTACAGCTGAATCTTTTGGTTTACGAGCTTCAAACAAATCGGCTACTCGCGGTAAACCTCCGGTGATATCTCTTGTTTTAGTACGTTCTTGTGGAATACGAGCAATAACGTCACCCACGCCAACATTATTACCATCTTCGAAATTAATAATGGCGTCTACTGGTAAATAATATTGCGCTGGGACATTCGTTCCAGAAAGGAAAATTTCCTCCCCATTATCTGAAACAAGCTTTACCATAGGCCGCATATCACGCCCTATAGCACTACGCTGTTTAGCATCGATAACAACAATATTACTTAAGCCAGTCAGTTCGTCTGTTTGACGGTTCATGGTCAAACCTTCAACCAAATCAACAAACTTAAGCTTACCACTTACTTCAGAAATAACTGGGTGAGTATGAGGATCCCATGTTGCAATGATTTGCCCTGCTTCAACTGCAGAATTGTCATGAACAGACAGTACTGCCCCGTAAGGAAGCTTGTATCGCTCACGCTCACGACCAAATTCATCGGCAATCGTTACCTCACCAGAACGCGAAACGGCAACAAGATTACTATTGGAATGCGTTACTGTTTTGATGTTATGCAAACGTATAACACCCTTATTTTTAATTTGAATATTAGTAGCTGCTGTTGCTCTAGATGCTGCGCCTCCAATATGGAAGGTCCGCATTGTGAGCTGTGTTCCAGGCTCTCCGATAGATTGCGCTGCAATAATACCAACAGCCTCACCAGTGTTAACCAAGTGACCACGAGCCAAATCACGACCATAACACTTAGCACATAAACCGAAACGTGTTAAGCATGCTATTGGGGAACGAACCAAGACCTGATCTACACCAAGCTTCTCTAAGCGGTCCACCCATTCCTCATCTAGTAGAGTACCCGCTTTAACTACGGGCTCATTCTGATTTGGAATATAAACATCCGTCGCAACGACTCGTCCTAAAACACGCTCATGCAATGGTTCAACAATATCGCCACCTTCAATCAACGGCTGCATTAAGATACCATTTTCGGTGCCACAATCGAGTTCTGTGATAACAACGTCTTGTGCAACATCCACTAGACGACGGGTTAAGTAACCAGAGTTAGCTGTTTTCAGCGCAGTATCTGCCAATCCTTTACGCGCCCCGTGAGTAGAAATAAAGTATTGGAATACGTTTAATCCTTCGCGGAAGTTAGCAGTAATTGGTGTTTCAATAATAGAGCCATCTGGAGCAGCCATTAATCCACGCATACCTGCAAGCTGTCTAATCTGAGCTGCAGAACCCCTCGCCCCTGAGTCAGCCATCATAAAGATAGGATTAAAAGAATCTTGGCGCGTAACTTTACCATCTTTAGTAGTGACTTCCTCTGTTGCAATTTTTGTCATCATTGATTTTGCAACCATTTCATTGGTACGTGACCAAATATCGATAACTTTGTTGTAACGTTCACCGTTTGTAACTAGACCAGAACGGAATTGTGACTCAATTTCACGAACTTCATTGTCTGCTTGCTCAATAATAGCTGCTTTGTCATCTGGAATTTGCATGTCATCAATACCAATTGAGGCGCCACCACGAGTTGCATATTTGAAACCGGTGTACATCAATTGATCTGCAAAAATCACTGTTTCTTTCAAGCCGAAGTTTCGATAGCAATTGTCTAACACTTTAGAAATTGCTTTTTTGGTCATCGGTTTATTGATATTTGCAAACGGCATACCTTTTGGCAAAATTTCAGACAGAATAGCTCGCCCAACTGTCGTTTCGACAAGTTGTTTACCTAACTCTGCGTTTGCAGTATCAATATCTAAGCGAATTTTAATTTTGGCATGGATATCCACATAGCCATCTTCATAAAAATTAAGCGCGTCCTGAGCACATGAGAAGACCTTTCCTTCGCCAAGGGCATTTATCCGCTCACGCGTTAAATAATATAAACCGAGAACAACGTCCTGACTGGGAACAATAATAGGTTCACCGCTAGCAGGAGATAAGATGTTATTGGTTGACATCATCAATGAACGAGCTTCAAGCTGTGCTTCAATTGTTAATGGCACGTGGACCGCCATTTGGTCACCGTCAAAGTCGGCATTGTATGCGGTACACACTAGCGGGTGCAGCTGGATAGCTTTACCTTCAATGAGTACAGGTTCAAACGCTTGGATGCCTAACCGATGCAATGTAGGCGCACGGTTTAATAAGATAGGATGTTCTCGAATTACGTCTTCTAAAATGTCCCAAACAACTGGCTCTTCGCGCTCAACCATTTTTTTAGCGGCTTTGATGGTTGTAGCTAACCCTCTAAATTCTAACTTACTGAATATAAACGGCTTGAACAGTTCAAGGGCCATTTTTTTAGGTAAACCGCACTGATGCAAACGTAATGTGGGGCCTACGACAATAACGGAACGACCAGAGTAATCAACACGCTTACCAAGTAAATTTTGGCGGAAACGACCCTGTTTACCTTTGATCATATCTGCTAAAGATTTTAATGGTCTTTTATTGGTACCGGTGATTGCACGACCACGACGACCATTGTCCAACAATGCATCCACAGACTCTTGGAGCATACGCTTTTCATTTCGTACAATGATATCTGGGGCATTTAAATCCAAGAGACGCTTTAATCGGTTATTCCGATTGATAACACGTCGATATAAATCGTTGAGATCTGACGTCGCAAATCGTCCACCATCCAGAGGAACTAGAGGTCGCAAGTCTGGTGGAAGCACTGGCAAGACGTTCATTATCATCCATTCAGGTTTATTACCTGATTCAAAAAATGCCTCAAGTAATTTAAGACGTTTAGTGATTTTCTTAATTTTTGTTTCAGAGTTAGTCGTTGGCAACTCTTCACGTAATGATTTAATTTCATCTTCAAGATCAATTTGACGTAACAAGTCACGAATCGCTTCAGCGCCCATGCGAGCATCAAATTCATCACCATATTGCTCCATTGCTTCAAGATAGACTTCATCATTCAACAATTGTCCTCGTTCTAACTCTGTCATGCCAGGGTCAACAACAACAAAGGCTTCGAAGTATAAAACACGCTCAATATCGCGCAATGTCATGTCAAGCAATAAACCAATGCGTGATGGTAATGACTTTAAAAACCATATATGCGCAACTGGACTTGCCAATTCAATGTGACCCATGCGTTCCCGGCGTACTTTAGCAAGCGCTAATTCAACACCGCATTTTTCGCAGATGACACCACGGTGCTTAAGACGTTTGTACTTACCACATAAACATTCATAATCTTTTACAGGACCAAACGTTTTTGCGCAGAACAAACCGTCACGTTCTGGTTTAAATGTTCTATAGTTGATGGTTTCAGGTTTTTTTACTTCACCATATGACCATGACCGAATTAATTCTGGGGAAGCCAGTGCGATCCTAATTGCATCAAACTCTTCACTTTGACCTTGTTGTTTGAGCATGCCAAGCAAATCACTCATCACAGGTGCTTTTTTCATTGGTTCGTTGCTTAGAGTAGCCAAGTTTATGCCTCCAAAAATGGTATGTCAGAATATATCTACAAATAATTACGTAAAAATTAATCCCCGCTAATTCATCTATTCGTATTAGCGAGGATTAAAATTAACACTTAATCGTGATCAAGCTCGATATCAATACCCAGTGCCCTAATCTCTTTCAACAGTACATTAAAGGACTCTGGCATCCCAGGATCCATACGATGATCACCATCAACAATGTTTTTATAGATTTTTGTACGCCCAGCCACATCATCGGATTTAACAGTTAGCATCTCTTGTAATGTATATGCAGCACCATAAGCTTCCAGGGCCCAAACCTCCATCTCCCCAAACCGCTGTCCACCAAACTGTGCTTTACCACCTAATGGTTGTTGAGTTACCAAGCTATATGAGCCAGTAGAGCGTGCATGCATTTTGTCATCCACCAAATGGTTTAGCTTCAACATATACATGTATCCAACAGTAACAGGGTTATCAAATTTACGGCCTGTGCGTCCATCATACAGGGTTGTCTTACCATCTGGTGATAAGCCTGCCAATTTTAGCATTGCTTTGATTTCTGCTTCATTAGCACCATCAAACACAGGAGTAGCCATTGGCACACCCGCACGTAAATTATGAACAAGAGCCTTAAGTTCTTTTTCACTTAAAACGTCCAAATCAACGCGCTTTTGACCATCATGGTTATAAATTTTAAGAATGAATTCTTTAATGTCTTCCATGGGCCGTTGATGATCAATCATCTCGCCAATACGAAGACCAAGGCCTTTAGCTGCCAACCCTAGATGGGTCTCAAGAACCTGACCAATATTCATACGAGAAGGAACACCTAATGGGTTAAGAACGATGTCTACTGGAGTGCCATCCTCCATGTAAGGCATGTCTTCCATTGGAACAACGATTGAAATGACCCCTTTATTTCCGTGACGTCCAGCCATTTTATCGCCTGGCTGTATACGACGCTTAACAGCAAGATAAACTTTTACAATCTTTAAAACGCCAGGAGCAAGATCATCCCCTTGGACAATTTTTTTACGACTATCATTAAATCGTTTTTCAATTTCTTTAGCAAGAAACTCTAATTGCTTAGATGATTGCTCAAGCTGTTGGCTGATAACATCATCATCCATACGAATATCAAACCATTTTTCACGGTCTGTCTTCTCAAGATAGGCTGCCGTTACTTTTGAGCCGGGTTTTAAACTGCTTGGTCCACCTGTTGCCACTTTATCAAGTAAAAGGTTGTAAACACGTTGATAAATATCTTCTTCACGAATACGACGCTCATCTATCAAGTCTTTTCGCACTCGGGCCAAATGTTCCTCTTCAATGCTCTTAGCTCTTGAGTCTTTTTCTAACCCATCACGTGTGAAGACTTGAACATCAATAATAGTTCCGTTCATTCCAGATGGAACTCTTAAGGAAGAGTCTTTTACATCAGAGGCTTTCTCACCGAAAATAGCACGAAGCAATTTTTCTTCAGGTGTAAGTTGGGTTTCACCTTTAGGTGTTACTTTACCAACTAAAATATCACCAGCACTGACTTCTGCACCGATATAAACAACACCAGACTCATCTAGGCTCGCTAAAGCTGATTCGCCTACGTTTGGAATGTCGGCCGTAATTTCTTCTGTACCTAACTTCGTATCTCTTGCGATACAGGTTAACTCTTCGATGTGAATAGTTGTAAATCTATCTTCCTGTACAATTCGCTCGGAAATAAGAATCGAATCCTCGAAGTTGTAACCATTCCATGGCATGAAAGCAACCATAAGATTTTGACCAAGAGCTAGTTCACCTAAATCTGTGCAAGGACCATCTGCTAATATATCACCACGGTTAATACGGTCACCCGTCGCCACAATAGGGACCTGATTAATACAGGTGTCTTGATTCGAACGGAAGTATTTAGTTAGGTTATAGATATCAACACCAGTCTCACCTGCAGAGGTTTCATTGTCATTTACCCTAACAACAATTCGAGATGCGTCAACCAAATCAATCACACCACCACGCCTTGCGACAACTGACACACCAGAGTCAGAAGCAACCGTACGTTCCATTCCTGTACCAACTAAGGGCTTCTCAGCACGCAGGGTAGGAACCGCTTGTCGTTGCATGTTAGAACCCATCAACGCACGGTTAGCATCATCATGCTCAAGGAAGGGAATGAGAGATGCCGCTACAGAAACAATTTGCTTTGGTGAAACATCCATATAGTTAATTTTATCAGGCGTTGTGAGTGAAAACTCATTTTGATGACGGCAGGGAACCAGATCAGCCGTTATGTTGCCATTTTTATCTACAGCTACATTTGACTGAGCAATGTATTGATCTACTTCCTCAATCGCTGACAAATATTCAATTTCATCTGTTACACGGCCTTCAACGACTTTTCTGCATGGTGTTTCAATGAAACCATAGTTATTGGTTCTTGCATATACAGAAAGAGAGTTAATCAAACCAATATTTGGTCCTTCAGGTGTTTCGATAGGACACACACGGCCATAATGGGTAGTATGTACGTCACGAACTTCAAAGCCTGCTCTTTCACGCGTCAAGCCACCTGGCCCTAGCGCGGAAACGCGGCGCTTGTGTGTCACACCAGACAAAGGGTTAACTTGGTCCATAAATTGTGAAAGCTGGCTAGAGCCGAAAAATTCTTTGACTGCTGCAGAAACTGGCTTTGCATTAATCAAATCTTGGGGCATTAAATTTTCAGATTCAGCTAGACTTAAGCGCTCTTTTACTGCTCGTTCAACTCGCACCAAACCAACTCTAAATTGATTTTCGGCCATTTCACCAACGCTTCTAACGCGTCGATTACCAAGGTGGTCAATATCATCAACCATACCTATGCCATTCCGGATATCAATTAATGTTTTAATAACAGCTAAGATATCTTCTTTAGTCAGTGTACCAGTGCCTTCATCGTCTTTACGACCAACACGACGATTGAATTTCATACGACCTACCGCCGATAAATCATAACGCTCATCAGAAAAGAACAAGTTCTTAAACAATGCTTCAGCCGCTTCTTTTGTGGGCGGTTCACCAGGACGCATCATGCGGTAAATTTCAACCAAAGCTTCCAATTGACTGGAGGTAGGGTCTACTTTGAGCGTGTCAGAAATGTAAGAACCATGATCCAAGTCATTGGTATAAATCATTTCTATCGTATGAATACCATGATTAGGCATTAAATCTAGTAAATCAGATGTAATTTCATCATTCGCTGATGCAAGTGACTCACCTGTAGAGGTATCTATAATATTTTTAGCTAGTATTTTTCCAATCAGGTAATCACGAGGGACAACCAAGTCCTTCATATTACTCTTTTCCATCAATTTAATATGACGGGTAGTTATGCGACGACCTTGCTCAACAATCAGCTCACCGGTTTCAGGGACAACGATATCAAAAGAGGCAATTTCACCACGTAGTCTCGCAGGAATAAGTTCAATGTGGAATTCACCATTTTTAAGGTGACAAGCAGTTGACTCAAAAAATTCCGCAAGAATGGATTCGGTGTCATAACCTAAAGAACGAAGCAAAATTGTAACTGGGAGCTTACGACGACGGTCAATTCGCGCAAAAACACAATCTTTAGGATCAAATTCAAAATCTAACCAAGAACCACGATAAGGTATGATGCGTGAAGAATATAACAATTTACCAGAAGAGTGGGTTTTGCCACGGTCATGCTCAAATATAACGCCCGGAGAACGATGTAACTGAGAGACAACAACGCGCTCTGTGCCATTAATAACAAATGTACCAACATCCGTCATTAGTGGAATTTCACCCATAAAAACATCTTGTTCGCGGATATCTTTGATTGGCTTAGGTTCACCTGATGCTTCTTTGTCTAAAACAACAAGGCGAATTTTTACGCGAAGTGGCGCAGAATAAGTTAAACCACGTAATTTGCATTCACGAACATCAAACGCTGGCTCGCCTAGACTATAGCTAACATACTCAAGCCTAGCATTACCAGAAAAGCTTTGTATTGGAAAAACGGATGAGAATGCAGCATTTAACCCAGTTTTATTTTGAGCTTGGCTATCAGAGTCTGTTTGTAAAAAATCTCTATATGATTTCAGCTGAATTTCTAGCAAATTTGGAATTGCCATTTTTTCAGTCTGCCTACCAAAGCTCTTGCGAAATCGTTTTTTCTCAGCATGTGAATATTGAGGGTTAGCAACTGCTTCGGCCATGGTGGTTCCTCTATAAAATAGTGATGACTACAGGGACTACTGCTCGTACTATCAAGATTTATGCGCTAGATTCTCTCTCGCTTTCGCGTTAGACAACACTTTCGCAGGGCAAGTAAAAAAAAATTTCTTCGCCTAAATTAGATACTATTTCGAGCGTGCTCCCAAACAAGTAAACCCAGCCATGAAAACATGACTGGGTCCTAGAACAGTAATTATAGAAATTACTTAATGTCTACAGCTGCGCCAGCTTCTTCAAGCTGTTTCTTAATATCAGCAGCTTCTGCTTTAGCTACAGCTTCTTTAACAGTAGATGGTGCACCTTCAACTAAATCTTTTGCTTCTTTTAAGCCAAGACCAGTAATTGTACGAATTGCTTTAATAACGTTAACTTTGTTATCGCCAAAGCTTGTCATTATTACATCAAATTCTGTTTGCTCTTCAGCGGAAGCTGAAGCAGCAGCAGGTGCTGCAACAGCAACTGCTGCTGCAGCAGCAGAAACATTAAATTTCTCTTCCATTGCTTCAATTAATTCAACAACTTCCATTACAGACATGTTAGAGATAGTGTCCAGGATTTCATTTTTTGATACAGCCATTTCTAGCTCCTAAGTTATATTTTTAAGATTGATTATCGTTTAGCTTGCTTTTTGGTCTTTAATCGCAGCAATGGTTCGTACCATTTTCGCATGTGGTTCAGCAAGTGTGCGAACAAATTTCTCGACTGGCGCTTTCATCACATACATAAGCTTGGCAATTGCTTCATCGCGTGTAGGTAAGCTAGCGACGAGATCTAACTGATCTGCGCTATATACTTTACCGCCTACTGACAAGGCTTTTACTTTGAGCTTTTCGAATGTTTTGGAGAACTCTTTTAACAACCTAGCGGCATCACTTGGGGCTTCCAAAGATAACGCTAAGAATAAAGGACCAACAAGAGAATCACTTAAACAGGCAAATTCAGTTTTTTCAAATGCTCTGCGTGTTAGTGTATTAGGAACAACCCTTAAATACACACCCGCTTTGCGTGCATTTGCACGTAATTGCGTCATTTGATTGACCGTCAAGCCCCGATAATCAGCAACAACTGCTGAAATAGCCTTGGAAGCGACATCAGTCACTTCTTTAACAACGGCTTTTTTTGCAGCTAAAGTTAATGTCACGTTACTGACCTCCTAAAGTTGTACAAATCATAATGATTTGACAGTTATGGTGGCCGTCTCTAAGAATACTTGGAGCCGGTTCACCGTCTGCGCAGGACATTAAGCATACGCACCTGCGGTCTTCGACGGCATTGAACCAAAGTCTATGCCGTGAATAGGGTTTACAAAAATTCGTGCCATTTTGAGATTTTGCTTCGCATATCTAAAAATGGCTGTGTATATTACATGGGAATTGAAGCAGGATCAATAGTTAAACCAGGGCCCATCGTTGTAGATAGTGTAATTTTCTTTATGTACACACCTTTTGAAGAGGCTGGTTTTGCCTTTTTCAAATCAATCATCAGGGCTGCAATATTTTCTATTAAATCATCCGCCGTGAACTCTGCTTTTCCAACTGAACAATGAATGATGCCGTTCTTATCAGTACGGTAACGAACTTGGCCAGATTTAGCATCTTTAACTGCTGCTTCCACGTTCATTGTTACTGTTCCAACTTTTGGATTTGGCATTAATCCTCTTGGACCAAGAATTTGACCTAACTGACCTACGATGCGCATTGCATCTGGTGTTGCAATAACAACATCAAAATTCATTTCGCCAGCTTTTACTTGTTCTGCCAAATCTTCAAACCCAACTAAATCAGCACCAGCATTTTTTGCCTTAGTAGCATTGTCGCCTTGTGCAAAAACAGCAACGCGTACAATTTTACCTGTGCCTTTAGGAAGGTTAGTAGCTGAACGCACAACCTGATCAGATTTACGTGGGTCCACACCAAGATTTACAGCAATATCAACACCTTCTTTAAATTTTGTGCTAGCAAATTGCTTTAAAAGTTCAATTGCTTCTGCTGCTTTATACAAGCAATTAGGCACTACTTTTTCTTTGATTTGCTTTTGTTTTTTGCTTAATGCACTCATTGATTTGCCCCTTCTTCTAAGCCTTCAACAACGATACCCATACTTCGAGCCGTTCCAGCAATGCTTCGTACTGCAGCATCTAAACTGCCTGCGGTTAAATCAGGTTCTTTCGTCTTGGCAATTGCTTCTAACTGAGCGCGTTGAAGTGTCGCTACTTTTTCAGTATTTGGTCTACCACTACCTTTTTGAAGACCAGCGGCTTTCTTAAGCAATACAGCAGCAGGAGGTGTTTTAGTAACAAACGTAAAACTACGATCACTATACACAGTTATTACAACAGGTGTCGGGAGTCCTTGTTCCATAGTTTGTGTTGCGGCATTAAACGCTTTACAAAACTCCATGATGTTAACACCACGTTGTCCCAAAGCAGGGCCAACTGGAGGACTTGGGTTAGCTTTTCCCGCAGGAATTTGCAATTTTATATATGCTTCTACTTTTTTAGCCATAATGACTCCTTAATGGGTATAACGCCATTTCACTTTTCATCTGTTCTAGAGTTAACAATACTTGCTAAAAAGAGAAAATTTACTGTAGAGTGCTAATCTGCGTTAAATAACCACAGGCATTTACAGTTGTTCTTGTTCTTTCGCCACAAGACTTATAAATTCATTGAAACGATGAAGGGTTAATTTAGCTCCCCGGTTACAAAAAAGATTAATAAAAACTTTATCTGTTTAAACGTCTTTACGTATACCAATATATTTTACGTCTTTTCAACTTGGCTGAATTCAAGCTCTACAGGCGTTGATCGTCCAAAGATTAAAACAGCAACTCTTAATCGACTTTTCTCATAATTAACTTCTTCAACCACACCATTAAAGTCTACAAATGGACCATCTTTTACACGTACAACTTCACCAGGCTCAAATAAAATTTTAGGTCTTGGTTTTGTTACACCGTCTTCGACGCGTTGCATGATAGCTTGAGCTTCTTTATCTGAAATAGGTGTTGGAGTTTGACTAGTGCCGCCAATAAAACCTAAGACTCTTGGAATTGCACGAATCATATGCCAAGTCTCATCATCCATAGTCATTTGAACGAGAACGTACCCAGGAAAAAATTTTCGAGTGCTTTTACGCTTTTGACCGGCGCGCATCTCAACGACTTCTTCAGATGGCACAACAACTTCACCAATTTTACTTTCAAGATGGTGGTGCTCAGCGCGCGATTTAATTTCGCGCATAACAAAATTTTCATATCCTGAATATGCGTGCACAACATACCACTGTTTAGATTTTTGTTCGTCCACCGTAATATCAACCTAAGTGCGTTATTTTACCAATAGCCCATAACATACCAGAATCTATTCCCCAAAGAACAAACCCTGTGATAGTAACCATAACCATAACAATGGTGGTGGTTTGTACAGTCTCTTGACGGTTAGGCCAGACGACTTTTTGCAACTCTACTTTTGATTCTTTACCAAAGACGTAAATTTGTTTTCCTTGGGTTGTAAAAAAACCAAAAAACAGGGTTAGCACGAACCAACCAATCCAGATTAAAGCCTGTATGGGAGCCGAGAAATGATATTGATATGTTCCAAAAAATGCTGCCGCGGTTATCAAAACTACTGCCAACCAAAGCAGAATGTCATTTGTTGTAAATTTAGAATCTTGAGTATTTTTCATAGTTATCAGGTAGTTGGCAGGCCAGGAGGGAATCGAACCCCCAACCTGCGGTTTTGGAGA
>CAYTZN010000010.1:41407-77049 GCA_964442495.1 uncultured Legionella sp. | reverse complement strand
CAAGTGCAACAAGAGAGCCATCACTATGATTACTTTTTGTGAGGATCTCTCAGGCATAAAGCGCGGAACGTGGGTATTTTGATTTTATAACATGCGTTTAGATGCATTTAACCTGTATACGAGTGGTGAAAAGTAGGGGTACCTGCAGCCCAAATGACAAATTATGCAACATCGCCACAAAAACTGCAGACTAGCCCGATAAGTAGTAATAACCTAAAGATTATCAATGTTTAGCATCTATAATGGAACGCACGATAAGAACATCGCATTCAGCTCCATGTAAAATAGCATTGGCTGTTGAACCTAATAACAAAGCAAGCCCGTGCTTACCATGACTACCAGTCACGATAAGATCTACCTTATGCTCTTCAGCAATTCTTAATACTTCATTCTTTGTAGATCCAAACTCAATAAGACGGTGTTTTGCATCAACACCTAATTTATCAGCCAAGGCATTGAGTTCTTTTTCTGCCTGCTCACGTATAGAAACCTCTACTTCAGCAAACCCTGCAAACCCTGGGTACGCGTAAGCAGGAATAGGTTCCACAACATGAACCAATATTAATTCAGCATTATTTTCATCTGAAATTTTTTTCGCTTTATGGGCCGCGCTGATACCCACTTCATCAAAATCGGTTGCAAACAAAACCTTTTTGTACATTTTTATCTCCTTGATCACTCGAGCTCTCTGATTTAAAGATTAGCAGAAATATCCAGGGTATTGAAGAGAATTTCCTTGTTCATCAAAATTGCGTTAAAATCGACCGTTTAGAATATACTGCAAGCGATATTAGGACATTAGATGGTATACGATTTACTAGGTGCCATAGCCTCATTACTATCCACATATTATTTTATTCGCATGGACATTAAAGCTTGGCCGATTGGCTTGATAGCTACGTGCCTTAATGGTTGGCTTTATTGGCAAAATGGGATTTATGCCGACATGGTGCTAGAATCTTTATATTTTATAAGCCTTTGCTATGGTTGGTACAGGTGGTCTAAAAAGGAAGCATCGCCGGCTACCCCTACCCAACATTTATCCAACAAACAATTGATCTGCTTATGCCTAATCATCGCAGGACTCTATGGCATTATTCTTAACCTACTCACCTTATTGTCTCATTCAACCGTCGCAAAACTCGATGCACTGACCTCATCTATAAGCATAGGAGCTCAGGCCCTGATGTGCTACAAAATCATAGCCACTTGGGGGTTATGGTTGATAGCGGACGCACTTTATGGATGGATGTATTGGAAAAAAGGATTACCTATTCATACGCTACTCATGATTATTTATAGCGTAATAGCCTTCGTTGGTTTTTTTTACTGGCATCAAAAAACCAACGAGCTCAACGATCTAACTTGACTTTACTGCCTTCAAATCCCCCACCGAACGCACCCATGGTTTAAGTAGCGCAATCTCTTTAGGTAATTGACTTGCAGCATAATTTGCGTGCTGGCGTTTTTTATAATCGCCCAAAGTTAAAACATACCAAACCTTTCCTTGCCGTTTTGTCACACGCACTTGGGTTTTCACTTTGAGATGATGACGCTCTACAAAGCGTTGTAACTCTGATTGACGATGACTCGCAATCAATTGAATAGTATAACGGCTTTGGTCAATCAATGGCTTTAATTTTACTGAAGCTGTTTTTTTCGCTCCAACCAACGCATGAGAGGCAATGTTTGCTTTTTTGCTCGCATGTGCCACGGTTTTTGGCAAAATTTTTGGAGCCACAACAACTTTATCTACCACAGCAACAATAGAGCTAACCTGGTTACTCATAGCTTCATCTGCATGGTCATCTCTATAGAGCGGTGCAGGCAATACGCCCTGCTGAAAAACCGCAACATTATAAGCTGGAATTTCACTGCTTAAAGGCTTGTCGATTTTTGCAATAGATATCTTAACTGGCAGTTGTTGTTTTGCGACTTGAATCGGTGGCGCCACTTCTGAATGCCAAAGGTATGTCACGGCTGTAATCGCTAAAAAAACCATTGCCACAACACTCACTCCTCGAAAGCGCCTTGAAGAATGAAATGCAATTTTTGTAGGCGCCACATCACTAAAAAAAGCATCCATCTCACGATGAATGTCGAGAATATGGCCTTCTGTTAATTGATGGAATTGCTTTACACGCTCATCCGTCACGGTTTTTTCAACCCCCATCAACGCTAACAATTGCTGTATAACATAGGATTTGGTTTCACCCTCATTCAAAGGCCCCACCTCAATACTATGAATCATGTCTGTATATTTTTCTTCCGCAAAACGGTTCAAAACGGGCATTAATGAAAAATCAGAAATGATAAACACATGAAAATAACCGCTGTTTCCCTGTGGCTTAATAGCCTCGAGAATTTCTTCAATAAAATCAGCTGGCAAATGATGCGCATCATCAATAATAAGCAACGTGTGGGATTTTTTATCGTTGCTTTGTGCAACAACATCAGCAATAGATGTCACCGCATCACTCTCCAGCAAAACAGAGAGCCGCTCTAAAAACGCATGCCTATCAAACGTGAGACCAGCGGACACGTTAAACGATTGAATGTGGGCAGGTAGAGAATCTTGTAACAACTTAGCAAATGTCGTTTTTCCACGACCAGGCTCACCTAATAGAGAAATAAGCACGTTGTTATCTAAAATCATTCGCTTAACAAAATCAATTTTTTTCAACCAAGACACTGGTTTAAAAATGGGTTTAACAACCGGAGCCACCGACAACATTGTTATTGCTTCTTCGCTCATTGTTCATCTCCCTCAACAGCACTTATTAGTAAATGACGGACCTGCTCCTCTGTCACCCGATTGTCAAGGTAACAATCACCAAAAGCATTCATCAGCACAAAATGTATCACCTTATTTTTAGCTTTTTTATCATTGAACATTAAACTCTGTAATTGCTCGAGATCAAAACCTCTTGGAATTCTACGAGGCAATTGCAAAGCCTGCAGCAACACATCAACGGAAGCTAAACTTTTTTCATCGAAATAACCCAATTGATGCGACAACAAAGCTGCACAATAAAGTCCAATGGCTACAGCTTCTCCATGCAACCAGCGTTGATAGTGGGTGTATGCTTCTAATGCATGAGCAAACGTGTGGCCTAAATTAAGCAATGCCCGACACCCAGTTTCCCTTTCATCTTCTTGGACAAATTGGGATTTAATTTCACAGCACTGTCCAACAAGGAAGGCCAACTCATTTAACGGTATATCCCTAATATTTTTAGACAGTAGCGTTGTTAAGCCACTTAAAAAATCCCCACCCACCAATAAACCATATTTTAAAACCTCAGCAAAACCTGCTCGAAACTCTCGTTCGGGCAACGTTGCAAGGGTTTGCAAATCCATTAAAACAGCTTGTGGTGGGTGAAAACTACCTATCATATTTTTACCGTGAGGATGATTGATAGCTGTTTTTCCACCAACTGACGAATCAACCTGCGCAAGAAGAGTGGTGGGTAATTGAATAAAATGCACCCCACGCTGATACGTGGCCGCTGCAAAGCCTGTAATATCCCCAATTACCCCGCCACCCAAAGCCACTAAGGTGGTATCACGGTGATGGTGATGCTTGATTAATGCATCATAAATCGTCGCGAGGCTATCTTGATTTTTATGGATTTCTCCATCAGCTAAAACCACTGTATTACATTGCTTATCACAAAACGCTTTCTGAACATCCGAAAGATATAGCGAAGCGATCGTTTGATTGGTCACAATCAACACTTGCTCAGCACGAACATGCTGAACAAGTAGCTCTTCGTCCCTTAAAAGGTGACTGCCAATATAGAGAGGATATTCATGCGTACTGCATTGAACGGCTAATTGCCGAAAAATATCAGACTTCGCCATAAATATATTTAATGATATTGTTTGCAACCGCTTTTACCGTTAGTTTGTCGGTTTCAAAGCTAATATCAGCCATTTCTTCATAAAATGGCTCACGCTCATCCCGGAGCAGCTCTAATCGCCCTTCTAAATCATCTGTTTGTAACAATGGACGCTTTGTATCGCGCTTGGTTCGCTCAAATTGCTGCTGTAAAGACGTTTTAAGATATATCACCGTCCCACGGCCAGCCAAGGCATTACGGTTCTCAGGCGTCATAACCACTCCGCCACCCGTAGCCAAAACGATGTTACTTTTTTGGGTTAATTCATCAATGACTTTCTGTTCACGACGACGAAACCCCTCTTCACCTTCGACGTCAAATATCCAAGAAATATCAGCGCCAGTGCGCTCTTCAATCACTTCGTCAGAATCATAGAACTCAAGTTTGAGCTCTTTTGCCAAAGTACGGCCTATTGTGCTCTTTCCAGCCCCCATAGGCCCTATCAAAAATATGTTGTGTACTTTAACGATGCTCATTTTAAATTACTTACCCCTTCAACTAAACGCAGGAAATCGAAATGAAATCCTTCCATACATTATACGTGGTTCACACACCTAATTTCTATTGAGCTCCCTGATCCTGTGGTGATATCACCACAGGATTGCCAAATTTATCCAATTCTACACCTTTAGCATAGTGTTGAGGCATTCCTTGCATTGCTGTAATTGACAGACTGTTTGTTATTATCCTAGGAGTAATGAAAATGAGCAACTCTTCATTGTCTAATTTAGTCTGTGTTCTGCTAAATAAATGCCCCACAACCGGTAAAGCCCCTAAAAAAGGGATTCGCTCAATGGAATTATTTTTATCTTGTTTATAAATTCCACCTAAAACAATCGTTTGTCCATTATTAACCAACACATTCGTTTGAATGGATTTCGTCAAAATAATCGGCACACCCTGAACTCTATCCCCTGAATCAGCGTCTTGTGTAATTAATAAATCCATCAACAATTTACCATCAGGTGTAATTTGTGGTGTAACCTTTAAACTTAAAACCGCCTTTTTAAAAGAAACGGCTGTAGCACCACTTGATGTAGCCTGTTGATAAGGAATATCTTCACCCGACGCAATCACAGCAGACTGCTGATTGGTCGTCATTAAACGAGGGCTTGCTATAATTTCCGCATTTCCCATGCTTTCCAAAGCAGATAATTCTAAGTCTAGCAAAAAGCCATCACCAAGCTTGGCCAAAGCAAGACCAATAGAAGCTGGGGCCCCAATAGTTGGCAGTGCCGCCAAATCTAAATTTAAGCGCGACGCAAGTGGGGTCACATCAGCTGCAGCAACCCCTTGTGCCAATTGATTGGCACCAAAGAGAGTACCACTAAGATGGCTAGGCTTAGACACCCCCCACCGAACGCCAAATTCTTCCTCACAACGCTTTGAGACGTTAACAATTCGCGCCTCTATCATGACTTGCTTCACTGGGACGTCTAATTGATTAACTAACTCCCGAATTTCTTCAATTTTAGCACCAGTATCTTGCAACCAGATAGTATTGGTTCGCGTATCGACACTTAATGTTCCTCGCTCGGACAATAATGAGTTAGTCCTGTCTTTTAGCATTGTTGCAATGTCTACAGCTTTTGCGTAGTTGATTTGCAATAAATCAGAACGAACAGGTGCCAATTTTTTTGCCGCTTGCTGCACTTTGAGTTGCTCATTTTCCCGTGTCGAGAAATTTGCAGATTTATCAATCAACAAAACATTGCCTACCTGGCGCTTATCCAAACCTTGAGTGGTTAAAATAATATCCAGAGCTTGATCCCACGGCACATCGTTTAGTCGTAAAGTAATGTTACCGTCAACAGCACCACTCACAACAATATTCACTCCCGTAAAATCTGCCAACAATTGTAAAACCGATCGAATAGAAATATCTTGAAAATTCAATGAAATCCTTTTACCCGAAAAAACCTTCTTTTTCAATTTCGCTTGTTGTAATTCTTCAGATGAAAGAGGAAACACATCAATAATAAATTGCTTGTTCACTTGATAAGCAAAATGCCCATAATCTCCATTGTTGCTTAAGACAATTTTTGTTTGCTTCCCTTCTTGCTCTGCGCTAATCGTCTGAACTGGGCTATGAAAATCCGTAACATCGTAGCGCTTCATTAACCGCTGGGGTAAACGCGTGCTTTGAAAATGAACCACCACTTCTTTGCCCGTTTGAACAATATCAATAGGAATTCCAGGATCGCTCACATCAATAACTACGCGTCCACTTTGTTTTTCGGCACTGCGAAAATCAATATTGGTGATACCGTAGCGCGCATTAACATTACGATGCGTAATAAACACTTCTTTTCGCTGTGATATTAATTGATCGCCCTTGCCACTAAGAACAAGCGTATAGACACGACCAGACACATCTCCAGAATAAGGCACCACACCCGATAAATCGAGAACCGCGCGCACACGATTGCCTAAAGCTACAATGTTGTATTTGTCTAAAGGACCTATTCCTATTTTTTTAGACTGCAGGGATTTTTCTAAATTATTACTGCTATTGATAAAATCCAGTACTAAACGTGGAGGATCTTGCGTTATAAAATTAGCGGGTAACTGCACAATAGGATCTGTAAACTGAAAATCAATTCTAACGCGGTTATCTGGCATGGGCATGATTTTTAGCCCACTTAATGCATTATCTTTGGCGTATAACCCAGCGCAATATGCGATGAATATCAAAGACAGGATAATAATTTTGCGCAATTTACTCTCCCTGATGTTCCGAGCCCACACCCACGATGTAGTTATAACGCTGTTTCTGTCGCTAAAATACCTATAGTAGGTTAAATCTTTATAGATAGGATAGATACGTTTTAAATCCCTTTACTTTAAAAACCACTTGGCACAGGTTAAGCAATAGATATTCATGACGATTTACTCAGTTGCTTTTAAACTCATTGTGATGTCTTTCTTTTCCCATTTTCCACCAATTTTTAAAGCTTCTTGAATTTTAATGCTTTTATCTTTAATGCTGATCACTTGCCCATAGTTTTGCCCCATATAATCACCCATTTTCACCCGCGTCACCATACCACCGGGTTGTGCGATTAAAGCCCAAATATTGGAGTCTTCTTTTAATATACCGACAAACGCTAACGCGTCCAAGGAAAAAGACTCTAAAGGCTGTTTAGGTCGCTTTACATTTGGGGCAAACAAATCTGCTTGTTGTTTAGGAATGATGGGTTTAAATGGGCTACGACGTCGCTCTCCCTCTGGGTAGGTAAACTTAGGCAGTTGCTCAAAATCAGGAATGGGCTCTATGGGTTTAGGTCGTCGGCTTTTAATTTTATTAATGTAATGAGTTAGCTCGCTATCGTCTGAGGAACAGGAAATAAGCAAGAATGATAAGCCCATGACTATCGGCAAAAAAAACCATTTTTTTATGTATGCTTTTATCATTGTGTGCGATATCTATATATTTTAGCAGTCATTTTCATGTTCAATAACTCTCCTGGATTGGTATTTTGCTTATCAGGGGAAACACCCTCTATTAAAAAGTCATGCAAGGTTACTATTCTATCCATTAAAGTTACACGACTTAAAAAAATAGCAAACTGATGATAATTACCGACCACACTTATTTTAATGGGTAATTCAAGGTAAAAATCATGAGACACCTCAGGCAACGGTGCAAAGAGGTCAAAGGCTAAACCACTAGAAATCCCCGTTTTAGAAATATCTTCCAGCAACCCCGGCATTTCATTTTGTGTGGGTAACTGCTTTAACATATTACCAAACCGTTCGGCCATGATAACCATCTGATTCCGATAAGCATCTAAATTAGACGCTTGGAATTGCTTTAATTCAAAATCACTTTTTAGCGGTATTTCCTGGGCCTTCAAGGTATTGTATTGTTCAAAATTTTCTTTAGCTATTAACCAGTACCCCATGCCAATTAATAAGAGCGCTACAAAAACCACCACACCAATTTTAATTCCCTTTGGCCATTGACCCACATTATCAAGCGTTAACTCACTTAAGCTAAAATTCATTTTGCTTTAGCTCCATTTGCTTTAACTCCATGCAGGTTTTTAGGCTTTAAAATAAAACTTAACTTAAATTCATTTCTATCTGGTCGCAGAGCTTCTTTAGTTTTTTTAATTTCCGTCAATTCAGGGTCATGAATCCAATCGCTCCCCTCAATATTCCTCATCAAATGAGAAATATTCGTGTTTGACTCAGCATAACCTATTAAGGTTATTTTATCGCCCACACGCTCAACATGGTTCAAATACACACCATCTGGCATGATTTTAATGATTTCATCAAATAATCGAACAGTTAATGTTCGAGTTGCTAATAGGTTTTGTACAATTGTCATTCGTGCAATCAATGCTTGGCGTAATTTTTTAATCTGACTGATTTCTTTAATTTGCTTTTCTAATTGAATAATTTCATTTTTTAAGCGTTGATTTTGCTGTGTTTGCTTTTCCACAAGAAAATTTGCGTAGTAATTGATTAAAAAAACGATCAACACCGCCATCGCCATACCTACAAACAAATACAGCGTGAATTGCTTTTTTTCTTGTTCGCGTTTCTTTTCTCGCCAAGGTAATAAATTTATTTCAGTCATTGATTACTCAATCCGTCGAAGCGCTAAACCACACGCAACCATTAACATAGGAGCGTCGTGACGTAACTGCTCACCATTAACCTTTTGGGACACCTTCATGTGTAAAAATGGGTTAGCAATGGTTGTAGGAATATGAACTTGCTCCTGCAACAACGGGGCTAATGCGGCTTGTATAGCGACACCGCCAGCTAATAAAATATGATCAACAAAGGTGTGCTGACTCGTTGAAAAAAAGAACTGTAGAGCGCGCTTTACTTGCAACAAAATAAGCTCATTAAATGGCTGCAGTACCCGCTCAGCGTAATCTGGTGGCAATGTTTCTTGCTCAATAGCAGCAATAGCCTCACTACGCTGCATACTATAAGTTTGAGCAACCGTATCCACCAATTGTTTTCCACCAAACTCCTCTTCACGAGAGAAAATGATTTTCATTCCATGCAATACAAATAAATGAGTGTACATGGCCCCAATATCAATGATAGCGATATTTTTTTTATCACCACCCGCAGGTAACTCTTGTTTTAATAACTGCGCCGCTCGCTCTACAACATAAGATTCAACATCCACTATTTTAGCGTCAAGCCCCGCCCGAGCCATCACCTCAAGACGGCTGCTAACATTTTCGGCTCTCGATGCCACAATAAGCACATCTAACATTGCACCATTTTTTGCAGAAGGACCTATCACATGAAAGTCGATGTTAATCTCATCAATAGGATAAGGAATGTACTTATCTGCTTCTGTCATGACGACTTCTTCAATTTCTTGCTGGCTTAACCCGTCATTGACTTGAATGATTTTACTAATGGCTAAAGAATCAGGAACAGCTAACGCCACTGATTTACTAGAAAAACCAGCCTTAGCAATGGCTGCTTTGATACTATTTGCAACGGCATCCACATCTTTGATGGTGTTACCTTCCATCGCATTTTCCGGCAACCTCGTACTGCCATAACCTTCTACACAGTATTCTTCACCGCTCGATGAAACCTCAAGAATTTTCACAGAAGTTGAACTAATGTCTATACCCAATATGGAAGAATAGTTAGATCCAAACAATTTGCGCACGCGCGTTTCTCCCTGCTCATTGTGTAATTAATTGCCTTTTGAATACATTTCCCTACGTGCTACTTGATATTAACGTAACCTATTCAAAATTGGAATTTTTACTGATAACAATGCAGTAGTTAACCAAACCAAATCCCATCCACGAGAAAGTTTAATCATTGCATTAACCTGCAGGCTCTTTCATAATCAACACAAATAAACAGGAGCCCTATCCGGTATGACTGCATCACTAATTGATGGCAAAAAAATTGCGTGTGACCTTAGAAACAGTATTAAAATATGTGTTTCCACTGACGTTTTGTTTAAACAAAGACCTCCTGGGCTTGCTGTGATTTTAGTGGGCGATGATCCTGCCTCTTCTATTTATGTGCACCATAAACAAAAGGCTTGTGCCGAGGTTGGTTTTCACTCTCGCTCATTCAACCTGCCAAACGATACCAGTGAAAGCAAGCTGTTGTCCCTCATTCATGAATTAAATGAAGACGCTAACATTGATGGTATTTTGGTGCAGTTACCTTTACCAATGCACATTGATACTAAAAAAATAATTGAATCAATCTCACCTAGAAAAGACGTGGATGGATTTCATCCCTATAATTTAGGACGTCTTGCTCAAGGACACCCAGCCCTTAGGCCATGCACCCCTTACGGAGTTATCCAACTGCTAATGCACCATGACATTGCTATATTAGGACGTCATGCCATTGTTGTTGGCGCATCCAACATTGTTGGGCGTCCTATGGCTCTTGAATTCTTACTGGCTAAAGCCACCGTTACCATTTGCCACCGCGCAACTCAAAAATTAAACGAGCTTATACCTACAGCAGATATTGTTGTGGTCGCTACCGGTTCATACAATGTGATAAAACCAGAATGGATGCATGATAAACAAACGATCATTGATATTGGTATGCATCGTCATCAAAACGGCACAATCCATGGCGATGTGAATTTTAAAGAAGCCATAAAAAAAGTACGTTGGATAACGCCTGTGCCAGGTGGTGTGGGTCCAATGACCATTACCACGTTGCTGCAAAATACCCTGCATGCAGCTTATCAGCATCTAACATAGTTTAAGGCTCAAAATTATCCCAATCAAATTCAGCATCCAACTCATCTTCAAGATCTTCTTTTAACCGTTTACGCTCAAGGCGCTCTTCTAACCGACGGCGTATATTTTTTTTATGATTTAAGTCGTCTATATCCTCATGCTTAATGTCAGAAAAAAATGAATGCTCATCATGATCCCTACGCAAGCTCATCACTATCTCCCTTTTTTAGGATATTTTATTTTCAATCAGATCTCTTTCAAAAAGTATAGTCCATAAAAATAGTGTGGTTGAAAAAATCAATATTATTCACTCGCGTATCACATTATACTTCAGCAATTCCACTCTTATAAAAGCACCCATGCTCAGTTATCAACACAGCTATCACGCTGGAAATTTTGCCGATGTTATCAAACACTTCACGTTAACGCGTCTACTTCACTACATGACTCAAAAAGATAAACCCTTGCTATACCTAGAAACGCATTCGGGCAGGGGCATGTATGATTTAGAGGATAAACATACTCTAAAAACGGGGGAAGCGCGCCAAGGCATCGATATTTTATGGGCCCATCGTAAAGAGCTACCTGACGTCTTCACTGCGTACCTTAAGCAAATAGTGTCATTAAATAAAGACAGTAAATTACGCTATTACCCAGGATCGCCATGGCTCGCATTAAACCTGTTGCGCGAACAAGACAGGCTTTTTTGTTATGAATTACATCCTGGTGAATTCCAATATTTAGACGCGCTCCCCCGACAAAAAAAACGTTTATTTACCAGCAATAGTGATGGCTTAGACAGCTTAAGCGCCCTACTTCCCCCCCCTGAACGGCGTAGTCTCATTTTCGTTGATCCTTCCTATGAAATTAAAACGGAATATCGCCACATTCCTGAACAATTAAAATTGGCTTATCACCGATTTGAAACGGGTGTTTACTGCATTTGGTACCCTATTGTGGATAACAAATTTCACTCACAATTGCTAAGAGGATTAAAAAGCATAGGCGCCCAAAATAATTTACGGATAGAATTTTACCTAACAGGGGCTAAAAATGCAGGCATGACTGGCTGCGGGTTATGGGTAATTAACCCACCCTATGTATTAGAAAATGAAGTAACAACGGCACTCATAGCATTGAAAAAACTATTTAGTCCAGGAACGTCATCTTATTTAATAGAGAATTAAATACCATGTCTATTATTGCCCTTCCAGCATTTAATGATAATTACATCTGGTTAATCATTAATGAGAATCAACATACTTTTGCCTGCGTCGACCCGGGTGATGCGGCACCGGTTTTAACCTATTCAAAAAAAAACGGGCTCATCTTAACTACAATTCTTCTTACACACCATCACCATGATCACGCTGGAGGTGTAGCGGAACTGCTACAAACCTTTCCTACAGCTTCGGTCGTTGGACCTGCTGATAAGCGAATACCTCACGTGACCACTTACGTTCGTGATGAAGATATCGTGCACATCGATACCCTTGATTTTCGCGTACTTCATACACCAGGACACACGTCATCTCATGTTTGTTACCAAGAGCCGACCAAAGGTTGGTTATTTTGTGGTGACACGCTCTTTTCCGTAGGTTGCGGCAAGGTTTTTGATGGAACCATGGAAATGCTCCATCGCTCAATCACGCTATTAAAAAACCTACCAAAGGACACTAAAGTGTTTTGCGGCCATGAATACACACAACGCAACGCACAATTTGCGCTAACGGTTGAACCAGAAAATGCAACGCTTCTAACCTATTACAATCATTTAAAAGAAAACCCTCATCAATGCTCTTTACCCTCCACTATTGGTTTTGAGCGAAAAATAAACCCCTTTATGCGCACTCATACCTTATCCATTCAAAAATTTGCAGCTCAGAATGGTGTGGTCTCAACAAATTCTTTTGACGTTTTTAACCTACTCCGTATGAAAAAAGACAGCTATATTTGAATGAAATAATAATAAAACCGCAAATTATAGTATTAATTAAACTCTTTTAGATTAAAAATAACTCATAAAGGGTTTCTTCTGTTTGATTTTTTTAGTAGACTGCACAGCCTATGTTAAAAAAACAGGTCATTATTTTGAAGTTTAAATCACTAAAAATATACCTCATCTCTTTTATTCTACTGAGCCTTTGTGGCTTTACCACGCTTCTGACCGCTCAATCAGCCCCCAATGTATGGGATGTTTTACGTGGACAATTTTCACTTAACCATGAAGCAACACAACCTGCCGTACAACATCAAATCCGTTGGATAGTGGCGCATCCAAGCTACCTACAAAAAGTAGCCCGCCAGTCTGAACCTTATATTTATCATATTGTTACTGAAATTAAAAAACGTAAACTCCCCGGTGAACTGGCTTTGATTCCGATGATTGAAAGCTCTTACGACCCCTTTGCATACTCAGGTGCAGGTGCTGCGGGTCTTTGGCAACTCATGCCGGGTACGGGAACGGATTTAGGATTAAAACAAGACTGGTGGTTTGATGGTCGCCGAAGTATTGGCCCATCAACTAACGCGGCACTAAATTATTTAGCGTATTTACACCATTTTTTTAACGGTGATTGGGTGTTGGCTTTTGCCGCCTATGACTCTGGTGAAGGCACCCTGGCAAGGATCATTAAAAACAGCAATCAAACGAAGGGCAAAGTTAATTTTTGGTCCCTTAATGTTCCCCAAGAAACGAGGGCTTATATTCCTAGGCTTCTTGCTCTTGCTGAAGTGATTCAAAACCCAAAGCGCTATCGAGTTGAGTTGCCTGATATTCCCCATGCACCTTATTTTGAAGAAGTTAACATCGGTAGCCAAATTGATCTTAACCATGCTGCAAAATTAGCAGGGATTTCGTATAGAGATTTAATAAAGTTAAATCCTGGGTTTAACCGATGGGCAACCGCTCCTTATCGTCCTTATAAATTATTGATCCCAGCAGACAAGGTGCTGAGTTTCAACCGAAATTTAGCCCATGTACCCGTAGATGAACGGGTTAGCTGGACAAGACATCACGTCAGTGCGGGCGACAACCTGGTCTTAATTGCACAAAAATATCACACCACGGTTAACTTAATTAAAGAATTGAACCAGCTTAAAACCAATGCCGTTAAAAAGGGACAGTTTGTTCTTATTCCCAGTGGAAAAAAACCTGTGATCGCTACAAATGCAAGTACAGCAGCACCCATTACCCCCCCTCACTTTATGGCACATAATCAATATAAAGTTGTTCATATTGTACAAAAAAACGAAACATACGCTCAGGTGCAGTCAAAGTACGGCGTAACAACAAAAGACATTCAAACGTGGAATCATTTGGATGGCAAAAAACCGCTACGACAGGGCCTGCAACTGATTATATGGAAACGAGCCAATACAATAGGCACTTATACTGTTAAACGAGGCGATACTCTAAGCGCTATAGCAAAACAAAACAATACAAAAACCAGTCGGCTCGTCCAATTAAACCCACAATTAAAAAGCGCGCATCTTCGTATAGGGGAAAAAATCACATTGGGCTGAATGTTTATTCAGCATCATGAGTAAGCTCCAGAGAGGATGTTGCAACACCATCACTTAATCTCATATTTTTTTTCAATAAACAGTTTAACACACTCATCCATATCGTTTTCATCATAAAGCGTACCCCTATGCTGCATCAATGCTGTGAGTATGCTCAAAGCTGAGCCGGTAGTGACGATGAGTAGACATAATATCTATAACGTCTGCCAACATGAGAATCCATGATTCGAACAATATTTCATTCCCCTTAAGACTGAAATTTCATGAAGGAGCACTTGATTACAACGGAGAACAACTCAGTACATCATGCCAAATTGTTCTCCGTTTATTTTTATTTTTTCAACGCTGACTTGACTAGTAATATCACGAATATTGCATTGAATAACCTTATAAATTACTTAGTCGCAAATTTACCTCGCTTTGTGCGAGGTATCGTGCAAAATAGTTACATTCATGGAGCTTGTGGACAAACCGTAGGGCATTTTAAATAAGGTCAAATCAAACAAACTATACCTCTTTGTCTATATTTATGAAGCCAATGCTCTTGTTTTGGCTAAGCGGGCGTGACCTGTGAGAAGAATTAAATCCTGTGTTATACTTAACGTATTGTCCAATCAACATATTGGCGTCATGAAGCTACTATTTGATTTTTTCCCTATTGTACTTTTTTTTGTGTGCTATAAATTTTTCGGCATTTATCCCGCCACAGCAACTGCTATGGTTGCCTCTCTTTTACAAGTTATTCTTTACCGAATTAAACACCAACGTTATGAAAAAATGCACTTGATCAGCATGACGCTCATTATTGTTTTAGGTGGTGCCACTTTATTTTTTCACAACCCATGGTTTATTAAATGGAAGCCAACAGGTATTTATTGGCTATCCGCTCTTGTCTTTTTAGGCTCATCCTTCATCGGTAAAAAAACTGTCATTCAAAAAATGATGGAAGCAAACGTAAACCTACCTCAAAACATATGGGGTAGATTAAATTCAGCATGGGCGGTATTTTTTCTAGTAATGGGGGCTTTGAATATATACGTTGCCTACAACTACGACACCGATTTTTGGGTCAATTTTAAATTATTTGGCGGCGCGGGCTTTACCTTGCTCTTTGTTTTTTTCCAAGCCCTCTATTTATCGAAACATGTTGTAGAGAAAAATATTGAAAAACAACCCACTGGAAATATTCACCCCTAAAAGGACTCTAAACCAACCCTCTTGAGGAGCAAACATGCGATTGCTACTGGTGGAAGATGATGAGTTGTTAGGCGATGCCGTTAAAACGGGGCTCATGCAGTTTGGATACATTGTTGACTGGCTTAAAGATGGTGAAGCCGCGCGCGCCGCTCTCAAAACAGAGTCTTTTGAACTGATTATTTTAGACTTAGGGCTCCCTAAATTATCAGGCATTGGTTTGTTGCAAGCCATTCGCCATGATGGCAATACCACACCTGTCATTATCTTAACAGCACGAGAATCCGTTGAAAGCCGTGTCAAAGGATTAGACAGTGGTGCAGATGATTACATTATTAAACCATTCGATCTAAACGAACTTAGTGCTCGAATTCGCGCCCTTGTTCGTCGCTCCCAAGGGCGTGCTGACACGGTTCTTCAATACCGTAATATCACCCTAGACCCCGCAGCTCACTCTGTCATGGTAGATGACGCCACGGTGAATGTTCCTCGACGAGAGTTTGCTTTGTTGCAAAAACTATTGGAAAACAGCGGGCATGTTTTATCAAGGGAACAACTCATGCAGAGTATTTACGGGTGGGATGAAGACGTGGACAGCAATGCATTAGAGGTACATATCCATAATTTACGTAAAAAATTAAATGCGAATTTTATACGCACCATTCGTGGCGTAGGGTATATGGCTGAAAAAAACGGGACCTCTTAACGTTAGTGCTTAAGGTCTTCTTTTTAAATGAAACAATGTGCGGGCTCTAAGTATCGTGAAATCATCCATACGCAAATTTCTATTAATTAATCTACTCTTGGCAATAACCATCACAACGACGCTTACCGCTATTGGTAACTATTATCTTGACCAAAAAGATATTCAAGAGCATTTAGACACCTTGATGGCGATTTCTGCTTTGTCTTATCAAGCGTTATTAGGTGATGATTTACATCAACGTCCCCTTCTTAAAATCCAAGACTCCCTTGAAACTATTCCTCAAAAAGTTGAAACCTATTATCAACGCCCTTTTCTTGACAGTGAGCCGCCAGAACATTATGTGGATAAATTTAATTTCCAAGTATGGACTGACGGTGGAAAATTATTATTACACTCATCAGATGCCCCTAAAATACCTCTAACAGCGGATAAAGATGGGTTCAGTGATAAAACCATTGGTCAACAACGTTGGCGAGTATTTACCACCTACAATAACAAAGCGGGAATTCGCACTGTTTTAGCTGAGCGTTATGACACACGTAATGAACTTGGCCATCGTATTGCACAAGATGATTTATACATCATGTTACTGACGTTTCCTTTGTCGGGATTACTCATTTGGATAATCATTGGACGAGGCCTAGACAGCCTAGATCGCGTCGCTCAAGAGGTTGCCAACAGAGCCCCCTCGCATCTTGAACCCGTGAACATTAAAGAGGTTCCTGAAGAAATCAAACCTGTTCTTGATGAGTTAAACAAGCTCTTTTTTCGTCTTAAAGAAGGCTTTGAGCGCGAAAAACGCTTCGCTGCAGATGCCGCGCACGAATTAAGAACGCCATTAGCGGCACTCAAAGCACAAGCGCAAGTTGCCTTAAACTCGAATGTAATAGAAGAAAAGAATGCTGCTTTATTAAAATTAATTGCAAGCGTTAATCGAAGTACTCATATTGTTCAACAATTACTGACCATGAGCAAGTTAGTCCCTGAAGCGTCTAATATAAACGACCTTGTACCGGTTAATTTAGTAAAAGTCACTCAAGAGGTTCTAGCCATGTTAGCTCCAGCAGCAATTGAAAAACACATTGAGCTGGAATTTGAGCCTGAAAAAAGAACCCCTAACTTTGCAGGAAACCCCACCGCAATCAGCATTTTAATTCGTAATCTCGTGGACAACGCCATCCGGTATTGCAAGGAAAATGGGCTGGTACTGGTAAAAGTTTACCGGCAAAACACGGAAGTCGTGCTTGAAGTATCTGACAATGGCCCTGGAATTCCTAAAGAGTTGCAAGAGCGGGTGTTTGAACGCTTTTTTCGTGTATTAGGCAATAAAAGCCCTGGAAGTGGATTGGGCTTGGCAATTGTTCAGCAAATATCCATGCTACATAATGGACGGGTTGCTTTAGAGTCCCCTGCTGAAGGGACTGGATTGATTGTAAAAGTATATTTCCCTATCAATAGCTAACGTTGTTTTATTTATACAAAGACAAGTGGTTTTAAAAAAAATTTGATATACTCATAAAAATATATTTTTCAATAGGTTAGGTTTTTTTTATTTACATCTAAATCTTCCATATAAAAAAACACATGGTATTAACATTAAAAAATCGCAAGGAGTATATATCAGTGCACAACAAAACCACCCACAGAGGAAACCAACTAGGATTCCATAAAGGTCCAATGCATACAAATTCGGCGTCTTTCTCTAAACAACAGCAACCCTCCAAATCCCAGCTCAAAAGAGAGGAACGGTTTTTTAAATCAGCACCTAAAGCATCCCAAAATCCCACCATCGAGAATGAATTGGAACTATTGGCCGCTATAGTAATGACAAATGGAAGAAGATAACCCTATCTTCATTCCCACTGTCGGCGCATTGTAGTCGTATATACCGCTGCCATAATTTAGAAGGCCTACGTTCCGTGCTTTATGCTCGTTAGGTAGGCGAGCACGAGGTCATTTGTGATTAAAAATCAGTTAGGTTTGGCCAACATACAGAAGCTAATCACTTGATTTTAATTCGATAAAACCTGTAGGGCCTGGCGTATAAATTGCTCACAGGTCTTCACACTTCCATCATCAATTTTATTAACGGCTTTGGTTGCTTCTTGCAGTTTATACCCTAAAGACTCTAACGCTTTTATTGCCTCGTCCTGTTCACGAACAACGCCTACCAAAACTTCTCGTGGTTTTAACGTAAATTGAGACAATTGCTGCAAACTGCCTTTCATTTCAACCACTAAACGCTCGGCTGTTTTAGTGCCAATTCCAGGTAGCTTGGTCAGTAAAGTAGTCTTTTGTTCCTGAATACAATGAATAAATTCGTCCGGAGTAATACTAGAAAGAATGGCAATAGCCATCTTAGGGCCTACACCATTCACTTTAATTAATGCTCTAAACAATCCTCGCTCTTGTTTATCATGAAAACCATACAAAAGAAGAGCATCCTCGCGGACAACGGTATGGATATGTAAACCCACCTCGCCTTGTTCAGTTTCTACTTGAAAAAAAGTAGGAAGTGACGTTTCAACATCATACCCCACCCCATGCACATCAATAACCAGTTTACCTGGATGATGTTTATCAACAATATGCCCCTTCAACCAACCTATCATATAGAAATTCTCCTTCGTCCTTGGTATGGCAACTTTGCATATAATTTATTACGCATATGACTGTGGCAAATAGCAACAGCCAAAGCATCAGCAGCATCATTTTGGGGAGAACTATTGAGCTTTAATAAACTAACCACCATGTGTTTAACTTGGCTTTTTTCGGCAGCACCATAGCCTACAACCGATTGTTTGACTTCACGGGCAGAATATTCACATACCTTGACCCTATGAGACGCACACGCAACCATCGCTACACCTCGAGCATGCCCAAGCTTTAGCGCCGAGCTTGGGTTTTGGTGCATGAATATTTCTTCAATTGCTACTTCATTCGGAGAGTGCTCTTCCATGAGTTGGCAAATACCATTAAAAATTTCTAACAAGCGTTGGCTTAATTCACCTTCTGACGTTCGTATGCAGCCACTATCGATATAATTTAACGTCTGTTGGCTTTCCTTAATAACACCATAGCCCGTAATGCGAGAGCCTGGATCAATCCCTAAGATAATGGTCATTCTGCTTGCGAGTCAGCAGATGGCTCTTCAAATTCGGCATTGCTGTACACCACTTGCACGTCGTCCAAATCCTCAAGCATATCAATCAATTTTTCTAAATCTTCAGCAGCATCCTGGCTCATGGGCACCATGGTTTGTGCGCGCATGGTGATATGAGAGTGCTCTACCTCAAAATTTGCGGCTTGTAATGCAGATAAAATAGTATGGTAAGTATCTACTGTCGTAATCACTTCAATTTGCCCCTCATCAATGCTGACATCAGTAGCGCCGGCATCAATGGCGATATCCATGGCATGCTCTTCTGTTTGAGTAGGAGCTAATAAAATTTCACCCTGCTCATTAAAAAGATAAGCAACAGAACCATCGGTGCCTAAATTACCACCGTTTTTAGTAAACGCATGCCTAACTTCAGAAACAGTACGGTTTTTATTATCAGAAAGGCAATCAACCAACACTGCCACACCGCCAGGGCCATACCCTTCGTAACGCATTTCAATCATATGAGCGCCATCAAGCCCACCTACACCGCGCTTAATAGCATTATCAATGGTATCGCGTTTCATGTTGGATTTTAGAGCCTTACTAACCGCATCACGCAACCTGGCATTGGAAGACTCATCAGCTCCACCCATACGTGCTGCAACTGAAATTTCACGTATCAGTTTAGTAAAAATTTTGCCTCGTTTAGCATCTTGGACGCCTTTACGAAAACGAATATTAGCCCATTTACTATGACCCGCCATCTAAACACCTCATAATTTTCTGTAGATAAGAGAGATTCAAATAATACCCTTAAGATCTCTCATGATGCTCAAGAATCACTATTACAAAACTCACACCAAATTTAAGAGATTATACAATGGCATTGAATTAAAAAGAACGCTACCATAGGCTCTTTTCTAAACCAATAGCCATCATTGACTGAGGAACAACTAGATGCAATTATTAGATTCAGTTAGAGATAATCACAGCCCTAAGGAGACATTCGGTGTATTTAGCAGGATTTGGAAACCATCATGCTACAGAAGCCATTCCTGGCGCTTTGCCCATGGAACAAAACTCCCCTCAAAAATGCCCTCTCGGACTTTATGCTGAACAATTAAGCGGCAGTGCCTTTACCCGCCCAAGACATACCAACTTAAGAACCTGGTTATACCGTGCACTTCCTTCATTAGTACATCAAGATTATATCCCCTATACATCAACGACCATCAATACGCCATTTGCCCCTCTGCAAGCCCCAAATCCATTGCGTTGGCGTCCTTTGGAAAACAAGGAAACTGCCAATGAATTTATTGATGGTCTACACCATATAGCAGGAAATCGTTTTCTAAATGCTTATATATACCAATATAACCAATCAATGACCACACGGTACTTTGGTAACAATGATGGAGAGCTTTTATTTGTTCCTTATGAAGGCACGCTATGTATATGCTCAGAACTAGGCCGTCTTGAAGTATCACCAGGTATGATTGCTGTTATTCCTCGCGGTATCGTGTTTAAAATTGAATTACAAAAAAACGAACATCAAGCCGCCGGTTATTTGTGTGAAAATGCGAGCACCCCACTAACACTTCCACAGCTCGGTCTTATTGGCGCTAACGGCCTTGCTAGCCCGCGTCATTTTTTATACCCGAAAGCAGCCTATGAGGCATCAGAAGGTGAAGTGCTTTTAATTTGTAAATACCAACATCATTTATGGGTTGCAAAAAGTAACCACTCCCCGCTGAATGTGCTGGCATGGCATGGCAATTATGCACCCTATTGTTATGATTTATCGCTTTTTAACACCATCAACACGGTCAGTTTTGATCACCCAGATCCCTCTATTTTTACAGTATTGACTTCTGAGAGTGATACCCCTGGTGTCGCAAATTTAGATTTTGTTATTTTTCCATCGCGATGGATGGTGGCTGAGCATACATTTCGACCACCCTATTTTCACCGTAATATTATGAGTGAATTCATGGGGTTAGTGATTGGAAACTATGATGCGAAAGAGGAAGGTTTTGCAGTGGGAGGTGTTAGCGTTCATAATTGCATGACGGGCCATGGTCCTGATGCAATTACTTATAATAAAGCAAGTAACAAAGTGCTGAAACCCCAGCATTATAAAAACACCCTAGCCTTCATGTTTGAATCACGAGAACCTTGGCAAATAACCGAAACCACCCTCAACCACAAAAGCCGAGAGCATCAATATTCAGCGTGTTGGCAAGATCTTAAACGTGACTTTTATTAAACGTCACGCAAAGAAATATTACTCCCAACCCTCACTTAATTAAAATAAATCCTCTTGCGTTAAACCAAATCCCTCAAGCAAGACCCGCAATGCTTTTAGTGCTTCAACTTGAATTTGGCGTACGCGCTCACGTGTTAGGTCAATTTCTTTACCTACTTCCTCTAATGTGGCTTTCTCGAAACCTCGCAAACCAAAACGCCTTGCAATAACCGCTTGTTGATTTTCAGTCAACTCATCCAACAATGTTTCGATATGAGCACGTAAATTTTCATCGGTTAGCAGCTCTGCAGGATTAAGGCTATTTTCATCTGCCAATGTGTCCAACAAGGATTTATTTTCATCATAACCAATGGGTGTATCAACCGAGGCGACTTTATCATTCAATCCTAACATTTTGATAACATCTTCCAATGGCTTATCCACCATTTCAGCAATTTCCTCTGGAGACGGCTCGTGGTCCAATTTTTGCGTAAGTTGTCTTGCGGCTCGCAAATAAACATTCAGCTCTTTAACCACATGAATAGGTAAGCGAATGGTTCGCGTTTGGTTCATGATAGCGCGCTCAATGGTTTGCCTAATCCACCAGGTGGCATAGGTTGAAAAGCGGAACCCACGGTGTGGATCAAACTTCTCAACGGACTTCATTAAACCTAAGTTTCCTTCTTCAATCAAATCCAAAAGAGGAAGGCCACGATTAAGATAACGACGGGATATCTTAACCACTAATCTTAAGTTTGATTCAATCATTTTTTTACGGGCTGCAACGTCGCCTTTTAATGCAAGGACTGAATAATGAACTTCTTCGGCAGCTGTTAATAAAGGAGAAAAACCAATTTCACTCAAATATATTTGAGTTGCATCCAAGGCTTTAGCAATGCTTTTGCCACGCTGTTGATATGAAGGGAAAGCAACTTCATCCCCAAAATCAGGCCCAACCTCAGGCTCATCAAAAACAACACCATCGACAGTTAACACCCCGTCAGCCTCATCTTCAAGCAGGTCATCCTGAACTAAACCTTCTTCCAGAACATCAATAAGAATTTCGTCTAACTCTAATTTATCTTCTTGCTGATTATTTGAAGACATTTTCCCACCTCGTCTATCCATAGATTAGTGTACAAACGACATACCTATTGTTGTTATAATACAAGGCTTCCTGTCAACCCTTTTTTTGTAAATAACTCATTGGATTGACAGGTTTCCCCATTTTTCTAATTTCAAAATGAACGCCCCAATAACGACGATCAACCACACCGATTTCGGCAATGGTTTGACCGGCACTGATATGTTGGCCTTCCTGTACTATGTTTCTTAAGTTATTTCCATAAGCCGTTAAAAACTGATTATCATGTTTTATGATAATCAAATTCCCATACCCTGAAAGCCCACTCCCCGCATAAGCCACAATACCAGCGCGTGATGCATGAATTTTATCGCCTTTTTTCCCAGCAATATCAATGCCTTTTTTGCCTTGTTGTGGAACATAATTAGCCACCACTCGCCCTTGAATAGGCCACAACCATCCTGTGTAGTTTGAGGGTACAACAGGCGATGTTTGTGGTGATATATGCTGTACAGGCTTCGTATTAGTATAGTAGTGAATTGGATATTGTAACGGTGGCGCCGTCATTTTTTTCATGGGATAACGTGAAGGCTGCAAATAGATTTTCTGCCCCACTCGTAACGTGTAGGGACGGCTTAATCGATTGGCTAATGCAAGCTGCCGATAATCTTTATCATAGCGAAAAGCAATGGCGTACAATGTTTCGCCGCGCTGAACCACATGATTTTTTGCATGGCCATTGAGTTCTTGCCAATTTACTTCGACAACAGGAGCAAGTCCCTCTCTTTGGCCACAGGAGCAAAGAACAAGCACAACGACCAAAACACACCAGGGTTTACTCACGATTACCATATCATTTATCTCAATCCGCTGATTTTATGTATAACGAGGGTCTGTTACCATTTAACGTTTCAATTTCCTAATGTACCTACGTACCGCAGCCAGCTCATTATCTACAAATTGGTGTCATATGGTTTGTCGCCCCCACGTAGGCGGGAATCTATGTATAAACTGATCAATTTACTTCATTTGGGAATGGATTCCCGCCCTCACGGGAACGACATAACCAGCATATTTTCTAACCCGCAAGTCTTATGGGTGGTAATATGATCACAGCTTGTCCTCAGTACATAGGACCTATAGCACAAACCATCAACAGCCCCTAAAAAACAACAAAACTTATCCTAATTTTGCGCTTAACATGTTATTTTTTATACCGAAAAATATGGAGTTTTATCTTTTACTGAAACACCCCAATCCAAGGTTTCAATCCAACTAGACAATTGCCCAAACACATTGTAATGCGTCATATCAAGTTGAAGTGGCGTAATAGAAACACAACCTTTATTAATGGCAAAAAAATCGGTCCCAGGCCCTGCATCAGCTTCTATACCGGCTGGTCCAACCCAATAGATAGGATGCCCACGCGGGTCAATTTCTTTTACCATGGGTGCTGCTGCATGACGAGTTCCGAGGCGAGTTACTTCAATGCCTTTGATTTGGTGAAACGGTAAATCAGGTACATTCACATTTAAAATAGTCCGAGCAGGCAAGCTACTCACTTGTAATTTTTGCACCAATTGCCGAGCAATCATCGCTCCTGTTTTATAATGCTGAATCGTCTCACCCACCATTGAAACAGCAATAGAGGGTAAACCAAGATGACGCCCTTCCATGGCAGCAGCTACCGTTCCTGAATAAAGAATATCATCGCCAAGATTAGCACCTTCATTAATCCCTGAAACAACCATGTCCATTCCGGATTCAAAATACCCAGTAAGCGCCAAATGGACGCAATCAGTAGGGGTTCCCTCAACACTATAATAGCGATTTTCGAGTTGTCTTACGCGCAGCGGTCGTGAAAGTGTCAGTGAATTACTAGCACCACTACGATTTCTATCAGGCGCCATAACTTCAATGTCAGCTATAAGAGCCAGCTCATCTGCCAAAGCAGAAATGCCAGCTGCTGATACACCATCGTCGTTACTGATTAATATTTTCATGCCTAGCTCGCTGGTGATTCCAACCATTTCACAATGGCCAATCGCTCTTGAAGGTGTTGTTTATTTTCAATCAAAGACGATTGAAGCCCCTTTTGCGTTGCGTCTTCTCGCAAAGCGCTCTCTTGCTTTGCAATAAGTTCTTGTAGACTCAATATGATTTTTCCATAACCTTGAGGATTAAGCCTCAACTCATAAGCTGATTCATTAATATGAGCCGCTATGGCGCTTAATTGCGAGCAACTCATGCTATCCGTAGTGCTAGGACAATGTTCTATTGCTTTTTGTAAAGCCTTCGGATGAAGGCTATAGTAAGTTGCATCATGAGCAAACCCCATGACACACCACAATGAAGCTAGCATTACACCTATAGATTTAAGCATCATTAAACTTAACCTCTTTTTAAAAAATAAGATAGTATCATCTGCAACCATCGAAGGCCATGCCAATAAACGCTAGACACCATAGGGACGAAAGCGTTTAGCCCGCTTTTGCTCCATTTTTTCGATGAGATCTTCGTTGCCCATCACTAGCATTATTACCCTGGTAATTTGAGGAATTTCGCCCATTAGAACTAGCATGCTTTGGTGCAAATGATTTCCTAGATGGGCTCGATGCATGTGACTTTGATTCCGAGGACGGTAAAACATGATGGGGTGAAAAATCATCAATCTCTACTCGCTCAATGCGTTGCTTGATCAGTTTTTCAATGTCTTGCAGTTGCTTAATTTCATCTGCACTGACCAATGAAATGGCTTGACCTACTGCACCTGCGCGACCCGTACGTCCTATTCTATGAACATAGTCTTCCGCAACATTGGGTAAATCAAAATTGACAACCATCGGCAAATGATCAATATCAATCCCACGAGCCGCTATATCAGTAGCGACCAAAATTCGAATTTTACCCGATTTAAAATCAGATAAGGCTTTAGTCCGTTGTGATTGGCTTTTATTGCCATGAATAGCCAAAGCATCAATTCCATCCAGTGCTAATGTTTTCACCAACCGGTTAGCGCCATGCTTGGTCCGTGAAAAAATCAAAGCCTGATCCCAATCTTCCGCCCGAATCAAATGACTCAACAATTCGGATTTTCGGCCTTTATCCACAGGGTGAAGTTTTTGAGAGACCGAAACAGCCGCTATGTTTCGGGGTGCCACACTGATTTCCACAGGGCTTTTTAACAAGTCTTTTGCTAATTGACTCACTTCATTTGAAAATGTCGCTGAAAAAAGCAAGGTTTGACGAACACGGGGCAATAAGGACATGATTTTTTTAATGTCATGAATAAACCCCATGTCGAGCATTCGATCCGCTTCATCAAGAACCAATGTTTCTAATTCATCAAAACGGATCGCACGTTGCGAGTAGAGATCCAATAATCGGCCCGGCGTTGCCACTAGAATTTCAACTCCAGCGCGAAGTTTTATCATTTGTGGGTTGATTTTTACTCCACCAAAAACCACGGCTGAACGAACAGCAAGGTATTGACCATATTGCACAACGCTTTGATGAATTTGCGCAGCCAATTCACGTGTAGGAGCCAAAATAAGCACTTTGATGTGGTTGCTTTTTGCCCGAGCTTTTTCGGATAAACGCATCAACAAGGGCAAAGTGAACCCTGCTGTTTTACCCGTTCCGGTTTGTGCTGAAGCCAATATATCTTGCCCACGTAAAATGACAGGAATAGCTTGTGATTGAATAGGTGTAGGAACGTTATAGCCTTGCTCAACTAAGGCACGCAATATGGGTGCTGATAAACCGAGATTAGAAAAAGTCATGATATTACCTCAAATTGATTGCAAAAAAATGCATCACACCATGAGATAAATTCATGACGATAGATGCCATTTGGATACAGGAGCACACTAATAAACCAAATGGTTCTATCTATGTTAAGTTTCAACCCTTGCCGAAACCTACCTGCGTACAAATTATAGACATATTATCACACTACTGAACTTATTTCATTGAATATACCAAATAGATTGGCTATCTTATGGCATCTGGATTTCTTTTAGAGATAAAAATGCTGGACTTTAAAATTTGCAGAGACGAAAAAACAAGCGAATTGTTTGTTGAGACATCAATATCGGGAAAGCCCTTGCTCACCACGCCTCAGCTAAACAAAGGGACTGCATTCACGCATGACGAACGGTGTGCTTTTGGTTTGCTGGGAAAATTACCTAACCGTGTAGAAACATTAGATGAACAAGTTAAGCGCGCTTATTTTCAGTATGCAAGCTACCCTACCCGTATTCAGCAAAACATCTATCTCAACAATCTTCATGATAAAAATCAGATTCTTTTTTATAAATTACTAAGCCGTCATCTTGCTGAAATGCTACCGACTATTTACACACCTATTGTAGGCATGGCGGTCAAACGTTACAGCCAAGAGTACCGCCAACCTCGCGGACTTTATATCGCTCACCCTGATCAAAACCAAATTGACGAGATTATCAATAACCGCTCCAACCCTGAGATTGATCTCATTGTGGTTACTGATGGTGAGGGCGTTCTTGGTATCGGAGACCAAGGCATTGGTGGAATGGACATTCCTGTCGCTAAATTAATGGTTTATAGCTTATGTGGGGGAATAGATCCTACACGAACACTTCCAGTATTTCTTGATGTGGGTACTAACAACCAAGAATTATTAGACGACCCGATGTATCTTGGTTGCCACCATTTGCGCATCCATGGTGAACAATATGACACGTTTATCCAAACTTTTGTAAACAGTATTAAAAAGCATTTCCCCAATGCATTTTTACATTGGGAAGATTTAGGTCGCGGTAATGCCCGACGGGTTTTAGATACATACCAAAATGAATTATGTACCTTTAATGATGATATCCAAGGGACTGGTGCTGTAACCCTAGCGGCTTTACTTGCAGCCTGTGATATCACTGGCGTAAGCCTTGAAGACCAACGCATTGTGGTTTTTGGAGCGGGCTCAGCCGGAACCGGGATTAGCGACCAAATCGTTGATGCCATGGTTAGGCGGGGCTTGTCTTTAAAAGAGGCACACAAACGTTTTTGGTTGGTTGACCGCCAAGGCTTATTAAGCGATGCAGACATAGAGCTCACAGATGCGCAAAAACCATTTGCACGAAAACAGAGTGAAATTAGCAGTTGGGCGACTCACGATAAAAGATTCCCTTCACTCACTGATACCATGCGCCACGTCAAGCCAACGGCTCTCATTGGCTGCTCATCACAACCTGGGGCTTTTTCACAAGCCATTATTGAAATGATGTCGTCTCATTGCGAACGTCCTATTATTTTCCCGCTCTCTAATCCTGATGAAAAATGTGAAGCGCACCCGGCTGATATTTTAACCTGGAGTAATGGTAAGGCCTTGATTGCCACAGGCACGGCTTTTCCTACCATCGAATATCAAAACCGTTTATTACAAATAGCTCAGTGCAACAATGCATTGGTATTCCCTGGCATTGGTTTAGGAATATTAGCAGTGCGTGCGAAACGATTATCAAAAGAAATGATTTGGGCTGCTTCACGGGCACTTAGCGATTTTTCGCCTAGCAAAAAAGACAGCTTTCTTCCTTTACTACCCTCTTTAAATGATGCTCAAACAGTAGCTAAACGCATCGCGATTGCCGTCGCACAAACAGCGATTGATTCAGGCCTTGCTGAAAAAACACCCAACAAACCCATAGATAAATTAATAGAAGACATTTTTTGGGAGCCGCGTTACCTACCTTTTAAACGGGTTAAGGAATAATGTAAAGTAACCATTTTAGCAAAGCCTATAGTGGCTTTGCTAATGTTAAAAACGAATTTAAATCATCCCGTGGTTTTTTATATTTAAATGCTTTTAAGCATACTAATTAAATTAGACCATAGAAAGGACTGTTTTTTAGACAAGGCTTTAGAAAAACGAATGCTTACTGGTTTTATAGTGCCACTGCTAGGGTCCCATGGCCTTGCATATGTAAACGACATTTGTGTGGAAGCCGGGTAAGATTGGCCCTTAATGAGGCCAAACGTAAATGTCATTTGGCCACCAGCACCAACGAGGGTTGTTTGAGGTGCTGCGTAACGACTGCTTTTTAACTGAAAGAGGGTTTTATCGTAAGTAGTTGCCACCCATTGATAACCCGTTGTTGGATTAGAAGGCAATGTCACTACAAATTGTGGGCAATTTGGATCAACATTAAGGGTAAGAGTATTTCCCGCACTTACCATGAGAGAACACAATAACAATAATCCGCTTAACATTAGCCTCACAATATACCCCTGTTATACCCAACCGTTGCACTTTAAAAAACGCCGTCGTCCACCACCTAAAAAACAATAGACAACGGCATCTTCACTAACCCTTTGTTTTTACTTTTTTTAAGGATTTTTTTACGGGCATTTTATCATGATTTACCATAGGGATTTTTAATTCGCTTGAGCTATCGCCACAATGACAATCGCAGCAATGTCTTCCTACATGTTTATGGCAACACATCACTAAACCAACAATAAACATTGCCACTATCCCTAAACTACTGAAGGTAACAACCGTTAGAATGGTAGCCAAAACCAATAAAACCAATCCTATCAGTTCATGTCGATAACCCCAACATTGGGCGGTGGTATCGCAATATTTTTTATCTTTCATGTGATTCTCCTTGAGTTAAATTTAAACATCAATGTCTAATAATGAAATGATCCCTACAATACTCTATACCTTAGACCATTATGGCGCAATAATACAGCCTCTGACGGGTGTGATTTAAAATGCGCATTTTTTAGTATTTCGCCATACTTTGCATAGAGATAGATGACGAGAAATAGACTTATTTTTACTGCAAAACTGCACGTTTATTCACGCCCGCCCCCTAAGGGCAAGATTATGTGCTTGCCTGCTACACACAATGAAACATAATTAAGAGAAATACGATGACTCGACAACTATTTTGCGAAAAGTTAAAAGAAGAAGCTGAAGGCATGTCCTCGCCTCCGTTCCCTGGCCCTTTAGGTGAGAAAATATTTAACCATATTTCTAAAGCAGCGTGGAAAATGTGGTTGGCTCATCAAACCATGCTCATAAATGAATATCGCTTAAGTTTATTAGATCCTAAAGCTCGAGAATTTTTACAAGAAGAAATGGAAAAATTTTTCTTTGGCGAAGGCTCTGAAAAACCAGCAGGCTTTAAAGCTTAAAGAATAAATCAAGAACATATTTTAAAGCACCTACGTACCAGGGCAACAGCATGAGTGGCCAAAAAAGGACAAAGAGAGTTGTAGTTGATTGACTTGGTCTGAACTCAACGTCCTGCGGCTTGTCCGCAGGATCCATGAATCTTGTCAGATTGCTAGATACCTCGCATAAAGCGAGGTACGTTGGCGACGAGTCTATTTATCAGACACTTATACTTTTGCTCTGACCTAAGTACCGCGGACAAGACACAGCACGTAGGACTTATAGAGTGTAGGACTTATAGAGTATTTTACCGCAAGGAAAATTATTTTTTAATAAAATAACAATCTTCCTCTTGACTCCAGATCGTTCTCGGAGTTTAATAGCACCCACCTTCTGGCCAGATAGCTCAGTCGGTAGAGCAAAGGATTGAAAATCCTTGTGTCGACAGTTCGATTCTGTCTCTGGCCACCATTCTTGTTTAAACTTTCGAAAAAACACTCTCGTTAATATTTATTTTTAAACGACAAATGCGTTGGTAAGCCTCATCAATACGATCCCCTGCAACAATTCCTTTACTCACAAGACCTTCAATGCAGTCAATAATTTCTATCGGCGTGTTATGACCTAACTGGTTTCCAAAAATAACCATATCGGCGCCTGCATTGAGCGTTAAGCTCAGCGCTTCATCTAGTTTGTAATGATCACTAATCGCCTGCATTTGTAAATCATCACTAATAATAACACCATCAAAACCAATTTTTTGACGCAATAAACCAGTAAGAATCGGGTAAGATAACGTCGCAGGTAACCCACTGTTATCTAATCTACGGTTTATCACATGTGCGGTCATCACCATGACAGGAGATTTTTTGTCGCTTAATAACCTTTCATAAGGAGCAAGCTCACTTTCTTGGTAGTATTCCGTTACATCAACAAAACCTTCATGCGTATCCCCTGTCGCACTCCCATGGCCTGGAAAATGTTTATAAGAGCACGCAATGCCTTGGTGACTAAACGCATTTACAAATTGCCTGGCCGCACGTATCACATCTTCAGGCGATGATGAAAAACTGCGATTTAATTTACCAATAATTCCTCGATTTTTATCCAAATTAAGATCAACAACTGGGGCAAAATTAAGATTAAAGCCTAGCTCTTTTAAGGTCACAGCCATCTTTTCTGCTTCAAGATACAAAGCATGATCAGAGAGCAGACCTTGATGAAAAGCACTCATCGTGGTCATGCAGTCATCTATTTTAGACAACCTATCCACAGCCCCACCCTCGTAATCTATAGCGATAAAGGGAGGTAATCTTTCTTTATTAGCACTTGAGGATTCAGCATAATGCTTCAACTGATGTATCAACCGTTTAATCTGATTACAATTACGTAAATTTTTACCATACGTTTTTGTCGACATATCAAAATCAAACAACAATACCCCTCCAAGACTATCTTCCGTTAACCATTTTACAACAGGGCTTTGAGGCTCTATATCACAACCAGCAAAGCCCATAATCAACATTTGCCCAATTTTATGTCTTAAGGGTATCAATTTAATTGCTCCTAATAGATTCATACGTTAAAGCTCACCTTGCACCCATCAATGTTTATGAAAAATGACATTTAAATGCGCTATTGCGGTGGCACAGGCGGAATATTATCAGTGGCACATTTACAATTGCCACTTGCATCTGGAGGAAGCGGAACTTCTGAAAATGCCTCGGGATAACACACGGTAATGTTCCATGCCGTATCACCTTTGTTAACCGCGTCAGGAAGTTTCCAATCCCTTAATGCGGGGTATACTTTGCCTTCATCACTCTCCCAAAAAACTGGAGTAAACGTGGCTTTTAATGATAGATCATCCCCTGGTTGGCAAGTAAAGGCTTGCCTTACCCATGATTGCCCTTGCGGAACAATCACTGTTGCTACGGTCGCCTCTGTGCTTACGTTGGTCACCGTCACTGTTAATGTATAATTTGTCCAACAACTGTCTTTAACCATGGTTAAAAAACAGGGGAAAGCACAAACTTGTAGTACGAAAAACCATCCTAGTAACACTAACATAACTCTTAACATCAATTGATTTCCTTATAATGACTTCAAGACGATACATCAGAATAAATCAGAAATTTCAGTATAAACAATTTTTTTAAAAATTGTTTATATGATATCGGGATTTATCTTTAGTCATGAGGCAAGAGAAGAACAGACGCTTAAACCAAGCTTTAGAGGCAATACACTATGTTATCATCCCATCTTTATCATAATAAGCCTCACGGTATTTACATCAGGGTAAACGCCTCTTAATGCGCTTTATACGAGATCATTTGTGCTTAAAGATTAGATGCATTTGCTCTGGTATTTACATTTAAATAGCATAGTTCACTATCAATTTTTTTATGCCCTTCTATACACTTTTCTAAAACAGAGAGCCCAGAAAATTTTATATGCTCGTCTCGTAAAAATAATTTAAATTTTTTTACCGTATCTACATCCAATGGCTCTTCTACAAATACTTCTTCTAAGGGCACTTTGAAATGTCGAGCAACATCTGTGGCAACCGCTAATAACTTTGCATGGGTTTCAAGGGAGTCGTCACCAATCCCTGTTGACCACTTGTTTGTGTTTCCCTTGATAAATTTTATTAAGACTAGTGGCTCATGAGCCAATAAGGCCGCTATATTTTCTTTAGTCTGTACTAATAATTCTCCAGAAATATGAAGTGGTTTCTCATTGCAAAATACCCTGTCTCTTTTCGCCTGAACATCTCTTAATGGTTCTAATCCAACGGATTTAAGCGTATTTTTTATTACCTCTTCTGAGCAATTTAAATAATCAAAAGGTGTTTTTCCATCCTTATCTTGAATAAGAATGGATGCCTCATAATCTTTAATCAGTGTTTTCACTAAATCACAACGCCCCAAAATAACAGCAACATGTAGCGCTGTTCGTCCTCTTGCATCTTGATAATCAAAATTAATTTTAGTGCGATATTTTTCCATAAATTTATAAATCAAACTGTCGTTAGAAACCATCAATGACAATACTATCAATAATGATTTTTTTCCGTAGAAAGCTCCATCGCATAAATTCGGATCAATGCGTAATGGAATTAAATCAAATAAACGCTCAACTCGATCATAAAATTCATTCGCTAACCAACAATGTAAAAGAGGATTACCCTCTCCCCAAAAAGCATTTGGGGAGAATTGATTTATTTTAATGAACGTCAGTAACTCATCATCAGGTAAGCTCATGTATTCAAATGAATTAAATTTATCTAATTTATAGTAATATTTAGGCATAAAAGAAATAAAAAATGTACCCATTGCTCATTTTAACACCCAGGTGTTGTTTTTTCAAAATCATTTGAAATCAATAAAACAGCGTTTGCATTTTTTCTTGCAGGAGTATATTCTTCCGCCCAAGTAACGGAGAGGTGGCCGAGTGGTTGAAGGCGCACGCCTGGAAAGTGTGTATACGGCAACGTATCGAGGGTTCGAATCCCTCTCTCTCCGCCAAATTGCATTTATCCACCAAATTATCTATGTTAAATTTATACCCTTGTATTTTTATTTAATGCATACCCACTAATGCTATAAAATTTGTTTTACAGCTGAAAATTACGCTCTTTTTTCTTATATGCATGTAATTAATGACAAGCCCTGGACAAAAGACAAAATTATTATACAATCCACGCTGCATAATTAATTGCATTAATGTTATGGACCATGAAAATTAGTGACTATAAAAACTGAATTACCTACAACGCCCTCTCATGATGGCGAATTTCGTCGCGCTTTAAAGGATAGACATATTCAACTCATTGCCTTGGGCGGAATTATTGGTTCAGGCTACTTTCTTGGTACAGGAGCAGTTATTCATGCAGTCGGACCCTCTGTTTTTTTAGCCTATATTTTAGGGGGTTTAATTATTTATTTAACCATGTTATGCATGGGCGAACTCGCTGTAGCTATCCCTATTTCTGGTTCTTTTATTAATTACACAGCTGATTTTATTTCACCGTCTTTTGCCTGTGGGGTCGGTTGGTCATACTGGATTAGCTGGGTCGCCTATATCCCCGCTGAATGCGTTGCTGGCGGCATTATTATGCAACATTTTACGGGCGTTAGTAGCTATGTTTGGGCGGTAGGGTTTGGTTTACTCATTACCTATATCAACATAAAAGAAGTGGGTACCTTTGGAGAAATCGAATTTTGGCTGGCTTTGATTAAAATAGTGGCCTTGTTTAGTTTTGTAGGGCTATCCCTTTTTATCTTCTTTGGTCTTATTCACGGCTCACACCCCGCGGGGGTCATTGGTGGTAAATATATTTTCGACCAGGGTGGGCTTTTTCCTAAGGGCTACATGACATTGCTTACCGCCATGGTTCTACTATTGGTGAATTATCAAGGTTCAGAAATCATAGGCCTTGCCGCAGGCGAATCCATAGACCCCGCACAAATGATACCGAGCGCTATTCGCAATGTAACGTTCCGTATCCTTTTTATCTATATTATTCCAGTATTTTGTCTCGTGCTTATTTTTCCTTGGCAAAATGCTGGCCTCACAAACTCCGTGTTTGCTGAAGCATTGAATTTTTATGGCCTAAAATGGGCTGGGGCTGCGGCAAGTTTTGTGACCCTTACTGCAACCTTGTCCTGCTCAAATTCCGGTGTCTATGGCATTGTGCGCTCGTTGCATGCTCTAGCTCGAAACGGCATGGCACCTCGAAAGTTGGCCAAACTAAATCATCATGCTGTTCCTCAAAATGCAGGGATTGCAACATTACTCTCCATCTGGGTTTTGTTGATTGCGAGCTACTTTTTTGGCCAAACCATGCTGTATATCGCTTTACTTCTGGTCTCAGGCTTCACCGGTGCCATTGCTTGGATTTCACTGTGCTGGGCACAAATTAATTTTAGAAAACGTTTGTACAAAGCTGGATATACCACAAACGATCTACGCTACGTCACACCAGGCTCACCCTATACAGGGTTTATAGCCATTGGTTTGATGCTTATCTGTTTGATTTTTCTGTTAATGAACGATGATCCTAGCTACAAAATTGCCTTTTCAATTGGCTTTGTAAGCTTGGTGTTACCCATGTGTATTTATAAATTTTTAGGTTTAAATAAACGCCGTGAAAGAGAGTTAGCGAATACGCACATTCAATTTTCAGATGTGTTTCCAAGCAAATGACCACCGCATCCAAAGAACAATTAAACCAAGACTGGAACTATTGCCATCCTGGTTCAAACTGTCTGAGAAAAGTATATTATTCTAGAGGCCATGTTTTATTTTGTCAGTGAGACTTTAGGTCAGAATTTTCAATCATACAGAAAGGTGGAATCAATTTCTTTATAGATATCTTTTAGCCCTCTTTCCACAAATTCGAAATTAGATTCATTCATCGCTTCTGTATTACATAAGTCACATAATCTATCTAATCCCGCTTTGTCAGAGTATTCTATTGTCTGCCTTATAGTTTGTTCATCTACCTGCATTTTATCTTGATTGTTGAGTAAAAAATCGAGCAACGTATGGCGATCAATCTCGAGCCTCCCTCGTTTACAAACGGGCTCATCAGGTTTAAGTATTTTAGAATCCAGGCTTCTAAAAAATGTGAAACTGCTAGATGCATACAAATCTATCTCTTCATTTTTGTCTTTAACCAGCTCGGGTATCGGCTCCTCAGCAATATACAATATTTGATCTAAGGCTTTTTTCAGTGCAGGTTCTTCAACACCTGCTAACGCGGATGCGTCAACACCCGCTGACGCGGATGCATCAACACCTGCTGACGCGGATGCATCAACACCTGCTGACGCGGATGCTTCAACACCTGCTGACGCGGATGCTTCAACACCTGCTGACACGGATGCTTCAACACCTGCTGACACGGATGCTTCAACACCTGCTGACACGGATGCTTCAACACCCGCTGACGCAGACTCTTCAACACCCGCTGACGCAGACTCTTCAACACCCGCTGACGCAGACTCTTCAAC
>CAYTZN010000010.1:0-41177 GCA_964442495.1 uncultured Legionella sp. | reverse complement strand
CGTTGATATGGGTTCTTCAACACCCGTTGATATGGGTTCTTCAACACCCGTTGATATGGGTTCTTCAACACCCGTTGATGCAGGCTTTTGAGATAACAAAGTTCTTATATCTGATAAAATATCTTTTACCTCATTATGGCGTAAAGATTGTGACTTATCTGGATAAGCCACCAACAATTGGCTAAGTTGAATACTTAACGCGTCTTGAAAGTTCAATTTGATATTGTAATGATCAGCACTCGGAAATTGCTGCATATTGGTTTGCATTGCATCAGGTATTTTCTCGAAGCTAAATTGATTTAAACCCTTCTGTAATACTTGCGCCAGGCCAACACAAATAAGGTCCGTATTTGCATAACCGTTAGAGTATAAATCATAGACAAACCACGAACGAATAAAATGAAACTTTATGGTTTTTAAATCTAATCCCAAAAACCAATCCTGAAGGACTGTATCAATAGACGTGCCTTCCGGATCAAAAAAATATATATTATTCTCGGAGCCAATGCGGTTGACATACATTAATATCCAGCGCTGTCCAGTAGTAAATGTTTTAATAAAATAAAAAGTCTCTTTTCTACTCAAAAGATCTATAAAAACACCATTATGAAGGCTATCAATTACAGCGAAAGACTCCTTAGCTAAATACTTATCTGCCGAAGGAAGCAAGGGTTCAACTTTGAGTTTAGGCATTTTTTTCTCTTTATTGGTTAAAACGTGAAATAAACATTCATCATGATCCTCTATCTTCCCTCGCTTTTTTTCAGACATAACGTTTTCAAGGGCAGAAACATGAAAAGGTCTTAAGCTGCTTTCCAAAAAAACATCTTTACGCTTTAGCTTTTTAAGGTTTGAATCACTCTGCAAGAGCGCAATTATCGCCAAGAAAATATCACGCTTGTTCTTAATCGACAACATTTGAGCGTGCTCTGGGTAATGCGTCAAAATTTTAGCCGTTAGAGTGCTTAGCGGATCGTTTGATTTCAATTGAATATTAGAATGAATTGCTTTTGAAAGTAACCTTGTCACACGCCCCATTTTTAAAACTGTTTGTGAATCAAAGGCATTAAAGCTTACGCTACCATTATGAATACCTTTGAGCATCACGCGCGCTAGCGCCACACAACTAACGTGTGTAGCACCATATGCTTCAGCATTCTCTTCGTCAATGGACTTCGAGTGAATAAAATTAAACGTTGTGTTTGTAAGGTCTAATCCAAAAAACCATTGGCTCAACACCTTGCTACCCAAATCACCTTCAGGGTCGAATAAATAAACAGTATTTTTCCGAGATTTACCACGCACCACGTGCATTAAAATCCAACGAATATCATGAGGATAAATTTTAATAAAATAATTGGATTCTTTACCAACAAGTAAATTAGAAAAAGCATCGTCATCACTACTGTCAATAATAGAAAATGAATTTTTCGGCAAAGATTTCTCCGCCAAAAACAACAATTTTTGAGAAGCATCAAATTTTTGCTCTATAGAAATTTGTTTCTCGCGAAGATGTTGAGCTAATCGGTCAGAACGAGCCTTTACTATATCCTGATGATTGTCCATAAAAAACTCACCATAATCTTCTTCATCAAAGTGGCTCATCGGTTTGATGTGTGGCGTATAGTCACATAAGTCTTTTATGCCGTGAATAATTTCTGCGGAGGCACCATAATCAAAAACTAATTCTAATGCGTGATCTTTCGCTATAAAGGTGTCGTCCATCATTACAATTAAAACTGCAATCACGTCATAATCACCATACAGATAACTTAATTTGCAATTTGGTACAGTTGAGTGGTTAGCAAAGTGAGCAGATCCCACAGGATTAGTATCTTCTGGATCAGATATGATAATTTTGGATGCCGCTTTGAGCGTTGAACCTAATCCAATGGTATAACGTTCTGATACCGACCCTATAAGACTGGTTTTCACATAATCACGAATAGTACCATTATAAAACGTCACTGGTGTCTCAGCTTTAAGCCTTAAATCCCCATTTTTTGCAACAATGAAAAGCCCTTTTCCTGCTTTTTCTCCGAGCCCGCTTTGTCTAATGACCAAGTTATCTGACAATTCAAGAATTTTATCAAAACAACGCTCACCTTTCTTGGTAGACAAAATGGACTGAATTGCATCCGTTACCGGTTGCTGTAAGAGAGGAGCTTCTTGCGTCTTTGGAAGAGAAGCGGACTTGAAAACTTTATTTGAATACATTAATTACACTAATAAAAACCATCGTGGGCTTTTATTATACACCATGATCAACTCAAATAAAATTTAATGTATTTTTTTCACTATTTTCAACATCATGACCATTCTCAACATCACCAGAAAATTCAGGCACGAGGCTTTGTAAAAGAATCAATAATTCATCTTGTTGATGGGCGGCACAGGCGGTTGTTAACATCCGCAAGGTTTGTGTAAGCTCCCCCCACTCCATCTGTCGGAATTTAGCTTTAAATAATTTCTCATGCTCGGTTTTCACCAATTGCTCTGATGCATGAAAAAGCTCCTCAAATAGTTTTTCACCCGGACGTAACCCCGTGTATTCAATTGCAATATCCACCCCAAGCTCTTTGCCTGCAAGACGGATCATTTGCTCAGCCAAGTATGTAATTTTAATGGGCTCGCCCATGTCCAACACGAAAATCTCTCCTCCCACGCCATTTGACATTGCCTGTAAGATCAATTGACATGCTTCAGGAATGGTCATGAAATACCGACGAATATCAGGGTGCGTAACGGTAAGTGGACCACCTTTTTGCAGTTGTTTTTGAAACAAAGGCACCACACTGCCAACGGAGCCCAGCACATTTCCAAACCGGACTGTAATAAACTGTGTGTCCACGCGAGAGTTCAAATTTTGACAATAAATTTCCGCAACACGTTTGGTCGTACCCATGATATTGGTAGGATTAACCGCTTTGTCCGTGGAAATAAGAATAAATTTAGAGGCACCAACAGCCACACTCGCTTCAGCTGTAATTTGAGTGCCCAACACGTTATTTTGCACGGCTACCCGTATTTGATCTTCAAGTAAAGGCACATGTTTATAGGCTGCCGCATGAAAAACAATTTCAGGCTGAAAACGTTGAAAAGTGTGGTCCATCGCGATTTTATCAACGACACTTACCAAGGCCACCTCAACCGGAATATCAGGAAATTGCTGTTTAAGCTCTAGATCAATTTTATATAAATTAAATTCGCTGTTATCAACCACCAACAATTTCTGTGGCCCTAACAACATGATTTGACGACAAAGCTCAGAACCAATAGACCCACCAGCCCCAGTAACCAATACACGTTTGTTGTGAATGCTGACAGCGATTTTATCCCAATGAAGTTCGACCTGGTCTCTTCCCAATAAATCTTCTATATGCACTTCTCGTAATGCATTTACCTCAACTCGCCCAGCGGCTAATGCTTGCAGGCTTGGGAGGGTTCGAAAGGGAAGTTTACACGCCTCACATTGATTAACAATTCGGCGCATATCCGCTGAGCGCGCCGAAGGTACGGCAATAAAAACTAAATCAATACCATGTGCTTTCACCAATGCGGGCAAATCCTCTACCCCGCCTAGTACACGCACCCCATGCACATCTAACTTAAATTTAGCAGGATTATCATCAACGAGTCCCACAGGAAGATACGAGTAGGTGCGCTTTAAATCGCGTACTAAACCTTCACCAGCTTTGCCAGCACCAATAATGAGCACGCGTTTTACATCCCCTGCATCGCCTATTTTATTAGTTCTATCGCCATAATACCGTAACAATAAGCGCGCTCCACACAGTAACGTAGCAAGAAGCATGCAATACAACGGTAAAATAGAACGTGGAATAAACGGTAATATGGATGCAATATACAACACAGGAACCACAAGAATGGTGGCACTAACCACGGCCCTTAAAATACGTGCAACATCGTTTAACGAAGAGAATTTCCACAAACCTCTATACACCTTAAAATGGTAATAGCAACCAATTTGCAGCAGCATTACAATTGAAAATGCAGATAAAGAATGAGCCCCTGTAACTTTATGAGGAAAAGCACGCAAATTATATTGAAGCCAATAAGCTAAATACCAAGCAACGGGGATTGCAAAAATATCGAAACTTAATACGGGCAATTTTGAATAAATTTTTTGCAACACTTTTCTTTCCATTTGATTGCCTTCCAAAAAACGTGAATTCATAACCAACGCTGCATATTACTACAGCTTTTGAAGGATACCCACACTCTAGTGATTGGGAGGCGAGAAATTTAAATCATGCAAATTAAATTTAAACCGGGTTGTCACTTTCAATGTATTGGTATTTTAATCCATAACGTTCACTTAGGTGTAAGCCTAAGGCCTGCACACCGTAGCGCTCAGTAGCATGATGCCCACAGGCAAAATAATGCATCCCTAACTCTTCTGCTTGGTAATACGTACGCTCTGAAATTTCACCACTTAGGTAAGCGTCTACCCCTAATCGATGGGCGTCCTCAATAAAATCTTCTGCAGCGCCACTGCACCATGCAACCTTCTGAATGCCTTCCTTTGCGCCCGAGACATGCAATGGAGCACGCTTTAATTGTTCAGTGATATGAATGGAAAATGCTTTAGCGGTGAGAGGTGAGCTCAAAGCGCCTGACCATAAAAGGTTTGTTGTTTTTCCAGCCATGTGCTGACGCACGTTATCCATACCTAATAACTGGCCAAGGCAGGCATTGTTTCCAATGCTAAGATGACAATCAAGCGGTAAATGATAAGCAAACAGATTGATATCATGACTTAGAAGTCCCGCTATACGCGCTCGCTTCATTCCGGTAATCACCGGATCTTCCCCTCGCCAAAAATAACCATGATGCACCAACAATGCATCCGCTTTCATCGCTATGGCTTTTTCTATCACAGCTTTTGAAGCCGTAACTGCCGTACAGAATCGCTGAATATTTTCCCGCCCTTCTATTTGCAGTCCATTGGGTGCGTAGTCATTAAAACTATCGCACACCAAAAATTTCTGCAAATAAGCAGTCAATTCATCACGAGTTATCAACGTGTAGAACACCGTTTAATGTCGGCACCCAACATCGAAAATTTCTCTTCGATGCGCTCATAGCCTCTATCCACATGATAGATACGCTCTACGGTTGTTTCTCCCTCAGCAGCAAGCCCTGCTAAAATAAGTCCCGCTGATGCACGTAGATCAGTTGCCATGACAGGAGCACCGGTTAATTTAGGAACACCAGTAATCATTGCAGTATTACCATTTAGCCGTATATTTGCACCCATTCGCTGCAATTCCTGAACATGCATAAAACGATTTTCAAAAATGTTTTCTATAATAGACGATGAACCTTCTGCAACAGCATTCAAAGCCATAAACTGTGCCTGCATGTCGGTCGGGAAACCAGGGTATGGCGCGGTCGAAATATTAACAGCCTCGGGCCGTGCGCCCTGCATGTCAAGCGTTACCCAATCTTCCCCAAGAGTAATGGTGGCTCCTGCTTCTTCAAACTTGCATAGCATGGAGAGCAAATTATCAGGTTTCACGCGCCTTACCGTGACTTGCCCACCGGTCAAAGCACCAGCGGTGAGGTAGGTTCCTGCTTCAATCCTATCAGGCATTACTGAATAAGAACCCCCGGCTAATCCTTCAACACCCTCAACTTCTATCGTGTGTGTGCCAGCCCCTTTAATACGCGCACCCATTTGTATTAAAAAATTAGCGAGATCAACCACTTCAGGTTCACGAGCAGCGTTCTTAATGATGGTCGTCCCCTCAGCCAAGACGGCCGCCATGAGAATATTTTCGGTGCCCGTTACCGTTACCATATCAAACACCAGAGTTCTACCTTGCAAACGCCCGTGTTTACATTTGGCCTTGATGTATCCATTTTTAACCGTAATATCAGCACCCATCAATTTTAATGCTTTTAAATGCAGATCGACCGGACGCGTACCAATAGCACACCCTCCAGGCAATGAAACATCGGCTTCACCAAAACGCGCGAGCATAGGCCCTAATACCAGAATTGAGGCTCGCATGGTCTTAACAAGCTCATATGGCGCCACCAATTCATTAACATGATTAGCATCCACTTGTACGTTCATCTTTTCATCAACAACAAGCTGAGCACCTAATTGGCCTAACAGTTCCATCATGGTAGTCACATCTTTAAGATGCGGAACATTTGCAATTGTTACATTATCTTGAGCCAATAACGTTGCAGCCATAATGGGCAATGCTGCATTTTTAGCACCAGAAATCACCACATCACCTCGTAACGGCTTTCCACCATTGATGATTAGCTTATCCATGTTGTTTCTCCCATTCATCTTTTGTCCACGTTTTCATGCTCAACGCATGCAAACTGCCTTCTGCAATATAATCATTAAGTTGTGCATAAACCCACTGCTGTCGAGCGACCTTGGATTTGCCAAGAAAGGTATCAGAAACAATGACTAGCTCATAATGATAACCATCCCCTTTTACATTGACATGCTCCACATCACTTCTATTATTAAAGCGCTGTTCTATTTCTTCATTACTTAACATCTTACATACTCACCTATTCCTGATTAAACCGTTGCTATGCTGTGCAACTATCACTTCTCAACATAGCGTCTACACCACAAAATTCAGCCAACTGCAAAATCGCTTTAGGGATATCGCCAATGACCAAGGATTTACCGAAGTGCGCGCATTGCCTTTTTGCTTCTATGAGCAAGGCAAGGCCTGCGCTGTCGCACTGGGTAACATCCGACAAATCAAATTTTATCCTTATCGTTTTGGTGTCGCGCAATAATGCCGACAAACGTTTGCTGTCTAATTGTACAGTATTAAACGTTAATTCTTCCGATGGCTTGAAGAGTTGCTCTTTCATCATCACGCAGCCTTGGTATTTTTGTGCATCTGTTGAATCAATTCCTGCATAGAGGAGCTATTTAATACCTGACCAAATTGGGAGCGAAAGCTCTGCAATAAACTGACACCCTCAACGCTTAAATCATAAATTTTCCAGGTGTCATTTTTTAAAACCAAACTGTAACTTAAAGGTATATTCTGCCCATTAGAGCGCACAATAATACTACTAACGCGCGTAAAATGCGCATTAGACGAACCATGAAGTGGCAAGAATTTTACGGTTTCATCTTTGTATTCAGCTAAAGGATTTGCATAAGTACGAATAACCAACTGGGTAAACACACGAGTAAACTCTTGTCGCTCAGCCATAGAAGCTTTGTTCCATGCTACGCGTCCCACTACAGAACGGGCCATTCCATTCACATCAACGTGCGGTAGCAGGTAACGCTCAACCGCTTGATGAATCACCTGGTGGTTGTGTTTTAACTGAGCCTTGTTTTGCTTAAGGGTACTAATGATTTGATTGGCTGAATTTTCAAGCATGGGCACTGGAGAAGATTCGGCACTTACAGCTTGGACCACACCCATTATCATAAACAAGAATAAAACTTTTATTGCTCTCATAGTTCACCTATTTTTTAATATTAAATAAAAGTTGGCCAATAAGGTTTTCAAGAATAATGGCTTCCTGTGTTTTTGCTATGACATCCCCTGCTTTTAAATAGGGGTGGTCTTTGTTGTCTTCATCATCAAAGCCTGGAACAATACTGATGTAATTAGAGCCCAATAGCCCTTCTGTTAAGATACGAGCCGAAGAGTCCGCATATGGAATGAGCTTGTCTTGGTTCAACATCATGGTCACTTTGGCATTCAACTGACTAGGCTGCAGCTCAATACGCGTGACCTCACCAATTCTTACCCCTGCCACCGTCACCGGGGCTCGTACTTTTAAACCACCAATGTCTGTAAAATTAGCAGTAACCTGATATTCCTTTGCTACGCGCCAATTCGTAATCCCACTGACCATCATGACCATGATTAGCAAAGCTAACGCGCCGAGCAGCATAAAGACCCCAACACTAACATCAATATAACGCTGCTTACTGTTCATTTTACCAACCTCCTATCATCATCGCGGTCAATAGGAAATCAAACCCTAATACGGCAAGCGATGAATAAACCACTGTCCGCGTTGTGGCCTGACTGATACCTTCCGCTGTGGGAATACACGTAAACCCCTGGAAAACAGCTATCCAAATCACTAGAAAAGCAAAAACAACACTTTTAATAATGCCACTCAACACGTCAATCCTGAAATCAACGGAAGCCTGCATGTTAGACCAGAAACTCCCAGCATCCACGCCCAACCATTTCACACCGATAAAATACCCGCCGTAAATTGCAACTGCTGAAAAAATCAGTGACAACAAAGGTAACGATATGATTCCTGCTAAAAATCTTGGATAAATAATCCGCCCAAGCGGATCTACACCCATCATGTCCATACTGGCCAATTGCTCTGTTGCTTTCATTAAGCCAATTTCAGCCGTTAATGCAGAGCCTGCACGTCCTGCAAACAACAATGCACTGATAACAGGCCCAAGCTCCCGAGCAATGCTTAATGCCAATAGCTGCCCCAGTTGGCTACTTGCCCCAAATTTATCGAGTGTATTGTACCCTTGTAACCCCACCACCATACCGATAAACAACGCTGAAACAGTAATTATCAGGCACGATAACACACCTACAAAATAGAGCTGCACTCGAAGTACCGGCCAAAGACGTGGAAAATCTGGCTTTTGCGTTAACACACGTAACAAAAATCGACCTGAACTACCCAGGGTTTGTAGGCCATTTAACCCGTTATGTCCGAGACGTGAGATCAATTCAAGCATCTAATAGCTCCTCTGTATAAGAGCGCGCGGGATAATGAAAAGGCACGACCCCATCGGCTTCCCCATGCATAAATTGTCTTATTTGTGGTTGTTGGGAGCGGTCTAATTCAAGTGGCGTGCCTTGCCCAATAATTTGACCGCCGGCAATTAGATAAACATAGTCAGCAATGGAGCACGTTTCAGCCACATCATGAGACACCAGCATGGTGGTGGTCTGTAACAATTGATTAAGACGCTTAATTAATCGAACCAAAACACCCATAGAGATGGGATCTTGCCCAGTAAAAGGCTCATCATACATCATTAGTTCAGGGTCAAGTGCAATGGCCCTCGCTAAAGCGACTCGACGCGCCATACCTCCTGATAGTTCGGCAGGCATTAAATGCGCCGCACCTCTTAATCCTACAGCTTCTAATTTCATTAAAACAATATCACGCAACATGGCTTTGTTTAATTTGGTATGTTCACGCAAAGGAAAGGCTACATTGTCAAACACTGAAAGGTGGGTAAATAGCGCGCTATTTTGAAACAACAAACCCATTTTACGACGTGCTTTATAAAGGGACTTGTGAGACAGTTGATGAATATTGTTGCCATCAACGAGGATCTCACCTGCATCAGGGGCAAGCAAGGCTCCAATCAAGCGTAACAACGTGGTTTTCCCACTACCGCTAGGACCCATGATCGCTGTTATTTTTCCTCGTTTCACCTCAATATTAACGCCATTAAAAATCAGACGCTCGTCTCGGGAAAACGTAAGATTGGTGATATTCACCAAATTATCGCGCATAGATTCTTATTCCAGATTTAGCTCTCTAAACTTATTATATACTCGCAGATGCAAGTATTGCCAATTCGGAAGGAAAGAATCCTATTTGTGACTTATTAATGAACAGTATTGATTGACAATATTCATTTAACGACACACAAAACTGATTATGATAAGATCTACAAACAATAATATAGGCTCAATAAACCCATGGATTTTTGCAAATTAGGTCTTGCTGTTATTGAAACAGAAGCACAAGCTGTATTTGAGTTATCAACACGCATAGACGAGCATTTTAATACGGCGTGTGAATTGCTGCTCGCCTGCAGAGGCCGCGTGGTTGTAACCGGCATGGGAAAATCAGGTCATATTGGAAAAAAAATTGCGGCAACCTTATCCAGCACCGGAACGCCTGCTTTTTTTATGCACCCAGCTGAAGCGCATCATGGCGATATTGGAATGATTACGCCAGCGGACATTGTTCTTGCCCTTTCCAATTCAGGCAATACTCAAGAAATTGTAACCCTTCTCCCCTTATTAAAGCGTTTTGAAGTTCCACTGATAGCACTGAGCGGCAATAAAAATTCTACGTTAGCAAAAATGGCCAACGTCAATATTGATATCAGCATTCGCCATGAAGCCTGCCCTCTTGGACTCGCACCAACGACCAGTACAACCGTTGCATTGGTCATGGGTGATGCATTAGCCATTGCATTACTGCAAGCACGTGGCTTTAGTGCCGATGATTTTGCACGCTCTCACCCAGGCGGAGCGCTTGGCAAACGTCTTTTATTGCGTGTTGATGAGCTCTGCCACCAAGCCCAAGAATTGCCCATTGTTAACGAACTTGTCACTGTACGTGAAGCCCTTATTGAGGTAACGGCTAAAAAACTGGGAATGACCTGTGTTGTTGATTCGGATGGTTCTTTAACGGGCATTTATACCGATGGTGATGTTCGTCGCACATTAACCCAACAGTGGGATATCAATACCACCCCGCTAAAAAATGTCATGTCTCGCCAATGTCGGACCATCACCTTTGGGCTCTTGGCTGCTGAAGCACTGGCATTAATGCAAAAATACAGCATTACCTCTCTTGTGGTCACTGATAACAACAATAAACCGGTCGCTGTGGTCCATTTGCACGATTTACTTCGTGCAGGCGTATTTTAAATAGATGAGAAACCAATGAATACATTAATTGAAAAAGCAAAAAAAATTCAGTGCGTTATTTGCGATGTGGATGGCGTCTTAACCGATGGGCTCATCTACATAGATAATACAGGCAATGAACTTAAAGCATTCCACATTCAAGATGGCATGGGCTTAAAACTGCTCATGGCTATAGGCATTGAAGTAGCAGTGATTACTACATCTCGCAATGCCGTCATCGACCACCGCATGCAGCAACTTGGAATCACGCATTATTTTAAAGGACAAGTGGATAAACGAGACGCCTATCAGCAACTCAAAGCCCGCCTTAATCTACCCGACGACGCTTTTGCATACATCGGCGATGATCTCCCCGACTTGGCTATCATTCGCCAAGTGGGTCTTGGTGTGGCGGTTGGAAATGCGGTGGCCCAGGTGAAGGAATTTGCAACATGGCAAACCCAATCAACAGGTGGGCGAGGTGCTGTAAGAGAACTGTGTGATTTAATTTTAAATGCACAAAATAAACAAGAAGAGGCGTTAAATGGGTATTTGAACCATGGAGTCAAAAAATGAATGCAGCCAAGCAGGCCGCTTGGCTATTCATAACCCTTATTTGCCTAGCCTGTTCAGGTTGGTATTTTGCAAGCTCAAAACAGCTTAAAAAACTTGATGAGCACACGCTATCAACCACTGCTGACATGATTATCAGCCATTTAACCGTTCACCAATTTGATAGCAATGGTCATCTCAGCAATTATTTACAAACGCCTTTGATGCGCCATATTTCCCTTAACAATACGAATGTACTCACCACGCCCCACATTGTCATTTCACAAGACAATCAACCCCCCTGGGAAATTTTTGCTGAGCAAGCGACATCTCTTTATGGAGGGCAACAAATTACCTTCAATAAAAACGTGATTGTGCATCAAAAAAATGATAAGCAGACACAAGAAAGCACTCTAAAAACAGAAGCCATTACCTACTATCCAAAGGAAAAACTTGCTTCAACCTTATTGGATGTCACTTATGAAAGGCCTGGCAATATCGTACAATCCAGAGGCATGAATGCCTATCTTGCACAAAAGCGAGTGCAATTATTAAGCAAGGCGAGGGGTGTTTATGAGCCTAACCGTGGCTAAAAAAAGGATTTTTTTACATTGTTCACAAGGCGTCCTTTTATTTTCTTGGATTTTAGTAATACCTGCAAGTTTTGCATTGCCTAAAGACAGAACAGAAACCATGACGCTGCAAGCTCACTCAGCAGATCTTAATCATCAATCGCACTTAGGGATATATTCTGGTGATGTACAGCTTGACCAGGGCTCAACGCATATTAGAGCCGCTGAAGCAATCACCGAGGGCAATGAAAAAAATCAGCTGGTCAAAGCCATTATTAAAGGCAACCCAAAAGCCCAAGCACACTACTGGGCACTTACAACGGCAGATAAGCCACCAATGCACGCCTTTGCTGATATTATCAATTATTATCCCGATCGTCACCTTATCGAGCTCATAGGGCATGCACGTGTTGAGCAAGGAGCAGATTCTTTTTCCGCCCCTAGCATTAGCTATGACACATTGAATCAACATGTCATCTCAAAAAGCGATGGCAAAGAACGGACCACCATTATTATTCATCCAGGTAAACCGTCATGAGCGAACTAATAGCGCGTCAATTAAAAAAATCATTTAAATCCAGAACTGTGGTTAATGATATTACCATTCGAATCAAACGAGGCGAATGCGCAGGCTTGTTAGGTCCTAATGGGGCTGGGAAAACCACATGTTTTTACATGATAGTGGGCCTTCAATCTTGTGATGAAGGGCAAATCATCCTTAATGGACAAGACGTCACAAAATCTGCCATGCATCAACGAGCGCGTTTGGGCATTGGGTATTTGCCTCAGGAAGCCTCGATTTTTAGAAAAATGACGGTAAGCGATAATATTCTTTCTATTTTACAGTTACGGCGTGACCTGGATAAAAAGCAGCGCCTGGAAAAATTAGAGCAACTATTGCTCGAATTCCACATTTCACACTTGCGCAAGAATTTAGGCATGAGTTTATCTGGTGGGGAACGTCGTCGTGTTGAAATTGCCCGTGCATTGGCCATTGAACCTACGTTTATATTATTGGATGAGCCCTTTGCAGGGGTTGACCCCATTTCGGTCATCGACATCAAAAAAATCATTTTGCATTTGTGCGATAGAAACATCGGCGTGCTTATTACGGATCACAATGTACGTGAAACATTAGACATTTGTGAGCGTGCATACATTGTGAATCAAGGTAAAATCCTTTGCGAAGGCACCCCCGCAACTATTCTTGCTAATCAACAAGTGCGCGCGGTATACCTTGGGGAAGAGTTTTCACTTTAAGAAGGATTTATCTTTCATGGCTTACCTATGTTACTGATTATCGATAACTATGATTCGTTTACTTACAACCTTAAGCACTATTTTGAGCGTCTTGACCAAGACGTAATGGTTTTTACTCATGATAAAATTTCGATAGAAGCGATTGAAGCATTATCCCCTGAGTATTTAGTGATTTCGCCAGGACCTAAAGGGCCTCTCGATGCGGGTATTTCACTCGCAGCTATCAAACACTTTTACAAGAAAATACCTATTTTAGGGATTTGTTTGGGCCATCAGTGTCTAGCCCATGCGTTTGGCGGTCGCATTGTCCAATCCCCCACCATTGTTCATGGCAAGACCTCTCCCATCAACCACCATAAAGAAGGATTATTTCATGGATTACCCAATCCTTTCCTAGCCACCCGCTATCACTCACTAGCTGTAGACATAGAAACGCTGCCTAACTGCTTTACCATCGATGCTTGGAGCGATAACACTATTATGGCTATGTCCCATCGGGAATACCCCTTGTATGGCTTGCAATTTCATCCTGAGGCTATTTTAACAGAACATGGTTTAGAGATTTTATCGCATTTTTTAAACCACGAGCGTTGTAAACGCTAATATAAAGCACTACGAAAGCAAGTGCATACGATAGATATCAGCATTAGCTAACGTCCTATAACCAAGCCTTCCTCAAAAAAAACCGGCGAACAAATTATTTTGTGTATAATGCTAAAAAAATTTCTAAGATACCCATCATGAAGATCAGCAAATTACTTGAGCAAATTATCGCCGGCACGCATTTGAGTACTTCACAAATGGAAAATGTCATTCGCCAATGCATGGCAGGAACGTTAAGTGATGTAGAAATTGCTACGTTTCTTGCGCTCATGCGGATGAAAGGTGAAACCGTCGATGAACTTACTGCAGCAGCCCAGGTCATGCAGCAATGTGCACACCACATTGAGCTGGGTAATGACTTGGTCGACATTGTCGGAACCGGTGGTGATGGTAAGAATACGTTTAATATTTCAACTGTTTCAAGCTTTGTAGCGGCCGCGGCAGGTCTTCGGGTTGCCAAACATGGAAACCGCTCTGTATCAAGTCAAAGTGGGAGTGCGGACCTCTTATTAGAGGCAGGCTTTACTCTTCACTTACCTGATAAGGCCTTGTGCCAAGCAATGGAGCATTATGGCATTACCTTTTTATTCGCACCCCACTTTCATGAGGCCATGCGCCACGCAAAAAATGCTCGCCAAGCCTTAAGCATTCGAACACTTTTCAATTTGCTAGGTCCTCTTGTTAACCCGGCCAACGTAAAAAAACAAGTGGTGGGTGTATCTTCCAAAAAATGGCTCTTACCGCTGGCTCAAGTACTCGCTGGTTTAGGAAGTCAACATGCTTTAGTGATAAACGCTCAAGATGGGATTGATGAAGTCAGCATTGCTGCAAAAACGAATGTTATTGAATACCAAGCTGGTGAATTTAAAGAATGGAGCATTGACCCTAAAGAGCATGGGTGTTTTCATTCAACCCTTAACGACATTGTGGTTGAAAATCCAACACAAAGTCTCACTTTAGCTATGAGCGTTTTTGCTGGCGAAAAAGGCCCCGCACGTGACATTATTCTATTAAACACAGCGTTGGCATTGTATTGTGGCGACTTAACCTCTAATTATTCAGAAGCGATAACGCTTGCTGCCAATGCATTAGACTCAGGATTAGCCCACCAACGATTTATACAACTACGAGATTTTACTCAAACGTTTAAGGCATAACCCCATGAACAGTATTCTTGACCGTATTGCAGATCACAAACGATTAGAAGTTCAGCAAGCAAAAAAAGACTATCCCATTGAACGCTTTTTAGATGGAGCTCCCCTACCCATTCGTGATTTTATCAGCGCATTAAATGCCACTAAGCCCAGCATTATTGCAGAAATTAAACGGGCCTCACCTAGCCAAGGCGTGATAAGAGAAGACTTTGATGTGGCATCAATAGCGACGCTCTATGCGAACCATGGTGCCAATTGTTTATCGGTTCTTACCGATAAACAATTTTTTCAAGGCAACCCCACTTACATTGAAACAGCCAAAGCACATTGCTCACTGCCCGTGTTGCGAAAAGATTTTATCATTGATGAATATCAACTTCATGAAAGCCGTGCTTTAGGTGCTGATTGTGTGCTATTGATAGCAGCACTTCTGGATAACCACCAGCTTTTTGACTACTGCCAACTCGCACAAGAGCTTAATATGGCCGTCTTAGTGGAAAGCCATACCCAAGAGGAGCTTGAACGAGCGCTTTGCGTGCCGACCCCATTAATGGGCATCAATAATCGAAGTCTTCACTCGTTCACGATTGATCTTCAATGCAGCATTAACTTGAAGAAGTATGTGTCAACCGACAGAACAGTAATAACTGAAAGCGGCATACACTCCCATGAAGATGTTCAACTCATGCAATCCCATGGTATCCATGCATTTCTAATCGGAGAGTCTTTGATGCGAGCCAAGGACATTGGTTTGGCATTGCAAGAGCTTATTCATGGGAAGCCTCTTTAAGGCCTTATACAGAATGAATCTTCACGTGAGATTTTTCGCTTCGCTTTGAATAACGCATCAATTCTCAAGGCCTCTTTGAAATATTCTCACTTTTAAAAATCATTATTTGTTTTGTTGTGCTAAATTTAGGATAATACTTTCTTTTTTGAACAGAGCGTTTATGAAGCAAAACATATTGACCACTAATCTTCTTAAAACGATCGTCACTCATGCTGAAAAAAATCAGGAAGGGGATACCGCAAATTACATCCCAGAGCTTGCCAACGTCAACAAAGAAATGACAGCCATTGGAGTTACGCCGCTTGGAGGTGAAAGTGTTTTCTACAGCAACGCGCCTTTTCAGCTCGTCACCTTGCAGAGTACGGCAAAAATTGTCCCATTGATTGGTCTGCTTGAAGAATATGGCTCAGAAAAACTTTTTGAATGGGTAAAGGTTGAACCTTCAGGCGATGAGTTTTCCTCCATTACTCGCCTTGAACAATTCGGCCCTAAACCATCCAACCCTATGTTAAACGCTGGTGCCATAACGTTATGTTCGCATATTCCAGGTGTTGGAGAGCAGCAATTTGCCTGGTTAGAGCATTGGATACAAATACTCTTTAATCGACGATTAAACATAAACCCGTTGGTTTTTTCATCCGAAAGGCGCACAGGGGATCGCAACCGCTCTTTAGCGTATTTACTTCAAAGCCGTGGAAATTTAGGGTCAAATGTTCATGAAACACTCGATCTCTATTTTGCTTTATGCTCGTATGAAGCGCTTCTTGAAGACATGCTGTATTTACCCACATTGCTTGCTAACGCAGGTAAAGATCCCATCACTGGCGAACAAATCATCTCAACAGAAACCTGTAAAATTACACTCGCCATCATGGCCACCTGTGGTTTGTATGATGAAACCGGCGCGCACATGGTTCTCACGGGCATGCCTGCAAAAAGCGGTGTTTCTGGCTATACCGTAGCAGTGGTTCCAGGAAAAGCAGGAATTGTGGTATTAAGCCCGCGAGTTAATGCTAAAGGCAACAGCATTCGCGGTGAAATCATGCTAGAAGAGCTCTCCAAAGCCATGAATTGGCACTTTGCTCTACCTTAACTTAATATAGCGAAATTGGCGTCTCAACCTCACGATGTATGCAAGAGAGACGCTATTTATGAAAGGTAGTTAGGGTCGTTCGTCGATTTCTTTGCGTTGTGATGGCAAAAAGTCTTTTCTATCTAACCCCATGACCACGGCCAGAGCCCCTGCCACATAAATAGACGAATAAGTGCCGACGACTATACCGATGATAAGTGCTAGAGAAAAACCATGGATGGTTTCCCCGCCATACACAAACAATGCCACGACCACAAAAAGCGTTAATACCGATGTCATGATGGTTCTAGACAGCGTTTGATTGATAGAGATATTCATTATTTCTACAGGAGTAGACCGCCTAATTTTAATGAAATTTTCACGTACCCTATCAAAAACCACAATAGTGTCATTCAAGGAATAACCAATCACCGCGAGCAAGCCTGCCAGTGCTTTTAAGTCAAACTCAATTCCAAACAGTGCAAATACCCCAAGAATTAAAACGGGGTCATGAATCAATGCAACCGATGAGCTAAAGGCCAAACGGTATTCAAAACGCATAGCGATGTAGATCATCGTGGCGAGTAACGACACAAAAATCGCAAGAATACCTTTTGTCGCCAATTCCTCACCCACTTGTGGCCCTACAAAATCAACCCGTTGCTTCACAGCACCAGGCAAAGCTTGCATGATTTTGTCCACCAAAGACTGCTGCTCAAGATCAGCCCGTGGCGCAATACTGATTAACACATCTTTAGACGTACCGTAACTCACCACTTGTGCTTCTTTAAAGCCAATTTTATACAAATTATCACGAATGCTTATTAAATCAGCGGCCTGTGGGTAGGAAACTTCTATCTGTGTGCCACCAGTGAAATCCAAGCCCCATTTGAGCCCATTGATGCACAAAGCAGTAATAGACACAATGAAGATTAGCCCAGACAACAAGGCAGCCCATTTGCGGGCACCCATAAAATCCACTTTTGAATTTGGATTAAAAAATTCCATCTCTACCTCTCACTTCAAATACCGATTGATAATTTTTGCACATTGCGATTGCCATAAAACCAATTAACAATAGCGCGCGTATACGTTACACCCGTTAACATGGACGTTAAAAGCCCCAATGATAATGTCACTGCAAAACCACGCACAGGCCCTGTTCCAACAGAGAACAACACAATGGCCACAATCATGGTGGTAATGTTAGCATCAAGAATGGTCGCAAACGCCCTGTCATACCCTGCATAAATAGCTGCTTGCGGTGAAAGTCCGTTACGAAGTTCCTCTCGAATACGCTCATAAATAAGCACATTCGCATCCACAGCCATACCCACTGTTAACACAATACCGGCAATACCCGGTAAGGTAAGCGTTGCCCCAATAATGGATAAAAGCGCGCACAAAAATATCAAGTTTAGTAACAGTGCCACGTCAGCTACAAGTCCAAAAAATCGATAGTAGAAAAGCATGAGTATTAAAATAAGCCCCATGCCTACTTCTAATGAGATGATGCCTCGACGTATGTTTTCTTGGCCCAAGGTTGGTCCAACGGTACGTTCTTCAACAGGATAAATAGCTGCAGGCAACGCTCCCGCGCGTAACAATAAAGAAAGGTCACTTGCTTCTTTACTATCAACCAAACCTGTAATCTGAAAATTATTTCCTAAGGCATTCTGAATGACAGGTGCACTGATAACACGCTCTTCACGATGTGTTTGTCTTTTTGCCGTTGCATCAGAAGCATCACTGTCTGTTTTGGTCTCCACATACACTATAGCCATTCGCTTACCAATGTTTTCACGGGTTATCTTTGTGAAAAAAGATTCGCCCCCGCCACCAAGTTGGATAAGCACTGCGGGTGTCGCTGTTTGTTGATCAAAGCTTGATACAGCGCTCGTGATAGAGTCGCCACTTAAAACAATTTGACGCTTCAATAAAATGGGCTGACCTTCCATCATATAAAGCTTGCTTCCCATAGGAACCGCCCCAGTTTGCTTCGCAATTTGAGGGTCATTTTCTTGATCCACCAAATGGAATTGGAGTGTGGCTGTGCCCCCTAAAATTTGCTTTGCACGGGCGGCATCTTGTATACCCGGCAAGTCAACGGCTACACGTGTTGCGCCCTGCTGTTGCACGACGGCCTCACCCACACCAAGCTCATTGACTCGATTACGCAAAATACTCATGGTTTGCTCAATGGTATTTTGACGCATGGTATTTAGCTCAGCAGGAGAAAGTGCTGCAATCATCGCTAAATTATTGTTTGTCGGCGTGAAAATGACGCTCGGTAATTTCTGACGAAGTTCAACCAACGCCTCTTCACCGGCTTCTGGCGAGCGAAATTGAATAGCCACGCCCTTGTCTGCCACATAACGAATGCCGGCATAACGAATGCCCGCTTCACGAAGATCTTGACCGATGCTTTTGATCATTCCTTCATAGCGTCGATTCACCACGCTATCAATATCCACTTCTAGAAGGAAATGCACACCACCCCGCAAATCAAGGCCTTGTTTCATCGGCTCTGCATGAATGGCAGACAACCAAGCCGGCGTTGAAGGTGCAAGATTTAAAGCGACCGTAAACTGATTGCCCAAACCGTTTTTAATCGCATCACGGGCAAGCAACTGCGCATCGGTTGAAGTAAAACGCACCTCAAGCTGATCATTCGTGACGAGTATCGCTTGATAGCTCAATTTTGCTTCATCCAGCAAAGCCTTTACCTTTTGCTCTAAGGCTTTTGGATCAATAGCTGATTGAGATGATATTTGTACAATAGGATGCTCACTGTATAAATTGGGTATGACATAAACCAATCCAATCAATACGATAGCAACCAGAATAACATTTTTCCAAAGTGGATATTTATTTTGCATTTCCGTGTCCCGACAACTGTCTTACTTAAAGGGATTTAAGGGTGCCTTTAGGCAACACTGAACTCACTGCATTGATCTGAACGCTAATTTCAACGCCTTCTGCAATGCTTAATTTTATAAATTGCTCATCAACCTTAACTACTTTTGCGAGAATTCCACCTGATGTCACCACTTCATCGCCCTTTTTTAATTTTGTGAGCAATTCACGGTGCTCTTTAGCGCGTTTGTTTTGTGGGCGAATCAACATAAAATAAAATGCTATGAAAATAGCGCCAATCATGACCAATGAAAAAGATCCATCCATTGCTCCTGCGGGTGCAGGCTGGGCGGCGGCAGCCAAGGCATCACTTATAAAAAAACTCATCTTGCTCTCCTAAAATTCTATGTTAAATCTCATGGTTGATTGAGCAGCCATGAGCAATTACTCAGACCTCAACGTGCGTGACATCATATCGGGATTTATTGCCTAGGTAAATGAAGTAGAACGCAATTATATGCCCCTCCGTTACTTAAAACTTAAAAAGTCCTTAACAACCAGGATAAACGCATCTGATAGCGCATTATAAAGTCAAAACGCCTACGTTCCGCGCTTTATGCATAGTAGGAAATACCATCTGGTTATGGGGAAATGCGTTTGAGCATGGTCGGCAAATGATGCTAACGCAACAATTTGTTCCAACTAATGCCGGAAGCTGGTTTTACATGGATATCATTATTCCAATCGTTGCTATTATTTGTTTAGCGAAAATAAAGCCACACAAGTAACGTTAAAAGCGCTACTTTTTTAAGAAGAAAGTAGCGCTTCTTCTATGCTTATTTTTTTAATCTCATCATGCGATGTTAAAGGCAAGGTAAGTTTCCCGAGCAATGAATATAGTTTTTTTTGCTCATTGTCGGTTAAAGATGCCATGTGTTGAGTGATGATGGAGGTATCGCCTCGCTGTATAGGTCCGGTTAAAGCATCTTTAGGCGATAGCGTGTTTTCCAAATTAGCGACTGTGCCCTGCATAAGATTTGTCACCACGCGCATAGCCATTTCATGGTGGACCCCTGCCGCTCGTAAACAGGATTGCGCTTGCTCTGACAGCGTCACCAAATAGTTTGAAGCAAAGACACCTGCCATATGGTAAAGCGCTTTTTTGTGCTTATCGATGGTATAGGTGATAGAACCGATTCCTTTAAAAAGGGGTTCTATGTGAGCAAGCGCTTCAACATCACCCTCCATCGCACAATATGTACCAGAATAATTAGCAACACTCAGGATTGGATCAGCGAAACTTCTCATGGGATGAACACTTGCAACCAAACACCCCTTGCTTTTAAGGACATTGAGTTCATCAGAGGAGTACGCTCCACTGCAATGCAAAACAATGGTCCCTTCTTTTATCGCCTTATTGTTGCTGAAAGTGTCTGCTGCTGTAGCGATTAACGCATCAGGAGTAGTGATAAAAATCATGTCTGCTTCAGGCAGTTGCTCAATCGTAAGTGATAACTGCCCTTCACCAATAAAATTTATCGAAGCTAAAGTACTTGCAGGAGAAGCATTACAAATAGCACCCACTTGAGCCAGTTGATGCTTTACCAATAAATGCCCTAGCGTTTTGCCAACCTGACCTGCACCAATAATGTTTACCACGATAGCCATAAAAAAACCGCCTACTTAAACATAGTGCGCAACACGACGTAACGCGTTTTGGCAAAAATAGGCATTGTGTTGTACTAAAAATCGCTGACATAATAAGGGCGTGTGTTCTAATAAATGATGAAGGTAGGCACGCGTGAGCTTTTGGCTGCAGGTTGGGCATTGGCAATGCGCATCAATCATCTCAAATTGCATAGCGTGGTCATCATCTTTTAATGAAATAGGCCCTTGTTGGGTATAAACCTCACCATCAATGGCATCCCTTGCAGGCCTATCCGATTCCACAAAGGTCACGCCACTTTCTAGCAATTGGAGCATGACGGGTAAGCTCAAATCTCCTGCCACATAAGAGGGCTTCGCCTCATGCTGAGCAAGCAAAAGCAACAGATTTTTAAGTGTCATCGCACGTTCGTCGTATGAAACATAAATACCATGCGCCTTTGTGAGCCCTTCGATTTTAGACGCATCTTGCAACGGTAAAAATGGAAAAATAGTATCCGGTAAGGATTGTAAAAGCGGTTGGTGAAGAGGAATAAAACCTTCGGGTAAAATAACCATGTCAGGGTTTACAGCCAGGATAAGCGCATGAATATCCTCCACCGTATACGACATACGTCGCCCATCATAGTGCGAGCGAAGCCGATAACAACCGTCCACACCGATGAGGCCTAAGGATGCGTTCAATACCAACGTGTCTTCCCACGCCACAAATTTCTTGAAATCTGGCAGCGTGTTTAAAAAATCCGCCCCGGGTTTCATCAACAAAGAGGCAAGCTCATAGGCAGCACTCTTAACAAGTGTTTCCTGCCAGTTAGCCGTTGTCATGCAGCTGCCTGCTTGTGAGGTAAGCACAGGAATAATGGCCGAACATTCTTTGCGATTAAAATTCATCTCGTATCACCGTAACAACAAACTTGCATCGCCATAGCTAAAAAAGCGGTACCGCTCAGCAATGGCTATTTGATAAAGCTCCATGGCTTTTTCATAACCAATAAAGGCCGACACCAGCATCAAAAGGGTTGACTCTGGTAAATGAAAATTAGTGATTAAACCATCGCACACTTGGAATTGATAGCCCGGATAAATAAAGATATCGGTTTCACGACTACAGGCTTCTATTTCACCACGAAGCGCTGCACTTTCTAAACTCCGAAGTGCCGTTGTCCCCACGGCAATAACACGTTTTCCTGCGGCTCGCGTGTTACGGACCGCCTCACACAACGCATCACTCACTGTAAAACGCTCGTTATGCATTTTATGCTCTTTTATATCATCACACCGCACTGGGCGAAACGTGCCAGCCCCCACGTGCAAGGTTGAGTAGGCAATGTTTATGCCTTTGGCCACCAACCCCTCAATCACTGCATCATCAAAATGAAGGCCGGCGGTAGGGGCCGCAATGGAGCCTTTATGCTCAGCGTAGACCGTTTGGTAACGATTAAGATCAAGCCCTTCGTCCGTTCTTGTGATGTAAGGAGGTAACGGCACATGACCAATATCATGCAACATCAGGTCTACATCACCATTGGCTTTGCAATGATAAAGGTCATCTACTTTAGCAATGATTTCAACACACCAATCGTTGTCCAGATGAATGATTGTTCCGGTTTTTGGAGATTTACTGGCTTTAATATGGGCAATAAAAAGCCCCTCTTCAACGATGCGCTCCACCAATAATTCTACTTTACCGCCACTGGCTTTATATCCGTGCAATCGTGCGGGAATCACTTTGCTATTGTTCATCACCAGAAGATCACCTGGCTGAAGAAAAGACCCAACATCCACAAATTGATGATGTTCACAAGAGCCTATGGCTTCACGGTAAACCAACAACCGAGAGTCACTTCGATGAGCGAGAGGGTACTGAGCAATCAGTTCAGGGGGGAGATCAAAATTAAAATCTTGCCTTTTCATTACACAACCTGTTTATTATATTTTGTCATTATAAATGATTTTGCAAAATAATGAATCCTGGTTGTTTTTTGTTATATATGGTCTTTAATAATTCACTTCAGGTTTACTTAAGAAAATTGGAATATACTCTATATCCGGGTTATCCTATGGTGAATTTTTAGTTCAATACAGCTTGTAGTGCACTTTTAAATAATGGAGAAACACATGAATTGCTTACTAAAACCTTTGTCTACACTAGCATTAAGTTTATTCGCAGTGACGGCGTTAGCCGCACCCAAACACCTTATCACCCACAACAACACAGATGTGGAATCAAACGCTTTTGTAGCCGGAAGCATTCCTTCTCAACACCCAACCAAAGCCCACAGTGAAGGTCGAGTTTTTTGGACCGCTGTTAAATTAGCCTGCTTTGGGCACAGTGTTAATGGTAAATGCACAGCCCTTATCAAAATGGCCACCAATACACCTAACCCCATCACTCTTGGCACCGTTACCATGGATTTAGCCACAGGTGAGATTACACCCATACAATTAAGTGCAAGTGGTTACACAATGACCGTCAATGGCCCTGGTGAAACCACCATTAACCAAAATTAATGCTTCCTTGATATAGATACACACTAAACAACAAAGCCACGCGAGTCGTGGCTTTATTTATATGTACACATTACGACACTATTTCGTGGTCATGGGCGCTTTTTCTTGATCTAATTTCCACACCACTTGTAAACCTACCAATTGTGCGCGATTTTTAGACGTAGCAGTAACATTGTATGTAGAAGTAGCAATAAGCTGTGTGTTATTGATTGTTGTATCGTTAATCGCAAAAAGGTAACTATAGCCCACATCAAAACCCACCGATGGAAACGCTTGATAATGCGCCCCAATGGCTACAGCACCCCGGTTAGAATCCGGCAAGCGCACATCACGGTGAGCGTTAACGGTAGGCGTTTGATCATACCCACCGCCAATGCGCATCATCCATTGGTCATTCACGTGGTAATTAGCGCCGATCGCTAAACGCCATGTATCACGATACCCCTCAGTGGTGGTTGAATTTCGCGTTGTTAACGTAGTGATTCCCAGAGCAGGATCAGGTACCCCTACTGCCACATTATTAAGCGTAATTTCTTTAAAGGAACTCCACTGTGAATAAACCACGGAGCCTAACAGGGCAAGCTTATCATTCAGATCTTGATACCCACTCAAAGTGAGGATACCTGGCAAGGCAATGGAGTTGCTGGACAGGATATTGCTGTAAAAACTAGCATTGGGATTAGCTAAACCAGGTGTAAAAATATCCAAAGAAGGGTCAGCAAATCGACCGGTCAATTGACTACGGCCATTAAACTCATGATTTACGTGTGATTGGTAATTAAGGCCTATGCGGGTGTGATCATCATGAAACCTAAGTAAACCACCAAGATGAAACCCTACACCAAAAGAATCCCCAGTATTCTTGCTTTCTGAGTCAAGAGTATAAGGTGTTATTTCTTGAGGAACGGCCAACTCCAAGTATTGTAAATAAGCAGGTGAGCCTATCATTCGATTAAACGTTACCCTTGCGTATTGCAAATCAACACCCACGCCCAGGGAAAAATGTTCCGTTATTTTATGACCAAGCTCAGGCGATAGCGTAAAGGTTTCTAATTTACTTAAGGTTGCCGCATACCGCACAGGGGAATTCTTTTCATAATCTGTCGATAAACCAAAAGGTGCAACAATACTGAGCCCAAATACAGCCATGTCATTTAAGGGAAGTGCATAATGCAAAGAGGGGACAAGAGCACTCTTTGCGGCCTGCAATCCACTGAAAGTTTGAGGATAACTTAGATTGGGGGCGGTGGGAACAATAGGGTTTGGCGTGGTGTAAAGACTACTTCCCGTTAATTTAGTACTAGGAAATACACCTACCCCACCCAGCACTGCTTGCTGTTTTTTGAGCAGCACCAAGCCCGCCGGATTGTACCAACCAATAGAGGCATCAGCACCTTCCGCAGCAATGCCTGCAGCAAAATTACCAATGGCCGCCGCACTGCCTTCTGTATAAAGTGAAAACCCACCGGCATTAATTGTATGACTTGTCATTATTGCCAAAACAGCAAGACTCGTCATTGTTCTTATTGGTTTTTGCATACTTCTCACGCCATACTCCTTTATATTTAAACAGGCATATCAAATAAAATAGGGTCTATTGGCCATTTGACCCGTCAGATCCTACGTACCACGTACCATATCATTACCCACAAATCTGTGTCATATAACTTGTCGTTCCCGCGAAGGCAGGAATCTATCTATAAAAAACCGACTCATTTGCCAAATTTTGGGATGGATTCCCGCCTTCGCGGGAACGACATAACGGGTATTTTTTCTAACCAAAAAATTCTTATAACCCTTTGCTGGCAAAGATTACAAGACTTGTGGGTAATAATATGAACGCGACTTGTCCGCGGCACGCAGGACCTGTAGAGTAAATTATCAACAAACCCTCGTCTTTACCCAGGGAGTCAAACAACCTTTCATTACAAACTTTAATTGATGATAAATCAATGCCTTTGCAATGCAAACAAATCTTTAAAAAATATTACAGGGAGCTCTTGTATACAGAATCAGGTCCATGCTAACCTGTTCTATTTTTGCACGGATTAAGTTATGCGACAATTGATTACCAAATTTGGTGGAACCAGTGTTTCTTCTCGTACAAATTGGGAGCACATAGCTGAAATCACCAAAAAACACCTACAAGAAGGCGTGCAACCTGTCATTGTTTGCTCAGCGCTAACGCAAGCATCCAATCAATTGGAAAAAATGATTGATGCCGCGCTGCTCGACAAGCATCATGAAATTCAAGCGAATTTAACCCATAACTACCTAGAACTTGCGGATGCATTAAACGTTAGCCGCGAGCTGATACAAGCGGAGCTCGAACAGCTGCGCCTATGGCTCACAGGCATTGCCCTACTCCGAGAGGCGCCGGCCAAAACACAAGCTCAAATTTTAAGCTTGGGCGAAATCATGATGACACGATTAGGACACGCATTTTTACAAAACAAAGGGATAAATTGCCTTTGGTTTGATGTCCGTAAAGCCTTGCAAACCACGTCTATTGCCGGTGGAGACGCGATGAATTATTTGGCCGCGCGTTGCAATGGCGATGCAAACCCGGCCTTTGCTAAAGGTCTTCTAGAAAGTGGTGCTGAGGTGATTATCACCCAAGGGTTTATTGCAGCAAACGAACAAGGTGATACCGTTTTGCTCGGGCGAGGTGGCTCTGATACCTCAGCCGCTTTACTGGCCTCGATGCTTAATGCAAGTGCTTGTGAAATTTGGACAGATGTACCCGGCATCTATACTGCCAACCCTCATCAATTGCCTCATGCGCGCTTATTAAAACAACTAAACTACGACGAAGCCCAAGAAATTGCTTCCATGGGCGCAAAGGTTTTGCATCCCAATTGCTTACCGCCTGTACGACGAGCCGGCATTCCCATGATAGTGAAATACACGTGCATGCCAGAGCACTCAGGCACGCTGATAACCCATGAAAGTGATGACAATGCTCCCCCTATAAAATCGATTTTAGTGAAACACAGCATTACGCTCATTTCGATAGACACACTTAACATGTGGCAACAAGTCGGCTTTTTAGCTGATGTGTTTACCACCTTTAAACAACATGGCTTTTCGGTTGATTTGCTATCATCCTCTGAATTTAACGTCACTCTATCGCTAGACAGCAATGCTAAATTGCGGGATAGACATGCACTAGATGCACTCATTGATGACTTAAATCAATTTTGTCGCGCTAAAATCATTGAGCCCTGCAGTGCGGTTAGCCTGGTTGGGCATCATATACGAACCGTTTTACCTCAATTAGGGCCTACACTTGAAGTCTTTGAGGCCAAAAAAGTATACTTGATGTCCTTAGCGTCAAACGATCTCAATTTAACGTTTGTGGTCGACGAGTCACAAGCCGATAAGCTTTGCCAACAGCTACACAATTTACTGATTGAAAATAATCCCCAAAGTTTTTATTACTCAAAAAGTTGGCACGAAGAATTTGGAACACCTGTGGCGCGAAAGGTGCCTTGGTGGGAAAAAGACCGAGAAAATTTGTTAAAAATAGGCGCGGCCCACTCGCCCTGTTATGTCTACCATTCTGACACGGTTACTGAAAGAGCGACTGAATTGCTCGGTTTAAAATCGATAGATCAACTCTTTTATGCTATCAAAGCAAACCCTCACGCGGGCGTTCTCCAAGCCTTGTTTGCAAAAAACATTGGCTTTGAATGCGTATCTCTCAATGAATTACGCCACGTGTTAGCCCTCTTCCCAACCATTGATAAAACACATCTACTCTTCACACCTAATTTTGCTGCAAAAATTGAATACGAAGAAGCTCTTGCTTTAGGGTGCTATGTCACTATTGATAGCCTATACCCCTTAGAAAATTGGCCTGAGCTCTTTACAGGAAAATCCATTATATTGCGAATTGATCCCGGCTGTGGAGCAGGACACCATAAATTTGTGTGCACCGGTGGGAATGAATCTAAATTTGGTATTACCCAAGATAATTTAAATAAAGCCGTAGTGTTAACCACTGAACACAACATCAAGGTAATAGGCCTTCATGCACACTCTGGCAGTGGTATTTTATCGCTCGACTTATGGCAACAAACAGCATTAATGTTAGCCGATGAAATTGCTCGCTTCCCTGACGTTCAAATCATTAACGTAGGTGGGGGCTTGGGCATTGTTGAAAAGCCCGGACAACAATCTTTAGATTTATGCGCGCTAGATGCCTCATTAATGGCTGTAAAAACCCGTTATCCTCACCTCGCCATTTGGCTTGAACCTGGGCGTTTTTTTGTTGCTGAAAGCGGGGTTATTCTTGCGAAAGTGACCCAACAAAAAGAGAAAGGAAAGGTGCGTTTTGTGGGCATTGAAACCGGCATGAATTCATTGATACGCCCAGCGCTGTATGGTGCTTATCACGACATTGTTAATTTAAGTCGCCTGCACCAAGAAAAAACAGGGTTTGCCCATATTGTAGGGCCTATTTGTGAATCCAGTGACACATTGGGCTATGACCGTTTATTACCCGATAGTCAGGAAAATGACATCATGTTGATTGCCAATACCGGTGCTTATGGCCACTGCATGAGCTCGTCTTACAATCTCCGAGCGCCTGCAGAAGAAATTGTTATGTAGTTTAGCCCCGCTTCGGGATTAAACCATATTGGCTTGAAAACCTCCGTTTATACCCATCTAAAAGGTGGGTATAAATACCCACATACTCGGATTTTATGCTAAACGATAGCCAACAACGCCACCTTGCCACGGACCCTTCCGGCTCCTATATAGTACAAGCACCTGCGGGTTCCGGTAAAACCGAAATCCTAACACAACGTTATTTACGCCTCTTAAGCCATGTTAATGCGCCTGAACAAATTATTGCCCTTACCTTTACAAGAAAGGCTGCCAATGAAATGCGCGAGCGGATTTTACATGCGTTACAAAATGCCGCTCGCCAATTTAAAGCCACCTCCAGCCACCAACAACAAACACTCACATTTGCTGCAGAAGCCTTGCAGCGCGATAAAACAATGGATTGGAAATTACTACAACAACCTGGGCGCCTTCGTATTATCACCATTGACGCTCTTTGCCAAACATTAACGCAAGCCATTCCTTTACAAGAAAAACAAATTCCCTATGCAAAAATAAGTGATAATCCTAAAGCCCATTACCAAAAGGCAGCTCGCGCTTGCTTAATATTTGCACTTGAACATTCACACTATCATGCAGCGTTAAAAACGCTTCTTATGCATGTCGATAATCGGCAAGACCACTTATTATCCTTCTTTAGTGATTTACTCGCCAAGCGAGAACAATGGCTGCGGCTTTTATATCAAGCAAAAGAACAAGACAAAAAAACGTTTGAAAATGCCCTGTCCATCATCTTACAACATGAGCTAGAGCGTTTAACCAAAAGCATTCCAAATGAGTACGCCCAAGAATTAACCCTGCTTGTTCGTGAACTTGCTAATCTAAACAGTAACCCTGCCTCTCTCAGTGCGCCCTTACGTGACTGGCAAACTATTCATGATTTAGATAACAAGCTTGCCAAAAGTCTTGCCTCCTTGCTTCTAACCTCCCAAAACACCCTACGAAAAGCATTTGATCATCACGTAGGCTTAACTAAAGGCGACTGCAGCGCCCAAGAATACACAACATTAAAAACATCCAGCAAAGTCCTTTTAGGCAAGCTTGATGCCTGCCCAGGGTTTCTTGAAGCCCTTGTTCGCGTAAAAAATCTACCTGCACCAGAGTATGACCCTCAGCAATGGCAAACGTTACAAGCACTATTTACGCTCCTGCCGGTCCTCGCAGCTCACTTACACCTTGTTTTTAGTGAGCACAACGAAGTTGACTTTGCAGCCATTTCAGAACAAGCACTACATGCCCTTGGCGATGATGAATCGCCCACTGACTTAGCCCTTTATCTTGACAACAGCATTCATCATCTTCTGGTTGATGAGTTCCAAGACACGTCTATTCAGCAATTTGAACTTTTAAGCAAACTTGTTCAAAATTTTGAACCGAATGACGGCAAAACATTGTTTGTGGTAGGCGACCCCATGCAATCCATTTACCGGTTTCGCTCGGCAGAAGTAGGGTTGTTTTTGCGGGCGAAACAAGAAGGAATTGGTCCAGTAAACCTAACACCACTTGAATTAAGCTCTAACTTCCGCTCTTCGGCCACAGTTGTTGATTGGGTGAATGAGCATTTCAAACGTATTTTCCCACACACCGACGACATGGAAGCAGGTGCCATCTCCTTTCATCCCTCTAACCCTGTAAAACCCGCCGATGAGGATAGCTTTGTGCGTGCGCATCAATTTGCAAACCGCGTGCAAGAAGCTGATGCAATTGTAAAAGAGGTGTCATTGGCATTAGAACAATACCCTCTGGATACTATTGCCATTTTAGTGCGATCAAGAAACCAGCTGATCGACATTGTACGAGGTTTTAGAGCACAATCGATTCCTTTTCAAGGGGTAGAAATCCACTTGCTGGCAAAACTCCCTCATTTACGAGACCTATGGGCGCTTACGCAAGCATTGTTAATGCCGGGCAATCGTCTTGCATGGCTCACGTTGCTTCGCAGCCCATGGTGTGGGGCTACGCTTTCTGATTTGCACGCGCTCGCTAATTTTTCAAAACGCAAATCCATTTATTTTGCCCTCGCCCATCTTGACGAAATCACCACGTTAAGCAAAGAGGGATACACGCGCTTTCATTTTATATACAACGTGATGGACCATGCCATTGCCTCCCGGCATCAATACCCTCTTATTTCATGGATAATGCAGACCTTAAAACAACTTCACCTCGAACAGATTTTAGACCCTACAGAACAAAATGATTTAGAACAATATTGGGGCTTGCTTGAACGGTTTGAGCATGATGGGCAAATTGAAGATTTTACACAATTTAGCCAAGAATTTAATAAACTGTATTCGCAACAAGTCGTTCCGTCGCGGTTACAGATAATGACGGTCCATAAATCCAAGGGCCTAGAATTTGATTGTGTGGTATTACCGGGGTTGGGCAGCAAACCACCAGGATTGGACACGCCCATGTTACGCTGGCTTAAAATACCAAGCCACCCTCACAAAGAGCTTTTATTGCTTTCCCCCATGAAACCTGCGCACCAAGAGCATTGTCTGGTTTATGATTATTTGGGAAAATTAGAAGCTGAAAAAAATGCATATGAACTGCAACGCTTATTGTATGTAGCCGTAACACGAGCTAAAAAACGTCTTTACCTTTTTGATCACAGTGAAAAATCCACCCAAGGCAGTTGCCGTCATTTATTACAAAACCAAACTTTTATCAGCCCAGAAGCCCGAACATCAACCACGGAAGAAACGCCCTCTTTGCCTGTATTGCATCACCTGCCCATTGCTTTTTATGAAGCACCACCATTACACCAACAACCTCAAAATCAACCGTCGTCTATTCTTCTCACCAACAATACCCCTCGTCTTATGGGTATTGTTGCTCATGAAATACTCCAATGGATTGCTGATAATCACCCAAACGCTGCGAACGATATTCCATGGGCCTTGGTCGATTACCGGTTACGTGGTTTGGGCTTTGAAGACATAGCTTTTATAAATGCCCAACATTTAATTAAGCATCAAATCACGACGTTCTTTCTTGATCCTATCGGGCAATGGCTCATGCAACCCCATGAGGATGAACACAACGAATACGAGCTATTGATACGTGATAACGACAATTTACAAACAAAAATCATTGACCGAACCTTTATTGATAAGGGAGTCCGTTGGATAATTGACTTTAAAACAGGGCAAGATGACAAGCAAAAAGAAACGCACCATCACCAACAACTGTCTGATTATGCCAGTATTTTCACTCATCTTGGTCCTGAGAGCATCTCTTGTGGGATTTATTATTTAGCTAGCAATCGCTGGATTGCATGGGAGTATACAACCAATGAACATCGAAAAGACGATAGCAACACTACTAGCCAGCACCACCGACTCCCTGTTGAGTCTGAGTCCTGAAGCCCTAGGCTTAAAACCACTTATTAGCATAGAAGGCACGCAACTCTCACTCGCTTTGTGTGCGAATTTTCCAAGTAGGTTTTTAAAAGACTCGTTATTACCCCAGCTTTCTCAAGCACTAATAGACGCATTTCCCCAATATCAAGTCAGTGTAACCATTGATCATTTTATTAAAGCCCACCGAACACAATTGGTAGGAAAAGGCTTGCGAGGTGTTAAAAACACGATTGCCATTGCTTCTGGTAAAGGTGGCGTTGGAAAATCAACGGTAACGGTAAATCTAGCTGCAGCCTTGGCGCGCGCTGGCGCACGTGTTGGCATTCTTGATGCAGACATTTATGGACCGAGTATTCCATTAATGCTTGGGAAAACATCTCCCGTTGAAGTGAATGGTGAGCATTATTTGCCTGTATTCGCCCACGGTATTCAAGCGATGTCGATTGGTTACTTAACGGAAGGGGAGCCGGCTCTTATCTGGCGTGGACCCATGCTCGCCAAATCATTGCTTCAAATGATTGACATCACCGCATGGGATGAACTGGACTATTTATTGATTGATTTACCCCCTGGAACCGGAGACATTCAATTAAGTCTTGTACAAAAAATCCCTCTGTCTGGCGCTATTATTGTAACCACCCCTCAAACCGTCGCAACACTTGATGCAGAAAAAGCCTTTAAAATGTTTGCTAAAACCAATATCGATGTTTTAGGTGTGATTGAAAACATGTCCTTGCACCATTGCAGTCAATGCGGCCATCAAGAAGCTATTTTTAGCAGTGGTGGTGCAGAAAAATTGTGTCAAACCTTTCACAGCACCTTGCTCGGCAAACTCCCTCTAGACCGACAAATTGGAAGTGACTGCGACAAAGGCACACCTACAGCCGCTGTTGGTAACAATGAAATAACCATGTCACTGATTAAAACCGCTTTGAATGCCGCCATTGAATTGGGCAAAAAACCACTGAATTATGCAGATAAATTTCCAAACATAGTGGTTGAATAATTATTTATACCCCATTCAATTTTAAATGACTGACGCCCTACTTACCGCTGCTTGTCAGCGGTATCCAGACGATCTATATCGTGTATCGGAAAAGCCAACACGCGTATACATTTAGCTAACAAAAAAAAGTGTCATTTAAAATTTAATCAACTATAATTCGTCGTCGCCCGCAGTGATTCGGGGAAAATAAACCTTCTCACTTCCCTGCAGTAACTACGTAAACTGAAATATCACAACGATACTCACCTTGATAGTTTTGCTGACACTCCAAATCATAAGCCTTCACTAACGCGTCATTGATATCCGGTATTTCATCCTCAGGGATTTGTCCATTAAACAAGGCAAGACCTTTCACAAATTTTTTAAACACATCCAAGGAAGGCAACACAAGCGTTTGCTTATCACATTCAACCATTGATGTATCAAAAGGTACTGATTGAATAACATCAGGAAGCAACGCAATTTTTTTATAATTGACGGGCATTATAAAGTCCTGCAAGCTCTTAAATTCCATTGAGGCTTTCACTCGATCAAGTGATCGAACCAAAGGATCGTTACCTGAGGGAATAATGGTTAACAATTTCCCTCTCTTTTTTAGGGCGCGGTAAATATTGCTATAAGCTTTAGGAAGATCCTCGCACCACTGCAAGCACCAAAAAGAAACAATATAATCAAACTGATTATCATAGGTTAAATCTAAAACATCTAATTTTTGTACCGAAAAATAAGGGTAATCCCGTATTTTTTCTTCAGCCAGTGTCAGCATGTTTTGAGACCTATCAACACCAATTAAAGCACCCTCTGGAATTTTTTTAAGTATTTTTACCGTATAAGAACCATCCCCGCAGCCTATGTCTAAGACACTATCATGAGGGTTTAATTGCAAGGGAAACACATATTTATCAGCAATAGTAGCTTGTATGTATGCCCCTACTGCATAATCTTCAGCTGGCCACTCATGAGTTAACATAATTATCCCTATGTGATTTACATTCCAACCCGGTCTCAATTATCGGCAGAAAACAAAATATATTTAGTCACCACCCCATCAATAGACGCAAAGAAATATAAGGCGTAGCCCTGGTGCTCACCCTCATGTTAAACTAGAATATCTTGATAATTTATTATTAAATTTTCCATAGCATCCTCGTACCCCAGCATGTCTTAAGTCACGTAGGATGTATCGAATAATTTCATTGATTAAGTAGGCACGAATGTCTGAAAACTACACAGCTCATGCCATCGAAGTATTAAGTGGACTAGAGCCCGTCCAACGCCGCCCTGGCATGTATACTGACACTACACGCCCCAATCATTTAGCCCAAGAGGTTATCGACAACAGTGTTGATGAAGTCATTGCGGGATTTGCAAGCAAAATCATTGTAACCCTGCACGAAGATAACTCTGTGGAAGTAGAGGACAATGGTCGAGGCATGCCGGTTGATCTACATCCCCAGCTCGGTTTAAGCGGTGTAGAGGTTATCTTAACGCGTCTTCATGCGGGCGCTAAATTTTCAGATAAAAGCTATAATTTTTCAGGCGGTTTACATGGCGTAGGCGTTTCTGTTGTGAATGCCTTGTCCGATCGCTTAGATATTTCTATCAAGCGCAATGGTCTTATTTACCAAATGTCTTTCGCTAATGGTGATAAAATCAATGAACTTAATGAAATGGGGGTCACTAAAAAACGTGACACAGGAACCCTTATCCGATTTTGGCCAAACCCCAAGTATTTCGATACAAATCGTCTTTCTGTTAAACAATTAAGCCATGTTTTACGAGCTAAAGCGGTATTGTGTCCTGGCTTGTCCATGACCTTTATCAATAAAGCCACTCAAGAAGAAACCACCTGGTGCTATGAAAAGGGTCTATCGGATTACTTATGCCAATCATTGCCTGCAGATTATTTTCCGGAAGAACCTTTTACCGGCGAATACAAGAGCGATGAAGCAACGGTGGATTGGGCATTAGCGTGGTCAAGCACGTCAGTCAATCCTTTAAGCGAGAGTTATGTAAACCTGATTCCTACCGTTCAAGGAGGAACGCATGTTAATGGACTTCGCGCAGGTCTTTTTGATGCCTTGTCGGCCTTTTGTGAACTTCGAAATTTACTCCCTCGTGGTGTTAAATTAACAGCAGATGACCTTTGGGAACCTTGCCAGTACATTTTATCCGTCAAAATGAAGGAGCCTCAATTTGCAGGCCAAACCAAAGAACGCTTGAGCTCACGACAAACAGCGGCCTTTGTTAGCAACGTGATTAAAGATGCATTTTCATTATGGCTTAATCAACACCGTAACCAAGGCGAATTGATTGCGACGCTAGCGATAGAACGGGCCCAAAAACGCTTGCGTCAAGCGAAGCAAGTAGCGCGTAAACGTGTACACCAAGGACCGGCACTTCCTGGAAAACTAGCCGATTGTTTGCAACAAGACTTAAACCAAGCCGAGTTGTTTTTGGTCGAGGGGGACTCTGCGGGTGGCTCTGCAAAACAGGCACGTAGCAAAGACTTCCAAGCTATTTTACCGCTACGAGGAAAAATATTAAACTCATGGGAAGTGGACTCGTCCCAAGTACTTGCCTCTCAAGAAATTCATGACATTTCAGTTGCCATTGGCATTGACCCAGGCTCAGAGGATTTAAGTAGTCTTCGCTATGGGAAAATTTGTATTCTCGCAGATGCAGACTCCGATGGTGCACACATCGCTACGCTCATATGTGCCCTATTCTTGCGTCATTTTAAACCATTAGTAAAAAATGGACACGTCTTTGTGGCCATGCCCCCGCTCTATCGTATTGATGCAGGCAAAGAAGTTCATTACGCATTAGATGATGAAGAAAAACAAAAAATCACTGCTTTGTTGTCAAAAACCAGTAAGACAAAAATTAATGTACAACGCTTTAAGGGATTGGGGGAAATGAACCCATTACAGCTCCGCGAAACCACCATGGACCCTAATACTCGCCGCCTTGTACAATTAACACTAGACGATGAGCCTTTTACCTTCGAACTCATGGACATGCTTTTAGCTAAAAAACGAGCAAATGATCGCAAAAACTGGCTGGAAGGAAAAGGTGATCTGGCTGCGGTGTAAAAAAGCTTTAAATGCTATATCGATTTGATGGATTGTTCAGCTAATTCATCTAAGGATACATTCGCTAAGTGCGCTCCCCTTGTCCTTGATAATATCGGGGGAAACGACGCCATAGCAGCCGCTGCCTCAGAGCCACACCGAGTTTGTGACGCCTGACCTGCATCTGATGCATCTAACTGCTTTGACGTTTTAACGCTAGACATTAATGCTAAAGCCAGACCATGACTCTCTTGAGCTCGTTTTTTTAAATCGGGGCCTGACTCTAAACCGAGTCTCGCTATCTCTTTTGTCTCTAGTGCTTCAAAATCACTTATCAAACGTGCGGCAATATACCTCTCGTTATAACGATGCGCTAGGCTTTTCAAAAGATGAGCAATCACCAAACCTACCAATGCTCCAATAGCCACAAAAAAACCACCCGGAATTAAAAAAGAAGCCGCTACTACCCCAGTTATTACCACAGCAGCCACAATATTAATGATTAAGGAGTTTCGTCGCTTTAAATAATCACACGCCTCACGCACTTTTTGTTGCTTCTCAGGCAAAGTGTCACCGTCTTTTACAGACGGCTTATGTTTAAGTTGTAAATGGATGAAATTAGCTAATTCTTTAATGATTTGAATACCAGTGCCCACAATGATTAAAACAAGAAAAAGGGGTGAACCCGTGGTCGCTACAGCGGCGAGTACAAGGCTATAAGCAGTTATCTTTAAAGCAGCTTCTGCCAATTCAAAAAAATTATTCCTTAAAAGCTCTGAAAGCGGGACCTTTTTCTTACTAGAAAGGCTCTCATATAGAGAATAAAAATATACAGCTGCCGTGTAGCCTAAACTTGCAGAAGGTACAAACACCGCAGCCACAACAACCTGATGAATAAGGTCTACTACCCCAGTCATAAAGGGAACTAAGAATTCAACACCCACCAACCCTAACATGGTAGCTAGAACCAAGCTGGTCCAAGCTTTACCGCGCTTTCTATCAATTTGCTTAATGAACGCTATAAGGTTCTGATTCTTCTTGTCCAGCAACTGATTAAGTTCTTTTAATAACTGATACACCGTGATAGGCGCACCAATATAACGTCCCCACAGCAATTTATCTATGTTTAAATTGTTTAATAATTCAGAAATATAAGGATTTAATTCTGGGTGTTCATCAAGGGTTAACGTAAAGAAATCGCGATTAATTTTCTTATTTTTATCGCCATACGCATCTAAAATACGAGGAAATTTTTCATCTTCAGGAGATAAAAGATACGTGTTAAAGCTGGTTAATGCAGTTTCAAGTTCTGTCATAAAAACGCGACTATACACCCAATCAACATTGGTTAATTATAAATCAACAACATTAACAATTTATTAAGAAATATGCCATTTTAGCAAGGGGATAAGGTTAGAGTACTCATTTGTCCATAACTGTTTTTCCGGCTCTGTCACAAAACGCCATCCAAGCTGTCCCAACAAACCACTGGCTAAGCGCTCGTTGGTGGTTAATAAAGCCCATTCAGAGGGAAACTGTCCTAAGCCATTATTTCCTTCTTGCAACTTATGTAGAACAATCATATCTAACCGACGGGCAGCCCCTACAAGCACAGGCAACACATTTAAATGACGGTTACTGATATTCACTAGAATCACGCCATCGTTAGTGATTTTTTGCTTATACAACGCAAACGCCTCAACGGTTAATAAATGAACAGGTATTGCATCTGAATTAAATGCATCCATCACCAACAAGTCATAGGAAGCATCCTTCTCATTCCCCACAGCAAGCCTACCATCGTTTTTCACTATTCGGGTTTGAGGGGGGCAATCACGTAAATAGGTAAAGAGTTTAGGATTGCTTGCAATATCGATGACCTGTTCATCAATTTCAACCATGGTGAGCAGATCATCTTCACGAAACTGGCATGCCATGATGCCTGTCCCTAACCCTAAAACCATGGCATGAAGTTGAGGATATGAACTCTGCAAACGCTGCACAACAGGTAAAACAGCAGCGTAATAAGCACGTGCACCATCCGTAGGGTGTTCATTTTCCATCTGAAAACCGTGAAGCGTGCTTTGACTCATCAACACATGTGCATTTTTTTCAGCAAAAACTTGCTTAACGCCATAAAAATTACGCTGTGCCGTAAGAACAGCATTGGGCTTAAACCACGGCATTAAAACAAAAACAAATAAAATACTCATGCTTAAAAACAAAGACAGCGTATCTCTTGCCCAGACCAAAATCACACACAAAACCATAACCTCAACCACATGTTGCGCATACAACCAATGCACAAAGGCAAGGGAGGAGAGGTGAAAACACTGACTGATCAATAATAATCCAAACACCATGCTCGGCATGACATAGAATTTAAACGACCGAGGCAAAAAAACTGGCTTATCTGCGTCCAATCCCACTCTAGAAATAGGAATACAAAGCAATGCAAACAACAACACCAGTGGGTATTCATAGGCTTGTGCAAATAGCTTAGGCGCTACTAGTCCGTTAAAGATACCCGCAAGCACCCCGCCTAAAGCTAAACAAAAATAAAAAACCGTTAATTTTTCACTAGAAGGACGAGACGCCACCAACTCACCATGGCACAACAATGCTAACATAAAAAATCCAGCCAAATGGCTCAAAATGAGTGGTATAGCCTGGACCTGATTTGCTCCCAAAATAAACCCAAGCAAAGGAAAAATTAAAACAAACAACGTGTTTCGCACAATCCATGCCCGAGAAACCATTGGTTTTGTCGCAAACGTTATCACAAATGACAGTAAATACAGGGCTAAAGGTAATACCCAAAAAAGAGGTGTTGCTGCAACATCCGTAGAAATATAAAACGTTACCCCGAGCATAAGGCTGCAGGGAATAAAACTTAAAAACACCCATGTGGCTTTTGTTTTTAAAGGGATAGTGACCGCTTTTGAATGTTGATCAATAAACGGTTTATAGCTCACAGCAAAGCAAAAGCCTATCAAAAGCAGTAAGTAGACTAAATAAATGATATTCCATCCAAAGAGTTGCTGAGAAACACCCCAGTAACGTTCGACTAGCCAAGGGTAACTTAGCAACGCTAAGAGGCTTCCTACATTACTTGCCGCATATAAAAAATAAGGATCAGCGGCTTTTTTTCCAGAGGTTTGACTAAATGCAAACTGCAACAAGGGCGCAGATGCACCAACCACTAAAAGGGGCAAACCCAGTTGTAAAAATAAATTTTTAAGAATCAACCATTCAGGAGCACCCTCTCCCACCGTGGGAACAAACGCCAAGGGCAATACAAATACACTTAAAAGGCATAGAGAAAGATGAACAATGCGCCAACGGTAAATCCCTTTGAGTCGACTTAAACCCCATGCATATGCATAGGAGATAAGTAATAGCGCTTGAAAAAAAAGCATGCACACCGTCCATACTGCCGGTGTGCCACCATAGACCGGTAACAAAATTTTTGCGACCAAGGGTTGAATAATAAACAACAAGCTTGCGCTTAAAAATAAGCTGGCGGGGAAAAAAAATCGATACACAAAAAAGCCTTTTTTAAGCCCATTCTTCACAAGCTAGCCGCTTAAGTCAATACCCATTTCAATTTTCCCGCAGGCGCTTATACTTGGTCGCGTGAAGCCCCTAACATCCATTGGGCCTTTTCATGAGAAGAAATCTGGTTCGCCAATAAATTAACAGTACCCTCATCATTCATCTTTTGAGCCAACACCATGGACTGGTTTAAATCTTTAACCAGCGTGCCATGATCATTAGCTAACTCAATCAACATATCATTTGCATTTAATTGTGAGTCACCGTCTTTGATGGTTTTTAAACGCTCATACTCTTTAAACGTGGCAGGAGCTCTATGCCCCATGATCAAAAGCCGCTCTGCAATGTCATCTACAGCCAAAGCAAGCTCCTTGTATTGCATTTCAAAGAGCTCATGCAATACTTTAAACTGTGGCCCTTTCACATGCCAATGATAATTTTGTGTTTTTAAATATAGCGCATACGTGTCCGCTAAAAGTACCGATAATTTAGTTACCACTTCAGTGCTCATCCTTGACTCCTTGTTTATGCCTAATATTTGATGCTTATGCTGTCACTTAAGCATAGTTGGGTTCAAGGATAAAATCATAATAAAAACAAAATTTAATAGGCATTATTTTACCCTTGAATGAATCAATCCTAATTTTTTGTTAAAATCATGTCTCATGACATTCTTTGAGAAAGTGAAAATGGACGAGCCCTTATATTCAATCCCTATAAATGATTTAAACCATCTCGAACAAAGCACCAAACAAAAAGCATTAACCTCGTTAGAGTCAGGTAAAGTTATCTATTTCCCCTCTTACACCTTCAAATTAAATGCCAATGAGCAATGTTTGCTGTCCGAGTCAGTGCTTGCCCCAAATGACAAAAATGTCAGTTACGACTATCAACGCCAGCGTCTTTCTCGTTTAAACCCCGCGGCCCATGCTTTTGATATAACCCCCGCCCAAGTACAACAATTCATGCATCGCTATGCACTGTATGCAAAAGAAATCATTGACCGTGCATTACCCCAATACAGCAATACGGTACGCTGGGGTAGAACAAGTTTCAGGCCCGCAGAAATCAAAGGCCGTAGTATTTCCAAACATAAAGATGATACCCGTTTACACGTTGACGCTTTTCCGTCAACCGCTGTAAATGATCACCGAATTCTACGTGTGTTTTGTAACATTAATCCTGATGATAAACCTCGCGTTTGGCACATTGGAGAGCCGTTTGAGAAGGTTCTTGAAACGTTTGCCTCATCTCTTCCTTCTTATAACGCATTGATTGCTAAATTATTAAAATGGGTGAAGGCAACCCGAAATGTTCGCTCGGCCTATGATCACTACATGCTAAAACTACACAATGCAATGAAATTAGACGATAACTATCAACAACAAGTTCATAAACACAAAATTGATTTCCCACCAGAAAGCACTTGGATTGTGTTTACAGATCACGTCTCCCATGCCGCATTGAGTGGTCAATTCCTTTTAGAACAAACGTTCTATTTGCCTGTAGCTGCCATGGAAAATCCTGCTGCATCACCACTTAAACAATGGGAAAAATTAAAGGCACGAACACTGGTCTAACGCTATTGGTATTAAGGATAAAAGACTAAAAAAAACCCGCCATTTTGGCGGGTTTTTTTTTAGAACAGATGGAGCAAGGCTTACATCATACCGCCCATGCCACCCATACCGCCCATACCACCCATACCGCCCATGTCGCCACCTGCAGAACCTTCATCTTTTTTCGGCAGATCAGCGACCATGCACTCAGTGGTTAACATCAAGCTTGCAACAGATGCAGCATTTTGCAATGCAGTACGTGTTACTTTAGTTGGGTC
>CAYTZN010000009.1:0-102155 GCA_964442495.1 uncultured Legionella sp. | reverse complement strand
GGCTTCTGGGTGTTGCATTCTTTCTTCGTGGGATTTGAATTTCATGTCAATGCTCCTGGCCATATTTTTTGTATTTAAATTTTACACAAGCGCTTTTTTTGTCAATTTGGTGTCGCCATACAAGTTGCCTCATAACTAATGCTACCGAGGGAAACTCAGGAGCATCTTTATAGGGAAACTGCAGTCAAATCCTCAGTATTTATTGTTATTTTTTGATAACCACATGGTTGGTCTCACACGCCTTTTTATAAATTGTACCTCGTAATTATGAAACAGATGCTTGCAGACTTTGCCCGTGATAGGGATAATCAACGTTTTAAAATCACATGGGTTTATAATGGATTTTCTCGCACAATATGGCATGTTTCTCTTAAAATCATTTACCATCGTTATTGCTTTTTTAATCCTCGTGGCAGGTATCTTATCCTTGGGTCGTAAACCTAAACCCAAATTAGAAATTATATCGCTTAACCAGCAGCACGATGAACTTAAGCATTGCATGGAAAAAAAAATCACAGGTAAAAAATCAAAAAAAAAGAAAAAGGATAAAACAATTAAACCTTGTCTTTACGTTCTTGACTTTGTGGGGGACATCAAAGCCTCTCAAGTTAATGAACTTCGTGATGAGATATCCGCTATTCTCGCGGTTGCAGGCAACGGCGATGAGGTGGTTTTACGACTGGAAAGCCCGGGGGGCTCTGTAAATGGTTATGGATTAGCAGCGGCACAATTGCAGCGCTTGCGTGATAAGAACATACCCTTCACGGTGTGTATTGATAAAATAGCTGCTAGTGGTGGATACTTAATGGCCTGTGTGGCAAATCAAATCATTGCAGCCCCTTTCGCTATTATTGGTTCCATTGGCGTTGTGGCACAAATGCCTAATTTTCATCGTTGGCTTAAAAAGAACAATATTGATATGGAGTTGCTCACTGCAGGTGAATATAAGCGGACGCTCACCCTCTTTGCTGAAAACACCGATAAAGGACGTAAAAAATTTCAAGAAGATTTAGAAAAAATTCATGAGCAATTCAGAGCCTACGTGTTGGCCAATCGCCAGCAATTGGATATCGAAAAAGTAGCCACCGGTGAGCATTGGCTAGCAATGGATGCCTTTAATTTACGCTTGATTGATAGCTTGAAAACCAGCGATGATTATTTGAACGATAAGATGCAAACGTTTAATGCCTATACAATAACCATCCATGGCAAGCAATCTTTGGTGAGCAAACTGTTAAAACCTGCAGCAAGTCTATTGCACCCTTGGGCATGATGTAGCTCAGTTAGGCAGGGCATGCACATTAAATTTTTTAGCATAGATGACATTGCGCGCCCAACACGGACACTCTGGCTTTGTAATGCGCATTTAAATGCGCTTGACCTGCTCAATTCAACTGAAAGTAGCAAATTGGATAAGAAGAGGTCTATACTTAACAATGTGTTATGTCTAAATAAACGGGGCGAATAATGAGCGATCTAAAATCCAAACTACCTGATCTTAAAGAATTAGGCGATATGACCTGTAAATTATTTAAAGACTTAAAAAACAGTATAAGCGAAATCATTACTGGCTACAAAAAAAAGCACCCAACAACCACTGAGCACACGCACACTGCAAAGCCCAGTCCTGTAAAAAAAGCTGCACCAAAAACAACGGCTGAAAAAGAAAAGCCCGTAAAGAAACCCAAAGCGGCTCCCAAAGCGAAGACCACCACAAAAAAATAAAACTAATGAATGGCGCTAATGCGCCATTCTAAATGCCCTAGACATGAATACCCGTTTGGAGGCATTTTTTATTTTTGCAACGGTGTGAAGTTTTTCTCTCGCTATGAGAAATAAAACGGCTCGTCGGGATTACATGGCTCATCGTCCTGTACTTTTAAAGGTGCTTCCGCAAAAAACCGATGCCTAGAAAACCCTGCAATAACTGTAGCACTGAACCCCGCTAAGATAAGAACCAACAATCGTGGGTCAATAATAGCACCAACAGACGAGAACCATTTTAAAGTAACCGAGGCTCGAGCATTGACAGGTAACGGTTCTGACAGTGATATAGCCGGAGTCGACAGCCCATCCTTCACCTCCTCTTCCAACACCCGCAGTTTTAAAATTAACGGGGGTAAATTAATCTCATTTCTTCTTTTTAATAAATTTGCATCGAGCTTGTAGAGCGCCTCCCTAACCAATCGTGCTTTACAAAAGCCCGCCGGCAACTGCGCTATAAACAAGGCGAGCATATCCCGAGAATCACCAAACATTATTTTTATCGCTTCTTTTGCATCAGTAGAGTCATCAGGTGACGGCAAACAGCTAAGAATAACTTGAAAAATATCAAACGACATCTGCATCTTTCGATGAAGCACTTTGTATTCAATTAATCTCTCAAAACGCTCACATTCAGGATAAGCCTCTAACACAGTAGCTAACATTTTTGGTTTAAAAGCAACTTTAGGCAGGAGAGAGACAAGAGCCCAACTTGTCTCATGAGGCGATAATCCACTAAAAATACCCTTTAATATCGGTGCCATGGCATCCTCTTTCATGACAAGGCCATGCAAAAAAAGTTCATTTTGACTATCTCTAGCCCAAAGCAACATGGTGCGAATTTCGAAGCGTTCAGGCTTTTTTAAAATATCCATTATGGATAGTAATGCGGGAGGATTGTAACGAGCTGCCTCATGTAAAATGGTATAATTGTTGACTGTTTTCATTTGTAACAAATCATCCAGCATAAACTCAGGGCATAAATTGGCAAGATGAATCAACGTCATCGTATTTTCCTGATGCAATGTAACAAAGAAAAGACGCTCAGCTTCCTCAAACACCCTATCAAAGTACTCACCCTTAAAACAGATATTTATTAAGTCAACGACATCAGGACAAACATGAGCGGCATAATGCACAATGGAAATACGCCCTACATTCATTGCTAACTCAAACCGAACACGCTCTTCAAGACGCAATAAAATAACTTGGACAACATCAATTGAATGATTATCTATCAATAAATGAAGTACTGTCTCCTCATCCCTATTCAATAAACCGAGAACATTTGGAAGACAAGCTGTGGGTAAAAAATCATTGACTACAACTCCCACTGAGGCAGGAAAATACTTGCCTAGAAGATGCAAAACTGTTTCTTCAGCATTTTTATATTTCACTAATGCTTTTATACGATCATCCGTTGTCTCCATAGCGCTTAAAATTGCCATAAGAGCCTCTACGTTATGTCTTGCAGCGTAGTGAAGTGGTGTTTTCCCCCCTGCGCTTTTTATGCTCATTTTTTTAGCAACATGTTCTGGGCGGTAGAAGGTTAGCATTTTATGCGTAACACTTGGAGCGCAGTATTTCACCACAAGGTGCGCTATTGTTTTTCCTTCTGTATTTTGGAGACTAAAAATTGAATCATCAATTTCACTTAAGATATCGAACCATGATTGCATGTATTCAGGACATAGTTCTGCAACCAAATGAAGAACCGTATTATTATGTTCATCCAACATTGAGAGAAAAGAGAAAATCTCTTCTTTTGAATAACGTGCAAAATTAGCTAATCGTGAAGGTTCACTTAAAAAAACAAGACAATCAGTGATATTTTTTGACCCAATGAGCATCAACCCATAAATTTCTATAATATCCTCGATATTTAATTGTTTTAAGATAAAATCAAAATAACCATTTAATGTTTTACTGCTACGAACAATCATCCTTTCCATCAATTGAAACAAAAAGCGGGCACCATAAAGCGTGTATAAATGAATAAGATTTTCATGATGTTCCGTACAAGAAACATGCTGTTCATTTTCTCCACACAGAAGAGGCTTGATGTGCTTTAAACGCTTAGATGTTTTATTTCCTGTCAGTGAATATGAACTAAAATCACCATGAGGTTCTGATATACACAGCGTGGACGCTTGCTCAATTAACATCAATGAGCAGTTGTTTTGCCGTAACCATTGACTGATAAGCTTGTAAGTCTCTTGTATCACATCCATCTCAAAAGAGTGGGTAGTAAAAAAATAATGCAACAAGCCCGACTTAACAATGCTATCTGCATGCATGCCCCGCTTCAGCAAGTAAATAACTAAACCAGCAAATTGCAATGGGTTCTTAAACCCCATCGAAAGAAACAATTGAAGTGGTCTTTTCTCATGGCATAAAACAAGCTCAAGGTAAGTAACCCAATCATTTATACGTACAAATGGCGCAACATTTTTGCAGGCTGTCATAAGATGAAAGACATTCTCTGAGCCTTCTTTGGCGTTTCTAAAAAGGCTCGGGAAATACTGTATTATCGCCTCAAGTGCCTTCAAGCGCTCAAGGTCTTCTCTAGGAAAATGTATACCAAGTCGCCTCTTACTACCCCTCAATGCATTAAAAGCATCTGTCCATTCTACCTGATAATGCTCCAATTTAGCTTTTGTAACATAAGGAAACTCCTCGCCCAATTGATCTTTCAAAAATAGAACATTATTCACAAGGACTCTCCTTTGTTATTTATTTAATGAGGATTACCATATTGATTAATAAGATAAAACACCAGTTTTAATTGTTAGGGTCTGTTGACAATGTACTCCACAGGTCCTACACAGTGGCATGTCCGTGATATATAGGTACATGAGAAGATTTAAAAGTAACTGTGTCAGCGGAATCTAGAAGAAATCTCTTAACGATAACAAGTAATGTCCTTAAAGCCGCTGCATCGAGGACCAAAACACAACGCTTGATCGCCTAACGCTTTTGTTGCGGGAACAATTTCTTGTTTTTTATAATTTTGGGCGCGCAAATAGCCCATTCGTCGACAAAAAGATGTGGCAACACGTTGACCGCATTGATGTCCATTTTTGTAACACCAATTCACTCTATAATGATCAAAGCGTGGTAAAACAAAACGCTTATAACGGTAATAATATTCTTTGGCAGGCTCATGAACAAAAGCGCCAACACAGGTAATGAGCTTAAACCCATTGCAGCGCCATCCCTTGCACTCTACACGCGTTGATAAGTAATTGGTAAGACCAACATTTTTATCGATCAATTGCTCTCCAACCCGTGCATATCCCATCATGTTACAATAACGTGTAGCTACTTCCTCACCACAAATTTTTCCACCCATCAAACAATAATCTAGTCGCTTAATAAAGTAGGTTGGATACCAGAAATTACGGTAAAAATGAGGCTCATGAGCCAGCTCTTTTGCTTGCCCAACCAGGGGGAGACACAGCAAAAACAACATAGTGAATCGACGAAAAAAAACCATTATTACAATCCCTTGTTCACGATAAGCAGAGAGCTTACCACCCCAACTAGTAACACAATTCCACGCGACTCTCATCCAACATTTCCGTTAGAATGCCCAACAACTCATCACTTGGCGTCACTCGCCATTGGGATGCTAAATTTATAGCAGCCTTTGCACTGGTGTTGGCATAACGTATCTGTACAACACATTCACCTTGATGAGCTTTTAATACCGATTGCAATTGAGGAAGTAGCAGGTGATCTTCTGGAGCAAGCGTTAATGCCAAACATTTAGAAAAACGCGTGCGCGCATCAATCATGGGCGAAAGGGCTGTTGCTGTCATTTTAACGCCGCCGGTATAATCATCTTGCCCTAACTCACCTTCAATCAATAGCATTTGTCCCACGACAACATGGGCTTGTTGGGGCTCAAATATTTCAGAAAAGGCCACAATATCAATGTTGCCACTTGTGTCCTCAAGACCAATGATCGATAGCTTTTTGCCACGCTTTGTTAATATTTGCCGAACTGTGGTTACCAAACCACACACTGTCGCTTTTCGACTGCTTGACACACTGAGTTTTGCAATAGGTTGAATAAAACCCGCTAGCTCTTTTTGATAACTATCAGCGGGATGCCCTGTTAGGTAAAACCCTAACGTTTCTTTTTCACCATTTAAACGCGCTTTTGCACTCCACGCTTTACAAGGAACATAATCCTCAACCACCAAGTGGTCTTCTAGCAGCGAAAATAAATCTTGCTGGCCACTGGATTTATTTTGATGAAATTTGGCACCAACCTGTACCGCTTTATCAATAGACTCATAAAGCACGGCACGTTCGATACCCCAATCATCAAAACCACCACTTTTTATCAATGCCTCTAGAACTCGCCGGTTCACACGCCGCATGTCTACACGCTGACAAAAACCAAACAATCCTTCAAAAGCCCCCTCGGCATCACGTTCTTCAATAATACATTGAATAGCCGATTCCCCCACTCCTTTAATAGCGCCTAAACCATAAATAATGGTTCGCTCATCAAGCACCGTAAAGGAATAATGTGATCGATTGATAGAGGGAGGTAAAACCGTTAAATTCATCTGGGCGCACTCCCGAATAAAAATCACTACTTTATCGGTATTGTCCATGTCAGAAGAAAGAACAGCCGCCATAAAGGCTGCAGGATAATGCGTTTTTAACCAAGCGGTTTGATAAGCAACCAACGCGTAAGCTGCTGAGTGAGATTTATTAAACCCATAGCCTGCAAATTTTTCCATCAAGTCAAAAATGGTAGTGGCCACGTCAGCATCCACATCACGAGCTACCGCACCCTCAGTGAAAATAGTACGCTGCTGTGCCATTTCCTCAGGCTTTTTCTTACCCATAGCACGTCGTAAAAGATCCGCCGCCCCCAACGTGTAGTTGGCTAAAACCTGGGCAATTTGCATGACCTGCTCTTGATAAAGAATAACGCCATACGTTGGTTTTAATATGGGTAATAAATCCATATGGGGATATTCAACCTTAGCCCGCTTATGCTTTCTATCGATAAAGTCATCGACCATGCCTGATTGCAATGGCCCCGGCCGAAACAGCGCAACCAATGCAATAATTTCTTCAAAACAATCTGGTTGTAAGCGATGAATCAGCTCTTTCATACCGCGCGACTCAAGCTGAAAAACGGCCGTGGTTTGACATGCCTTTAATAAATCGAATGTAGCTTTGTCATCGGTTGGAATTTCACTGATATCTATCGGCGGTAATTTTTCTTCTACACGTTGGCGATTAATAGTGATCAACGCCCAATTAATGATGGTCAGTGTGCGTAACCCTAAGAAGTCAAACTTAACCAAACCGGCCGCTTCTACATCATCTTTATCAAACTGACTTACCAACTGGGTGGAGCCTTGCTCACAATAAATGGCTGTAAAATCACTTAATTCAGACGGCGCAATAACCACCCCCCCCGCGTGCTTTCCGGCATTACGGGTTATTCCTTCGAGTTTTAAAGCCAAATCAAAAAGCTCTTTAACATCCTCTTCATCTTGGTAACGGCGATGCAATTCATCTTGCAACTCCAGGGCTTTATTTAAAGTAATGCCTATTTCAAAAGGGATTAATTTAGCGAGCTTGTCTACAAAACCATAGGGGTGACCTAAGACACGCCCAACATCTCTCACGACAGCTTTTGCAGCCATGGTGCCAAAAGTAATAATTTGTGACACACTCTGCCGACCATATTTTTCAGCGACATATTCAATAACCCTATCTCGACCTTCCATGCAAAAATCGATATCAAAGTCTGGCATGGAGACACGCTCAGGGTTTAAAAACCGCTCAAAGAGCAACTCATACTGCAACGGGTCAAGGTCGGTGATATCTAAAGAATAAGCCACCAAAGAGCCAGCACCCGAACCACGCCCCGGACCTACCGGCACACCGTTTTGTTTGGCCCATTGGATAAAATCAGCCACAATTAAAAAATAACCAGCGAACCCCATGGAATTAATAACGCTTAATTCAACTTGTAAGCGCTCATCATAAGGAACCCGCACAGAATCTAAAGATTCGGTTGCAGTCTGACTTTCGCATATTTTAATTAAGCGCTTATCAAGCCCTAGCTTTGCAAGTTTTGAAAGATAAACATCAGCAGATGAGCCATCCGGGATGGGGAAATTGGGTAAATAATTATTGCCTAAATCGAGTTTTACTGTGCATCGTTTACTGATTTCAACCGTATTTTGAAGCGCTTGAGGTAAATCACTGAACAATGTCACCATTTCCTCAGTGGAACGTAAATATTGCTCAGCACTGTAAATAACATTACGCCGTGGATCAGCCAAGGCGTAACCCTCATGAATACAAACCCGTGCCTCATGCGCATCATGATCATCTCTATTTAAAAATCGCACATCATTGGTGGCCACCAACGGCAGCTGTAAAACTTCCGCCATGCGCACGACCGCTGCATTGTATTCATGCTCTTGTGGACGACCTGTGCGTTGAATCTCGAGATAAAACCGATCCGGGAACACACGCATGAATTCTTTAGCAAGCTCGTAGGCACGTTTTTCATCGTTTGCTAGCAACGCCTGACCAATGCTCCCAAAACGACCACCAGACAAGGCAATCAAACCACTCGCATGCTCTTCTATCCATGAATGTTGAACACGGGGTTGCCCTTGATATTGACCCTCTTGATAAGCCTTAGAAACCAAGCGCGTTAAATTTTTATAACCTATATCATTTTGACAAAGAAGAACAAGCGACGAGACCAATGTTGGCTTTTCTGGATAATGGCAAGGCAAGTCACAACCTAAAATGGGCTTTATTCCAACTGCCGTGGCGGCCTGAAAAAATTTAACCACCGCAAATAAATTACAAAAATCAGTAATGGCCACTGCATTCATCACATTTTTACGTAATGCGTCTAAAAGCGGATGTATTTGTACCAGCCCATCAACGATGGAAAATTCAGTATGTAGATGTAAATGAACAAAACGCTCTTGCATAAAAGGCAAACTCATTGAAATCGTGGGAGAACTGTATTACTAGGCTCTGCTAAGTATACAATCATTGTCTTGGATAAAAAACCTTGTCTTCTCTTGGTAAAGTCAAAGCATGAAAAATTGCTAAAAAACGACAGCAGCTTGGTCTCTTGTTAAAGAGCAACTGAAGAACCCCATCACATGCAAAAAGACTTTTACTAAGAAGAGTTGAATAAGGGCGCATCATTAGCATCCGCATCTTTTACTTAAACCGTAATTGCGCACAAAATAGCATTTCCATAAGCCGTGCCTGTGCTAAAAGTATTTAATACTTGATTGGTTGTATTATTAAAGCGCCCCTGACCTAAATAAAAGAACCGATAACCACACTCCAATGGAGCACTACCAAACATATTATTAATTTTCACGCCAACACCTGCAGTAGCACTAAACACTGTTGAGGTATAAGCTGAAAATATGTTATCAGGAACGGTCACTCCACCATCAAGCGAATGCTCTTGAAACCCATTAGCCCGCATAAAATTAGGACCAATGCCTGCGTCCACAGTAAGAGCATATTTAGATGATTTTAGATCCCACGTGGATTTAGCAATTGCATACACAGGATAATGCGTAATATGGTAACCATAAGATAAGTTGGTAAATAAATTTTCTTGAATAACGTTTCCTGATGCTGAAGTTTTAGCCAAATAAAAAGCGTTAACCCCATAACTCATTGCAAAAGAGCCTTTATCTTGCCCCTCTATAAAATAACCTATTCCCGCTACACCATTACTCGCTTGACGAGTTTCCACAGTATTGAACGTATCCCCAATCAAACTATCAATATCAATGTGTTGTTCTTTTCCTTGTATTCCACAATAACCACCCAACTGAAAAACCGGGTGCCCGTCTTTTAATGACGATAAAGACCATTTAGAAGGCACTGAAAGACCTTCATTAGAACTCGCCAAACCTCCAGCAAAAACAGACGAAACACTTAAAGAAGCCAAGAAAAGAAATCTTGATGGTTTATTAAAGAGCATTAAACTGTCCTTAGTCTATTTCTACAAACCTACATCCTATAATGCAATCCCACATTAAACAATAAAAAATTACATCGCCAAGTCCTACAGCTTGGCGAGAAATTCATCTTCGGACAACACAGGCACACCAAGTTGCGTGGCTTTGTCTAATTTTGAGCCTGCCTCACTGCCAGCAATAACATAATTGGTTTTTAAAGAAACACTGCCCGTGACTTGTGCACCTAGGGCTAAAAGCTTGGCTTTGGCTTCATCTCGACCCATACTGACTAGCGTACCTGTTAGCACCATTGTTTTACCATAAAAAGGATGGTTACTGTCTATTTCTATTCGAGTTTCAATGGGCCAATGCACACCATGCTTCATTAATTTATCAATAATATCTACGTTGTGAGCCTGGGCAAAAAAATGCACTAAATACGTTGCCGCAACTGGACCTATGTCTTTAAGTGTCAATAACTCGTCAATGCTTGCTCTTTTTAACGCATCAATGTCTTTAAAATGATGCGCAATAACACGAGCACTTGCCTCACCAATCTCACGAATACCTAATGCATAAAGAAATCGATAAAACGTTGTTTTTTTACTACGTTGTATAGAAGCCAGTACATTTTCCGCAGATTTTTGCCCCATACGTGGCAATTGCATTAATGATGCTTCAGATAAAATATAAAGATCAGACACATCGCCTACCAAACCTGCATCAATTATTTGCTCAATCAAAACGCTACCCAAGCCATCAATAGCCATGGCTTTTCGAGAGGCGAAATGCCACATCATGCGTTTTTGTTGTGCCTTACAAAATAACCCACCAGTGCACCGCGCCACAGCCTCACCTGGCTCTTTAACCACTTCAGCCCCACAAACTGGACACATTTTGGGCATTTGAATTACCTCAGTCTGTACAGGCCGCTTTTCCATAACCACTGACACTACTTCAGGAATAACATCACCGGCCCGGCGGATGATAACCGTATCTCCAATTTGGATGTCTTTACGTATAATTTCATCAAGGTTGTGAAGCGTCGCATTGCTAACCGTCACCCCACCAACACTAACGGGATTTAAACGAGCAACAGGTGTTAATGCCCCCGTGCGTCCTACTTGAAAATCCACCGCCAAAAGGGTTGTTATTTCTTCACTGGCAGGAAATTTATGAGCACACGCAAAGCGTGGAGCACGGGATATAAAGCCTAATTGTTGTTGATAGGCAATGCTATCTACTTTATAAACTACGCCATCAATTTCAAACGGTAAGGCATCTCGGGTGGCCTTCATCGACTCATAATAATCAAAGCACCCAGCCAAACCGATTGCCGATTCGGTCAAAGTCGAAACTCGAAAGCCCATGGATTTTAACAATGCCAACTGCTCCAAATGACTTTTAGGCAAGTCAAAGCCTTCACATGCACCTATTCCATAGCAATACATTTCTAACGGTCTTTTTGCAGTGATAGCTGGGTTCAGTTGACGAAGACTACCTGCCGCCGCATTCCTTGGGTTAGCAAAGGTTTTTTCATTCTTAAGACGTGCCTTTTCATTAAATGCCTCAAACCCAGCGAGAGGCATGTAAACCTCCCCTCGAATTTCAATCAAAGAAGGCGGGTTATCAATGGTTAATGTTAAAGGTACCGAGGAAATTGTTTTAATATTATCCGTGATATTTTCACCCACCTCCCCATCACCTCGGGTAGCGGCAGAGATCAAGACGCCTTGCTCATAGGTTAAATTAACAGCCAACCCATCTAATTTTGGCTCGCACGCGAACAATACATCCGTATGATTATCTAATTTCTCGGCCACACGCTTTATAAAGGCTTGTAACTCGTCCAAAGAAAACACATTGGCTAAAGAACGCATAGGTTGGCGATGAACCACAGGCTGCAAAGCAGAATGGGCGCTTGCCCCAACGCGTTGGGTAGGTGAGTCTGGCTTAACATACTCAGGGTACTTTGCTTCCAAGGCTTGCAAAGCTTTAAACACGCGATCATATTCAGCATCAGGAACCAGCGGCTCATCTAAACCATAATAATGATGATCATAAACTCTAATTTGCTCGCGAAGAGCGCTGAGCTCCTCTAACACGTCATCATCCTTCATTACCCTATAACCTCTGGAAAAATTTAAAGTTTATCACTTTTTTTTTCATGTAAAACGATCTTTTTAAAAGAAAATAACCTAACCCCTACCCCATAAATATGAATTAAAGGCCCCACTACCCTGCTGCTATTAAAGGGCTGTATACTGTGCCAACATTTTTTTTTGCAAGGCCAGTATGTTGAACTTATCCGGTGTCCCTATTCTTGAAACCATAAGCATTAGTATTGCATTGCTTCTCGTCTGGCTTTTAAAGCACGTTCGAGACCAGAAATTACAAGCGGACATGTATTATGAAAAATTACAATCCGCGTTTACCACGCAAATTCACCAGCTTCATATAGATATTCAACAGATGGTTCAGTCAGGACAACATACGCTTCATGAAAAAATGGCACAAACACAACTTAGCAATCAACAGCTCATCACAAGCACCATGCAAACACAAATGGGCGATGTGCGGGAACAAATGACCCATAGTTTTAAACAACACTCAAGCTCACTCACATCTCATCTTCATACCCTCACCGAAGAAATACGCACCCATTTACAAAGCCTCACACAACAAGTCAATCATCGGCTCACCGAAGGTTTTGAAAAAACATCATCAACCTTTACTGACGTTGTTCGACGCTTAACCATTATTGATGAAGCACAAAAGCAAATCACTGAATTGTCTTCACATGTGATGAGTCTCCAGGACGTACTGATTGATAAACGAGCCCGGGGTGCCTTTGGTGAAGTACAACTAGCTACATTAATTGCCAACATGATTCCAAGCAACCACTATAGTCTGCAATATACGCTAAGTAACCAAAAACGTGCCGACTGTATTTTATTCTTACCAGAGCCCACAGGTAACGTGGTCATTGATGCTAAATTTCCTTTAGAAACTTATCAAAAACTCATGAACACAGACGCTGCTTCAGCAGAAAGAAAAACCCTTCAACAACAATTTCGACAAGACATACAAAAACACATCAAGGATATTGCTGAAAAATATATTATTCCTAATGAAACAACAGATGGTGCGGTGATGTTTATTCCAGCTGAATCCATTTTTGCAGAAGTACATGCCAATTACCCAGAAATCATCGCCATGTCACAACGTCTAAAAGTATGGTTGGTATCCCCGAGCACACTCATGGCCGTCTTAACCACAGCAAGGGCTGTACTAAAGGACGATGCCACTCGCAAACAAGTCCACATCATCCAAAAACATTTGCACGCGCTCGCAGATGATTTCCTACGCTTTGAAAAACGCATGGATAAGCTATCTAAACACATTGATTTAGCCCATCAAGATGTCAATGAAGTAAACACATCTGCTAAAAAAATCACCCAACGTTTTCAAAAAATTGAAGCCGTAGAATTAGAAACAACTGAGCTCGCTTTGATTGAGGATTAATACTATAGGATAAGCAGTTTCATGGCTCATTGGGCATCATTTTAAAGCACTTTATTCTAATTAAAGCGGGTAGATTAATTTATGAATCTACCCGCAAAATCAATCTCTACCGCCTTATCTTCACTTTCACCACACACTTATCCACAGATATTGTGAGTAAGTCGTCGGTGTCATTGTATTATAATCACCCAACCAACTTGTCTAGGTTATCTAGCGCTTTGGCCCATCACTAATATCACTATCGTCAACAGCTGGTATTGCCGAAGGCTGACTACTTATTAATTCCTTAAGACCTTGTTTAATAGTTTGAGATTTCAACATTAGTGGGCCTTTTTCTAATATTTTCTCTAGACCTGACTCTTTCGTGCTTATCAACATTTCTTTAAGTGTAGTAGCAATATTTACTTTATCAACCACAACATCGTATTCACATTTACCTGTAAGCAATGCGCTTGCATTGGGCTTTTGTACAAACTCAGGCTCATCGGGGTTTCTTTGTGAAATATTACCGTTATATATAAAAAGCTCTTTTACAGAAAAGCCTGTTTCAGTTGTATTTAAATCAACACGACGCGACATGTTTTTTTTTACGCTATCTAACATTCGCCCTGAATCTGTCAAGGTTTTTACAATTTGGGTCTCCAAACTGGCCAAAAGCCCACCCTGATGCAACACACTTGACAATTGCTGATATATATCTTCATTGTGTTGTGAAGAGAGACTTTTCGGCAGGAGCATGTCTAGAACTTTTTTAAAGTCAGCCTGTACTTTATGGTCCTGAATATCCGTCTCTTCATCAAAATGAAGCTCTCTATCCTCAAATAATTTACTCAGGGGCTGCCCGTTAATATGAATAACATGGCTCAATCGCGGCCAATCTTTTATCAATTGAGACAGATCGGCATTTCGAGAAAAATCCCCATGTTCAAGAGCGTTATATATACCTTGGTTATTTTGCAAATCCTTGGTCATAATTAACACTATTAATTCAACATGATTAAATTATAGACTAAATTTTATTTATTGGCTTACACGTTTAAAGGCTCGATTTTCTATAGCTCCTACATCAGCTCACGTTTTAACTCACCTTTCTATAATGCTGTTGATTTCTATAACAAGCATGGGTATATAATAACTGCGGTCATGAAAATATACCTTTGTTACAAATGAAAGGTGCCGTAAGACCATTCATTAACCATTACGAGAATGCCAATATGAGTAAAAATCAAGATAAAAAGAAAGAAACAAAAAAGAAGCCACTCAAAACAGCGGGTGAAAAAAGAGCTGAAAAACGCGCTAAAAAGAAGGACATTTAAGGTTGATGATGTTTGTAAGCCCTATTTATTGCTTTATAAATTTTACTTACAATTTTTCAGAGCTCTGAAAATGTTACTTCAGATAAATAAAGAGACTCAACTAGAGGCTCCTATATAAAAAAATGAAGATCGCTCAGGGCTTGTCTGCAGTATCCACTAGATCTCTAGATATCGCAGACAAGCGGTGGTAGATGGATTCTTTATGACGTTTAATAAATAAAAACCACATTGCTTCACTCTAGTAAATTAAAATTTACAAAGCCTCAAAAATAGCTGCAGCACCCATCCCTGTCCCTATACACATGGTCACCATGCCATAACGCCCACCCGTTCGCCGTAAACCATGTAACAAAGTTGCCGTTCTTATCGTACCGGTAGCGCCTAAAGGATGGCCTAGAGCAATTGCACCGCCCAAAGGATTTACTTTCTCACGAGGAAGATGAAGCTCTTTAATCACCGCCAATGCTTGGGCTGCAAAAGCTTCATTGAGCTCAATCCAATCCAACTGCTCAATGGTAATACCTGCTTTTTTTAACGCCAAAGGAATAGCATGCACAGGACCAATGCCCATGATTTCAGGGGGTACACCGGCCACTGCAAAACTCAGTAATCGCCCCATGGGTTTGAGATTATAGCGCGTTAAAGCATCCTCATTTGCCAATAAAGCAATGCCCGCACCATCACTGGTTTGAGAACTATTCCCTGCAGTAACCGTACCCCTTGCAGCAAACACAGGTCTTAACCGTGAAATAGCATCGTAGGACGTGTCTGCACGTGGCCCTTCGTCTTCACTGATGATACGCGACCTACAAAGGAGCGTTGACGATTTTAAACATACCTCCCGATTGATAATCTCTATTGGGGAAATTTCTGCTTTAAAATCTCCTCGTTGTTGAGCGGTGATCGCGCGCTTATGGCTTTCTGCCGCAAATTCATCTTGCTCCTCTCGGGTTATTTTCCACCGCTCGGCGACTTTTTCAGCAGTGACTCCCATTCCATAGGCAATACCAATGTGCTCATTGGTGAAGATTTCGGGGTTTGCTGTGTATTTATTGCCGCCTAACGGCACCATAGACATGCTCTCTACACCACCGGCTAAAGCGAGTGTCATGTCACCACTTTTAATAGAGGACGCTGCCGTTGCAATGCTTTGAACCCCAGAAGAACAAAACCGATTGATGGTCATTGCAGGAACCGACTCAGGCAAGTCCGCTAGCAACGAGGCAATACGCGCCACATTCATGCCCTGCTCGGCTTCGGGCATAGCGCAACCGATAACAACATCCCCCACCACTTGCCAATCAACACCTGGATGACGTGTTTTTAAATTTTTTATTGTGTGGCTTAGTAAAAAATCTGGCAACGTGTCTTTAAACACCCCTCGTGGGGCTTTCCCAACAGGGCTACGTAACACATCAACCACATAAACGTTTGTCATTACTCTATCTCCTAATTGTGCAATGGCTTGCCTGTTTCTAATAAATGACGGATACGTGCTTGGGTCAGGTCTGTACCTGCAAGCGTCATGAACGCTTCTTTTTCTAAGCGTAATATCCACGCCTCATCAACCAACGTGTTTTCATACACATCCCCACCACATAAAACAGACGCCAATTGATTGGTAAGGAAGTAATCATACTCAGAAATAAAACCGCCCTCCAACCAATTCACAAGCCCCACTTGTAACCGTGCATGTCCTTCACGGCCAGCCACTGGAAAGGTTGAAGACATAGATGGGCTGTAATTGGCCGCTTGCATTGCTTTAATGGCTGCTAGCGCGGCAAACAACACCTCATCACGGTGCATCACCCACGTGTCTTTTTCTTGCAAATACCCCCGCTGTAACGCGTCTGGAGCACTGCTAGCCACGGCAGCCGTAGCAATTTGTTCAAAATAGGGTTGAATATAAGCCATGAGGTCCTGACGTATACTTTTGAAAGCCGCACGTTTGGCAAGTTCTTTACAGCCACCCCCAGCAGGTATCAAACCCACCCCTACTTCTACCAAGCCAGGATAAGACTCAAATGCGGCGACCACTCGACTGCAGTGCATCATCAGCTCACATCCACCGCCCAAGGCTCGACCTCGTAATGCGGCAACGACTGGAGTAGCGCTGTATTTGATGCGCATGGCCAACTGTTGGAATTGCTCTATCATTGCTTCAAGTGCCGCCCACTGATTACTTTGTATAAGTGATGCCACCCCTCTTAAATCAGCACCTGAGCTGAAATTATTAGCATCATGCTGATAGAGGATAAGCCCCTGATATTGTTGTTCAACAAGGCTTAACGCTTCATTAAACCCATCAAGAACCGACTGACCAATGGTGTTGGCTTTGCTTTTAAATTGAATCACAGCCACGTCGTCTTTAAATGACCAAAGCCGAACGCCTTCATTCTCAAACAAGGTTTTGTAAGAAGGCGCTGACTCGCCAAGAACACTGTCTGGAAAAAATTGACGCTGGTATACGGGGAGTGAACTCCGTTTTTTAAACCTCTTTTCTTTAGGCGAAAAGGCACCCTCTTCATTGTAAAATGCAGGTAAGGTAGACACCCATGTCGGCAGTGGTGCGTGACTTAAAGACTCACCCCTATCAATGGCGTTATCCATCAGCTTTAACATGTCAGCAATGCCTGCCTCCTGCCAAGTCTCAAAGGGGCCAGACATCCACCCAAACCCCCAGCGAAGCGCTAAATCGACATCACGCACACTGCCTGCAATATCCTCCAGGAAATACGCGCAGTAATGAAATAGATCGCGAAAACAAGCTACTAAGAACTGGGCTTGAGGTTCGTTTGAGGCGATAAGCCCTTGCATGCGAAGATGAGCATCTGGCAATTTCATGATGGCTATAACCTCATCACTGACGCGACCTCTAGCCAAACGATATCCCCCTTGCTCCACATCATAAACATCGATTGCTTTGCCATTTTTACGATAAATACCCTGGCCTGATTTTTGTCCCAAATGCCCCTCTTTAATTAATCCCATAAGCCATGCTGGTAAGGTAAAAAGAGCATGCCATGGATCAGCCGTTAATTGTTGTTGCATGGTCGATACCACATGCTGCATGGTGTCTAAACCCACCACGTCCATGGTGCGAAATGTCGCTGATTTTGGACGACCCAATAATGCACCTGTTAATGCATCCACATCATCCAAGCCCAAGCCGTATTGTTCTGCATGGTGTAGTGTCACCAACAATGAAAATACCCCAACCCGGTTTGCAATAAAATTAGGGGTGTCTTTAGCTCGAACCACACCTTTACCCAATCGGCTGGTCAACCATGTTTCCAAATTATCTAACAGTGCAGGCGATGTATTTTTTGCGGGTATAAGCTCCGCTAAGTGCATGTACCGTGGTGGATTAAAAAAATGCACCCCACAAAAGCGCTCATGGTGAACCGCTGGCAACACACTTGCTAAAGCGTTAATACTTAAACCTGAAGTATTGCTGACTAAAATTGATTTTTTGCTGAGATAGGGCGAAATTTTTTGATAAAGCCCCTCTTTCCAATCAAGACGCTCAGCAATAGCCTCAATGATCACATCGCAGCTAGAAAGGCGTGCTAAATCATCTTCATAATTACATGCTGTTAAAAAAGAAGCCGCGGCTGCCATACCTAATGGTGAAGGTTTTAATTTAGTTAACTGAGCAATGGCTTTATCCACTATCGCATTATGCCCACCCTCTTTAGCGGGCAAATCAAACAACAATGTCTCTATTCCTGCATTCACACAAAGTGCTGCAATCTGTGCGCCCATAACACCTGCACCGAGAACCGCCACTTTTTTGACGAAAAATGGTTCCTGCATCATCAACTTCCCCTTTCATAATAAAATCACTTAAAACTTAAAAACTATCCCTTGCGCTAAAGGCAATGTATCACCCCAATTGATAGTATTGGTTTGGCGGCGCATGTAAAATTTCCAAGCATCAGAACCTGACTCACGACCACCACCTGTTTCCTTTTCACCCCCAAATGCACCTCCAATCTCAGCTCCAGATGTACCAATATTGATATTAGCGATGCCACAATCACTGCCCATCGCACTCAAATAATATTCGCTGTGTTTTAAATTTTGAGTAAATAACGCAGAAGACAAACCTTGGGGAACAGCATTTTGTAAGGCAATAGCTTCTTTTAACGTTTGATAAGGCATGACATAAAGAATGGGTGCAAACGTTTCCTCTTGAACAATCTCAGAATGATTTTTAAGATTTCCGACCAAAGTAGGCTCAACAAAATACCCAGGCCTATCAAGCACGTTCCCCCCAAATAACACAACACCATTAAAAGCCTTTATGCGGGTCATTGCTTTTTGAAACTGCAAAACTGCACCCTCATCAATAAGGGGCCCCATGAGATTAGAAGAGTTCAACGGGTCGCCAATGCTCACTTGTGCATAAGCCTGTTGTAATTGCCTCACCACTTCAGGATAGAGCTTTTCCTGGACGAAAAGCCTTCGTGTAGAGGTACAGCGTTGCCCCGCAGTGCCCACCGCACCAAAAACAATGGCTGGAATGGCTAAACGCAAATCTGCTGTTTCATCCACAATGATAGCGTTATTTCCGCCGAGTTCGAGTATGGTTTTACCCAACCGCGAGGCTACTTTAGTCCCTACTTGCTTGCCGACCTTTGTTGAACCCGTGAAAGAAAGTAACGGAATACGCTGATCATTAATCATGGCCTCCACAACAGTGTGTGAACTAGGAATAATGCACGAAAAAATATCGGGGCACTTATTTTCTTTTAAAACTTTCTGACAAATATTCATGACAGCTATGGCACACAAGGGTGTTTTAGAAGACGGTTTCCAAAGCGTTACATTTCCACAAATGGCGGCTATAAAGGCATTCCAAGCCCATACAGCGACCGGGAAATTAAACGATGAAATGACACCGACAACCCCATAAGGATGCCATTGCTCATACATACGATGGTGCAAACGCTCTGAATGCATCGTCTTTCCGTATAGCATTCGCGACTGACCGACAGCAAAATCTGCAATATCAATCATCTCCTGCACTTCACCATTGCCCTCTTGCTTAGATTTCCCCATTTCAAGAGCAATTAAGCTACCTAGATCATCTTTATGCTCTCGCAATGCCAAACCGATTTGACGAATAACGTCACCCCGCAGAGGGGCGGGCACCTCACGCCACAATAAAAATGCTTCATGAGCTAAAGTCATCACCTGCTCATAATCATCTAAACTGCAGGTTGCAACATCTGCAATCTGTTCACCGGTCGCCGGGCAATAAGAGCTCAATTTAAGCCCCACCAAATCACTCTTCCATGAGTACCCGCTGTAAGCGCCGGGATTTAATGTTTGAACATGCAGTCGCTTTAGAATATCCATAGCCCCTCTTCCGATTGAATTACGCAAAATATTGACCAAACGGGCTCGCCAAAACATCAGCTAAGCAAAAATTTTCTTGCAACACGAGGCCGTGATATTTCTTTTCTTGACTTAAAACCAAATCAACAATGGCACAAACACTAGAGGCGGTTGTAACTTGAATAGCTGACCAGGTTAAGCCACGAATACATTGAGGGTATATTTTTTTGACATAACTTTTTTCAATAAGTTCGTTATTGACGATACCCTCAACGCTCACATAAATTAATACAACGTCTTGATAGGTTTTAGGGATAGCTTTTTCCATGATAACTTTTAAAGTGGCCCTATCAGCGTTTAACTTTAATTCATTCATTAAAAATCGCATTTTTTCGCAATGCCCAGGATAACGGATGGTCTTATAATTTAAACTTATGATTTTACCAACATAAAGATCAGTTAAGCTTCCCAAGCCACCCGACGTATTAAATGCCTCGTATTCACTTCCATCGATTTGGATTGACTCCAAGCCTTCAAGAGGTGCCGACACCACAAGATTGCCCCCCTCTATTCCATGACAGGGATTTCCGTATTCATTGATAACGCCATCGGTAGACCAGGTTAAGGAGTAATGAAGGGCATTGCTGGTCTGCTGTGGTAACGCACCTACCCGAAGTTTGGCATGGTGACACTGCTCAAATTCTTGCATTAAACTGTTCGCAACTATACTGATAAAACCTGGCGCCATTCCACACTGTGGAACAAAAGCTGTAGTTGCATCCACAGCAATAGCCTTTACTACAGCCGTAATAGACGTATCTTCAGTAAGATCAAAATAATGTGCTTTAGCAACTTTTGCGGCTTGGGCCACATAGCTGTTTAAAAAATAAGGCAGGCTTGAAATAATAACGATGATCTTGTGTTTTTCTAGGTAGGCTTGGATAGCATTTTGATCTTTAACATCAATCGCTACCGTTTTAATCATAGGCATTGCTTGTAATAAACGACGTACATCCGTGCCCTTAAATTCTATGTCTGCCAAATGCACATCATACTCATGACTATCAGCTAATAAACAAGCAATTAAACTTCCAATTTTACCGGCCCCAACAACCATAACCTTGTGCATAAGCCCGCCTCCATTCTAAAATTGCTCTCATGCTACACCAAAAAAACAGTAATTGAATATAATCAATTGCCGAGAACCTATAAGTCCCCACTTCAGTTGCTCAAAGTCGACTAGCTTGCTGTAACTAAAGATAAAAACTATCTTACAATTCGTAAAAAACTTGACCTTTTATAGCGACTCTACTATCGTCAGCATCACTTGTATTTATTTTTTGTGAAATGAACCAACTTTTATCTACCCAGAAGCCTCTTCGTATTGCCTTCATCACACTTCATTACATGTATTTGTGCCGGGCTTTTTTTGCAGGTGCACTCCTTCCCTTTGGTTTTGCACCCTTTCACATGCCAGGACTCAGTGTTCTAGGCATTGCTCTCTTGTTCGCCCAACTGCGGCATCAAACATTAAAGCAATCGTTTTTGACCGGGTTTGTATTTGGTTTAGGCTTTTTAGGCGTTGGTGTTTCTTGGGTATTTGTGAGCATTCATGCATACGGTCATCTCGATTATTTGCTCTCAGCCCTTATCACTCTATTGTTTGTGGTGTATTTGGCACTCTATCCAGCACTGGTTGCAGCTCTTTATTCAAGCCTTTCAAAACATTGCTCGTTCTTAGGCGCAGGAATGCTATTCAGCGCACTGTGGTGTTTAGGAGAATACTTACGCTCAACCTTTATAGGTGGATTTCCTTGGTTATTGTTAGGTTTTGGGCAAATTGATGCCCCCCTGGGAAGCCTACTGCCAATCATTGGCGTCTATGGCGTAAGCTTTTTAACCTGCCTTGCAGGTACACTTCTCATCATCAGTACTCAACACTCAGGTATTAAACGTTATATAGGGCTTGCTGTTTTTGTAGCGCTCCTCATTACACCCTCTTTTTTAAAAAATACAGAATGGACTCAGCAAAGCGCCAATCCCTTGTCTGTCGGCATTATACAAGCCAACTTATCGATGCGAGATAAATGGGATGAAGCGCTTTTTTGGCGATTGTTAGAGGTTTACCAAAAAGGCATTGAGCAGCTTATGGGTGAAAAAAAACTGATTGTTTTACCTGAGTCAGCTATACCACTCCCAGCAAGCTACGTGAGTGACATCCTTGACACTATTCACCAAAAAGCCTCACGCCTGGGTAGCTCAGTTTTATTAGGCATTCCAGAACCCACCAGCACTGAAGAAACATATTACTATAACTCTCTTATCAGTTTGGGCGATGCTAAGGGCAGGTATTTAAAGCAACATTTAGTCCCTTTTGGTGAGTTTATTCCAGAGCCTTTCAGTAAACTTATTCACTGGTTAGGGATTCCCTCTGCAAACCTAAAGCCCGGCAAAAGAAATCAACCCTTGATTCAGGTGCATGATTATCCAATTGCCTCGCTGATTTGTTATGAGCTCGCCTACCCCGAACTCTTGCGTCAACAATTGCCAGAAGCGGCCTTTATCGTATCGATTAGCGATGATGGTTGGTTTGGTCACTCTTTAGCGGTTTATCAACAACTTCAAATAGCACAAGTGCTTTCCTTACAAACAGGACGCTACCAAGTGGTTGCCAATAACGATGGGCTATCATCCATCATTAACACCCAGGGCGCCGTTATTGCCTCCCTACCTGCCTTTAGTGCGGGTGTATTGGAATCAACCGTATATCCCGCTACAGGCATCACGCCTTGGGTCTATTGGGGAGATTGGCCCGCTCTTTTAGTGATATTGTCTATTCTATTGATGTGTTTTTGGATGCAAATAAAGGCCAAACGCCCTAGCCGCTTCGCTAAAATGAATTAACACCATAACCTCATGCATACAATGTCTTTTTTAAAAAGCGTTAACTTTCATAGCGCTAGGTTTTAAACCGCCTTGTGAGGCGGTTTTTTATAGAAATAGCCTATTGCTGCAAACCAGAAGAGGCGTTATCCTTACCAACCCAACTGAATTTTGCTTATTACACTATGGATATCAGTTATATACCGCAAAAAATTGAAGAGCAAGCCCAGCAATACTGGCTTAAAAAACAATCATTCAACGTTACTGAAGACTTAAACAAAGAAAAATTTTACTGTTTATCCATGTTCCCATACCCAAGCGGCTCTCTACACATGGGACATGTTCGAAATTACACCTTAGGGGATGTTATCTCCCGCTATCAACGTGCATTAGGTAAAAACGTTCTGCAACCTATTGGTTGGGATGCTTTTGGCCTGCCCGCTGAAAACGCTGCCATCAAGCATGGCATTGCTCCAGCAGTGTGGACCAAACAGAACATTGCTGCGATGAAAGAGCAATTTCTTCGTCTTGGAAATGCTTATGACTGGCGACGTGAAATCACCACGTGTGATCCTGATTATTACCGTTGGGAACAATGGTTTTTTATCAAGCTTTATGAAAAGGGTTTGGTTTATAAAAAAAATGCTGTCGTCAACTGGGATCCAGTTGATCAAACCGTATTAGCCAATGAGCAAGTGGTCGATGGCCGTGGTTGGCGTTCAGGTGCATTGGTTGAGCGCAAGGAAATTTCGCAATGGTTCATTAAAATCACAGCCTATGCAGACGAACTCCTGAATGACCTTGACAAATTAGACGGCTGGCCCACTCAAGTTAAACAAATGCAACGTAATTGGATTGGCCGCTCAGAAGGCACTGAAATTTACTTTAAAGTCGATGGCTTTTCTAAGCGCTTAAAAATCTACACCACCCGCCCTGATACATTGATGGGAACAACATACTTAGCAGTAGCGCCTGATCATCCTCTTGCAAAGCAAGCCGCATTGACAAACCCTGAAGTAGCCACGTTTATTGCTAGCTGCCAAGGTATAAAGATGGCAGAAGCCGAACTTGCCACCATGGAAAAGCGTGGTGTTGACACTAAAATGATGGCTGTTCACCCTATCACTGGTGAAAAAATACCGGTGTGGATTGCTAATTTTGTTCTCATGCAATATGGCTCCGGAGCTGTTATGGCAGTCCCTGCTCATGACCAGCGCGACTGGGAATTTTCTCAAAAATACAAATTACCATTAAAAGCAGTCATTAAATCCGAGTCAGAACTCCCCCATGACATCGCTTTATCCGCTTACACCGGTGAAGGCACATTGATTAACTCAGAGCAATTTGATGGGTTATCTTCTGCTGAAGCGAAAAAAGAAATTACAGCGTATTTAGTCAAAAACGACATAGGTAAAGCCACTGTTAATTATCGCTTACGTGATTGGGGTGTTTCTCGCCAACGTTATTGGGGCGCTCCTATCCCCATGATAATTTGCGAGGAATGCGGCATTGTACCCGTTCCAGAAAACGAACTGCCAGTCGTATTGCCGGACATCAACGAATTCACTGGAAACGGTTCTCCACTGGCTCAGTGCAATGAATTTATTCATACCAATTGCCCTAAATGCGGCCAAGAAGCCACACGTGAATCGGACACCTTCGACACCTTTGTCGAGTCATCCTGGTACTATGCACGTTTTGCCTGTAAAGGCCAAGAAAACGCCATGCTCGATGACCGTGCAAAATACTGGACACCAGTTGATCAATACATCGGCGGTATTGAACATGCCGTCATGCATTTACTTTATGCACGCTTTTTCCATAAATTAATGCGTGATGAAGGGCTTGTAAACTCTGATGAACCGTTCATGGCTTTATTGAGTCAAGGCATGGTGTTACGAAACGGACAAAAAATGTCAAAATCCGTAGGTAACATTGTTGATCCCAACCACCTTATCAACACTTATGGTGCAGATACTGCGCGTCTTTTCGTGATGTTTGCAGCGCCACCTGAACAATCATTAGAATGGTCAGATACTGCGGTAGAGGGTGCTCACCGTTTCCTAAAACGGCTTTGGGCTTTTGCATATCAGCATCAACAGCTCTTTATTGATATCAATGATCAATTGATCGATGGAAACCCAGCGGTTAATTGGCAAAATGCTGAGCCCCGCCTCAAAAAATCACGACTGGTCGTTCATCAAGTTCTGAATCAAGCCAGCAATGACTATGAGCGTCATCAATTTAACACCGTGGTGTCTGGTTGCATGAAGCTTTTCAATGAGCTTTCCACTTATGAGATTAAAACTGAAGAAGACAAATGCTTTTTACATTCTGGCATGAGCTATCTTCTTCGACTATTAGCGCCAATCACGCCTCATATTTGTCATCACCTTTGGCAGCACCTCAATTTTGAAAAAATCATTATTGATGCGCCTTGGCCCAAAGTGGATAAAAGCGCTCTGAAAACAGATGAGGTTGATTTTGTAGTGCAAGTGAATGGCAAACTCAGAGCTCAATTTACTGCGAGTGTTGACACACCTGAAGCCTCCTTAATTGAAATGGCAAAAGAACAGGCGTTGCCTTTTCTTACAGGAAAATCTTTAACAAAATCAATTGTTGTGGCTCACCGGCAATTGATTAACCTGGTTGCCAATTAATGTGAACCGGCTTCAACACATTGCTCGATTAAGCTTCCTAATACTGCCCCTTTTGGTATTAGGAAGCTGTGGGTTTCACTTGCGTGGAAAAGTGGATGTGCCTTTGTGGCTAAACAATGTATCGATTATTATTGAACAAGGACAGCGCGATTTAGAATCCCTTTTAAAAGAGCAACTCGGGGCCTATAAAATCAACATCATTGATGAACCTTCCAGAGCCTCATACTGGTTAATCATTGAAAATGACCATTTTCAACAAAACATCAGTAGCATCAGTTCCAGCACGACGCCTCGTCAATACCAATTAGGTTATGTTGTACAATTTAGACTACAAGATGCCAAGGGAGCAGATATTATCTCTTCCAACCAAATCGTGATTACAAGACACATTACCATCAATAGCGACAGGATATTAGGCTCAAACGATGAAGAAGCTTTGCAAAAAAATGAAATGACTCGCGATGCCGCCCTTCAGATTCTCTACCGAATTAGCCATAATAGCCAAACACCTCACACCCTTCCTGTCAAAAAAACATCTCATGCACATTAAATACCAAGCCTTGCTGCCACATTTACAAAAAAAAATGCACGCGGTTTATGTATTGATGGGAAACGAGCTTTATTTGTTAAACGAGGCGGCGCTACAAATTAAAAAAGCGTGGTATCAACGAGGTGAGTCAGACGAAAAAATAATTCAACTGCACTCAACCGCTGACTGGCAATTTCTAGAGCAAGAAGCAAACAGTTATTCGCTATTTGCAGAGAACGTGTTGTTGGACGCAAGACTTGATAAAAAAACCATCGATAGCATCGGAAAAACAACATTAAGCGCGTATTTACAAAACACCAATCCACGATGCTTAATTATTCTCCAAGCCAATGCTGTTCCTCTCAAACAATTACAATGGTTGGTTAACCACGAACAAGTTACCCTTGTTCAAGCAGCCCCACTCAATGAGATGGCCCAAAAGCAATGGATTGCCTCCCAATTACACCAACGCTCCATTTTATACACGCCTGACGTTCCTATCCTTATTCATCAATACACTCAAGGTAATATGCTCGCCTGTGCCCAGGTCATTGAAAAATTATCACTCATCCATGATGAAACACGTGCACTTACGATGGAAGAAGTTAAAAACCAGCTCATTGACCAATCTGAATTTCAACTGTATGAACTGGCTGATGCCTGCTTAAATGCCAATGCCAACAAAGCCATTCATCTTTTACGACAGGCCTGTGATAATCGCACCGAACCCACGCTCATTTTATGGTTATTGACACAAGAAATCAGGCTATTAATTCAGCTAACCCACATACTTTCACAGCAGGTTAGCTTCTCTGCCGCATGCACAAAATTAAACATTTGGTCACAACGTGCTAGATCCTATGAAATGACATTAAAGCGACTGTCAAAAACAGGTCTTTATCAATTATTGCGTGACAGCAAAAAAATAGACGAACTTATTAAAACAACCCAAAGCCGCCAAGTTTGGCAATTATTTGAAAAAATTGCGCTTGCTCTTTGTTTAGGCATTACAAAAAAAGCGCACGTGTAAATATAATGTGTCCCAAGACTACTCATCAATACCCTCGAACAACATTTAGAAGCACCTATCGTTTTAGGATAGAATTAAATGTTTCCGAAAAATCATACGCTGCCGTCATTTTTTGTAAATTTGGATTTTTGACCTCTACTAATGATGTTTTGAATGAGTTATTCGAGTCATCCTTTTGCATTTTCTGTATGTTGCTTCCAATCTGCTGTAAATTTGTCCTTTTCAACCGCGTTACTATGGAATATACCCATCGCCACTGAAAGTACTGGAATATTTTTCTGAAATTGGTTACAACTACCCACACTATGAGATTTCATCCGCTGAATGAAGAGCAAAAAGAATATTTGGAATTACGACATCGCTATGAAGGCGATAAGCGTGTTGCCGATCGCATCAAAGCCGTCTTACTAAAAAACGATAAAACCAGTACTTTCAGGTTGAATAGGTATAACACTTTATGCCGTTCTAATGTACAATTCTGTTTTTTACAAAGGATAACTCATGGCTAGGGAAACATCAGAAGCAGAATTAAGAGACTCAGTACAACGATATGGTAAACAAGTATTCTCTGAAACAGAGCAAATAAAAATTTTTTATTTCATTCTTGAGGATGCAAAGAATAAACTTGTAAAAGATAGTGAAATCTATAAGTTAATTGCAGAGAACCAATTAAAATTAGCGGATAAGAAAAATCTAAAAGAAGCTATTAGAGTCGTTAATGCCTTTGTTATCGATTTAGAAGCAAAAGACGATGGTGCAGTAACTGTTAATTATCTAAAGAAGCATGGCTTTTATAGAATTTTATATCGTAACCCCCAGATAATGGGCGAAGAGCTCAAGCCAAATGATATTCTACACAAATTGTTGCGAAATGGTTTTATAGGTGTTGCCGCATCTGCTCTAATTATTCTCCTTTTTTCCACAACAGTATTTTTTGCAGCCCCATTTTGGCTTACAGCTATTACGACAGGACTGTTTATAGGGGCATCTACTTATTTAAGCGGAATTTTATATGGGGTTATAAATGACCTTTTTGCAACACGCGCTAATTTACCTTATTTTTTATTGGGCCACCAACCACAACAGAAAAGTTTATTAAGAACCAATAACAAAGTCGCACAAGGAATTGCTTGGGGGGTGGCTGCAACATTTGGTCCCGTAGTGATTGCCTCCATTACTTTTACAGTGACAGCAACAATTACCGCTTTTTTTGTACCAATGGCAACTTTTTTTATGCCGGTCATGATGATTGTCATGCCCTTGATTGCTGTAATAGCAGAATTCTACGCACGCAAAAAAGCACGTAACTATATAGAACAAGGCAAAAATTTTCTTGGCATTGGATCTAATCAATATCAGCAAGCTGGCCTTGATTACATGAGTCCCACTACACCAGAACGTGCCGCTTGGTATGCTAACTCTGATAGGAATATGGTTGGGTTTACAAAAGTACCTTTAATTGGTATTGGTGCATTGATAGGGTTAATAATATTAAGTGCTGTTAGCATGTTTTTACCCCCAGTACTCTTTTTTTCTTCAATTATTGCAATAGCAATTCCTGCTATATTTGCCACTGTTGCTTGTGTTACCTTAATTGCTGCAGGTGTGTATATGTATATAAAGCGTAACAAGCAAATTGATGATCGTTATCGCTTAGAATTTGATCGGGCTAAAATTGAACCTAATTTATACCTTGATGAAGATATGACTTATGTTAGCGAAGTATTAAAAACATACGCTAAACAGGAGCCAGTTATTGAGATTATTCCTTCAGACAATAATTCAAGCACTAATGAGGCTTTTTTTGATAAGAAAATAGCTTCTAAAATCGAAGCTCCCCCCCAAAATTATCAAGAGGACTTGCCCGAGAAAAACGGGTTGACTATATAGTTGCCGTCATTTTTTGTAAATTTGGGTTCTTTACCTCTGCTAATATTTTTTGGAATGATTTATCTGCGTCATCCATAAATTTTTGATTATCAATTTTTGGCCCACCCAATTTTGTATTATCTGTATGTTGCTTTCAATCAGATGTAAATTTGTCTTTCTCAGCAGTGTTACAATTTTCCCCATAACACTGAGCGAGCTGATTGACGCTTGATTTTTCATCAGCAAAACTTTGAGAGAGTCGGTTAACCCAATGAATCTGCAAAACACTAGGAGGACCAGGAGCATAATGTATTTGCAAATTATCTTCATCCACATTTAATCCTAACGCTCACATTAATGCCAAAGCTTGCTCCTTTCCTGCATCCTCGCCACTGCACGCTTCTTTTTTGTCTTTTAAGGTAATGAAAACATCTTGAAGACCTTTATAAAAACTTCTATCAACATCTTCGGCCCTCTGTTTTAGCTGATCTTCTATGTATTTCTTTCTGAAATTTGTAGAGCATTCGGGTGTTTTTTATTCGTTTCTTCTAGGGCGCGTCCTCAATTTAAAGCCATTAATTGAGGACACGCTCTAATATTCTTTGTGCCTCTTTTTCCCATCTTCCCCACTAAAAAGATATGCCATCTGATTGGCTAACGAGTCATTTTGGAATTTATATCCTTCATGGCCACCTTTGGAGTTAAAGGACAATCGATTTAATCTTTTGATTTCTGCTTCAGTAGTCACAGCATTCATCCCATCTTATAATCATTATGCGTAAAATATAGCACAATTATATGGTGTTTTCTTGACCGGCAACTAATGAGGGCGAAATAAAAAAGAAAGGTGACTTTTACAATGGTTTGATAGAGATGGGTTAAGGGTCTGGCTTCATGTGCTTCAAGTCAGCAATGGACTGATTGCCTTTGTCTAAAACATTTACTTGTTTAATTAAATCTGGTGTACGCGTGTAGAGCCAATTGACTAATCTATCAAATTTAGGGTACAAAAAAGACTGACTGGTATATTCTTGGCCAATGTTAGTGGTGATTTTAACCCCCAACATCAAGAGTGCGACAATAAAAACACCGCGCACAAATCCAAACCCCATGCCTAAGAGCCTATCCGTTCCACTTAAACCCGCGCGGCTCAAAATAAAACTTAATAATGCATTAAACAATCCACCGGCAATAAGCGTTGCCAGAAGAATAGCGACAAAGGCAACGATTGTTCGCGCTGTTTTATCATGAAGATATTTAGCAAGGAAAGGATCGAACACCGGCGAATACATAAAAGCGAGCCAAAGCGCTAATATCCACACGCATAAGGCAATCAATTCCTTAACAAAGCCACGGAATAATCCCGTAATGACAGACAGCCCAACAACAGCAACGATTGCATAATCAATCCAATGCCACGCCATGTTTAGCTGATGCCTGTTTTAATAATGAAACCATTGAGCTGCATTTGGGATGCTAATTGCTTTTGCAAATTCTCCGCTTCATTTTTTTGTGCAAGTTGACCTACGGTAACTTTATAATATTCACCTTGCTTGCCCATGAATTTATTATAAGTAGCCTTGTAACCCTTGCTGCGTAACTTAAGAACCAAAGAACGCGCATTACTTTGCTGTGAAAAAGAGGCTAATTGAACCGCATAGAGCTCTTTTCTAAATGCAATGGTTTTTGCAAGTTTTGCCGGTGCAGCTATTGCGACAGCTTTTATCGCAGGGGCGACAGCTACATTAGGCCTAGGCCTGGCTGGGCTCTTCTCCATAGCAGCTACCACAGAAGGCACCGCTGACTTGATACTTAAAGCTTCTGCTCGAACCGTTTGTGTTAAACGAGGAACCTCATTCACAGAAGGAATCTCCACATGAGCGACCTTAAGCGATTGAAACAATGCTTTTTCACCCGCAACAAAAACTTTAGGCGCCTGAGGTTTAGGGGGGAGTTTTACAGAGAGGCTCATTTTTTCATCTAGATGCTGATTTGATTTTTTCATGATTGCAGGTACAAAAATAGCAGCAACAGACAAAAGCACTATAACACCCGTTAATCGGTGTTTAATACGCTCATTGATTACAAATTTCATCCTAACTCCTCCTGTGCAACTCTATCATTAGACATTACAGCACTCACCGTCAGAAATGAACCATACACAACAATTAAATCATCGGGATTAGCTCGTTTCATTGCCTCTTGGTATGCGACGAATGGATTATCAAAACATTTAAAAACCAAACAATTCGCGGCACTTAAGGCAGACAATAATTGTGAATTATCTGCAGCCCGCTTACCACTTAACTGCGCTGGATACCAAATATCCACATAAGGGCGCATGGGTTTAATTAAACCGCAAAGGTCTTTATCTTTCAAGCCTGAAAAAACCGCATGCACCTTGCCTTTAGGCTTATTACGTTGAATAAATCCCGATAATAATGCCGCAGCTTGCGGGTTATGGGCAACATCAAAAACCGTCGTTACGGGCCCCTCCCTAATCTCTTGTCTACCAGGGATAAAAACATCCCGCATGGCTTGCTCCCAATGTCTTTTCGTAACAGGAAGTACTGCTTTCAAGTAGTCACTTGCCACAAGAGCTGCCGCAGCAGCATTCACATGAAGACTGGGCAAAGGGACATGAATAGATGCAGCTGATACTGGTGTTATTTCTAACCCATCTGATATAGAAGAAGTAAAAGAGTATTTAATCCTCGGTGCCTTGAGTAACGCAGCTCTGTCCAGTAGGCTTTGGGGCGGATTTCCATCTGCATAAATATAGGGTTTATTCGCTCTTAGAATGCCAGCCTTTTCATAGGCTATTGCCTCAATGGTGTCGCCTAGGTGCGCTTGATGATCTAAATCCACTGTTGTAATAATGGCTAAATCAGAATCGATAATATTGGTCGCGTCCAAACGCCCGCCCATGCCCACTTCTAAAACAATAATATCAAGCTTAAGCGATTTAAAATACAGCAGCGCCGCTAACGTGGTCATTTCAAAATATGTTAAATGAATATCACCACGGGCATTTTCAATCGCCATAAAAGCACTGCAAACTTCTTCATCAGTGATGGGTGTTTGATTACTACGAATACGCTCGTTAAAAGCTATAAGATGGGGAGACGTATAGCTTCCTACGTTATATCCCGCCACAGAATATATGGCCTCCAATGCCGCAACCGTAGAGCCCTTACCATTGGTACCCGCAACCGTTATTACTGTTGCATCAAAATCTAAAATGTTTAACCGATGAGCGACCGTCTGAACACGAACTAAACCCAATTGAATTTCTTCTTGGTGTCGGTGCTCAAGATACTGCAGCCAATCGGCTAAAGCGAAATCAGATAAACTCATCTACTTGACTCTTCGTGGCTCGCCTCGTTAATTTTGCAACAATTTCTGCAACCGTTTGGCGCAATGCCTTTCGCTCAACGATCATGTCTATGTGACCATGTTCCAGTAAGAATTCACTGCGCTGAAAGCCTTCCGGTAAGGTTTGACGTACTGTTTGCTCTATCACGCGAGGTCCTGCAAAACCAATCAATGCATCAGGCTCAGCAATAATCACATCCCCTAGGCTCGCGAAACTAGCAGAAACACCACCCATGGTAGGATCTGTTAGCACCACAATAAAAGGCAACCCTGTTTCAGCATATTTAGCAAGAGCTGCAGACGTTTTTGCCATCTGCATGAGCGAAAACAAGCCTTCTTGCATCCTGGCACCTCCACTTGCAGTGAAGCAAATATAAGTGCGTTTTTCAGCAATGGCCACATTGACCGCCCGAACAAATTTTTCACCCACAGTAGCCCCCATGGAGCCACCCATAAAACTAAATTCAAACGCGCTAGCAACAACGGGTTGCTGCCTTAATGTGCCTTTAAGAACAACCAACGCCTCTTTTTCACCCGTTGCTTTTTGGGCTTGAGTAATACGGTCTTTATATTTTTTTGAATCACGAAATTTTAAACGGTCAATCGGTTCAAGATCCGCTGCAATTTCATCTTGTCCCAGATCATCTAAAAATTGAGCCAAACGATTTCGAGCAGACAAGCGATGATGATGGTTGCATTTGATACAGACAGATAGGTTTTTTTCGAGCTCCGAACGATAGAGCACCTCATTACAACCTTGGCATTTGACCCATAATCCTTCTGGAACCCCTTTTTTTTGTGAGGCTTCCGTTCTAATTTTTGAAGGCAATAACTTCTTTAACCAACTCATAAATCATAACCTGTGCTAGTCAATAAACGTACTATTATACCCTGAAAATGTCATTTGAGCTTGTTTTAGAATAAAATAACCCAGTAATAGGTTGTCAAATAAACATAACACTTAAATAATTTAATTTATTAAGCAACGTTTTGTTAAGTTTTTCAGCGAGTAGCCGTTAATCAAATTATGAAAAGAGCAGGAAAGGAATCATCATGAATGTGTTAGGAAGAGTAGGTATTCTTATATTTCTCTTTCTAGGCCCTCAACAAATCTGGGCACAAACACGGTTTGGGGAATCACTTTGTCATTCTCCCGATTATTTTTGCATTAAAATTCAAAGTGGAGAAAGCTGGGAAAGCCTGTTTTCTAACACTGAAGAACGTGACATCATAAAACGCGTGAACCGAATGAACATTACGTTACGCACTGGGATGACCATTGCTGTTCCTAAGAACATCGATAGATTAACTATATATGATGTCTCGCCTTTTCCACGCTACATTGAACCCGATGGCGAAAAAACAATCTTTGTAAGCCAAAAAGAACTTGCATGGGGCGCCTATGATGAAAATGGCGAATTACTTTGGTGGGGACCACTCTCTTCAGGCTCAGGCCACTGCAAAGGAATTGATGGAACCTGCACCACGCCATCAGGCTCTTATAGAATCATTCGTAAGCAAGACATTGATTGTATTTCTACTGCATTTCCCGTTCGAAACAATGGCGAAAGTGGCGGCGCCGAAATGCCTTATTGCATGCATTTTTTCCGAGGATTTGCACTGCATGGAAGCGACACAGTCCCAGGCTACAGAGCAAGTCACGGTTGTGTACGTATGTTTATTGAGGATGCACGTTGGCTAAATGAAGAGTTTATCGAATTACCCGGAGGCGGAGGCGGAAAAGGAACCCGTGTGGTAATTGATACTGCAGAAAATTAAGAAAAAGCCATGTCTTATAACGCAGATTTGTCTTAATACACACCCATGCATAAGCTTATTTTACCGCTAACGCTGGATTCATTATGAGTATTTGTGTCTTGTTATAGTCGATTGAATTTTAAATGACACGTTCTTTGTTTTAGACAAATATATATATGTCTTGGCTTTTCAGAGACGCATAGAGATCTTCTGGATACCGCTGACAAGCAGCGGTACATGGGGAGTCTGTCATTTAAAGTTCAATTAACTTTATTACATCATCAAGGAAAAAGAGCCTTTTACGCCATGATTCGACAAAGTGGTTTTCAACCGGTCAGACATTTGTTTGTTCGCAAAGGGACCTACTCGAACAATATAATGTAATAGGTGTCTTTCAACAAAAACAGGCGATGGGGTTAATTTTGATAGTTTTTGTCGCAGTGTTTCAGCCAATTGTGATGAATTAAATGCTCCCGCCTGTAAATAATAATGAGCCACATGGCTTTTCCCAGGGCCTGATGTAGAAAGCGCCTCAACCTCTACAGGTGCTGTTCCCTTTGGAAGCACACCTAATTTGACAGCGGCAGCATAAGAAAGATCAATGACCCTATCACTATGGAACGGCCCCCTATCATTCACTTTTACTATCGCTTCTCGACCATTATTTAAATTTTTAATTCGGACATAGGTAGGCAAAGGCAGTGTCTTATGAGCAGCAGTCAACGCGTACATGTCATAGTCTTCTCCACTTGAAGTGCGTCTGCTATGAAATTTTGTACCATACCATGAGGCGATACCCCGCACCCTATAACCTGTAGAACTGGTCATGACTTTATACGTTTGGCCATTTACTTTATAGGTACCTGGGTTGCCGTAACGGCTAAAGGGTTCATATTTAGGAATTACTTTTTTAAAAAAAGTAGGAATTGGTCCTGATGGCGCGCCGTCTTTATCGTCTGAATTGGGTTTTCTCACTCCCTTTTTCTTCACCGCCATTTTGTTGGGCGTACTTGTTTTTTTGGAGAGTTGTGTCGTTTGACAACCCGTTAATAAGCCTAAAAAAAGGCACCAAACAATGTATTTGATCATATTTTATCCATAAATAAGAGGGCTTAAGATATTGCACGGTATGATAACTGCAACAACATGCAGCCACAAATGAAAATTAGGGAAATAGGCTGGAAAAATACGTTATTCTCATTTCGAGATTGCTCTATGCTGTGATAACATAAACCCATTTTTTAACGTCAGGTAAAGACATGCGCAAACTCTCTCTTTTTTTCACAAAGTTGTTTATCATTTTGGCTATAGGTTTTCATTGCAATGTGTTTTATGCAAACCCACTGCAAGGCCCCAGTAATATTCAGGCCCCAGTAATGAATAACAATCCATTGATTACCCCGACACCACCTAATTTAAATGCAAAAGCTTATATTCTTATTGATGTAAATAGCGGCAAAATTATTGCTGAAAAAAGCAGTGATGAAAAATTACCCCCCGCAAGCCTTACCAAAATGATGACGCTTTATGTGATTTCAAGCGCTTTACGTAATGAGCAAATTCACCTCACTGATCCCGTGCGTATTACTCAAGAAGCTTGGAAATCAGGTGGGTCGCGCATGTTTGTAAAAGAAGGTCAGCAAGTAAGTATCAAAGATTTATTAAAAGGCATTATTGTCGACTCAGGAAATGATGCATGTGTCGCAATGGCTGAACATTTAGGGGGCAGTGAAGTAGGTTTTACCGACATCATGAATCAACAAGCCAAAAATTTAGGCATGGCAAATAGCCATTTCACAGACAGTACGGGACTCCCTGACCCAAATCATTACACAACCGCAAAGGATTTAGCTATTCTTGGCCGTGCATTAATACTTGATTTTCCTCAGTATTATCATTGGTATAAACAAAAATGGTTTACATTTAACGGCATACGTCAACCTAACCGTAACCGCCTATTATGGCGTGATAGCCAAGTAGATGGATTAAAAACCGGCCATACAAATGAGGCAGGCTTTTGTTTGGTTTCTTCAGCAAAACATGATTCCATGCGCCTACTCGCCGTTGTTTTAGGTTCACCCACTGAAACTGCACGTGCGGATGACAGTGAGCGTTTATTAAACTATGGATTTCGTTTTTTCGAAACGCATAAATTATACAAAGCAGGCACAACCATCACAGAACTTCCTCTTTATAAAGGAACCATCAACAAAATCAGTGTGGGCTTGAGTGATGCACAATACGTCACTATACCAAGTGGTCAATATCAACGGCTTAGCCTAACCACCAAAGTGCCTAAATTCGTTGAAGCCCCCATAGAAAAAGGCGATAAAGTTGGCGAACTGGTTATTCAATTTGACAACACCATTCTATCTCGTGAACCGCTGTATGCACTCCAAAGTGCACCTCAAGGAGGAATTATCAGCCGGATGAAAGACTCTCTTAGCTTGACCTTTAAGCGTTGGTTTGGTTCCTAGACGTTAGGGGACAGCATGAAAAACGATCAGAGTTTGATGGTCTTTCCGTGTGATTTTAAAATTAAAATCATTGGCAATAATGCAGCATCGTTTGCAAAAGACATTGCTGCTATTGCTCGAAAGCATTATCCATCGCTTAAGGATGAGGCTATTCAATGCCAACCGAGCCAACAAGGCAACTACTTGTCAATAAGCATGGAGCTTTATGTGGAAGATCAGCACACACTTGACGCGCTGTATAAGGAATTAACCCAGCACCCTGATATTAAAATGGTGCTTTAACCATGCTAACTATCAGGCATCTTGGTGTGCAGCCCTATACAACCGTGTGGGAAAACATGAAGCGCTTTACGTCTCTGCGCGATGAAAACACACCTGATGAATTATGGCTGCTAGAACACACGCCTGTTTACACACAAGGCCAAGCTGGTAAAGCAGAGCATGTTCTCAATACCAACGCCATTCCTCTTGTTCAAACGGACAGAGGAGGCCAAATTACCTACCATGCCCCAGGCCAACTTATAGCTTATGTATTAATGGACATTAAACGACGCAATTTAGGTATACGAACATTAGTAACCCATCTCGAGCAATTACTCATTCTACTGCTAGCCGATTTTAACATTACAGCACAGAGCAAATGCAAAGCGCCCGGAGTGTATATTGACGAAAAAAAGATTGCATCTATAGGCCTGCGCGTAAAAAATGGCTGTACCTACCATGGCATTGCATTAAACGTTGACATGGATTTGACACCTTTTTCAGGTATAAATCCTTGTGGTTTTGCAGCATTGCAAATGACTCAAATCAGCGAATTTAATAGCCTCATTACACTTGATGAAGTCAGCGAGACATTTATCCAGAAATTTCTAACCCTTTTTCCTACCATTTCGTGAACCAATGTTATTTTAAAATAGCCAATCCACCGCTAATGCTCATGTCTAGCTCAATTAAAAATTACCGTCAAACATTGAATTAAAAGCAAGGGCATAGCATAGTAAAGTATACTTTAGGGATATTAAGACAACATGCATTTATTAACCGATTATGTACAACCTCTTACCTTTTGGTTACACACGCACCCTCATTTTGCTTTACTGATTACCTTTTTAATTTCGTTCGCTGAATCTCTTGCTATCATTGGCAGTATTATTCCTGGCTCAATTACCATGACAGCTATTGGCATTCTTGCAGGCTCTGGTGTCATGCGCATTGATTTAACATTTCTCGTAGCAACACTAGGCGCTGTTGCCGGCGATAGTGGGAGCTATGCTTTGGGCTATCACTATAGCGAGCGCATTGTCAATGTTTGGCCCTTTCGAAAATACCCTCACTGGTTAAGCTATGGCAAAGAGTATTTTGCACGTCATGGAGCCACAAGCATTCTTCTTGGACGTTTTTTTGGGCCCATGCGCTCCATTATCCCTGTCATTGCAGGAATAATGCACATGAACCGTTTGCATTTTTTATTAGCCAACGTTATTTCCGCCATTGGATGGGCCATTCTCTATGTTTTACCTGGGGTATTGATTGGAGCAGCCAGCAACGAGCTTTCGTCAGAAAGCTCCACACGACTTTTCGTGGTCATGCTCTCTGTATTAATATTTACTTGGTTTTTTACTGTGATTGTAAAATGGGGCCTTGTGCGCATTAACCGTTTTTTACGTGTTAAATTACATTCGTTGTGGAATAGGTTAAAAAATCACCCTACCTGGTCTAAATATACTAAACGTATCGCTCCCTTTCATGAGAAAAATCACTACGCAACGGCGAGCCTTGTATTACTCACCATGCTCTTTTTTGTTTTTTCGTTAGTCACCATCACGTTTGTTTCACAAGATACATGGGTCGTTTCAATCAATAATCCAGCTTATCTTTTTTTTCAAAGCACACGTACACCGCATCTAGACACGTTTTTCGTTATTATTAGTCTACTCACAAGACCATTACCGTTACTTTCACTTGCCATTGCAACCAGCATTTATGCCATCTATTACAAAAAGTGGCGAACCCTCGGTTATTGGCTATTACTTATTTTAACAACCAGCGCCCTTCTTTCTCTATTAACTGTATTAATAGATATTCCTAAACCCAATGGCCTGCTAAGACAACACACGCCCTTATCCTTTCCGGCCGTTCATGCAGCCTTTGCAACTGCACTTTTTAGCTTTTTAATTTTATACATAAGGCAAGAATATCGGACTATCACCATGCTTTGCATAAAAATTGTATTGATCTTTCTATTAATGATCAGCTTTGTTGCGCCTGTTTATCTGGGTGATAACTGGCTGATGAGCGTCATTGCTTCATGTTCTTCCAGCTTCACCTTGTTGCTGTTGCTTTGGATTTTTTACCGACGAAAAAAACCTTTAAAAAAACACTCTCAACTACCGATGATTATTGTTTTTTTATTGTTTACCTTAGCCATTTGCTTTTCTTACCGATTGGATTTTAAAAATCTAGTACGTATCTATTCCCCGCACCTTGAGCAATATGTTCTAACAGATGATGTCTGGTGGAACCAGCAACGCCCCCTACTGCCAATGTACAGTACAAATCGAATCGGACAACGTGTGGGTTTATTAAATATCCAATACGCAGGCTCCCTCCAAACCCTGCAAAATGCTTTAGAAGAGCAAGGCTGGAAGCCTAAAACCAATTCTATTTTTTACTCACTCCTCTTGCGCGCAGGAGGTGAAGCCACTCCGGACAAACTACCCTTAAAGCCTGAGTTTTATCTCAATAAAAAACCCATTTTAATCATGACCCGGCATGAAAATAATGATCGTCATCTCCTAACATTACGGATATGGCGTTCCAACTACCATCTACTCCATTATCTCCAACCCATTTGGTTGGGAAGTGTCGCATTGACCCCTATCAATACAAATAAGCATCATTCTCTTCCTCCCAAAACAGCACAGCATTACTTGATGCAAAATTTACCTAACTTTAAATTTAATCATGTCATGCTGCCAAAACGTTGTGTTAAAATATTGCCGCATCACACATCGCCTACACTGCTTATCATTAAAGAATGATTACCGTTTAAAGGCAAGCTATATGGGTACTTTCAAAAATATAAGTATCTGTCTGTAGTTGATAATTCAAAGGAGTTTCATTGATTAGGGTTACCAAAATGGGAATCTATCAATTGATAGTTTTTAAACCCCACTCGTGCACGCTGCGCGCGGTGGAGTGAGGATCAAAAGAGAAATTTGCAGCAAAACCGTATAATGCGCGTATGGTGGGCATTTTGGTTTTATTATGTATGTTTAGATGTGTTTACCCTGATGATACGTTAAATAATCACACATCAACCCAGTAGGCCAACTAGGGATTTAAACGAGCCCCTGAAAAAGCCTTATCAATACATTGCTCTAACGCTCGCTTCTTTATCGCCTCCGGATCAGGTAAATTCATTTTAGAAATCTCATTGAATTTTTCTAAAATTGTTCCTGCAATTGGAGGCTGTTGCAGTAGTCTATCAAAGTGTACTAATGCCTCTGCTACATTAATATGAATATCTTTATTAGTACTCATATTGGCGCTAAACATAAATTGTGACATCTGATGAAGATCAATTGCTTCTTTAAAGCTTATTTCACATTGTGTATGACGGTCGAGAATATTCTGAGTAAAAGGATGAAGATTCTCGTCTTTATCTGAAATCATTGTTATACACAAATTACGATGTTCTAAAACATGATGAAATTTTTCTTTAATACGTATGTACTTTTCATGTAAGCGTTGATAATGTTTTCGGTCGGTAGTGGACTTACATACTACTGTAGACGCTCTTTCAATCACGTTATTTATAGCGCTATCAATACATTTGATACAGTCAAGATCATACCAAATTTTTACTAAAAACAGGGGGATTGAAATCTTAGATGCAATATCATCAGCTGCAGTTATGAAAGACTTGTGCGGCATCTCTTCAATGCTAGACTTATCAGCTAGTTTTTTTATGCAGCCTCGCAAGACCTGACTCATGGCCGTTGCATCTTTAAGTCGGCTCTTCTCTTTAAGAGCCGGGCTAAACGTTTCTTGAACTGCAATGGCTTTTCGCTCAAGTAGAGACTCGGCCTTGGATTGTTTTATTAACCGTGCTTCTTTTCGACTAAAACCGTTTTGAATGAAGCCTTCTGTAGGTGCGGTAAGTGCCCCGTGAGCTTTAGCCCTTAAAGCGTCTCTTTTAACGGATAGTGTTTCAAAGTGAATAAAATCAGGATCCGTTTTAGCCACGTCATTCCAATACATTGCAAAATATCCTAAAGCCTTGCTCTTATCTAACGATGCTGGATCTTCTAAAACAATGAGCTCACCAGCACTCGCGCTGGCACTGGCACTGGCACTCGCTCCACTTGAAAAAAATGTATTTTTATCACTCCTGATTGTAATTTGAAAAAAACGGGGCACATAACATGGGTAAAGATTACAAAGTAACATCAATTTTTTGATTAAATTAAAATCATATCTCGATTTTTAAGCCTACCTTTTTAAGCCCAAATTTTGACGTTACCGTCAGGTAACGTGACGTTATCGCCCAACTTACGGTATACTCGTCCACCTTAAAAATACTCCTGTGCTAACACCATGCCCAATGTTGACTTCATTCCTTCTAAAATTGAATCAAAGCAAACCTGGGGCCAACTTTATGGCAGCAGTTTAGCGCTTGCTTTGGCAGAATACTGCCAAACCACTCCTGGAGTGAAGCTCCTGGTCGCCCCTGATAATTTGGTGGCAGCACAACTATTAGACGAATTAAAATTTTTTCTTTCCAAAGACGCTACCGCACAAGAAATATTGCTTTTTCCTGATTGGGAGACGCTCCCCTATGACCGTTTCTCCCCTCATCAAGATATCATTTCAGAGCGTTTAAACACGCTAAGCCGGCTAAAGCAAGCAACGAATGCTGTGGTCATTAGTGCAGCTAGCACATTGATGCACCGTCTTTGTCCTCCTGAATTTATAACGAGTCACGGGCTCGTGTTACAGGAAGAACAAACGCTCCATGTGGAGCAATTTAGAAGCCAACTTCAACAAGCGGGCTACCATTGCGTCAATAAAGTTCTTGAACATGGTGAATTTGCGGTACGTGGTTCTATTATTGACATCTATCCAATGGGAAGCGGATATCCTTTTCGTATTGAATTATTTGATGATATGGTTGAAAGTTTGCGACGGTTTGATCCTGAAACACAACGTACCATAGAAAAAATCAGCCATATTCACGTCTTACCCGCACGTGAATTTCCACTCAATGACCAAAGCATTACTCTATTTCGACGAGCTTTTAGAGAGCAATTTTCAGGCAACCCAAGCCAATGCCCTCTTTACGAAACCGTAAGCGATGGGCAATTTCCAAATGGCATTGAATATTATTTGCCATTATTCTTTGAAAAAACCGCTACGTTTTTTGATTATTTGCCAACCACGGCATCAATTTGCTTGATTGAATCCATTCCTGAACAAGCCGAATTATTTTGGCATGAACTCACGACGCGTTATGAACAGCGTAACTATGATATTTCTAGACCGGTGCTTCCTCCTGCAAAGTGTTTTTTAACACCCACCGAACTACTAACCCATGCGAAACAATACAAACAATTGCGCCTCAGCCACCATCCGGTTGATAAAAAAGGGGCTGTGTACAATTTTAATGTTGATATAGCACCCTCGCTACCTGCAGAGCGGCAAGCTACGGAACCATTAGCGCACTTGTGCGATTTTATGAAACAAAAAAAGCACCGTTATTTATTGGTCGCTGAAAGTGCTGGGCGCCGCGAAGTTCTTATTGATTTACTAAAGCCCAGCAACATATCCCCTAAAATTCAAGCCACCTGGGAAGCCTTTCTTAGTGATGATGCGCCTATTAGCATTACAACGGGTCCACTGATTCAAGGTGCTGAATTAAATGACGCCGCAATCTCCATCATTGTTGAATCGCAACTCTTCGGCGCTCAAAGTGTACCCCAACGGCGCAGCAGCCAAAAAACAATTGATCCCGACCTTATCATCCGCGATCTTGTCGAGCTCCGCATTGGAGCACCGGTTGTTCATCTGCAATTTGGTGTGGGGCGCTATCAAGGGCTTCAATACATCGATAACAATGGCAATGCCAATGAATTTTTAGTTTTAGCCTACGCAGGTGATGACAAAATTTATGTTCCCGTAACTGCTTTAAATTGTATCAGCCGTTACACTGGTGCAGATGCAGAACACGCGCCTTTACACCGTCTCGGCAGTGACCAATGGCAAAAAGAAAAGAAAAAAGCGGCTGAAAAAATTCATGATGTAGCTATCGAATTATTAGATATTTATGCAAAACGTGAAGCGAAACCTGGCCATGTGTATCAAGTTGGGACTGAAGATTACCAGCGTTTTGCTAATGGATTCCCCTTCACTGAAACCACCGACCAATTGCAAGCCGTCTCACAAATCATTAATGATCTTCAATCCCCACGCCCCATGGACAGGCTTATTTGTGGTGATGTAGGTTTTGGTAAAACAGAAGTAGCCATGCGCGCGGCATTTATCGCCGTGCAAAATGGCAAACAAGTGTGCGTGTTAGTCCCAACCACCCTTCTCGCAGGCCAACACTTTGAAACATTTCGTGACAGGTTTGCAGATTTCCCCTTTAATATTGAACTGTTATCGCGGTTTAGGAGTGGAAAGGAGTCAGAACACGTTATCCAGTCACTGGAAAATGGACGTGTTGATATTGTCATTGGCACCCATAAACTCTTTCAAAAGGACATCCGCTTTAAAAATTTAGGCTTGCTCATTATCGATGAGGAGCATCGCTTCGGTGTTAAACAAAAAGAGTATATCAAATCCCTCCGTACACACGTGGATATTCTCTCCATGACCGCAACCCCTATTCCACGAACACTCAATATGGCCATGGCGGGTATTCGCGACATTTCTCTCATAGCAACACCTCCCGCTAAACGTTTAGCCATTAAAACCTTCTGGCAAGAAAAAAATGACACGGTATTGCGTGAGGCTTTATTACGCGAAATTTTACGTGGTGGGCAAGTGTTTTTTCTTCACAACAATGTCCAAACCATCGATAGGGTTTGCCAAGATTTGCAAGCACTCGTGCCTGAGGCCAAAATCCATAGTGCGCATGGTCAAATGCGTGAACGAGAGCTAGAGCGCATCATGTCTGATTTTTATCATCATCGCTTCAATGTACTTGTGTGCACCACCATCATTGAAACCGGTATTGATATTCCAACGGCTAACACCATTGTTATCGATAGAGCGGATAAATTTGGCTTAGCCCAATTACACCAACTTCGTGGACGTGTGGGTCGCTCCCATCACCAAGCTTACGCTTATTTATTAACGCCTAGTGAAAAACTACTCACGCCAGATGCCATTAAACGCCTCGAAGCTATTGTATCATTAGAAGACTTAGGTGCAGGCTTCACGCTTGCCACGCATGATCTTGAAATTCGGGGTGCAGGCGAGCTACTGGGCGAGGACCAAAGTGGTAACATGCATGCCATTGGTTTCACACTTTTTATGGAAATGCTCGACAAAGCAGTCAGCGATTTAAAAGCCGGCAAAATTCCTGAACTTGCAGCCCCTATGAATCAAGGCCCTGAAATTGAATTACGTTTGAGCGCGATTATTCCTGAAGACTATATTGGCGATATTCACACTCGGCTTATCATGTACAAACGTATTTCCCATGCTAAAGACAAACAACAATTGCATGATTTACAAATTGAAATGATTGACCGTTTTGGACTCCTGCCACAACCCATCAAGCATTTATTGTTAATAACCGAATTAAAATTATTAGCGACACAAATTGGGGTAACACGAATAAGTGCCTCTGGAGCAAATGGCAAAATTGAGTTTAACGAAAAACCGACCATTGACGCTCGCGTGCTTATCAATCTAATCCAAATGCACGCTAAACGGTATCAAATGGAAGGTCCTTCCCGTTTACGATTTACGCTCGACCAAACCTCCCATGAAGAACGTATTCATGAAATTTTTGCGTTATTACTACAGTTGCGGGGCGCCTAGCCCGTCCCCCCAACTGTTAGACCGTCAATTTTCAACGTAGGCTGACCAACACCGACAGGAATCGACTGCCCGTCTTTACCACAAACACCAATTCCCGAATCAAGGGCCAAATCATTACCGATCATGCTTATTTTTTTCATCACATCTGGGCCATTACCAATGAGCGTGGCGCCTTTAACAGGACGAGTGACTTTTCCATTTTCAATGAGGTAAGCTTCACTTGCAGAAAACACAAACTGGCCCGAGGTAATGTCCACCTGCCCTCCCCCAAAATTAACTGCATACAAACCGCGTTTAACTGAGCGAATAATATCTTCAGGGTTATGTTCCCCGGCGAGCATGTATGTGTTGGTCATTCTGGGCATGGGCACATGCGCATATGATTCACGACGACAATTTCCCGTAGGCAACATCCCCATTAATTTGGCATTTAATTTATCTTGCATATAATTCACCAACACGCCATTTTCTATCAGCGTGGTGCATTGGGTAGGTGTACCTTCATCGTCTACAGTGAGCGATCCTCGGCGGTCCATGAGCGTACCGTTATCCACAACGGTAACACCGAGGGATGCCACCTGCTCTCCAAGGCGCCCCGAAAATGCCGATAAACCTTTTCGATTAAAGTCACCTTCAAGGCCGTGTCCCACGGCTTCATGGAGCAGTACACCAGGCCAGCCAGGACCAAGAACCACTGGCATCATACCGGCTGGAGCATCCGATGCATCTAGATTTACCAAGGCCTCACGCACGGCTTCACGAGCAAACCCAAGCGCCCTTTCCTGTTCGAGGAAAAAATCATAACCTACACGCCCACCACCACCTGAACGTGCTGACTCTCGACGCCCCTTGTCCTCCACAATCACGCTTACGTTCACACTAACCAAAGGTCGAACATCCGCAATCATTTGCCCATGCACGCCAGCTATCATCACTACTTCATAACAAGCACTTAAGGAAGCATTCACCTGAATAACGCGAGGGTCTATCCGACGTGCCTCTTTATCGATGGCTTCAAGAAGCGCAATTTTATCTTCTTTGTTCATGCCTTCAATAGGGTTTATGCCGGGGTAACGTACAATAGGCGAGCTGGCAATTTTTATAGATTGCGAAGGTTGGCTTCCACTGAAAGCAATAGAACGTGCTGCATTAGCCGCACGCTCCATTGCCAATAATTCAATATTATCACAATAGGCATACCCCGTTTTTTCACCACTGACAGCACGAACTCCAACCCCTCGATCAATAGAGTAACTGCCGCTTTTAACTTCGGAGTCCTCTAAATACCAAGATTCATAACTGCAGCTTTGAAAATACAAATCAGCATCATCGATATGATGCGTGAGCATAGAGCGTATCAATTTATCGATACCAGACTCATCAATGGATGCGGGCTTTAATAAAAAATCCTTGGCAAGGGCTAATGCTTGTGTCATAAAAATACCTATTTAATGAATATGTATACTTCTGAAGTGTATACTGGTTAAAGACCAACGTACTGTGTGTATATGAAAGACAAATGCTTCTAATGTTTGAGCTAAAATGACCGAATACTCGCCATCATTTTTTCTTAATAAAGCACATGATGATCATTACAAGGAAACTGTTGTCGCAACTGCTGCAACCGCTTCAAATCAATATCGGCAACAATAAGCCCTGAATCTGCCTCTTGTTGAGCAAGCACATTACCCCAAGGCTCTACAATCATGCTATGCCCATAAGTAATACGGCCATTCTCATGAACACCGCCTTGGTTAGGTGCTAAAACATAACTTAAATTTTCAATAGCACGTGCTCTTAGTAAAATTTCCCAATGCGCCATGCCGGTAATGGCCGTAAATGCGGAGGGAATGGTAAATATCTCTGCACCCTTTAACACCAATTGACGGTATAATTCAGGAAAACGCAAATCGTAACACACACTCAAACCTATACGACCTACAGGGGTATTCACAACCACGATGTCATTACCGCGGTTAATGGTGAAAGACTCTTGATGTGCCTCTTGCGAAGAGACCCGCACATCAAATAAATGAATTTTATCGTAACGGGCAACACAGAGGCCTTTATCATCATAAACGAGGCAACTCGCTTTTACATGTTTCTCGTCATGTTTTACGGGGATGCTACCCGCAACCAACCAAAGACCATATCGCTTGGCCAATTGACTAAGGGTGGTTTGAATATCACCTTCTCCAAACGTTTCAGCTATGCGAAGCTTATCGGTTTCTTTTATGCTCATGAAAGCAAAATTTTCAGGTAAAACGATTAGCTTTGCCCCGGCTTCTTGTGCTTTTATGCAATAACGCTCTACTTCACTTAAATTGCTTTTAACATTTGCTGAAGAAACCATCTGAAGTACGGCAACACCAGTCATGATTTTATTCCTGATAAAAAAAATCATATTACACGATGCTCTCTTGTCAATAAAGATTCATCCAGATAAACTTGAAAACTCAACAAACCAACCCCATATTATGCTAAACTAAACATAAATACTCTGGAGTTTTTAATGAACAGAAATAACGTTTCAGTTTTAGATAGAAGAACAGAATCTGCTCTTGCCACAAACAAGGTATTAAGAAACACATACATGTTATTGGGCATGACCTTTCTCTTCAGTGCCTTTACAGCTTATGCATCTCTAGCAAGTCACGCTCGGCCATTAAACCCTCTCATTTTTATCGTTGGTGTTTATGGGCTGATGTTTCTTACCAATGCGCTCAAAAATAGCGTTTGGGGACTTGTGAGTGTTTTCGCATTTACAGGCTTTATGGGTTATACACTTGGTCCTATTCTTAGCTACTACATTGCTAGCTTCTCTAATGGTCCGCAGCTTATTGCGACAGCATTAGGTGGTACAGGGCTAATATTTTTTGCACTTTCAGGTTACGCACTAACAACAAGAAAAGACTTTAGCTATTTAGGTGGCTTCTTATTTGTCGGTGTAATGGTGGCCTTTTTGGGCATGATTGCTAGTATCTTTTTTAGCATCCCAGCATTGTCCCTTGGTATTTCAGCCCTTTTTGTACTGATCTCCTCAGGTCTTATCCTTTTCCAAACCAGTGAAATTATTCATGGTGGAGAAACCAACTATATTGCTGCAACAGTGTCCTTGTTTGTATCTATATACAACCTGTTCCTAAGCTTGCTGAATTTGTTAGGTGCCTTTTCTGGCAAAGAATAAACTGTTCACGACTCTTATTTTAAGCGGGGAACAGCACAGAGAGATTAGAGCGTGTTTACAATTCATCCCCGACGCCTACCTGCCGCGGCTTGTCTGCGGCATCCAATAGTCGCGGCATTAATGGTCAGTTGCTCACCCACCAACTGCACGCCATCACCAAAGTCACCTATAAGGCGTATGACAATCGCTTCAGTCATTGACATAATTCCTCGCCTCTTGCATGAGGCAGCGCATGTGTTTCACTGCTTCTTTTAGACCACAAAATAAAGCTCTTGCAATGATGGCATGGCCAATGTTTAATTCGTGTAATTCTTTTATGCGAGCAATGGGCTGAACATTATGGTAATGCAGACCATGCCCCGCATTTACTATTATATCAAGACTAGCAGCATATTCCGCTGCATTTCTAATTCTCTCTAATTCTTTTTTGTATGTGACCTCATCCAATGCATCAGCATAACAACCGGTGTGTAATTCAATGACAGGGGCGCCTAGCGCTTTGGCAGCATCAATTTGCTTTGTGCAGGGGTCAATGAACAAAGACACCTCACTGCCAAGCTTTTGTAATCGCTTTACAGCACCTTCTACTGTTTTGTAATGCCCTATGACATCAAGACCGCCTTCGGTGGTCAATTCCTCCCGCTTTTCTGGAACTAAGCAGGCATGTTCCGGCATGATTTCTTCAGCAAAATCAAGCATGGCATCTGTAACAGCCAATTCTAAATTCATACGCGTTTGCAACACCGCTTTGATAAGCCTCACATCACGTGCTTGAATATGGCGTAAATCTTCTCGCATGTGCAGGGTAATTCCGTCAGCCCCTGCTTCTTCAGCATCCATTGCGGCTTGAACAGGATCAGGATAGCGAGTACCCCGTGCTTGCCGCAAGGTAGCGACATGATCAATATTCACACCTAACAATATGTCTTTCTTCATGTTGCACGATTCCTGTTGCTCAATTGTTTATTTTGAAAGTTTAGGACAAAAGAGAAAATATTACCCAACTCTGTAGCCTGGACGTTAATTATTTTATCAATAAATTCATTTATTGTCTTATAAGATAGGTGTATTTAAAAAAATTGTGTCTACTGCAGGAATTTCCTCACTACGCTCGGAATCACGTGCTACTTTATTAATGATTAATAGAACAGCCGTACCTAACCCGTGTATCTCACTGGCGATGCTTTGCTAAAAATGTCACAATTGATGGTTTTTATACGACAAGGGCTTGTTCATGCTGAGGATTTCCAATTCAGAGAAAATTGCAATCGGTTTTTTTGGTATGGGCGCAGGATTAGGGTTTGGCTCCCTGATAAATGCTTTGATAAAAAACAGCGCTCCCGAAGAGTTAACCCCGTTTATAACAAATGCCTTTCTTCTATCTGTCATAGCAAATTCGATTAGAACATGGGCAAATTCCAAAGCATCATCCTCTGAAAAAATCATCATATCGCTTGCGGTTTTTGCATATTTAGCTGCATTGGCTTGTGATTTTTTAGAACAAAAAAAAATATCTCCTCTTCTAAAAATTACCACGGCAGGTTGTGTTGGGCTCTGGAATGTAGCACAAACCATCCGATTGAATACGTCCATCCCGGCTGAGGAAACCTCCATTAATAATACAACCCCAACCCTTCTTCCACGCTAACCGATTGCATAATCACTCTGCTTTCTAAAAATTTTGTATTGAATGAGATTTTTAGACCATGCATGTGCTTGCAAAGTATAAAGATATTTATTACGTCATTCATTATCAAATTATGCAATAATATCTTACTAAGCACTGAGCCAGAGCATAAATGAGCGCTAAATAGCCTAGTCGCCAACTTTATGCGTGGAATCCAGTAATCTTACTAGATTCATGGATCCTGCGGGCATAACACTAGAAGTTAAAAATACAGCCAAATCAAACAAGGATATTTTTTTAGTCATGCATGCTCTCACCCAACGTCTAAATATCGAGGTAAACATGAAAAAGGCCGTTATATTATTCTCAGGTGGTCTTGATTCCACAACATGCTTAGCTTACGCAATGTCAAAAGGTTATGAATGTTATGCCTTGAGCTTTAATTACGGGCAAAAACACAGTTCCGAACTGAATGCCGCAAAAAAAATAGCCCAAAAACTCAATGTCAAACAACATGAAGTGATTGAATTGCTCCTTGGTAGCTTAGGAACATCCGCCTTGACCGATAAAAACGTAGCCATTCCTAATTACAAGGGTACGTCATCTATACCTGTAACGTACGTTCCTGCAAGAAACACCATTATGCTATCGATTGCATTAGGATGGGCCGAAACGCTCGATGCAGATGCTATTTTTATTGGTGTGAGTGCTGTTGATTATTCAGGCTATCCAGATTGTCGTCCTGAATACATCGAAGCATTTAGAACAATGGCCAACAAGGCGACCAAAAGGGGCGTTGAAGGTAGCCCCGTTCGTATAGAAACACCACTTATTCATTTAAGTAAAGCTCAAACAACTAAGCTCGGTTTATCACTAGGTGTAGATTACTCAGAAACCGTCTCATGCTATAAAGCCACCATTGATGGACTGGCATGTGGAAAATGCGATAGCTGCCATTTACGAAAAAAAGGCTTTGAAGATGCAAACATTATTGATCCAACAAGATACATCCCATTTTAACCCAGTTTATCAGAGGTAGACATGTATTCCGCGCTACCCCCTAGAGAGGGTTTCTGGCATGGCGTTAAACTAATTTATTAGGCAAGAGGTTGTTATTCTGTAATCAGTTAACCTTGGCCCCATAGAATTGCATACCAACACATAAAATGGCACTTATAATTGCCCTTCAGTCATGGGTTATGCTATGTTATCTTTTGAAAAACACTCGGTAAATAGCATATGAAATTGTGCATTACCCTTTCACTACTAAAACACCCCTATGACCATTTTAGTCTTTGATATAGAAACCATTCCTGATGTTGAAACAGGACGAAAATTGCACTCTCTTGATGACTTATCGGATGAGGATACAGCATCTGCTCTCTTTGCATTACGCCGTGCCAAAGTAGGCAATGATTTTCTTCCCCATTATTTGCAAAAAGTAGTGGCTATTTCCTTGGTTATCAGCAATGCATCTAATTTAAAAGTATGGTCTTTGGGCGATGAAACATCGGATGAAAAAGAATTAATTCAACGTTTTTTTGCAGGTATCGATAAACACACACCAACACTGGTCAGCTGGAATGGCAGTGGTTTTGACTTACCCGTACTTCATTACCGAGCACTTTTACACGGTATTGAAGCCAGCACTTATTGGGAGGCCGGAGACAATCAACAAGGATTTCGTTGGAATAATTATTTAAACCGTTTCCATTACCGTCACCTCGACCTCATGGATGTGCTGGCAGGGTATCAAAATAAAGCATTTGCCCCTCTGGATGATATTGCAAGCATGCTTGGCTTCCCGGGAAAAATGGGCATGAGTGGCAGCAAAGTCTGGGACAATTATTTACAGGGAAATCTCAAAGGTATACGTAATTATTGTGAAACTGATGTTTTAAACACCTATTGTGTGTATCTCCGCTTTGAGCAAATGCGAGGTATCATTAACAACAACGAATACAGAGCAGCATTAGAACGTTTGCACGAGTATTTGCTATCCGAAAACACAAAACCACACCTGCAGGAATTTCTAAACAATATGCAGCCACTCTGAGCATTTATTCCAGAATAATAACCTTTTTCCAGTAGGACTTTCTACAGTTAAATGTTGGTTATAAATTAACCAACAAGGTTGTTGGTGTGCTATAATGTAAAGGTGAACAACAAATATCAAGGAAGAAAATCATGTTAGGAACAATTATACTAGTATTATTGATCCTCTTTCTTATTGGTGGCCTTCCAGCTTGGGGTTACAGTAGAGAATGGGGATATAGACCATCTGGTATCATTGGTCTTATTTTAGTTATTTATCTTATTTTAGTGTTGATTGGAAGAGTTCCTTTAGGATTCTAAATGAGGCCTTCATACTGAAAAAAGGTGCGATTTTTCGCGCCTTTTTATTTAAGTTCCAACGCCAAAACAATAGCATCTTCTATGCTTTGATCATCACGGTAATATCCGCGCTTTACGTCAATTTGCTGAAAACCTACCTGTTGATAAAGGTGAATCGCTGGTAAATTACTAGGCCGCACTTCTAAAAACACATGGTTAATCGACATGCCTTTCAAGGTATCAAGGCGATGGTTTAATAAAAATGTTCCGTAACGTTTATTTTGAAAGACTGAAGCTATGCATAGATTGAGAAGATGACAGTTATTTTCATAGAGACGACAAATCATGTAACCTATTAAAGGCGTGTCTAAAGCATCATCCTCAAGCACACAACAATCGTATTTTACCAAAACACAATCACGTAAAATTTCACGCGTCCACGGTGAACGGTGCGCGCCCACTTCAATAGCGTAAACCGCATCAACATCACTGCTGAGCATGGAACGTACGTATAACACGATGAGCTCTCCCCTACAATTTTATTTCTTGTTAAAGGTGAGCTCATCTTATTAGCTCAGGAACAAGATTTATTTTTTCTTCTTTTTAGGCAAGTACAGATCTGTAATCGTGCCCTCGAACATTTCAGCCGTCTGAGCAATAGTCTCTGAAACGGTAGGATGTGGATGTATCGTTAATGCGATATCCTCAACATCACAACACATTTCAATGGCTAAGGCCGCCTCAGAAATAAGATCACCCGCATTCACGCCCACAATTCCTGCACCTAGAATGCGCTTGCTTTCAGGACAAAAAATCAATTTCGTCATTCCCTCTTCGCGACCCATGCTAAGTGCTCGCCCACTAGCCAACCATGGAAAAACTGCCTTTTCATAAGGCGTACCCTGCTCTTTGGCTTCTTTTTCAGTCAAACCAACCCATGCCAGTTCAGGATCGGTATAGGCCACACTGGGAATACATTTAGGATCAAAAAAATGTTTCATCCCACAAATAACTTCTGCGGCAACTTTTCCCTCAGGAATTGCTTTGTGTGCCAACATTGGCTGACCCACCACATCACCAATCGCAAAAATATGCGAAATATTGGTTCGCATTTGTTTATCTACAGCGATAAAACCACGAGCATCAACATTGACACCAGCTTTGTCAGCAGCAATGGTGCCCCCATTAGGCTTACGCCCTACTGAAACAAGCACTTGTTGAAAACACAGTGGTTTTTCAGTAGCATGCGCGCCTTCCATAGAAACATAAATACCATCTTTTTTAGCATCAACGGCTGTCACCTTGGTTTTAAGCAAAAATTTCACGCCTTTTTTACTCATGTGCTTTTGCAACACATTCACCAAGTCAGCATCAGCCCCGGGAATGAGTTGATCTAAAAATTCGACAACGGTCACATCTACACCCAAAGCGGAATACACCGTTGCCATTTCTAGGCCAATAATACCGCCACCCAAAACCAATAAATTGCCCTTGATGTCAGCCAACTCTAAAGCACCTGTGGAGCTAAAAATGCGCTTGTCTTCAGGAATAAACGGTAAGCTTACAGACTCACTGCCAACAGCAATGATTGCCTGCTCAAAATCGACACTAATATCACCCTCTTTCCCTGAAACCACTAACTGGTGAGCACTTGAAAATTTTGCTGTTCCTACAACCACATCCACTTTGCGTTGCTTCGCTAAGGCATTTAACCCGCCCGTTAATTTTCCAACGACATTGTTTTTAAATCCCACTAATTTTTTACGGTCAAGCTCGACACCTGTGTAGCTCACACCAATTGAAGCCATTTCATGGGTTTCATCGAGCACTTTAGCAACGTGCAACAATGCTTTAGAAGGAATACAACCCACGTTTAAGCACACACCACCCAAAGTATCATAACGCTCAATCAATACCACACGCTTACCCAAATCAGCCGCTCTAAATGCAGCAGTGTAGCCGCCAGGACCACTACCAATTACCACCACTTCTGTTTTAATTTGTTTTGTCATTATAGGCCTCATTACTACAATAAAATTCGTCGTATATCGCTTAAACCTTCACTCACATACCGCGTAAACCGTGCCGCTTCAGCCCCATCAATCACGCGATGATCATAAGACAGTGATAACGGCAGCATCAAACGTGGTTTAAATTCACCGTCCTCATACACAGGTTTCATGCTCGAACGCGAAAGGCCAAGAATGGCCACTTCAGGGCTATTAACTATAGGTGTAAATGCCGTACCACCAATACCCCCTAAACTCGAAATGGTAAAGCATCCACCACTCATGTCTGCAGGCATTAAACCTTTATCACGCGCTTTTGAACTTAAATGAGCCATTTCTTTAGCAATATCAATGACAGATAAAGTATCAACATGTTTAATCACTGGCACCACTAAACCATTAGGCGTCTCGACAGCTATGCCAATGTTAAAATAGTTTTTGTAGATTAAATTTTCACCACTTACATCAAGAGACGCATTAAATTGTGGGTAGACGGCCAATGCTTTACTGATCACTTTACAGACAAAAGCGAGAAGCGTAAGTTTTGCCCCTTGTGTTTTCGCATGTTCTGATTCGTTTTTTCTAAAGTGCTCTAACGCTGTAATATCAGCTTCATCAAATTGAGTCACATGAGGAATCGTCACCCACGAGCGGTGAACATTAACACCAGTTAAGCGTTTAATTTTATTAAGGGGCTTAACATCAATCCCCCCAAATTTTGTAAAATCAATAATAGGAGCTGCAGGAAAAGCAAAACCACCTGCACTGGGCGTTTCATTGATTTTATTTTTTACATATTGAGTTACATCTTCTTTAGCAATACGCGATTTTCGACCGGAACCCTTCACCAGAGAAAGGTTAACGCCCAACTCACGTGCTAATCGCCGAACGGCAGGTCCCGCAGATACAAGGGCTTCCGCCCCTAAATCCGCGGGCTCAGGCATTACTGTTACTGATTTTTCAGGCGCGGATGATGTGGGCTTAGAAGGAGTATTGTCAACCTTAGGCGCGGGTTCCTCAGCTACAACAAGAATGTCTTCTGGCTTCGCTTTAGGTAACGCATCCGTGGTTTCAACGCTTAAAATAATATCCCCTTCGGATAGTTTATCACCCACCTTGACGCTTAATGATTGAACAACGCCTGCCATGGGAGAAGGAATGTCCATGGTCGCTTTGTCGGTTTCGAGCGTAATAAGGGGTGTGTCTTTAGAAATAACATCCCCAATTTTTACTAAAATCTCAATGACGTCAACACCGGTCGCACCTCCAATATCAGGTACTAGAATTTTTTGCTCATCAGCCATATATTTACCTCAGTCTTTTATGCAAGCATTTAACATCATTAACAAGTAACAGGATCAAGCTTTTCAGGATCAATGCCATAACGTTTCATTGCATCCAATACAATTGACGTCTTTAATTCACCTAAATCAGCTAGCGCATTTAATGCAGTGATTACAATAAATTTTGCATCCACTTCAAAGAAATGACGCAACTGCTTACGTGTGTCACTTCGACCATAGCCATCGGTTCCCAAGGTCACATAAGGCGCTTTAACAAAAGGACGAATTTGTTCAGGATACAAACGCATATAATCGGTTGCAGCAATGATAGGCCCTTTACGCCCTTCTAATTGTTGACTGGCATAACATTCCTGACGAGGTTTTTCAGGGTGCATTCGATTGTGGCGCTCAATTGCCAAACCATCACGCCGTAACTCATTAAAACTGGTCACACTAAAAATATCGGCTGATACTGAAAAATCTTCTTTTAATAAACGTGCCGCCTCTATCACCTCTCGCAAAATGGTCCCGCTACCTAGTAGTTGTACATGATGTTTTAGTTGTTTAGGGCTTTCTTGCAACAAATACATGCCCTTAATAATACCCTCTTCAACATCTGCAGGCATATCAGGTTGCTGATAATTTTCATTCATCACGGTAATGTAATAAAAGACATTTTCTTGAAGTGCATACATGCGGTGCAAGCCATGTTGAATAATCACGGCTAACTCATAAGCATACGTAGGATCATATGCCACACAATTAGGAATGGTTGATGCCATTAGATGGCTGTGGCCATCTTGATGTTGCAAACCCTCTCCCGCTAAAGTGGTGCGACCGGCGGTTGCGCCCAACAAGAAACCGCGAGCTTGGATATCACCAGCAGCCCACGCTAAATCACCAATGCGTTGAAAGCCAAACATTGAATAATAGATATAAAAAGGTATCATCGGCAATTTATTAGAGCTATAAGAAGTCGCCGCCGCAATCCATGAACAAAATGCACCCGCCTCGTTAATACCTTCCTCTAAAATCTGACCATCGCGCGCTTCGCGGTAATACATCACCTGCTCATGATCCACTGGCGTGTATAATTGCCCCACAGGAGAATATATTCCAATTTGACGGAATAACCCCTCCATTCCGAAGGTACGACACTCATCTGGCACAATAGGCACAATACGTTGGCCTAACTCTTTGTCTTTTAACAACGTTGTTAAAATACGAACAAAGGCCATTGTGGTTGAAATTTCGCGCTCGCCTAAGCCTTTTGTAACGCCTGAAAAAGCGGATAAAGGCGGGATGTTAAGCGGTTCAAAGGTTGAACTACGTGAAGGCAAATAACCACCCAAGGCTTCGCGTTGTTTGCGTAAATATTGAATTTCAGGGCTATCCTCAGCTGGTCGGTAAAAAGGCACCTCTGTGATTTTTTCATCGCTAACGGGGATACTAAACCTGTCCCTAAAAGCTCGCAAATGCTCTATGCTCATTTTCTTTTGCTGATGGGTAATGTTCATTCCTTCGCCTGCTGCACCCATCCCATAACCTTTAATAGTCTTGGCTAAAATAACGGTAGGTCCACCTTTGTGATCCACAGCTTCAGCATAAGCCGCATATACTTTTTGCGCATCATGACCACCGCGATTTAATCGCCAAATCTCATCATCTGATAAATTTTCAACCCTTTTCTTAAGTTCAGGGTACTGTCCAAAGAAATTTTCACGTACATAAGCACCATCATTTGCTTTATAGGCTTGATAGTCCCCATCCACGCACTCTTCCATGCGTTTTTGCATCAATCCATCAGTGTCACGAGTAAATAAGGGGTCCCAACGGCTACCCCAAATAACTTTGATCACGTTCCAACCAGCACCTCGGAACACGCCCTCTAATTCTTGAATAATTTTACCATTGCCTCGGACCGGGCCATCTAAGCGTTGTAAATTACAATTTACAACAAAAATAAGGTTATCAAGCTTTTCACGTGCAGCAATGGAAAGTGCACCAACAGACTCCGTCTCGTCCATTTCGCCATCACCAAGAAAAGCCCATACTTTTCGCCCTTCTGCCTTTATGAGTCCGCGGTTTTCTAGGTACTTCAAAAAACGTGCTTGATAAATGGCTTGCAAAGGCCCTAACCCCATAGAAACTGTAGGAAATTGCCAAAAATCGCCCATGAGCCACGGATGAGGGTATGAAGATAAACCATTGACCTCAACTTCTTGCCTGAATTTATCCAATTGCTGCTCAGAAAACCTGCCCTCAAGAAAGGCTCTGGCATAAATGCCTGGAGAAGAATGCCCTTGAATATACAGTAAATCCCCACCACCGTTTGTCGCATTTGGGCCTTTAAAGAAAAAATTGAACCCTGTTTCATAAAGCGTGGAGGAAGAAGCATAAGAAGCTATATGGCCACCTAACTCAGGGGCATATTTGCCTGCGCGTAAAACCATTGCTACTGCATTCCAACGAATTAAAGCGCTAATACGTTTACCCATGCCTTCATCGGGCGGCATTTGTTTTTCTTCATGGGGCTTGATGGTATTTCTATATGGCGTATGAATGGCACTGGCAAGCCTTATACCTTCTGCGTTGGCTTTATTGACCAACTCCTGAATTAAAAATGCAGCCCGCTCATCACCATCATTGGCGACAACAGCTTTTAAAGCATCCAACCACTCACGTGTTTCCGTGGGGTCAATATCATTATATTTTTCATTTGACATGAACATGTCCTCATCTTTCTAAAGGCGGTTAGCAACAAGCAAGTGCGACTTGCAAGCGTTTTTGAATAAGCCCCGAGCATGACTGAATACATATAGTATAGTCAGACTTGCAATTACAGGTTATTTTGCGGCATTGTAGTGGATCTCGATAAGATTTTAAATCACGAGAAATGATTCCACCCTGAACATACTGTTCGTTAAGGAAATGCGAATAACTCCTTATTGTACTTTGTTTGGCTACCAATGAACATGTTTGGCAACTATTTTCACAAAGAGGTAGACAATGCTCAAAGTCTTTTTGGCATTGTATTTGACAAGCAGAAGGATAAGCTCCAAGCTTAACGGGAGCTTGTGAGCTTACACAAGCAACCAGCATCAACGATACAACAATGCAAAATACACGATAAATAAAACTCATTAGAAGCCCTCAAATCCAAGCAATTAATGTAAAAAGGGCCACAAAAACCAATAATAAAATAAGCGCATGCTCAACAAGATTTTCTGCAGAAGGCATGAATACTGGCTCGCTTGTTTTGCAACCCAATGCTTGAGCCGAACACTCGCCTAACAACAGTTGGTTCTCGGAGGGAGCCGTAAAGAGCAATTTAGAATAATGGCGAACGCCTGCTTGAAAATTACCCACCAATAAATACAACAAAATGGTCATGCGGGCAGGCATCCATTCCAGAAGGTTCGTTAACCAAGCCGCAGCAAGGCCGGCCAGTCTAAAATTCTGACTTAAAGAAACCAAGCGATAAAAGGCTAATGTGACGGGACCTACGAGAATATACCAAAATAATACTGCAAATAATTGCCGATTAACGTTTGTTAAATAAGCGCCCACCTCCTTTTCATTGGCCGTATCTTCTGTATTTACACGTACTGGATAAAAAGGATTTTCAGGCCCTATACAATAATAAAAGACCACCACATTTAAGATCACACCTAAAAGCCCAAATAAACTATCGGATAAAAAATAAAAAACAACGTTAAGTAACACAATAAGAGGCATGATAATGGCAGTCAACATCACTGAGGGCGACGACAAAAATGGCCACAGCGACAAGCGCTTTTCTAAGGCTTTTCCATAATGAGAAAACCATTGAAAACGGTTATTTGAGCTTGCATGCACGAAAAAACGCTCAATAAACAAACAAAGTACAATAACGAACAGCTTCATTACAGCCCCCCTGATTAAACCCAAAAAGAGCAACAAAAAGCTGTGCTAATTGCTGCTGTATAGAATACTGGATTCCGCGCATAAAGTGCGGAAAAGTTGGCGCTCAGGCTATTTAACGACCACTCATGCTCTAAGCATTTTAACCAAAACAGATGAATATAATGCGCCATGATGCAATTTAATCTTTTCGCATTTTATCCGATAATGACATAGGTGTTGGATATTTTAAAACCACCCAATACGAAGAAACAATAAACGTTAAAATTGTCGTGGCTTGAATTAGGTTAGATGCCGCATCTGAAATGAGCTTCGCACTGAAACCGATACTTGCAACCAACAACGAAAACTCACTAGCCTGACCTAAACGAAGCCCCACTTCTTTTGCAACAGCAGGTTTTTCGCCCGCTTTTACAAAAAGAGCCCGAAAACAAAGCGGCTTTAAAAACAAGACTAAAAACGCCAAAATGCAGGCAGGGATAACCACTTGCGCCGCTGATCCAAAGTTAAACGTAGCCCCTACAGAAAAGAAGAACATGACCAGAAAAAAATCTCGTAGCGGCTTTAAACTTTCCGCAATAAAAAGAGAAATAGGACTTGCTGCTAAAGCAACGCCGGCAACAAACGCGCCAATATCCTCTGATAAGCCCAGTTTTTTAGCAAGAACAGATAGCCCTAAACACCAACCAATCGAAAGTAAAAAAACATATTCTTGTGTTCTATCAAAGCGCGCTAATAAACGAACTAAAACATATTTTTCTATGGCAAAAGCAAACAAAATTAAGGAAGGTAAAGCCACACCTACCATTACCAAGTCGTTCCAGGATAATCCGCCGCCCTCTTGAGCACCATTAATAAGAATCAATACCACAATAGCGATAAGATCTTGCATTAACAACACGCTTATCATCACCTCACCGGTGTGTTGATGATGTAAAATGGTTGTGGGTAATAATTTCAGGCCAATAATGGTACTTGAGAACATCATGGCAGCGCCCAAAACCCAGGATTCGGTATTGGATAATCCAAACCAACGACCAATGACATAGGCAACAAGAGCAAACGCTATGGAGCTGAACATGGCTATCCAGGTCACTTCTTTAAGCATATGAACCAAATTTTGAGGCTGTAGGTGCAACCCTAACAAAAACAATAAAAAGACAATCCCTACATCACCCACCTGACGCACAGCACTTAAATCAGAGACTAACCCTAAGCCCCAAGGGCCGAATGCTGCACCAAGGAGAATATAAGCCACTAACAATGATTGTCGTGTATAAAGAACTACCGTTGAAAAAACAGCGGCACCTGCAAATATTAAAAAAACAGTGTAAAAAATAGCTCCATCCTGCATGCTTTTAGCACCCCTAAACCTATTAGTCGTCAACCTACTTTTAAAAAGTCGTTTATCGGACAATAACGCATACGCCACCTAAATTATAGCCATTAGGATAGCATAAAATAAATTAAGCTAGCTCATTGTTTTTAAACCAATAAGGTAAAAAAACGAGGACACGACAAAGAACTTGATAATGACTAAGGCTCTATGCCCCTATTTTTATTTGCAGGAATGGCTATCTCCATCATTTTAGGAGAGGGAAGCTTCAAATTATCCATCAATGCAATGTAATCCTCCTTTGAGGTTACTTGAAGCCTTGGATTAAATTCGATTTCCTCACCAATAGTACTTACGGTCATGCCATTGTAATCATGGGCTGGGTATACCAATGTGCTTTTTGGTAACGATAACAATTTTTGAAACAAACTATCATACTGCTGAGCCGCACTCCCCCCTTGAAAATCAGTGCGACCCGTCCCACGAATCAGCAAGGTATCTCCTGTAAATACCCTATCCTCCATCAAGTAACAATAAGAGTCATTGGTATGCCCTGGCGTGTACAAGGCCTTAAACGTGAGTCCTCCGAATTCTAACAACGTATCACCTTGAATAAGGATAGAAACACCTTTTGCACCACTTTTCTCACCCATCACCGACTCGCAATCAAAGTGCTTACACAAGTCTCCCATTGCCGTAATATGATCAGCATGAAGATGGGTTTCCATGACAGCAACGAGTGTTAGTTCCAATTGTTTTATTAATTGAATGTATTGAGAGGTGTTTTTTTTAACAGGATCAATGAGTACCGCCTCTTTCTCATTATCTTTTGCTAACAAATACGTATACGTTGACGATTCATTATCAAATAACTGCCGAAATAACATTTTTTCTCCTCAATTTAATCAACATTAACCCGACGTGTTTTGCATAAAGCGCTGTTGACAATGATTAGCTCGCACCACGGCATCATCCATGGCGCGAGCAGGGGATTTTATCCCGGCAAATATTTCCTCCAATGCCTCATCATTAATAGACCTGATTTGATTTTGCGCCCCCAGATGAGGATTGATAGCATGGGCGGATGGTCCATTAAATTCAGATTGCGCCAATAAGAGTGGCGGATATGCAACGTCATTTCCTAACAGCTGATAGATACCCGTTAGACCTAAAGGTAAATAACCTGTGTGCATATACCAGCTTTTCTGTACAAATGGCTCAGCTAAATATGAAAAAAATTGTGCAATTCCTCGGTATACCGAGGGCTTTTGGCCCGCTACCGCCCATAATGCCGCGCCACCAGGAACATTATTGTATCGCGTTGAGCTAGCACCTTTATCAAGTGGAAGTGCGGCCATACCAACCTGAAAGGGCACTACGGCTGATAAACCACTATAAACCCCCGAAGAGTGACTTAATAAAAGACAGCGACCACTTGTAAATAACGTTGTTGCATCATCAGAGCGCCCACCGTACTCAAAATAATGTAACCCTTGCCAACGACGGAGCCGCTCCAAATGATTGACCATAGACTTGTTGTTATAGTTGGCCTTGTTTGTTACCAGATCTACCATGGACAATCCATGGATTGCCGAATATGCCTCTATTAAAATCCAAGCGGGATAAGCACTAGTATAAACACACAAGAACCCTGCCTGGTTCAATTTTTTAGCTAAAACCTCCAGCTCATCCCATGTGGTTGGAAAATTGGCTACAGAGTAGCCAGCACTAGCTAAGGCTTCGACATTATAAAAAATAACTGGCACAGACGTATTAAAAGGCATGGCCATTAAACGCCCTTTATCACTGTAAGACTCTCGAACTGCAGGAAAAATATCGGCCTCAGGCAGAAGCATCCCCTGCTCTTTCATTAGCTCATGAACTGGTTTGATAATCCCTTTAGGCATTAACAGGGTGGCTGTGCCTACCTCAAACACTTGTATCACTGCTGGAGGCTGATGGGCTCGAAATGCCGCCGCAAAACTGGTCAGTGTTTCAATATAACTGCCTTTATAAACAGGCTTTAACAAAAAGTCATTCTGACGCTCATTAAAACCATTCACTAATGTCTGGAACTCAGCGCCTAACTGCCCAGCCAATGAATGCCAAACAATGATTTCGATGGGTTTTGCATAAGAAACACCCAATACACACCAGCAAACTAAAATGTGTAACAACCTCTTCATGAGAGTAGGTCAGGATAATCACTAAAAACCGCATCTACCCCGTAGGAAAATAATTTTGCTGCTTTCCGCTTACGATTAACGGTATAGACATACACTTGATACCCATGTTCCTTAATCTCTAAAACATGCTTCGCTGTTGCTATGCGACGAGAAAGATGCACTGAAAAGCACTGTAAATCACGCGCTTTTTGAAGCCAGTTTTTATCCCATTTATCCAATAGCAACCCTAATGGAAGCTCAGGCGAAATGCTGCGACACAAAGTTAGTGCCCTGTGATCAAAACTGGAGACCAAAGGTAATGGTTTGTCTGATGGCCAATTACAATTTACATGGGTTAAAACAGCAATGGCTGTTTGCTCTGTTGTTCCTGGATAGGGTTTGATTTCTATATTTGCCTGCATGCCAGTGGTATTTAACCAAACTAATGTCTCTTTTAGTAAGGGTATTTTTTCACCCCGAAATTTTTTTGAATACCAACCTCCGGCATCCAATGAACGCAAATATTCAGCCGTTACCAAGCCAATCTCACCACGACCATTGGTCGTGCGTTTTAAACGATCATCATGAAAAACAAACGGTTCGCCATCCGCGCTCAACATGACATCAAACTCAATAAAACGGCATCCTAACTCATAAGCCTTAGAAAAAGCTGCCATTGTGTTTTCGGGAGCATAAGCTGATGCGCCTCGGTGACCTATCAATCGTTCCACAGTAAAACCTCAAAAATCCATGTGTCCAAAGTATACTAGTGGCGTTTTATATTTCTACTCTATGAACCAAATAAAATATTAATCTTTATTACAGCGAACTCTTTTAAATCAAACCTCGAAACATTCAGCAAATTATCCTTACTCTTAACAATCCAATGCTTATAAAATTTTTTTAATAAAGAGCACTTACTACAAAACAACACGCATTGATTTAATAATCAAATCCGTCTATAACATGAAGCACTAATCCCTACTTACGGAGCTTACCCAATGATGGCCGTTGACACGCTGAGAAACAAACCAGCCTTTACCGAAAAAGATGACTTTTTAGACTATGCTCTTTCACATGATTTTGGGGATATACATTTTAAAGTAGATAAAGAAACTGGCATGAAAGCCATGATTGCCATTCACAGCACAAAGCTTGGACCAGCGCTTGGTGGATGTCGTTTTATAAGTTACCCAGATACAAAAACTGCTTTATACGATGCCATGCGATTGGCCCGTGGAATGAGTTATAAAGCAGCCCTGGTTAACTTACCTCTTGGCGGGGGAAAAGCCGTTATTATCCAACCCCCTCATGCGTATGATCGTAAAGGCTATTTCCACCGCTTTGGAGAATTTGTTAGTGAATTAAATGGGCGCTACATTACCGCTCTCGACAGCGGCACCCAATTGAGCGACATGGATATTATTGCCGAACATACACCGCATGTTGCTAGCTTATCTAGCCATAATGGCGACCCTTCTCCCTACACAGCCACAGGCGTAGTCAGAGGCATTGAAGCGGCTGTTTCTTATAAATTAGGAAAAGACTCGCTAAATGGACTGCACATTGCTATTCAAGGGTTAGGACACGTAGGCTATCTTATTGCACGCCTTCTCCATGAAAAAGGTGTGAAGTTGACCGTTGCTGATATAGCGCCTGCTTTGGTAGAGCGCGCGGTCAATGAGTTAGGTGCCACAGCCGTTAGCACTGAAAATATTCACAAGGTAGCTTGTGACGTTTTTGCCCCCTGCGCATTAGGGGCTATCGTTAATGACATTTCTATTCCTCAGCTACAAACAACCATCATTGCTGGGGCGGCCAATAACCAGCTCGCACACACCTATCATGGCTTACGACTTCATGAAATGGGCATTCTTTATGCACCTGATTATGTGATCAATGCTGGAGGCCTTGTGTTTGCGGCAAGCAAATATTTTGAAACCCCTGAAACGCTTGTTACTCAGCAAATCAATGGCATTGGCACAACGCTATCAGAAATTTTCGCACGTTCTACCAAAGAAAACTACCCAATCAGTGACATCACCGATACCATGGCAAAAGAAAAATTGGCGTAATGGGATGAAACATTTAAATTTAACGCCTGCTTTGTATACCTACATGCTCGATGTTTCACTCCATGAGCACCCTGTTCTTCAAGCCCTACGTGAAGACACCGCCAAAATGCCACTTGCAGTCATGCAAGTGGCGCCTGAACAAGCACAATTTATGCAGCTTCTTATTCGGCTAATAAATGCTAAAAATGTTCTAGAAATAGGGACATTCACCGGCTATAGCGCCCTAGCCATGGCTTTGGCTTTACCAGAAGATGGACATTTAATCACGTGCGATATTAACGAAGAATGGACGCAAAACGCCCCTCATTTTTGGAAACTAGCCCAACAAGAACAAAAAATTGTGTTACGCATTGCTCCTGCCTTAAAAACCATGCAAAGCTTAATTGATGAGGGGCAGGCTCATGCTTATGATTTTATTTTTATTGATGCGGATAAAACCAATTATGTGCACTACTATGAATTAGCACTGCAATTAATAAAACCCACAGGCCTTATTGCTATTGATAATATATTTTGGGAAGGTGCTATTATTGATGAAAAAGACTGCAGTGCTCAAACGCGGGAAATTCGTAAATTAAACAACCTGTTAAAACAAGATGCCCGAGTCTACACAAGCTTACTACCCATTGCTGATGGCTTATTTCTGGTGCAATCTAAAGGAAAAAATTAAAGGAGCAGCTTTATCATGGATAGACACTCAAGTAACAATCCCTGCGGTTTAGATGGCTTTGCGTTTCTCGAGTTCTCAGGCCCTGATAAGACACGACTTCAACAACAATTTGTTGAAATGGGGTTTTATCCATCGGCCACACATGCTCACCAGGATATTACTCTTTATCAACAAGGTAACATTCAATTTATTGTGAACGCCGCTAGCAACTGCCAAGCAGCACGCCACATTAAAGCCCATGGCTCTGGAGCCTGTGCGATGGGCTTTAATGTACAAAATGCAAGTCTTGCATTTGACTATGCTATTCAACACGGCGCTATCCCCTTCACAGACAGCGAGCATGCTCATCATGGGCTTTTAGCCATTGAAGCCATTGGTGGGAGTGTGATTTATTTTGTGGATAAACACTCTCAACCTTTTGCGGGCCAATGGATAAAAACACCTGCGCCTTCTGATTTAGAAACATCCTGTGGTTTAACCTTTATCGACCATTTAACCCATAATGTCTATCGAGGCAACATGGACAAATGGGCGGCCTTTTACGAATCTATTTTCAATTTTAAGGAAATTCGCTTTTTTAATATCACGGGAAAAATGACGGGCCTTATAAGCCGTGCACTTGCAAGCCCTTGTCAGAAAATTAAAATTCCTTTAAACGAATCAAAAGATAATCACTCACAGATTGAAGAGTTTTTACATGACTATCAAGGTGAAGGAATCCAACACATTGCTCTTAATACCAATAATATTTATCACACGGTCAGCCAATTACGACACCAAGGCGTGAATTTTCTTGATGTACCCGACACGTATTATGAAATGATTGAAGAACGCTTACCCTGGCAGAGTGAACCCATTACAGAACTTCAAAAAGAACAGATTTTAATTGATGGTGGCAAAGACGCTAAGGAAGGTTTATTGCTTCAAATTTTTACCAAAAACATGCTTGGGCCTGTTTTTTTTGAAATTATTCAACGAAAAGGTAATGATGGTTTTGGCGAAGGCAATTTTCAAGCTTTATTTGAAGCTATCGAACGCGATCAAATAAAACGCGGTACATTATAAGCCATCTATGCCCTTCTATGTCGGTTCAACTTTAGGCGTAATAACGAGCAATGCGGCATCGTGGGTGTTTGCCCCAAGCATGATTGCATTGATCAATCTGGCTAAACTAACCTTGTAAAAATTGTCTTTTGATAATGGGTTTTCACGGAACGGATCTGCCACAACAATCTTTCTCTTTTTCTCATCATAACCACACAACACCACAAAATGCCCGCATGCCTCACCACGAATATCATCAAAAAATGATTCACCTTCTGTTGTAAACGATTCGCGTGATGAACGGTATAAATAGGTGGAATTAAGCCCTGTTAGAATGGGTATGTTTTTCTTAAAGTATTCTTTAAGCATTTGCACATCCAGCGTTTTGAAACGAATGCTACCCCCCATTTCTAAAAAATCTTGATACGCTTGACTAACCATTGCAAAATCTTTAGATTGCTTAAATTTTCCTTGGCTTTTTAATTTAGTCAGTAGTATCTCTGAAGAGGCTTTACTCTTTTTAAACCATGTTGGATCAAACGTGTCTAATGAATTTACATAAATAGTGGCATCAAAACCCTCAGATAAAGCATGTTTTCCTAGCATAGGGATGAGCGTACCGCCGGACAAAGAGTGCTCAATGGTAGAAATAACTTCTTTTAAGGGAATGTTGTGTCCATAATAGTTGTAAATGGCATGTAAGCTTGTAGGACCGCATGTTTCGTCATCAGGTTGAGATTTGATGTTTAATTCAATCATGAATATTCCCCTAAACACTCTATACTTACGTTCTCGGCATCCCCTAAAATAACTTAACAATAAAAGCAATAAAGGACTATGCTATGAAATTATCAAGCCTTAAAACGACATGTGATCGTGATGGTGAGCTGTGTGTTGTTAGCAAAGATTTATCGGTAGCTTATTGTGTGCCTCATATTGTCCCAACCTTACAAAAAGCGATTGAAAATTGGGTTCAATTTGAGCCTGCATTAAATGAAGTTTATCTCCAATTAAACTCCGGAAAATTACGAGATGTTTTTACCTTTGATCCTAAGCTGATGGCATCTCCTTTGCCTCGTGCTTACCAATGGGCCGATGGAAGTGCCTATGTCAATCACGTGGAGTTAGTTCGCAAAGCACGAGGAGCAGACATGCCAGAGAACTTCTGGACCGATCCGCTCATGTATCAAGGTGGCTCAGATGCTTTTCTTGGACCCTGTGACCCTATTTATGTTGCTGATGAATCTTATGGTATTGATTTTGAGGCAGAAGTCGCCATTATCACAGATGATGTAACGATGGGCACCAGTGCTGAACATGCAGCAAAACACATTCGCTTATTAATGCTGGTTAACGATGTTTCATTAAGACATTTAATCCCTGAAGAAATAGCAAAAGGCTTTGGTTTCTTTCAATCAAAACCTGCCAGTAGCTTTTCTCCAGTTGCTGTCACCCCTGATGAACTTGCCCCTCATTGGGACAATCAACGCTTACACTTACCGTTAAGCAGTTATTTAAACGATTCATTGTTTGGTCAACCTAACGCAGGCATTGACATGACCTTCTCATTTCCCCAATTAATAGCTCATGCTGCAAAAACAAGGCATTTAAGTGCGGGCACTATCATAGGATCTGGCACGGTATCGAACCTGGATCGAAGCAAAGGGTCATCTTGTATTGCTGAAAAACGTATGCTTGAAACCATTGCAAATGGCAAACCAAAAACGCCATATATGAAATTTGGTGATAGCATTCGTATTGAAATGAAAAACGAACTTGAGCAAAGTGTATTTGGAGCCATTGATCAAAAAGTACAGCCTTTGCGTTAACACGCCTAAAACCATCGAGGAATATTGTGAAACTTTATGATTATTACCGCTCAACAGCCAGTTACAGAGTGCGTATTGCCTTAAATATCAAACAAATTCATTACGAAAAAATCAGTGTGCATTTAGTAAATCATGGTGGTGAGCACCACAGTGATGCCTATTTAGAACTAAATCCTCAAGGGCTAGTTCCAACACTGGATGAAAATGGCCATGTGCTGAGTCAATCGTTGGCCATTATTCAATACCTAGACGATATTATCCCAACCCCGGCATTGTTGCCGCCTTATCCTTTAGGACGAGCTGAAGTGAGAAGCATGGCTCTCATCATTGCTTGTGAGATGCACCCTCTTAATAACCTTCGGGTGTTGCGACAATTACGTCAGCAATTTCAAGCAACCGAGACCCAGGTCAAAGAATGGTACCATCATTGGTTATCTGAAGGCTTTGATGCATTAGAGACCCGTTTGAAAAAGCTAGTCCGTAAACACCCTGTGTGCTACGGGCAAGACATAAGCTTAGCTGATGTGTGCCTTGTTCCACAGGTCTATAATGCAAAGCGGTTTGATTTTTCAATGGATAAATACCCTCTTATCAATGAAATTAATGAGTATTGTTTGTCACTAGAAGCCTTTGCTCAGGCGACACCACAATCCGAAGAAAGCTAAAGCACTTAAAATTAAAACCATGCCTTTGAAATATCAACGGTCGTTACACCTTTGTCACTGTGTTGTAACATTTTCCAAATTGCGTTGCAGCGTTGTACGTGCCCAATTAGCTCAGAATGATTACTGCAACGGTAACGCACAGGTAAACCATCGAAAAACTCAGTGGATTCAATAGCGTTACAGGTTTCACCGTTCGTTAATTCCAAAGCCCAGGGATACGTTTTTGACATATCAAGCATTGCGTGCTGGCCATTATCCAAAGGCTCAGCCACTGTAATTTGTAAGGCTTTTTTAGACCAAGGGGAAGCAATACAAATCGCATTTAAATGAGAACCAAATCGCTGAACAAAACAGGGGTCATACACCACTTTTTCCGCAATACAGCGCCAAGCATCCTCACGTTTATTAAAGTGTGATTGTTGCCAACATTCTCCAAATTTTTTTTCAACAATCGTGGCAAAGGCATGATGTTCGGTTTTAGTTAACGGACGGTAAAGACGAAGCTCCGTGTCTTTAGCAAACAATACCGTTGAGCACGTCATCAAAAAAAACCAACCTACTTCTCGCAACATACTGTTCCCACCCCTATTTTATTTAGTGTATTATCCGCTTTTATGAGAAACATCGCATTATTTTTTGGAGTACATCATGACAGAGGTCTGCACAGTAAAACAATGTTTAGAGGGGCAAATCAGTGTTGATCAAACTGTTACCGTTCGAGGATGGGTAAAAACTCGACGCGATTCCAAAGCAGGTTTATCGTTTATCAACCTACATGATGGCTCTTGTTTTGCGCCAATACAAATTGTAGTCCCTGATCATTTAGAAAACTACCAAGACGACATTCTTAAACTATCTGCCGGATGCTCTTTGAGTGCTACAGGTAAATTGGTTGCCTCTCAAGGCAAAGGACAAGCTTTTGAAATTCAAGCTGAAACCATTGACGTTTCAGGGTGGGTCGAAAACCCTGATAGTTACCCCATTCAGGCCAAACGCCATACCCTTGAGTTCTTACGTGAAGTCGCTCATCTTCGCCCGCGGACCAATACCATCAGTGCGGTAACGCGTGTTCGCCATTGTTTATCTCAAGCCATACATCGATTTTTTCATGAGCGCGGATATTTTTGGGTACATACGCCCATTATCACAGCAAGCGACTGTGAGGGTGCAGGTGAACTCTTTAGAGTCAGTACACTCGATGCTTTAAACCCACCTAAAAAAGAACAAAAAAAAGTTGATTTCAGCAAAGATTTTTTTGGAAGAGAAACATTTTTAACGGTATCTGGACAGCTAAATGCCGAAGCTTATTGTCTTGCCATGTCAAAAGTTTACACCTTTGGCCCTACGTTTCGCGCTGAAAACTCTAATACCAGTCGCCATTTAGCCGAATTTTGGATGGTAGAACCTGAGTTAGCGTTTGCGTCCCTCACTGACATTTGTGACTTGAGCCAAGCTTTATTACGCTATTTGTGCAAAACCGTGCTGAATGAGTGCCAAGATGACATGGCTTTTTTCAACCAATTTGTAGCCGAAGGTACAATTGAGCGCCTAGAACATATTGCTGTATCAGATTTTGAAGTCCTCACCTATACGGACGCCATTACAGCGCTTCAAAAAGCTACGCGCACGTTTGATTACCCTGTCACTTGGGGTTTGGATTTACAATCTGAACATGAACGCTATTTAGCTGAAGAGCTTTGCAAAAAGCCCGTCATCATTACTAATTATCCAAAAGACATCAAAAGCTTTTACATGCGCCTTAATGATGATGGTAAAACAGTAGCCGCAATGGATGTGTTGGCCCCTGGCATTGGTGAAATTATTGGTGGAAGTCAACGTGAAGAGCGTTTAGACGTGCTAGATGCTCGAATGGACGAATGCAAAATCAATAAAGAGCATTATCAATGGTACCGTGATTTACGGCGCTATGGCACAGTTCCTCACGCGGGCTTCGGTTTGGGACTGGAGCGTCTTGTTAGTTACGTTACCGGTGTAAACAATGTACGAGATGTAATACCTTTCCCCCGTACACCAGGGCACGCAGACTATTAACAAGGGGTAATTCTACAAACATCTTTATCTCAAATGCCGTGCATAAATGCACGGCATCGATTTCCCGGTACGAGCCTCGTGCTATGATAAATAGACTCAAAACGAGCGTTTATGCTTTAAGAAAATCAAAAAAATACAAAACGTTAAATCCCCCTCCTCAGACACAACGTACTACATTTTTAATGGGACAGCCGTGTCCCCAAGGGTAAATAGTATTTACTACAAAGTGCCCAAGATGGTATTATAGTAAGGCTTTAACACCCCTTTATGTACCTTTATGTATTTTTGTCGGACAAAAGCCATGAAACCACTGTCTCGTGATATTTTAATAACACTAACCGTAAAATTTATGCTCCTCATAGCTTTATGGTGGGTTTGTTTTAAAGACGCTGAAAAACCGACAAAAGATACACGCCAGTGGATGTTGGGCACTAGTTTTTCAAATGCTAAACACCCTGACAACGTCAGTTTATGATACTTATCCATTTAGCCATTCGAGGTAACCCATGATTCCTGGAAGTGACATCGTTGATCTATCCCGCCTGCAATTTGCGTTAACGGCTCTTTATCATTTTCTTTTTGTTCCACTAACCTTAGGACTCTCGATATTGCTCGCCATTATGGAGACAGTCTATGTGATGTCTGGTCGCGACATTTGGCGCCAAATGGTCAAGTATTGGGGCGTATTGTTTGGTATCAATTTTGTTTTAGGGGTTGCAACGGGCCTTACCATGGAGTTTCAATTTGGTACCAATTGGGCTTACTACTCTCACTATGTTGGTGATGTATTTGGTGCGCCACTTGCTATTGAAGGCTTGATGGCTTTCTTTTTAGAAGCGACGTTTGTGGGTTTATTCTTTTTCGGTTGGGATAAATTAAGTAAATTTAAACACATGTGTTGCACTTGGTTACTTGCATTAGGCACCAATTTATCTGCATTGTGGATCTTAATCGCAAATGGTTGGATGCAAAATCCAGTTGGAGCTGAATTCAATTATCAAACCATGCGAATGGAAGTCAGTGATTTTGCGGCAGTCATGTTTAACCCCGTTGCTCAAGCAAAATTTGTACACACCATCAGCGCAGGTTATGTTACAGGCGCTATCTTTGTATTGTCTATCAGCGCTTATTTTCTTTTGCGTGGTCGAAACATAGCTTTCGCAAAACGCTCGATGACTGTAGCCGTTTCCTTTGGCTTGGCCTCCGCCTTATCTGTTGTCGTGTTGGGCGATGAAAGTGGTTATGTTGCTAACAATAATCAAAAAATGAAAATCGCTGCAATGGAAGCCATGTGGCACACTGAAAAAGCACCTGCTGGCATGACCATATTTGGTATTCCTAACGAAAAAACAATGACGACCGATTATGATATCACCGTACCCTACGTCCTAGGCCTCATTGCTACCCGTTCAGTTAATGAACCACTGCAAGGAATTACAGAGCTGGTTGAGCAAGGAAAAGATAGAATTAAAGAAGGTATTCTTGCCTATGACGCTCTAACGCGTCTGCAAAAAAATCCCGAAGACACCCAAGCAAAAGCAGACTTTGGTGCACATGGAAAATCATTAGGATATGGGCTCTTATTAAAAAAATACACTGAAGGCGTCACCGATGCGTCAGAAGATCAAATTAATCTAGCCGCGAATGATCTTCGGCCACATGTAATGCCCATGTTTTTTTCGTTCCGTATCATGGTTGCTTGCGGATTTTTCTTCATTTTCTTATTCGGCACCGGATTTTACTTATCCGTTAAACACAAGTTACACACAACACCTTGGTATTGGCGCCTTGCTTTTTGGTCGCTTCCGCTCCCATGGGTTGCAGCAGAATTGGGTTGGATAGTAGCTGAATATGGGAGACAACCATGGGCAGTCCAAGGAATATTACCAACAGCCATGGGTACATCTACGTTGAACTCATCGCAAATACTGACGTCAATAGCTGGTTTTATTCTATTTTATACGGTTCTTGCCATCGTTGAAGTCTATTTGATGGCTAAATATATTCGTCTTGGCCCAGATAACCTAACTCACTAGGAGAAAAATAATGCCTTTAGACTACGAAACATTACGGGTAATATGGTGGGTTTTACTCGGTGTATTACTAATAGGTTTTGCCGTGATGGATGGCTTTGATTTAGGCGTTGCTATCTGGCTACCATGGCTTGCTAAAACAGATATTGATAGACGCGTTATTATCAATAGCATTGGACCAACTTGGGAAGGAAATCAGGTTTGGTTTATCTTGGGTGGTGGTGCTATATTTGCGGCTTGGCCGGCATTGTATGCGTTATCTTTCTCGGGTTTTTATCTTGCCATGTTAGTTGTTTTACTTGCGCTCATCATGCGTCCTGTGGGTTTTAAGTACCGCTCTAAGCTCACTAACCCTAAATGGCGGGCATTTTGGGACTACTCCTTGTGTGTCAGTGGATTTGTACCTTCATTGATATTCGGCGTTGCTGTTGGCAATGTTCTTCAGGGTGTACCTTTTCATTTTGACGAAAGTTTGCGCCCATTTTACACAGGAACATTTTTTGGCTTGCTCAACCCTTTTGCATTATTGTGCGGATTATTGTCTGTAGCAATGCTAGCAATGCACGGTGCTTTTTTCCTTAGTGTTAAAACCGAAGGGTATTTGCAACAACGTGCAAAAGTTGCAGGTAGAGTTAGTGCTGTATTAACGACGCTACTTTTTATTGGTGGCGGAGTATGGGTGTATTTTGGTATTGATGGTTATAGCCTCACGTCCTTAACCCCTCATGATGGCCCTTCCAACCCCTTGTACAAAACTGCCATTCAAATGTCTGGCGCGTGGTTTAATAACTATAAATCACTTCCAATCACGATGTTGGTTCCAATTTTGGGATTTGTTGCGCCTACGTTAGCAATCATTTTATCTAAATTTCCTCGACTTGCTTTTCTTTGCAGTGCAAGCTCAATTATTGGAATTATTGCTACCGTTGGGATAAGTATGTTTCCCTTTATTTTACCATCCGCCTCTAACCCTGCTCAAAGCTTAATCGTTTGGGATAGCTCCTCAAGCCAATTAACCTTGTTTATTATGCTAGCCGCTACCGTGGTCTTTTTACCAATAGTCTTAATGTACACAGCATGGGTTTACCGTGTATTACGGGGTAAAGTGACTGGGGATACAATCATTAATAATCAAGATACAGCGTATTAGGAGGTTACTTTATGTGGTATTTTTCTTGGATTTTAGGAACAGGTTTGGCATGCGCATTTGCCATACTTAATGCACTGTGGCTTGAGCTAAGAGTAAGTGCTCAAACCACGGAAACCGCTACAACCCCAAACAGTAGTTCTTCCAGCAAAAGCTAAAGCTTATTTCAATTTTTTGAACATCTTTGATGAAAAAGCCCTGTCTAGCAGAAGGGCTTTTATTCAGAGAGCAGCTGACCTTCTTTCAATGCCAACACTTGATCCATACGTGCCGCCAATTGTTGGTCGTGCGTTACAATCACCAATGCTGTATTAAACTGCTCATTTAAAGCTAACATCAGCTCAAAAATGTTTGCAGCGGTTGTGCGATCTAGATTACCTGTAGGCTCATCAGCAAAAACGCACTGTGGTTTATGCACTAAAGCGCGAGCAATCGCTACGCGTTGCCTTTCTCCACCGGATAACTGCGCAGGCTTGTGTTCAATTCTAGACGCAAGGCCAACTTTATTTAAGATATCTTCAGCTTGTAGAAGCGCGTCATTAACTGACACCCCACCCAGCACTAAAGGCATAGCAGTATTTTCAAGCGCTGAAAATTCAGGCAGCAAATGATGGAATTGATAAATAAAACCAAGTTGCTTATTTCTTAAAATACAACGCTTTTTTTCACTTAAGGTTTGCCAATCAACATTTTGCAAAAACACATGGCCTGCGGAGGGTTTATCAAGACCACCCAACAAATGCAATAAAGTACTTTTTCCAGAGCCTGAAGGACCCACAATGGCTATTTTATCGCCTTTGTTGATCGTAAAATCAATATTGGTTAATACATCTACCGACAAATTACCATCGTGATAAGATTTTTTAAGATTTTGACAATTTACAATCACATTACTCATAATGCAGCGCCTCCGCTATCACTGTTTTTGAAGCGCGCCAAGCGGGGTAAATCGTTGCGATAAAGCTCATCAACATTGCCATGGCACAAACCAAACTTAAATCACTGAGCATGATTTTTGAGGGCAAATAATCTACAAAATAAATGCTTGAAGACAATACCTGTACATTAAACAATGACTGTAGGCCATTCACAATGCTGGTAGCATTAGATGCCAAGACCACACCCCCTAAAAGCCCCAACAATGTCCCAACAATACCAACCATCATTCCCTGAACAATGAAAATACGTAAAATAGTACCTGGTGTGGCGCCTATGGTTCGTAAAATAGCAATTTCAGCCTGCTTATCGTTCACCACCATCACCAAAGACGACACCAGATTAAACGCCGCCACTGCAATGATTAACAACAGAATAAGAAACATCATGGTTTTTTCCATTTTTACCGCTTGAAAAAACGCACCAAATTGCTGTGTCCAATTCCCGACTTGAAAATTTTCACCAAGCTTGTCCGCCAATTGCTCTGAAATTACAGGTGCTTGATAAACATCTGCAATTTTCATTTTTAATCCAGAAATGTCATCCCCTAACTGCAATAGTTTTTGAGCATCCGCCATGTGAATAAAAGCAAGCTTCGTATCAAAATTAAAACCGGTTCCCGCGGTAAATACCCCTTTAACGGTAAAACGCTTAAAACGTGGAATCATGCCAGCAGGCGTGACCGTCGCTTCAGGAATCATGACGGTTATCTTGTCACCTACCATAACGCCTAAACTCATTGCAAGGCCTCGGCCTAGAATAATCCCAAAATGGTCAAGGCCTGCTAGGTTACCCACCAAGAGCTTGTTTTTAAGATGCGTCACACTTTCTTCTTGTTCTGGCAGTATACCGGTTAAAACCACTGGCACGACTTGTCCTTCATGCGTTAATAACCCTTGCCCGCCGACATAAGGTGCAATTGCTGTTACACCCTCGGTATTTATTAGCTCTTTTTCTAGCGCACGCCAATCACTGATTTTGCCATCTTGACCAGTCACGGTAATTTCTGGCGCCATGCCAAAAAAGCGCTTGTGAATTTCTTCATCAAAGCCATTCATTACAGAAAGTACGGTAATCAGTACCATCACTCCCATGCCAATGCCGAGCATTGAACTTAAGGAAATAAACGATACAAAATGGTTTTTCTTTTTAGCGCGGGTGTAACGTAATCCAATAAAAAGCGGGAGTGGTTTAAACATACTTGGTCTAAATTTGATAAAAATATATTGTAGTGAAAAAACCGGCGACAAGATATACCCCTGCTGCATCTATGCAATGTTATAAATACTCATCATCAGACAACACACAATGTTATCCACAGATTCTGTGGATGAAAGAAGCGTTCTCCAAGGTAATTTTGACTTACGTATGAGCAGTCTATTCCAAAGAGATCTATTTAAATGTTTGCTCTTCTTGCTTCTTATATCAACCAGTTTAAGTAAATAAAGGACAAAGTAATTTCTACACTGTATCATTTCATCACTTAAAGTAACCACATTTAAAATAAATGCCCCTAAGCGACCAATGAATTTATGAAAAAACAAACCAAACCCTTCACTCCAATAGGATCAAGATTATTCTCATCCTGCTCTAATGAATCTGGCTATTTATCTCAAGCATCAGAGGCTACAGCATCAGCGAGTGCTAGCCCTTTTCAACCGATAAAGCTCGATGCTCCTCCTGAAGCCATGGACACTACGGAAGACAAAACATCGAGATCACCCTCACTAGTATTACCACCGTGCTCTTTTTTTTCAACTTACACAAAGCTTTTACCCTGTGAAGAGGATAAAGAACTTGAAGAACTTGAAGCCCAACGCATACTCGAAAGAACCCTTGAAAATCCAATAGCAAGCCATTTATTGGCTCTTGAAGAGCCCCTGAGATTTGATAAATCTACAGTTACTAAAAGAGACCATGAAAATAAAGAAGATGATGGAAATGTCCCTTTGAAAATGTCTAAAGCGGATTTTAAGTAAATACCCTTAGCCTCTTAAACAAGCCTTTAATACTTTATGGATTATGAACATGCTTGATCAACACATTGTAAAACTTACAGAAGATTGGATTCGATCTTTCATTATCCCGCTTAACATCTGCCCTTTCGCAAAGCGTGAATTTGATAAAGGATCTATAAAAATCGACGTTATTAATGCGCCCACCATCCAAGAGGCGCTTGAAGAAATTTTTATAGCGCTGGTATTTTTAGATAAAACTCCAGAGGTTGAGACGTCCCTTCTTGTTTTTCCTTCGTTATTTAAGGATTTTTTAGATTATTTAGATTTTGTAGATTATGCGGAATCACTTTTAGATGAAGAGGAGTATGAAGGCGTTTATCAACTGGCCACGTTTCATCCGGACTATTGTTTTGCTGATACTGCTCCTAACGATGTGACCAATTATACCAACCGCTCGCCTTACCCTATGCTGCATCTTTTACGTGAAAAAAGTGTCGAAAAGGCAATCAAACATTATGGAGATACAACAAAAATACCGGAAGACAATATGAATACCATGCGAAAACTCGGTTTAGAAAACATCAAAAAACGACTCGCAGCCCTCAAACCCAATGAACCTGGGGATAAATAGACTTGAAACAGATCTGATAATAATCTAATAAATGCTGAGTAAATTATATATTTACAAATGTATTTGGCATTATCCACTCAAGGTGTTACAATGGCGCTCCAGCTTATTAGGAATAATTGAAAATGTCAGAAAAAGTACGTGGTACAGTTAAATGGTTTAACGAAAGCAAAGGCTTTGGTTTCATCGAAAGTAATGGTAAAGATTATTTTGTTCACTTCAGTGCAATTCAAAGCAACGGTTTCAAGACCCTTGCTGAAGGCGCAGCAGTTATGTTCAAAGCAGGTCAAGGTCAAAAAGGCCCACAAGCAGAAGACGTAGAAGTAGTATAAGATATTTCCCGCAGCCACCCTGCTCATCGTAGGGTGGCTGCAATTTACCTTACTAAAAATTTCTCAATATTTACCCTATATTTTACTGCTTAGATTTTAACGCTTGTTGTTGTATATCGCTAATTTGCTGTTGCAATGATGCTTGCAAATCCTTCATCTGATTCTGTGTTTGTGTGTTCATTTTTTGAATTTGATCTTGTAAGTCCGTTTGCATTTGTTTTAATTGTGCTTGAATCTGTGTATTGAAATCCTTATTTTGCTTCAGTTGAGACGCGTTAACTTTTTGAAATTGCATTTGAATTTGAGTGTTTAATAATTGGATTTGTTGTGAAACATTATCATCCGCATACAGCATAGAATTTGCGCCCAATAAAATTATCGCGCTAATAACTTTATTACTCATGTAAAAAACTCCCTGCGTTTTTTTTATCAATGATTTATATAAATATCACTTTCCATTAACTATAAACTTTAATGAATTGCGCTAAAATTGCAAGGATAAAAATCCACGTTTAAAAATTGAGTCTACAGAATGAACGTTATTGATGATGTTATCTTCAAACAGTCTTAAACCACTCTCCCATAAATTAATCTTTAAATTTTAACATTCGACGACTACACTGTAAGTTGAACCTAGATAATTATGGAGACAAAATGAATCATTTTTACCGTGGTGTAATTTTATCCGTAGGCTTAGCCCTGATGGTTGGTTGCCAAACTCAAAGAAGCATGCATTTTTTTAAACTCCAACCAACTGACACGTCTATTACAACAGCCGTTCATGAGAATTTGCTTCACAATGAAGGCTTGTCCTCTTTAAATGTACGTGTCGTTACTCATCAACGCGTAGTAACGCTTAGCGGCTATGTAAAAACCATTCGCCAAAGTGATACAGCTGAAGACATTGCAAGAAAAACAGAAGGTGTCCAGTCTGTACAAAATGATATCGTTGTTCGTAAATAAACTATTGTAACCCAAGGTCGTGCTAGTGTGGCCTTGGGTTACCGCCTTGTTTTAAAAAGATAACCTTGCCGTTGCGTTATCTGAAGATTTTTCCAAATCCCCATGTATAAAAGATAAGCTAGTAATCATCACTGTGATTTTTTGCAAGCGTACCCATACATCTGAAATATCATCAGCATCAAGTTTTAGTTGCGAAAGCTCTTTGTATAAATACATAACATTCTTATGTCGCCCCTTTCCCAAAATATGGCTATTGCTATACCAAAACGAAAATCCTGGTGTTGTTTTCACTCTAGCAATGGCAATCATGCTTTTAAGTTTTTCAAAGGACGATTGATTTGAATTAACAATTTTATACATTTTCATAAGACCAGTACTGTTGGTTTCTTTAAATTTATGAGAGTACTGCTCGCGAAACACCAAAAGAAATTCGGCCGCTATTTTTGACACCCTACATTCTTTAAGCTTATCGAAAGTGATCACATTAATAGAGGTTAAACCGTTTTTTACCAAAAAATCACTCACACTTTTTTGGTTTTTTTCCGTATTGGTTGCAATGGTTTGTATATCTTTTCCAACAACCAACGGTTGATAGGCTCGATACTCAGCTTTATTTTTATCGTAAAGTAGGATCTGCTTATTATTGTCGGCTATAAAAACCAAAGGGAACGGTGCTTCACTAAAGACGCTATCTTCTTCAGAAAGGATGTTTTGGGCGGGCTTTTCAAATAGCATATTAAGTTCCGAGCGCTTTTCTTTTAAAGCATTAAGGAACGCTATAATATTGATATGCAATTCTTTGAAATAATTGGCCGTCATCAAGCCCTGCATCATTTCTTTAAAAAAAGTTGCCAATGCCATACTGGTATTCATCGACAACGTATAAAAATCCTTATCGTTGCAATGGGTCTTACCACGCCACTCTAGCTCTAAATCAGAAGCTTGTTTGATGTCTTTATTAACACTAAAATAATGACTACCTGGCAATGCCAACAGGTCAATCAAAGGTTGTAGCTCCTCTTCACTTAACACATCGCGATGATTATAAAGATATTCAACATTGATTTTATTTGTCGTGATTTTTTCGGTTATATTAAAATAGGTAAATTTCGATAGGAATGTTGACCATAACACTGCATTTTGTGGTTTGAAACTATCAACCAGTGATTGCTCAGCAACGTTAATATGAGTACCTAAAAGCAGGAGAAAATGAAAATATTGTATCATCGCGTCAATATCTCTATTGAGTGTTTTTATTTCCTCTATAGTTACAATGTCTTCAGTAGAGATTCCTATTTGTTTTGCTCTGGCTAAATATACCAATATCATATTGAGCCGACTAAAGCACCCTGCTTTAAAGCTTACTATCTCTTCATGTATGTTTTTGATTAGCTCCTCGCGGTTGGGCATTGCACCCGAAGTATACTGCTCGACAATCGAGTTTAACGTGTAAGCATCTCTTAAACCTATAGGAATCGTTTCTAGTGCACCAAAGGCTACATAACCGCTGTTCAGTGGCACATAACGACTGTGAACCACCTCACCCCCCAAAGGGGCCAATTGGTATTTATTTATCAAAAAGTAAGGTGACGCTAAGACAAAGCCCGTTTTTGGCAATAATGCTAGCGCTAATGAGTTGGTTCCATGAATATACGTATAGGACATGCAAACCACTCCTAGATTAAATTATGCACATACTAGCAAGCTAACCTTAAGGTAGTATTAGAGCAATAATTCGCATAATTCAAGGTGACAGTGTGCAAAGGGTCATAGTGAAACGGCTTCTTAAATAAAAACCCCGTGGCAACGTTAACGTTTTATTGCCCACTTCATCAAAACCATAACAAAGTGACTTGCCATGAGCCGCTTTGGGTCTAACTTGTAAGTACTCACCCATGCTTGCTGAAATTTCAGCGAGTCTGCCAGTGTTTATCAAAAGCGTAAGATCAAGCCAATCTTTACGGAGTGTATTTTCTTCCTCAAACGAAGGTGACCATAATATGGCTCGACCAATACGACGATGAGGAAAATCAATGGACTTATCTCCTTCAACCGGTAACCATAACACCCGTTTTAATTTAGTATAACATTGTGAGGTCTCCCAGCTTTCATGCTGAATGGTCAATAATGGAATGGACGTAACAAAAGTAGACTCAGCAGGCTTTCCTAACTGATTGATAGGTAGGGTTTTAAGTTCAATGCCTAAGCCTGAGAAATCAGGAATAGATTTATTTCCAGCAGTGGCGCCCAAAGCTAGTTCAATGGCTTGACCTAGCCAGCCTTTGCGCTTTATAGGATCAGCAGGTATAAAAATACCTAGTTGTGTTGCCAATTGTAAAAAGCTTAATCCTTCAATTGCTTTGCAACGGACCAAGAGCTCCTCTTCACTCTTCAGTGGCATTTTTTGGGAATACATGTTCACTGTCCGTTTTAGCGTTTTTGACTTCCACGCTTAATGGTGGAATGGGGGGTTGAACCCCTGCGGCTTTAAATTGTGCAGTAATTGCAAACAACACTTTTGAGCGAATTTCAAAACGCGTGTAGAGTTGCACATTGATAAAATAACGCACCTCAAACTCAATAAGCGCTTCATCAATTTTTTTAAGAAACACTTGCGCGGGTGGGTTTTCTAATATTTCAGGAATGATTGACAAAACATCCAAAATCAATTGTTGAATCATGATGGGATCATCTGCACGACTCACTTTAATAGGCACCACAGTTCTTACAATGCTGTCTTGGTGAGTCCAATTGGTAAATGGTTTATTAAACGTTTCTGCGTTAGGAATAAGCACCTCCATGTTATCCCATGATGAAACCCGCATGGAACGAATACCTATATGTGCGACACGCCCTTCATACTCTCCTAATGTGATTAAATCACCTTCACGAACAGGGCGTTCTATCAGTAACATGATGCCACCCACAATATTGCTCGCAAAATCACGCAAACCAAACCCCATACCGACAGCTAATCCACCCAAAACCATTGACATGCCACTAAAATCTAACCCAAGAACACGTAACGTAACAAACACACCCATTAAAATCACAGCATACTGCGTAAAAACCGACAAACTATTTCGAATGCCTGCATCTTTGGCATTACGGTATAGCCATCGATAACAAAATTCACGCGTCCATTTGGAGGCCCATGTAAAAATACAAAGGAGTAACGCAAATTCCAAAATGCTGACAAAGGTAATGTGAACGCCTGAAACATCAATCAGTGGGTATGAGCCAAATTTTTTAAGGGTTCCCATCACAAATGCATCAGAATACCAACCAAATATTTGGAACAATAATACAATGCTGGTTACCACTAAGAGTCCACGTAATATCATGTCCAGCGGCTTTAATATAACCTCTGTCCATAACCATCCATTTTTTAACGCGGAAATCATCCATTCCGATAACAATTCCAATGCATCAAAAATAAGACCTCGTACTAAAACGTAACTGATGAGCAACAACAATAAATAAGCTTGATAGCGGCTCATTGTCCAAGCTAAATTTATATACCCGACTAAACCAATGATAGCGGTGGTCAATATGATTAAAGGCACCAAAAGCGAAAGAATAGAAATTACATTTCTAAAATAACGTTTTTTTGTGATCAATAAAGGTCTTAATAAGTAAGGAATAACATCACGACTTTTCCACAGCACAAAGGACACCGCCAAAAGAAACAGCATAAAAAGCCGATTAAAAATATCTTGTAACAATAAAGACAATGGCAGCTGATGACTAACAACCATCAATGCGGTAGTCCATCCACCAATCAGAAACAACCATTTTAATCGATAATATAATTTAACGTCATGTCCAGATGAGTCACTGACGCGCTCTAATAGCACCAAACGTGCGATCAAAATTAAATTGCGAAACGTCAACCAAACCACCATTAAATTAATCAATAACTGGTAACTTGCGAAGGAAATATGGCTTAAGAAAAACGTCATGATAACAATTGAGAAAAAAGCCAAATGGGGAACATTTCGGCAAAGAACAACAAGAAGACCATCGTATAAATGCGCGGATAGTCTTGAGCGCTCTTTATCTTGAATTACACGGAAAAAAACACGGTTCAATAAAAACGCCGCTAGGAGAATCAACCCAAAGGACACCCAGTAAAACACAAACGACCATGAGTCTTGCCAAACATAATTATCAGATACTTTAGACCATAATGTTTTTATGTAGTCATAAAACTTAACAGGAATGAGCAATAATTGGCCAACAATAGAAGGCCAGGTTTCTAAGTGGTATTCAGCCAAACTTTGGCGCATTGACAATTGCTTTTTCAATTGCTGCTGCTTCTGCTCCAAAGAGCCTTGGACGAGAGACTGTTGTCGCTTGATGTCCAAAAGGTGCATGGATGCCGTTTTTTGAAGGCTTAAACATTGAGATTTCAACCCACTTTCAGCAACCAAACGGTGTTCATTTTTTAGCACAGTCAGCATATTGGTTAAGGATGTTTCTAGGTTTAACAATTGACGGCTAATATTTACATAAGTATCTGTCACTGATTGGAGTGTTTTGATGTCTTGATTTTTTATCAACAAATACTCAGCATTGATGCGCTTTTTTTCCAGCTCAAATTCTGAAATTTGATATTGAATAAGGGTGATGTCTTGGTTATTAAGCAATAATTTAGCTTCGAGAAAGTACGTAGTTTTAAAGCCCGCCTCGGTCTTTTTAGCCTCTTGTAACTCTATATTTTTTTGATATAAACCTTCACGTTGCAGAGTGAGCACGTTGATTTTTGAATTTAATGCCTCTAAATAGTGCTGCGCATCAATTCGAGCTTGCTCGACATCTAACGCTCTATTTTTAATGGACAATGTTGCTTGATAGTCGCGGAGTAATGTTAAGTTATCAGAAATAAGATCGATGGTTTTGTTATTTACAGCGGCAAGTGTCGTGATTTTACTAATCTGCTCCTCTGAAATCATTCCGTCCAATGTGCCCAGCGAAGATTGCTGTAATTTTTTCAGCCGAATAGACAGGTTTTGTTGCTGCTTACGTTGTTGGATAAGGAAGTTTTCAAAATTATCGATTTTAATATCAATGAGCGCTAGAAAAGCTTTATTTTGTTCTTTTTGCAAGGCTAAGCTTTCTTCATCAATCGCATGCGCTAGTGAAAGTTTTGCTTCATTATTGGCTATTGTTAAATTTAATTTTTCCTGAGCAAGGTATTGAATAAGCTTGCCGGAGTTATCCTCCGGCATAGCTATAGCGATGCGTGCTATAAAAAGCAAACAGCAAACAACAAACAACAACCCCTTATTTTGTCGATGTGGTCGTCGCAAGACGGATCCCCAATTCTTTTAGCTGCGTGTTCCCTACATTAGCAGGGGCACTTGTTAATAAGCAGGATGCAGACTGCGTTTTAGGAAAGGCAATAACATCTCTAATTGATGTCGACCCGGTTAATAGCATAGCAAGCCTATCTATCCCAAGCGCAATACCACCATGAGGAGGACATCCATATTGAAGCGCATCCAATAAAAATCCAAATTTTTCTTTGGCTTCGGCTTCACCAATACCCAGGAGATCAAACACCGCCTGTTGAAGTTCAGGTTGATGTATGCGAATAGAACCGCCACCAATCTCATACCCATTGATAACAATGTCATAGGCTTTAGCTAATGTTTTGGTAGGGTCAGCGCGCAACGATTCAATCGACAACTGCTGTGGCGATGTAAATGGATGGTGCATGGCTTGAAGTGTATTGTTCTGAGAATCTCTCTCAAACATAGGCCAATCAATAATCCAAACCAAAGCCCAGCCAGGGACAAGTAGCTTACAATCGTGTCCTAATTTAATTCGTAATGCGCCCATGGATTCGTTAACTATTTTTTCTTTGTCTGCACCAAAAAAGATAACATCGCCTGTTTTTGCATTTAATCGGTCAAGAATCTGATTGATATGCGTTTCTGATAAAAATTTAAGGATTGGCGATTGAAGCCCTTGCATGCCTTGCTCACGATCATTAACTTTTATGTAAGCCAAGCCCTTTGCACCATAAATAGTGACAAACTCACCGTAACCATCTAACTCTTTACGGCTTAACGAGCAGCCGCCATCAAGCTTTAATCCAACCACGCGACCTTCTGGATCATTTGCAGCGGCTGAAAACACTTTAAAGTCGCATTCACTAACCAAATCAGCAATATCGACAAGCTCTAAAGGATTACGAAGATCTGGCTTATCACTTCCAAATCGTCGCATTGCTTCTGCGTATGTCATTCGAGGAAGTGTTTCAGGTAATTTAACATTCAATAATTCTAAAAAGACTGTTTTTAATAAGCCTTCGATGAGCCCTAAAATTGCGTTTTCATCAATAAAAGACATTTCAATATCAAGCTGGGTAAATTCTGGCTGCCTGTCCGCACGCAAATCTTCATCGCGAAAACAACGCACAACTTGATAATATTTATCAAAACCTGACATCATCAATAATTGCTTAAACAACTGAGGCGACTGGGGTAATGCATAAAATTGACCCGGATGAACACGTGAGGGCACCAAATAATCACGTGCGCCCTCTGGTGTTGCCTTGGTTAGCATGGGGGTTTCAATGTCCATAAAATTTTGCACATTGAGATACGTACGAATATGTCGCACCAAATTATGGCGCAAGATTAAATTCTGCTGCATGTCTGAACGACGTAAATCAAGATAGCGGTAACGATATCTTAAATCTTCATTTACCGTTTGGTGTTCGTCTGGTAAAAAAGGTGGCGTTTGTGCTTGATTCAAAATTTCAAGCGCAGTCCCCAACATTTCAATTCTGCCCGTTGGCATCCTATCGTTCACCATGCCTTGAGGACGCGCGCGCACCTTACCGGTTACACGCACCACAAATTCATGCCGAAGTTTTTCAGCTATCGCAAAAACATCTGTCAACTCAGGCTCATACACCACTTGAACCAAACCTGAGCTATCACGAACATCCAAAAAAATAACGCCACCATGATCTCGACGGTTATGCACCCACCCACACACCGTGGTTGTTGTGTTTATCATCGCTTCATTAACGTCAGAGCAATAGTGTGATCGCATAAAACCGCCTTAATTTTTAGTAACAATGGGAACAACGGGCTGCATCATTCCCAAAGAGATAATATATTTCAACCCTTCATCGACACTCATCGGTAACTCAATAACGTCAGATTTAGGAACCATCATCAGAAAACCTGAGGTAGGATTAGGGGTTGTCGGGATAAAGATGGATAACATCTCAACATCTGCGCGCTGATTTATTAAAGAATTAGCAACGCCTGTTTGAAATGCAATACTCCATAGGTCTTTACGAGGGTATTCAACGAGCAAGACCTTACGAAAAGCTTGACTATTGGTAGCAAAAATAGCCTGAATAACTTGCTTGCTGGCATTGTAAATCGAACGCACCAATGGAATTTTATCTAAAACAGACTCACTCCAAACCACCACACGCTGTCCTAAAAAATTTGTGGCAACAAGCCCTGTAAACAAGAGCAATATTAACGAAATCAAAACCCCGAAACCTGGAAGATGAAAACCAAACAACTGCTCCGGTTGATAAGCTCTAGGTAAAAGAGAAATGGTTATATCAAGTAAACCCACAATAAAATTTAAAATACCAAGCGTCGCTAATATAGGCAGCCATACCACCAGTCCTGCAAGTAAATAACGTCGAAAAGAGAAAATTTTCAATCAGCTTCACCTTTTTTAGTCGTTTTTGCGGATGAAACAGCTGTGGGTGCTGAGGCTTTTTCCATGGTTTTTGGCGAAGAAGAGGAGGAGGAGCTTCTATCGGCACCACCATCAGATGATTGAGGCGCTTTTCCTTTGTTTTTAAAGTCAGTGGCATACCACCCACTGCCTTTTAACTGAAAACCTGCCGCAGAAACCAACCTTATAGCGGTATTTTTAAAACATTTAGGACAATTTTTTTCAGGCTCATCATTTAGTTTTTGCAATACATCAAATGTGTGATGGCAATCCGTACATTCATATTCATAAATTGGCATCAGTAAACTCCCTAAACACGTCGCATTGTTTTTAAAATGGCTAAAATAAAAACAACATAATAGAGATGCGATTATAGCTAACTATGTGCTCATGAACAACACCGAAAGCAGACTAGCTGAGCCTTTCCATAAGAGAAGCACCTTCAAAATAACCACCAAAGCCAAGGGTTCCTAACAAAGGAAAATCCATTTTGTCGTTTAACGTATCGATGTTTTGAGACAGCGCTAACATTTCTTTATCAATACAATTGGCGACCCACCCCACACATTGAATATGATGCGCCTTCAAAGCAAAACCGGTTAATAAAGCATGATTTAAACAACCTAAACGCATTCCTACCACTAAAATGACCGGAATTTGACTGAGCGCTAAAAAATCAACCCAAGTGTCATGACGATTCAGGGGCACCATGAGACCACCAGCACCTTCAATCAAAAGATAATCTAAATCCGTACTCACATTGTCACAAAAATCATTAATGGTTTTTACCGATAACACATCTTTAGCAGCCTCAGCTGCAAGATGAGGCGATATAGGGGGGTTAAAACGCTTAAGGCAAATATCATCGAGCATTACACCATTGTGCTTTGCCAACTGTGTAGCATCCTCACTAACTAATTGCCCATTTTGCTCTTCACAACCACTTGCGACAGGCTTGATTGCGCTTATTTTTTTATTCTGTTTTTTAAAGTAATCCAATAACTGGCATGTAACATAGGTTTTTCCGCAATCGGTATCAGTGCCAAGTATAAAAAAACGCTTCATTGTAAAAATCCTTCTAATGCATGAGTAAATTCTTCTGGATGCGATAAAAAAGGAACATGTCCTGATTGAGGCAAGAGCACATAGTTAAACTGCGGGTAAAGACGCTGAAGCATAAAAAGTGTTTTTCGAGGAGTTATCGTGTCTAGGCGTCCAAAAAGGTATAACACAGGAAGATTTAGGTGTAGCAGGCCTGGGCGGAGATCCCACTGCAACAATACACCAAGGCCATCCTCTAGTGCCGTCTCACTGGTTGTTGACGAGACCATCTCAAGCTCAGTTTGGTTTTGCAATTGAAGTGCTAAGAATTGTTGTTGGATTTTTAGTGGATTTTTTTTAAATTCCCCATAAAACGCTTCAAAAATAGCGCTGTCCACACCTGGCCAGGATGGGTCGCGAATAAAGCGTGGTGAAGAAGCAATGTTGATTAAATGCGTTATACGCCCGGGGATTTCCATAGCAAGTCTTGTTGCATATAACCCACCCATCGACCAACCTGCAACTGCAAAACGCTCCGGCAATTGTTCTAAAAGCACTGATTTAAAGGTTTCCCAGTCCATCATAGGCGTTAAACCAAACCCTGGTAAATCCACAAGGTGAAGTTGGTATTTCGTTGTCAACCAAGGTAATAAAGGCGTCCAAACGTTAATGTCAAAGCCCCAGCCATGAAATAAGACTAAAGGTAAGCCTCGGCCGTGTGTAATAATATGAGCTCGACTCATCGATAGACCCTCCTCAAGCTAAATCTAAACATTGAAACAAGCGATCAATATCCTCGGGCTCATGATCATGATTTAAAATCACACGTAACCCCGTTTCTACGCGACTTACAGTAGGTTCTCGCATGGGCAAACAAACAATAGCGTGCTGCCGAAGTCTTTCTGCCATCGATAAGGCTCGATCAGGGCACCCTAGCTGCAATTGTTGTATAGGTGAAAAAGAGTCACTCCAGCGCAAAGAGGATGCCTGAATGGACTCACGAAAATAATGAATGAGACCTGTTAATTTTCGACGTCGCTCATCTGAATTTCGAACGATGTCTAATGTTTTTAGCAAACCATGAGCCACAGCAGGACTTATGGCTGTAGAGTAAATATGCGCTCGAGCAGATTGTAACAACGCATCAATCCACTCAGCACGTCCTGCTACAATCGCCCCAAAAGACGCACACGCCTTACCAAAAGCTATCATTCGTAAAGGCACCTCTTCTTGGGTTAGTTGATAGTGTGCAACAGCACCCAAACCTTCCCTTCCCAATAAGCCAAATGAATGTGCCTCATCCACTAATACAGTATGCCCGTGGGTTTTAGCCATATCAACCAAATCACCTAAAGGCGCACATTGGCCGCTCATGCTAAAAGTGCCTTCCGTCATGATTACGGTATTTAGGGGTGTTTTTTTTAATTTTTGTGCCACGTGAGAAAGATTATTATGCAAATATCGAGAATATTGGGCACCAGACAGGGTTAACCCATCATAAATAGACGCATGAGCTGCTTTATCTATTAAAACATGCGTGTTAAAACGAGCTAACAAGCTCATGATACTTAAATTTGCAGCATAACCGGAGGGAAATAAAAGACAATCGTCAGCGCCTAACGCTTCTGCAAAAGCCCACTCTAATGCTTGATGTGATGAGTGATAACCACACACCACCATAGAGCCACCGCTCCCGCTTGAATAGCGTTCAAAACCTTCTTGATAGGCTTTTTTAATCAATGGGTGTGAGGAAAGTGATAAGTAATCATTACGACTGAAATTAATACCACCTGGGCTTTGAACATTAATAAGAGCGCGTTTACGGTGTAAACCGCGCTGTATAAGATCATCTGAATAATGTTTAAATGTTTCAGTCAACATTGTCTATAACACGTAAATCATGCTGAGCAAACTATTGTTGCTGCGTTCAATCCTAGTTTTTGGAAGAGCGCATTATCCTTTTCACGTTGTGGATTTTCTTCTGTTAATAACTTATCGCCAATAAAAACAGAGTTAGCACCTGCAAAAAAACACAACGCCTGTAATTCATCACTCATTTCAGTACGCCCTGCTGTTAACCGAACAGCACTTTTAGGCATGATAAGTCTTGCGGTAGCAATGGTGCGAACCAATTCAATTCCATCAACCGGTGTCGCTTTAGCTAATGGCGTGCCTTCCACAGGAATCAAACGATTGATAGGTACACTGGTGGGTGGCTCTTCAAGATTAGCCAACGTTAATAAAAATTCAATTCTATCAGTGCGTGTTTCACCAAGGCCTAAAATACCGCCACAACAAACATTTATACCAGCCTTGCGGACATTTTCTAGTGTTTCCAGACGATCATCAAACGTTCTGGTGGTCACTACTTTTGCATAGTAACTAGGTGAGGTATCAATATTGTGGTTATAAAAATCGAGTCCTGCAGCTTTTAATTCATGGGCTTGTTCAGGGGAAAGCATGCCAAGGGTCATACAGGTTTCTAAACCCATTTCTTTAACACCTTCAATCATTCTAGTGAGCTCTCCCATCACTTTTCCTGGAGGACAGCGCCACGCCGCCCCCATACAAAAACGCGTTGCCCCACCCGCTTTGGCAGATCGTGCACTTTCAAGCACATCGTCCACATCCATTAATTTTTCTTTTTCAACGTGGGTCTTGTTATGCCCACTTTGTGAGCAATACCCACAGTCCTCAGGGCATGCGCCGGTTTTAATGCTCAGTAGGGTTGCCATCTGCAACGTGTTGGCAGGATGATTTTCCAAATGAACCGTGTGAGCTGCAAATAATAAATCATTGAATGGTTGTTCATAAATGGCACGAACCTCGTCCATTGTCCAACATTTGCCTGCTTTTACCACATTAAACCCCTGTTTTTAATTTTTAGTGAACATGATAAAGTGCCTCTCTTGATTGTCAACCAAAAATTACCCAATGGTTAACCATAATGAACTGCTTCAACAAAATTTAAAACACATTTGGCACCCCTGTACCCAAATGAAAACGTTGGAACACTTCCCTCCGCTTATTATCCAACATGCCAAAGGCAGTTATCTTTACACGGACAGAGGCCCGATTATTGATGGCATCTCCAGTTGGTGGTGTAAGTCGCTAGGCCATGGACATCCTGCGGTTATTGGCGCCATTAAAGATCAGTTATCACACTTTGAACACATTATAGGTGCAGACACCACGTTTCCAAAACTTGTTGAATTGGGCGAAAAACTTGCACGTATCAGCCAATTACAGCACGTTTTTTTTGCAAGCGATGGAGCAAGTGCCGTTGAAATTGCAATGAAGCTCGCACTTCATGCCAATCAATTACAAGGCCATCCAACACGCAAGCAATTTATTGCGCTTCAACACGGTTATCATGGTGAAACATTAGGTACCCTTAGCGTCAGTGATCTCGGCATTTACAAAAAACCTTATCAGGGATTAAATGTTGAGTGCCACTTTGTACAATTTATTCCCTATGTCAATCATCCCCAAACCCCTTTGTGGAGTGATGCAGAACAAGAATGGCGTGTTATCGAAAAACAATTAGAGGCTGTCAAAGCACAAGCGTGTGCGCTTATCTTCGAACCCATTGTTCAAGGTGCAGGGGGAATGCGCGTCTATAGTGCTGATTTTTTACATCGGTTAGTGCAGTGGGCTAAAGCCAATCGTATTTACGTAATTGCTGATGAAATCATGACAGGGTTAGGAAGGACTGGCAAATGGCTAGGGTCTGAGCACGCAAGTATTAAGCCAGACATGGTTTGTTTATCAAAGGGTTTAACGTCAGGCTCACTGCCTTTAAGTTGTGTTTTGATTGATGACCCCATTTACAACCTCTTTTACCACGAGGCATCAGAAGGAAAGTCTTTCTTGCACTCTCATACCTACAGCGGAAATCCCTTAGGCATTAGTGCAGCGCTTGCCACCATTGACGTAATGCACGCTGAGGGAATAAATGAACAAGCACAAGCGCTTGGCGAATGCATGCTTCAACATTTTTCATCCATCGCATCACAAACAGCAAAATTAACCAATATCCGCTCGATTGGCGCTATCGTAGCGGGAGATTTAGTCGGCCCCTTAGACCAACAGATTGGCTTTACATTTCAACAAGAAGCACTAAAGCGTGGTGCATTGTTGCGCCCCTTAGGAAACACCCTCTATTGGCTACCTCCTCTCACAACAACAGAAGAAACCATTGAGAAATTAGCGGAAATTACTTTACACTCAATAAATGCGGTATACAAAAACAGTGATTACACCTGATCACTTATCGTTTGAGGACATTAAATGCTCACCAGCAGGATAAAAGCCATTTTTTTCGTGCTCACCCTTATTACAACAACAACCTGGGCTGAAGAGCAAGAAACCAGCTACTGGGAATGCAGTGCGCACGATAATGATGGTAAACAATGGCTCATTCGAAACGTGTATGAACGCGTTGCCACCAACAAAGCCTTCGAGATGTGTAAAAAACAAAGCCTCGTGCCAAAATCTTGTGCTGTTGCTCGCGAAAGTTGTGATTACTTTACCGATGGCAAAAGCACTCGACCGATGTGGCAATGCACATCGTTAGATGAAAATGCAAAACCATGGCTCAGTAATGTCTATGCCAACCAAGAAGATGCAGCCATGAATGCCAAAGCATACTGCCAAGAAAAAAGCACCCTTCCCGATAGTTGCTATATCAATCTAGTCGCTTGTAAAAACCTTAACGAGACGCATTGAATCATGTTTTGCATTGGATTAACGGGCAATATTGGCAGTGGAAAATCAACGGTAGCAAAATATTTTAAGGCATTAGGCGTTGATATTATCAATGCTGACCAGATAGCAAGAACATTAACCTTAAACGATACTCCGGCATTTCGTGAGATTGTTCAACATTTTGGCAAGTCAATTCTAACGCCTCAAAAAGAATTAAACCGCCCCCACTTACGTGAGCTAATTTTTAACAATGAACAAGAGCGTTTATGGCTTGAAAACCTACTTCACCCCCTTATCCGACAACAAATTGAACAAGACATCACCAAGGTCACCAGCCCTTATTGCATTATTGAAATCCCACTATTAACCAATAAAGCGCGTTACCCCTACCTCAATCATGTGCTATTGGTTAAAACACAGGAAAATCAACAACTAGCGAGATTAGTGATAAGAGATAATAGCGCTGAAAAAGATATTCGCACTATTCTAGCCATCCAAAAAAAGAATGAAGCAGCTCAAATGGCCATTGCAGACGACATTATCCTTAATACTGGTACAGAAGAAGCGCTTAAGCAAAAGGTAGAGGTGCTGCACAAACGTTACCTGCAAGAAAGATAAGAAAAAATCTATTTGTAACGCCCTACTAGGTCTATTGACAATTTACTCTATAAGTTCTACATACCGCGACTTGTGCGCGGTATGTAAGTGCTTTAGGATATTTAAAACCACATTGTCATCAAACTCTAGATGCCCCGGATTTTTTATTTGTTTTTTTCTTGCTTATCCAATGGCGCAAAAAACTGGGCAATATCTGCATCTGTAAGGGCCATGTTTTCTGTAATATTGCTGGATAATATGCCCTCAAACAATTGACGTTTTTTAGCTTGCATGCCCAAAATAGCCTCTTCAACAGTGCCAGAGCTGATTAACTTATAAACAAACACCGGATTTTCCTGACCAATACGGTGGCTTCTGTCCGTCGCTTGATCTTCAACCGCGGGGTTCCACCAGGGGTCGTAATGGATAACAGTATCAGCGCGGGTTAAATTTAAACCCGTACCACCGGCTTTCAAACTGATCAAAAAAATAGGGGCCTTTCCTGCCTGAAAATCTCGCACCACATCTTGACGATTTTGTGTTTGCCCGGTGAGTTGTAGATAAGCGTACTTTCTTGCCACCAATTCTTTTTCAATCAATTTAAGCATGGAGGTAAATTGAGAAAACACCAACACATGGCGCCCCTCCTTCATTAAATTGTCCAATAATTCCATTAAACTCGTGAGTTTTACTGAAGAATCATGGGCCATGGCTGCTTCAGGTAAAGATAACAATCGAGGATCACAACATACTTGTCTTAATTTTAATAATGCATCTAGCAAAACAATATGACTTTTACCAAACCCTTGATTAGCAATAGCATCACGGACCTTTTTCTCCATACTCATTCGGATAGCTTCATACAGGTCGCGTTGAGGGCCTGTCAGTTCAAGCATATGGGTCATTTCAGTTTTAGCCGGCAATTCACGCGCCACTTGATTTTTGGTACGGCGTAACATGAATGGACTCACTCGCCTAACCAAGAGCTCACGCCTTTCTGTGTCCGCGTGTTTCTCAATAGGAACTCTAAAAAATTGACGAAATGTTTTTGCATCGCCTAATAATCCTGGCATTAAAAAATGAAACAATGACCACAACTCGCCTAAATTATTTTCAAGGGGCGTTCCCGTGAGGCACAAGCGGTGCTTACCATTCATCTGCTGAATAATTTGTGTTGTTTTAGTACGGGCATTTTTAATGGATTGGGCTTCGTCTAAAATTAAATAATAAAAGAAATACTCTAAAAACCGCTGTTTATCGCGCTGAATTAATCCATAGGTAGAAATCACCAAATCATATTCATCGAAATTATCCTGATGCCTCTCAGAGCCATGAAATACGAGAACCTTTAAGTCAGGTGTAAACCGCATGGCTTCATCAAACCAATTTCCGACCAAACTCGTAGGCGCTACAATAAGACTCGCCTTCTGTAGTCGCCCTTGCTCTTTTTCATACTGAAGATGGGCTAATGTTTGGATTGTTTTGCCTAAGCCCATGCCGTCTGCTAAGACGCCCCCAAAGTGAATAGCACGTAAACATTGCAACCAATTTAAACCTTGCTGCTGATAATCGCGCAATTCAGTTTTTAATCCGACAGGAACTGGAACAACGGGAAGAGTCGTTATTGTGGTTAACTGTTGCAATTGAGTTTGCAAACGTCGTGTTCCCAACCACCTCGCCGCCGTAGATGCAATCGCTTGCTCCGCTTCTTGAATCAATGCAAGTTGGTACCTGTTGATTTCCAATTGCCCATCATTATTAACAGCACGACGTCCATACTGTAACAACAACCGCAATAAAGGCTTGATTCGCCCTAATGAGATCTGCAATATACGCCCTTCAGCAAAGGGTAAATTAACCAGCTTGTCATCAAAAAGACTTTCGAGCGCTTCCACATCCATACGGCTAATTAAATCTACAACCAGCGGTACAATGCTGATGGTTTTATCATCCACAATAATGCCAAGCTGATAGGCAAAAAAATCATGGCCCTCATCCTGGATATCTGAATACCACTGCGTCTCATCCGCCTCAAGAACTTCATCAACCACAGGATAAGCCGACTCTGTGCGCCAACCTGCTTTTTGCACGCTCGGTAATGGCGCAACAAATCCTAAATTTTCTCGTACTTGTAACGCATACAAGCAAGCCACAGCATGCTCACAACTCACACGGTATTGGCAACTGCAGCGCGAAGGGGTTCCGGGCCATGACTTTAAATCAATGTGAACATCGTAAATTTGGCTAGAACTGCCTTTTATGCGCGCTTTTAAGAGTCCATCGCTTAAACGAATACTAAGCACATGCCCACGCCGCTGGTAGTCTTGCCCACGCACCAATAGGGCAGCCGGAAACACATCTTTCATCCGTAGCAGTGCCGCTTTCAACATATAAAATCAACCAAAAATATCGCCCACACACAAGGCTAGGCTCACCAAAAGATCTATTTTAACTAAAAATGGTGATAGATGCTCAAATTAATATAAAATACCTTACCATTTGCTCACCCAATGATGAAAAATGCCTCACTCTTTATCCTTGCTCATGGCACAAATCAATCCTACTGTAGGCGCCATGAATGAGAACACAAAAAAAATAATTGATATTATTCAAGGGCATAAAGACAACCATGACGTCATTGTTTTTCCCGAGTTAGCGCTTACTGGGTACCCCCCAGAAGATTTACTTTTTCGAGAAGAATTTTTTAATTCCATCAATAAATCATTGGAATTGATCAAGTCAAGCACGGGCGATTGCTTTGTGATTGTAGGACATCCGTCCGTTGAAAATGGCGAGCGCTTCAATTCTGCCAGCATTTTTGCCAATCAACAGCAAGTTCAGCTATACCATAAACAACATTTACCCAATGAAGGTGTTTTTGATGAACAGCGTTATTTTAACAAAGGCCCGTCTAACCCTTGTATTTTTACCCTTAAACATTATCGATTTGGTCTTTGCATTTGTGAAGATCTCTGGCAACCAGGTCCAGTAGAGAGACTTATCGCTGAAAACGTCGACGTTATCATCAGCATTAATGCATCACCTTTTGACGTCACTAAACATGACCTTCGTGAAAATGTACTAAGACATTATGCCCAACAAGGGGTGGCCTTCGTTTATGTCAACCTAGTAGGTGGACAAGACGAGCTTGTTTTTGATGGTCAATCTTTTGCCATGGATAAAACAGCTCAGGTTTGTGCGAGAGCACCAGCCTTTAAAGAAGAATTACACACTATTCGCTTTACAGATATTCATCTGAAAAGCGATATAACACCCCTACTCAGCAAAGAAGCCCTCATTTACAATGCATTGGTCTTGGGCCTCAAAGATTATGTTGAAAAAAATAATTTCAAAGAGGTGCTTCTTGGCCTGTCTGGTGGCATTGATTCAGCTCTAACATTAAGCATTGCCGTAGACGCACTTGGCGCATCGCGTGTTCATGCCGTCATGATGCCATCTCGCTATACAGCTGACATGAGCGAGGAGGACGCCCATCAACAAGCAACTGCCATGAACGTGAAATACACGACCTTACCCATAGAGCCCGCTTTTAATGTCCTATTAAATACACTAGCCCCAACATTCAAGGGCATGGCGCCTGATGCGACAGAAGAAAACTTACAAGCCAGAATCAGGGGTGTACTATTGATGGCTCTGTCCAACAAGCATGGTGGTCTTTTGCTCACTACCAGCAATAAAAGCGAAACCGCGGTCGGCTACACTACCCTCTATGGTGACATGGCTGGTGGTTTTGCTGTACTTAAAGATGTATTGAAAACAACGGTGTATGCTTTGGCAAATTATCGTAATACTGTAAACCATACGATTCCAGAAAGGGTACTCACCCGCCCACCTACAGCAGAGCTTGCAAACAATCAAACGGACCAAGACACCTTACCTAGTTATGACATTCTGGATGCTATTATTGGCTATTACATGGAAAACGAGGAAAGTGCTGAAGCCATCATTAAAAAAGGGTACAACGCACAGGACGTGCAGAGGGTGATTACACTCATCAAACGTAATGAATATAAACGACGCCAAGCCCCTATTGGAATAAAAATTAGCACGAGAGCTTTTGGACGCGATTGGCGCTACCCCATCACGTCTAAATTTGGTGATGAGTAACGCTTGCAAAATAAAGCCAAGTCGATAACATGGAAAGACTTTTTCAAATTAAAGGGATGTAATGAGACTTGCTTTCACACCAATGGCTCTCTTTGCCATAAGCATCGCCCACGGCGCCACCCCTATAGATGGCTGGTATACAAGTGCGTTTGGTGGCTATACCTATTTACCGAACAATATCAACCTACCCTATAACGGGCTAAATCTATCAAGCGCCACCTATGATGCAGGTTATGATGCGGGTGGTAATGTAGGCTATAAAAGCACCCCCATGCGCTATGAAGGCGAAATCACATACCTAAACGCTAACCTCAATAAATTTAAAATAAATAACATTGCACAAACCAACGTCAATGAGCATAGCAATGCACTTTTTGCGATGGCAAATGTTTATTATGATTTTCCAAATTTACAAAATCTTTTGCAACCTTTTGTAGGTGGCGGCATTGGTTATGCTCGGCTCAATGCAAAGCTGAACAGCGATGGCCCCTCCCCCCTGGGAGTAACTACTTTTTCAGACTCCGATACTAAGTTCGCATACCAAGCTACTGCAGGATTAACGTATAATTTCGCTGAAAATTACGCCCTTAATATTGGCTATCGCTATATGGCTACCGTCCACACAGACGAATTGGGGAAATCATTTCAAGCCAATCTTGTAAACATTGGAGCAACATACCGTTTTAACGAAGGTCATTATAAGTAAGGACACAGATTCATGAAGCAATCAGTTAAATGGCTAGGATTAACCACTTTATTACTCATCAATCAAACCACCCATGCTGTTAATCCTCCCTCGGGATGGTATGGTGGTTTGATTCTTGGCGCAAGTTACGCACCTACTATTAATTATAACTATGCAGGTTCCTTATCAGGCTTTCCTCGAGATATAAAATTAAAATACTCTGTTTTTGGTGATGTAGCCCTTAGTGCAGGCTACCGTATGGAGCGCTATCGAGTAGAAGGGGAACTCCTTTTTAATGGCAACACCTATAAAGAATTGCAATTTGGTAATTTTAAGATACAAAGCACTTCCGGCGAATCATCAACAACATCACCCGCGGGCATGGTTCAGGGTTTGAAAATGAAAGGCCAGACGTACACAGGCGCACTTATGATCAATGGGTTCTATGACTTTTTTACACCTGGAGCACCAACCTATTGGGTACCTTATGTAGGCGCTGGTGTGGGTTATGCTTATGTGAGTAATGGTATTAAATTTTATCTAAACAACTTGGAAATACCTGGTAGTGATCTTGCAACCCATGCAAATACACCGGCTATACAGGGCATTGTTGGTATAAATTATTTTCTGGATGATTTTTTTGCCTTTGGTCTGGATGCGCGATATTTTACAACCAAAGCCATTCAGCCCTTTAATGCCAGAGCCCAGATTGCCTCCATCAACCTCTCGGTCAGTGGATCTTTTTGTGACTAGAAAAGCAATTATATCATACTCACTTTAACCCAGGACTTCTTGATGGCGTGTCAAATCCTTCCCTCTCTATTGGCTGCTGATTTAACCTGCATTGGCGAAGAAGTTAATGCGGTGGTAAAAGCTGGCGCTGACATGATTCATTTCGATGTCATGGATAATCACTATGTGCCCAATCTTACGTTTGGTCCTATGCTTTGCCAAGCATTACGTCAACGTTTTAATACCTTACCGATCGATGTTCATCTAATGACACTTCATGTTGATGCCTTAATTCAGCAATTTGCGACATCCGGTGCTGCACGTATTAGCATTCATCCTGATGCAACAACCCATCTGGACAGAAGCTTGCAATTGATTAGTAATGCCGGGTGCCAGGCAGGTATTGTTTTAAATCCAGCCACATCACCTGACTGTATGGAGTGGTGTATTCACCGCCTTGATTTTGTGCTCATCATGACAGTAAATCCAGGGTTTGGAGGACAGACGCTTCTTCCTGAGGTTATTAAAAAAATAGCACTCGTGCATCACCGATACCCTCACTTGCCGATTTGTGTGGATGGCGGAATAACATCAAGCAACATACATCAATTGGCACAATCGGGTGCCACACAATTTGTAACCGGTTCAAGTCTCTTTAAGAGCAAAGACTATGCAAAAACCATCACCCTACTGCGTGCCGCAGCCCATAGCAATGAGTAATCTTCGATTAATAGCCATGAGTGCATGCATGCTATTTTTATCCTGGAGCGCATCGGCTCAAACATACCTTGAAAAATTTTCAGACTATATGCATTGGAAAGAGCACCTTCCGAACACTCCTGAGCCAGCCTTTCTTGGCTTTATTGAAGGAACAACACCATTATCTAAAAAATTACGTGAGCACTGGCTATACCAATTAGCACGAAACAAAGACTGGAAAGTGTTTTCTGAATACTACCAAGACTCTACCGATGTTAACTTGCAGTGCTATGCAGAAATAGCCCTTGTTCAGCAAAACCCAAAACCCTACATCTCCCCGTTTGCTAAAAAACTATGGCTTAGCGCGAAATCAGAACCTCAAGTTTGTGAACAACTCTTTGCTTTATTAAGAAAAAACAATGTGTTAGATGATAAATTATATAGAGATCGACTATTTATAGCGCTAAGGGAACAAAACCTTCCATTAGCTATAAAATTGTTAAAACAATACACGCCACCACACCGTGATGAACTCAACGTGCTCATGGCCATACATCAACGCCCAACACGCATTACAGAGCTTAAAGTCACGCCCTTAAACGACGAACTTTACCTCTATGGACTTAAACGATTGGTCTCCATTAATATGGAAAAAGCCATTCAGTTATGGCAGAATTCGTCCACAAAAAACCGCCTAAATCATGCTCAGAAAGAGTCTTTTATTGCCCAAGTTGCATTCTACAAAGCACTACGTGACCAACCTGATGCCATCACTTGGTATAACAAAGTAGAGCCAGCATTTTATAACCAAGAGCTTCTCAGTGCAGAGGCTCGCTATGCGTTAAGACACCAGCAATGGTCTCGCGTGGAAAATATTATTTCCCACTTAGACGACAAAGAAACGCCGTGCTGGCAATATTGGTTAGCGCGCTCATTAGCCGCACAAGGTCAAAGAGAGCAAGCCCGAGTTATTTATGAAACTCTCGCTAAAACAAGGCATTATTACGGCTTTCTAGCGAGCTTAAAAGTAAAACAAGGGTTTAGCTTTGAAGAAGAGCGCACAATGACTAACAAACAAACGCTTCGCCCTTATCAACCCTTTACTCATAAAGTTAAAGCACTTTACCTTTCAAAACAGACTCTAGAAGCATCAAGGCTTCTTAATGATTTTGTTAGTGAACTACCTAAAGACGACAAAAGCGCACTGATTCATTGGATAGACAATGACTTAGAATGGCATGATAAATCGATTTACCTCAGCAGTAATGAGGAACTTAATAATCAATTGTTATTAAGATTCCCTCTTCCTTACAGGCAAACAGTGATGGGTTACTCTAAAAATTACCAAATTAAACCAGAATTGATTTATGCCATCATTCGGCAAGAAAGCAGCTTTAGAGGAGATGTTGTCTCTAGCGCTGGCGCCCATGGTTTAATGCAAGTCATGCCTGCCACGGCAAAAATTATTTCTACGCGCGAAAAAATTGCTTTTGAAAATAAGAACCAATTATTTTCATCACAAAAAAACATCAACATAGGGGTAGCCTACCTCAAGGAATTAGCTAAACGCTTTCATCAACATCCTCTTCTAATGGTTGCAGCTTACAACGCGGGCCCAAAGCAAGTGTCTTTCTGGATGAAAAACCACCCGCCTAAAGAAATAGACATATGGATAGAAACCTTGCCTTGGCGTGAAACCCGTAATTACTTAAAAAACGTCATTGCTTTTTATGTCGTGTATCAATACCGAATGCAAGGCAAACCGGATTTAACACCCTTTATGGAAAATTTTTATAACTAAGCCTGTCAAAAAAATATTACGAGCGCCATTTGTCAAAACCAATTAATTTGTTCTAAAATAGCACACTTTGGTCATTTTAATGAAATTTCTGTGATTGAAACTGAACTACAACCAGGCGATATTATTTTTTTTATCAATAATTATCACACTTTGGACAACCCAGATGACACTGAAAGTGGGTATGTCGATCATGTGGCCATGTTTGCAGGATATCATGAAAAACAACCTCTAATTATTCATAGTATTACAAGTCAAAGCGGCCATTATCAACCTTATAAGCCATCAGGATTGTGTACGACCACATTAAGAGCTCTTAAAAACCAAATTCAACAAGAAGATGGTTATGAAGACAGGCATTACGATGTCAGCTTTCAGGTTTTTAGAAATAAAAAAGATCCTGCGCTCGCTGAAGCGGCTCTGGCCATCCTCCAAAAACAAGCAACCTATAGAATTCCTTATGACGACAAGCGATTACAAAATAAAATCGCCCTAAAATCGCCCAAGAAGACGAAGGCGTAACAGATGAAGACTTTAAGCGTCTGGGTGAGGAGGGTTATCGCAGTCATGGTGTCTATAGAAGCATCAAATATGCAGCTAGACACCCTTTTCCTCTAACAAGAACCCGAATCGATGGCGTTGGCCGAGGCTTAACCTGTTCAATGACGGTTATTTTAGCGTATCAAATTGCCGAGCTACATCAGAATAAGCACGTTAAAGATTTTTCTACGCAAGAGAAATGGATCAGTGACAAATACGCCCCTATTGATGATGAGGGTTCCGTTTTATCAGCTCCCTACACTGCCTATTTAAAATCAATTAGAGAGGACGCTAATCGTATAGAAGAAAAAGCTGTCTTAAGCGTACACTATTGGATAAGCAAAGATGTCACACCAGAAACCTATGTACCAGCTTTATTCCCTGTTGATTGCAAATCGATTGGGGCAGCTGGTATGTATGCTCATATGAAAGATAAAAATGATGCTTGGGATTTTTTAGGTAATTTAACAGTTAATGATAGAAGCTTTTCACGTGAAGAAAAAACGGAAGAAAAGCAAAGAAAATCATCTACATTTTTTAATAGTCTTGAAAATCTTGCCTTAATATCATTGAAAAGCGACACTTTTATCAGCCCGAGCAGCTCTCCTTCGCCAATTGCAAAAAGAGACTCTTTTGTCAGTCCAAATCCTACTCCTTCGCCATTAGCCAAGAGTAGTCCAGCATATGATGCTGAAGAAGTATTGGCATTATGCGTATTCTGACGAAAATGAACACCCATTCTGGACGAACGTGAACACCTGTTA
>CAYTZN010000008.1:0-107703 GCA_964442495.1 uncultured Legionella sp. | reverse complement strand
TGGTGCCGAAGGCCGGACTCGAACCGGCACAGCTTTACGCCACCGCCCCCTCAAGACGGCGTGTCTACCAATTTCACCACTTCGGCAATTTATTTACTATCAACCGGCACGGGAATTTTAGTTTCCGGTGCACTAGGTTGCTGAGGGATTATTTGTTGACTTGATTTATGGTATTGATTCGCCACTAAAGACGATAATGTTAAGCTAGTAACAAAAAAAGCCAATGCCAAACCACCTGTCAACTTGAACAGAAAACCACCTGTTCCCTGGCTGCCAAACACCGTGTTTGATGCGCCAGAACCAAATGCGGCGCCAATGTCAGCACCTTTTCCGTGTTGTATAAGCACCAAGCCTATGACAGCCGCAGCAATCAACACATGAACTACTAATATCAATTGATACATTTTACTATTTCCACAAACTGTTGTGCATTTAGGGATGCACCGCCGACCAAGCCACCATCTACATCTGGCATGGCAAAAAGTGACAGCGCATTTTTTTCATTTACGCTACCACCGTATAAAATTGGCAAATGTATTGCCTCATCCTCATTTAACTCAGCAACTAAGCCTCGAATAAAAGCGTGAACCGCTTGTGCTTGCTCTGCCGAAGCCGTTTGTCCTGTTCCTATTGCCCATACGGGTTCATAAGCAACAACACAGTGATGAAAATGTTGTGTATTTTTACTTGTTACCGCGAGCAACTGCTTGGTTAAAACGGCTTCTGTTAACCCCTGCTCACGCTCTGACGCAGTCTCACCTACGCAAAGAACCGGTATCATACCATGATCTTTTACATGGTGGAATTTTTCAGCAACAAATTTTTCATTTTCGTGAAACAATTGTCGCCGTTCCGAGTGGCCTACCAAAACATAGCGACAACCAAACTCTTTAAGCATTCGCGTGGAGACTTCTCCTGTATAAGCACCGGCATCTTTAGGATAGGTATTTTGTGCGCCTAGTTCTATTGGCGAGCCTTTTAGTAAACTTTGTGCTAAAGCCAAATAAGGAGTGGGTGGAAATACAACACAGGCCGTGTCGGTCTGCTTTGGAAAAGCAGCGCACAGCTCATTAATAAGGAGTTTGACCTGCGTTAAGTCACCATTCATTTTCCAATTGCCCATGACAATTTGCTGTCTCATGCCCCCCTCCAAACGTCAACGCATCGGACTATACATTAAACGTTCTGCTAAACAAAGAATTTTTAAACCTGCATATCACTCATTCCAAGTTGCTGCTCAATGCTAGTAATTTCATCTAATAATTGTTTCGCTTCTCGCTGCACTTCATGAAGATCATCACTTTCAACCATCACTCGCAATAAAGGCTCGGTGCCTGAAGGGCGAAGTAACACCCGGCCTTTACCGTTTAATTTTGAGCTCAGTGCATTAACAACGCTTACAACACGATCATGTTTTGAAAGCATTTCGGCATTTTTTGTTTTCAAATTCAACAACATTTGTGGCAACAATGTGATTCCTTGGCATAATTGCTGAAGTGTTTTTCCCTGCTTGACCATGATAGCAAGCACTTGCAGGGCAGCGATTACCCCGTCACCAGTCGTCGTTTTATCAAGACAAACCACGTGTCCAGAAGACTCTCCGCCAATTTTCCAATCTTGTTTTTTCAACGCATCAAGCACATACCTGTCCCCAACACGCGTACGCAAGAAGGGCACATTCAACGCCGCGAGTGCTTTTTCTAAGCCATAATTACTCATTAATGTGCCAACAACACCGCCATGCAACAGCCCTTTTTGATAACGGTCCTGTGCAATAATGTAAATAATTTGATCACCATCAACAATATTACCTGCGGCATCCACCAAAATAACGCGGTCACCATCGCCATCCAACCCAACGCCTACATCTGCTCCAGACTGAAGCACTTTTTCACGCAGCATTGCAGGAGCAGTTGAGCCACACCCCATATTGATATTAAAGCCATCGGGTTTATCACTGATGGCTATAACATCTGCGCCTAACTCACTAAACACGTTTGGTGCAATATGGTAAGTAGCCCCGTTTGCGCAATCCACCACTATTTTTAAACCAAACAATCGAGTTAATGATGGAATAGTCGATTTGCAAAATTCAATATAGCGCCCTGGAGCATCGTTTATACGGCTCGCTTTACCTAATTGGTATGAAGGAACGGTTTGTAAATGATTTTCTATTTCCGCTTCAATTTCGAGCTCAACATGGTCTGGCAACTTACCCCCATCAGAGGTAAAAAATTTAATGCCATTGTCTTCAAATAAATTATGAGATGCACTAATAACAATGCCAGCACTTGCGCGCAACGTCTGTGTCAGATAGGCAATAGCCGGTGTTGGCATCGGTCCCAAAAGTCGAACATCGACTCCAGCGGCTGATAATCCAGCCTCAAGAGCGGATTCAAGCATGTATCCTGAAACGCGGGTATCTTTGCCAATAATCACTTTTTTACGCTCGCCATTAACCAGCACGCGTCCGACAGCCCAACCTAGTTTCAGCATAAATTCAGGGTTAATATGAGATGACCCCACTTGTCCACGAATCCCATCCGTACCAAAATATTTACGTTGACTCATGCTGATCACTACCTCTTGTTTTGTCATGATTTACATTGCAAATGGCCTGGACCATTTGTAACGCTTGTTTGGTTTCTTCTACATCATGCGTTCTGATAATAGAAACCCCTTGCAGCATAGCATATACATTGGCAGCAATGCTTCCTACTAATAGCCGTTGTGTAGCTTGTCCTAAAACCGCGCCAATTGTACTTTTACGTGATACGCCAAGCAACAGAGGCAAGTGATGGCATTTAAATTCCTGTAATCGTTTCACCATCAGCAAATTATGCTCAATTGTTTTACCAAACCCAAACCCTGGATCAAGAATTAATTGGTTGGGTTCTATCCCGGCAGCTAAACAAGCAGCAATACGTTGTTTAAAAAAGTCATTAATTTCATCAATGACATCACCAGCATAACAGGGCTTGTCCTGCATGGATTTCGGGAGCCCCTTCATGTGCATTAAACAAACAGGAACCTGCAAACGTGAGGCAGTTTCCAATGCTTTAGGGTGTGTTAATGCCTTAATATCGTTAATAAAAGAAGCCCCGGCAGCTACAGCAGCTTCCATCACCTCGGGCTTACAAGTATCGATGGAAATGCACACATCGCTCACGTCTCGTATGCGTCTAATGATAGGAACGACACGGGCAATTTCGTCTACCACAGGTATTGTTTCAGCACCTGGACGTGAAGACTCCCCCCCTATATCAATAATGTCTACACCTTGCAGGAGCATCTCCATGGCACGCTTACAAGCCATGTCTTCCGCTAAAAAAACCCCGCCATCAAAAAATGAATTGGGAGTAACATTCAAAATTCCCATGATTAATGGTTTTTGTAAAGAAGAGAGGGGAAAATCTCGACACCATTGAAGAAAATGCTCGGTATTCACTTGCGTCTCAAATCGTTGAGTTCTGGTTGGGTATTAACTTTTTAGAGATGAAGCCCTTGATCACAAGACCTTAAGGGCTCCGAAATACCGCTGTGGTTAATGTTCGCCAGCAGGATCATCAACGATTGTTTTGACATCAATTTTTTTTGATTCGCCATCATCACCATGGGTATCTTTCTCATTTAGCTTCAATGTATCCCAATCTGCTGGAGGAGAAGGCTCTTTTCCTGACATGATTTCCTTGATTTGTGGCGCATCTATGGTTTCATATTTAATTAAACTTTCAGCCATTAAATGCAATTTATCCATGTTAGCTGTCAAAATTTTAAGTGCATGCTGATAATTTCTGTCGATAATAGCACGAACTTCTTCATCAATTTGTTGCGCTGTTTTATCTGAAATTTCTTTATTTTGATTCACAGAACGGCCAAGAAACACTTCACTCTCTTCCTGTCCAAAAGTTAACGGTCCCATGCTAGATAACCCCCAGCTTGTAACCATTTTCCGAGCTATTTCGGTGGCACGCATGATGTCATTCGAGGCACCTGTTGTCACATTATCCATCCCAAAAATCAACTCTTCAGCAACCCTACCGCCAAAAAGACTCGCCAACTGACTTTCCAAGCGCTTTCTGCTATGGCTGTATCTATCTTGCTCGGGTAAAAACATCGTGACACCTAGTGCACGCCCACGGGGAATAATAGATACCTTATAAACAGGATCATGCTCAGGAACAACCAAGCCAACAATGGCGTGACCCGCCTCGTGATAAGCGGTTAATTTTTTTTCATTGTCATCCATCACCATGGAACGCCGCTCAGCACCCATCATTATTTTGTCTTTGGCTTTCTCAAGCTCAATCATGCTCACTTTACGTTTGTTTGCTCGAGCAGCAAATAAGGCCGCTTCATTGATCAAGTTTGCAAGATCAGCGCCTGAAAACCCTGGGGTACCGCGTGCAATCGGGGCGATTTCAACCGTGCCATCTACAGGAACTTTTGCCAAATGCACTTTGAGAATTTGTTCACGACCACGTATATCAGGTAAAGGCACGACAACTTGTCTGTCAAAACGTCCAGGACGAAGCAATGCAGGGTCGAGAACATCAGGTCGGTTGGTAGCCGCAATAACAATCACGCCTTCACTGCCTTCGAACCCGTCCATTTCCACCAATAGCTGGTTCAATGTTTGCTCACGCTCATCATGCCCACCCCCTAGACCAGCACCACGATGACGGCCCACAGCATCAATTTCATCAATAAAAATAATACAAGGAGCCTGTTTTTTTGCTTGCTCAAACATATCTCGCACTCGAGAAGCCCCGACGCCGACAAACATTTCAACAAAATCAGAACCTGAAATGGTGAAAAAGGGCACTTTCGCTTCACCAGCCACCGCGCGGGCTAGTAGGGTTTTCCCGGTTCCCGGCGAACCCACCAGAAGAACCCCGCGAGGAATACGCCCACCTAAATGTTGAAACTTTGTTGGGTCTCGCAAAAAATCAACCAATTCTTTGACTTCATCTTTTGCCTCATCCACACCTGCCACATCAGCAAAAGTAACTTTAACTTGATCCTCCCCAAGTAAGCGCGCACGTGAGCGACCAAAAGACATGGCGCCACGTCCACCGCCACCTTGCATTTGGCGCATGAAGAAAATCCAAACACCGATGAGAAGAAGCATGGGGAACCAATTGATGAACAAGTGCAAAAGGAAACTTTCTTGCTGTTTTTCTTGTCCACTAACATCCACATTATTTTTTAGTAACTCACCCAACAGTGCGTTATCTTGCACAGGCATGTAGGTAACAAAGCGGTGATTACTTTTTGTCACGCCTTTGATGACTTTGTCGTCCTCAATAGCGACCGACGTAATCAAGCCCTCATCAATTTCTTTAAGAAATCGACTGTAAGATACTTTTTCAGTGGTAGCATTGCGGGGTCCAAAGTTACTGAACACAGACACTAGAACAATCGCAATGATTAACCATAAAAATAAATTTTTTACCATGTCGTTCAAAATTATGACCTCATTTATACGTATGGATACGGCGTGAGAACGATAAATTTACTATACATTATAGCCCTTAGCCAGCAAATAGGTTTCTCGTGATCGAGAACGTGAAGCAGCAGGCTTACGAATAGTGACCCGCTCAAATTTCTGACGCGTCTGTTTGATAAGATCGTCAAACCCCGCACCATGAAAAATTTTCATCAGTAGCGCGCCACCTGGTTTTAGCATCTTAGCACCAAAATCAAACGCAAGCTCTGCAAGATACATTGCACGAGGGATATCAACAGCAGCTGTGCCACTCATGTTAGGAGCCATGTCTGAGAGAAGTAAATCAACACCCGCAGCAGGCACAATATTAGTGAGTGCTTCTAACACTGAATCTTCACGAAAGTCACCCAATATGAAAGTTACATCCCCCAGCGCATCCATGGGCAAAATATCCAGTGCAATGATCGTTCCCCGGCCATCGAGTTTTTCTGACACATACTGCGTCCAGCCACCAGGGGCCGCCCCAAGATCTACCACTGTCATACCGGGTTTAAGCAAATGCTCTTTTTCATCCATTTCTTTTAATTTATAAATAGCGCGGCTACGATACCCTTCTGCTTGGGCTTTTTTTACATAAACATCATCAAAATGCTCTTGTAACCATTTTTTACTACTTTTAGAGCGAGGCATACGTTCATCAGATTGAAAAATTAAACTTATGATACTGAATATTACTACCTTTTCCCAGCAAAACGTGCAATAATTTGCCATTTATCATGGACATTCACCGTGAAAACCTCATTTAAGCAAGATTTAAAAGCGAAAGCACACCATTTAAAGCCTGTTATACTGCTCGGTGCAAAAGGATTGTCACCCGCCGTTATTGATGAAACAAACAACGCTTTGCTTATCCACGAGCTAATCAAAGTAAAAATAAACGGAGCAGAAAAACCTGAGCGTATAATGATAGCTACGGATTTATGCCAACAATTACAAGCAGAACTTGTTCAATTGATTGGTAATACCGCCATTGTCTACCGCAAAAACCCTGAAAAATAAAAATACCCCCCTTTAGTACACCGTTAGCCAACATACGCGCCATCTTTTTGATAAAAAGTTGGCGCAGTATCCTTCAATTTAAAATGATTTTTTGTAGATTTAAAAAGAAAGGGTAAGCGCGCCAAATGTGCACTATAAAATCAAAATGACACCCAAGTGCTCTTTGTGCGCAAAATATATCGCGGCAGCAATGCGAGATCGTTTGAATACCATGCATAAAGCACGGTACGTAGACAAATACCAAGTGATTTGCACTTAAAAACTAGATGCGTTTGTCCTGGTTTTAAAAGCCGACAGCGTGACAGAGGCCTTAAGATTGTTTACACTTGTTACCACTGGCGCAAAATTTACGCCTCAGCCAGATTGTCCTGAAGAGGTTATAATGATTTACCATTTTTACACATGATTCTACAATACATACCTAATGCACTCACATTGATTCGTTTGGGCTTGATAGCACCCTTTATCGTGCTTCTATACCATCAAACATATGTCGAGGCTTTTTATATTTTTATTCTGGCAGGCTTTACCGATGGCTTGGATGGCTGGTTAGCTAGACATTTTCACTGGCAAAGCTTTTTTGGAGCCTTTATTGACCCCCTTGCCGATAAACTTTTAATCACGGCAAGTTTTATATCACTTGCGCTCATCGGTATGCTTCCATGGTGGCTCGTTATCATTGTCTTTTTGCGTGACATCACAATTTCCTTTGGCGTTATCGCTTGGTACTGGCTTATTCAACGAAAATTAATATTTAAACCAACCCCCTTGAGCAAAATAAATACCTTTATGCAATTAACATTGTTAACGCTTTGTTTATTTGAACTAGCTTTTTTTAAATTTGCTCCCTATCTTATTGAAGTGCTTATTTTATTAACCACCCTTACAACAATCACTACTTATGTTGATTATGTATGGACGTGGGGAAAAAAAGCATTCACATCGAATCAACTCGTCAAATGAATCGACAATTGGCCCTAGCCATTCAACTTAATGACGAAGCCACCTTCGCTGATTTTTGTTGGGGTGGAAATGCCCTATTGCAGCAGCAATTACACCATGCCACAGACAGTTCTGGTGAGCGGCTTATGTATTTATGGGGGCCTTCAGGGAGTGGCAAATCACATCTTTTACAGGCCTGCTGCCAAGCTATTGGCAGCAATCAATCGGCTATGTATTTACCATTGCAAACACTCAACGAGTGGGGACCAGAAGCCATCGATGGGCTGGAGGAACAAACACTCATTGGCATAGATGACATAGATGCCATTGCTCGTGTTCCCTCGTGGGAAGAGGCTCTTTTTCATTTATACAATCGTGTTCGAGACAATGAACGAACCACATTGATTATCACAGGAAAATTACCCCCAGCCCAAATGCCCTTGGCCTTAGCAGACCTGCGGTCTCGTTTAAGTTGGGGATTGGTGCTTCAGCTGAATGAATTAGGTGACAATGATAAAATTTTAACCTTAAAATCACGCGCAAATAAGCGAGGGTTTGAATTACCTGCTAGCGTTGCGCAGTTTTTACTGAACCGTTGCTCACGCAACATGCATGATTTACAAGAGTTGCTAGACCGTTTGGACAAAGCATCCCTCATGGCTCAACGAAAAATCACTATCCCCTTTGTTAAACATACGTTAGGGATTTAGTGGGGTAGGCTCCACCGTGAACAAACTCGCTGGATTTGATTTTTGTGCACACAAATCACTCATTGAGTGTGAACGTTTTATTTTAAAAAATGAAGGCGCTGTCGTATGACCATCAACATCCATTTTATTTTTAATAGGATGCGTGGGCCCCTCGACACCAAATAATCTTGAGAATTTGCCCCCATTTTCAAACTTAGCAATATACTTCTCTAAGTTCTTTAACTCCTCTTTACGCTCATGAACTGCCTCTTTACCGGCAAAAACATCAATTTTATCTTTATCAAGACCAAACCAACGTCCTACGAGATTCATCAATCCAGGTCGTTGAGTAAACCAATAGAGACAAAGAGCAGCAATACCCACCACAACACTCACCAAAATAATGGGCCAAAAAGTTACCGATACGGTGGCTGCAACCGATGATGCAATCCACATTGAAAGTGATTGGCCTGCAAAAAAACCTGCACCAAAAAAAGATACGCCAGCAATCACTGCCATGACAAATTTTGCAGCTATCAAATAACGATTTTCCAATGATCGGGTGTACGCGTTCCGAGCTTTTTCTAACGCGTGATAACGAATACACAACATTTTTTGCATGCACCGCATGTCCGTTATATTAGTTTCAGCGCATTGCTCGATAACTATTCTTTTTAAATGATCAATTTGTTCAACTTGCTCTAAAAACACATCCAACAATTGACGTGATTTACCTGTTTTCACATCAAGATTTTTAGAAATTTCCACCAAATCAAAACCATAAAAAACCACAATAGACAAGGCAGAAGAAATCAGTCCAATCAATGAAATGGCCAAGGTAGGAACAACGGTAAACATACCAATCAGAGAGGAAATACCATCAAACCCTTCACAAACAGCGAACACGGTTCCTGCAATCGCTAATATGATGCGAGCAATGTCTTTCCCAGTTGTTTTTTCTTTCTTTACTCGACGCCTCTCAGTACCCAAAAATGACTGGTGTAAATCATGAAGCAGTGCGGCACGTAACGACTCCAATAAAAAACGTGATTTTTTATTGTATACAATCTCTCGAGAAAGCATTGCAATAAGAGCCTGGCGTGTTATTTCTGTTGATTGTGTGTGATGCCATTCCAGTATTTCTGGATCATCAATCAGTACACTTATTTTAGAAAGAAGCTCTTTTGAGGAGCAGCTTAGCTCCACCATTACATTTTCAATACCCATTAAACATGCCTCATCCTGCACATAAACCAAGCGCATGGGTGCCCAAAACAATCACATGTATCATGTGATTGTCTTATTTCCCTTTTCAACGTCCCGCGACGTGTTCGCAGAATACGTGCATCTAGCCAGCTTTCTGGATACCACGCATCACACGGTACGTTGATGTTTGGGTTAACTAATGGTCACTAATGCTCTGCACCTGCTATTTTAAGCGGTTTTAGTGGTTAAAATTTACAACACTGGTAATATTCACTATGATAAAGAATACCCTTTTTTTATTAACGCAATATTATCTCTAATCAAAATTAATTCATTTAATGTATTTATAGTCCTATTTCCAATGCATGAACGACCTGATATCACAATTCCTTCTGATTCATTGTAATTTTTGTTAGGCTTTTTAAATGCGGGTATCAATAAATGGATAATTTCCATCAATATTTAATGTATCAAGGAGTGTTATGGCTACTCGCCCAGAATCTGTTTTCGCCCCTAGTTCTATTCTTTCGCCCATTTCCTCTGAAGCAAAGCGCACAAACCCAAACACTCTCTTCAATTTTCTGACAAGCTATTTAGACCACCCTCTTTTCTTGGATTTTATTTCCAAACACATAGGCACTTTAAAAAAAAGCGCGCCAGACGAGCCCTCTTTTTATCAATTTGATTTAACACCTGAAAAACGTATTATAGACACCGCAGATAATATATTCTTAAGACAACAGTCTCAGCAGATTCGTTTTTATAAAACTAACGCTAGAACACCATCCATGGAGACCCGCGATCATTACACTGCCGTCTTTGTCAGCCATGTAACAACAGAATACAAACTACAAATTTACTTTGACATTCACGATACAACAGAGCTTATCCACGACTCTATGTTGTACATTAAAGATAATGAAGGGCAATTTCAGCCCATGCCATCCATGAAGGGATTCGAGTCTTTAAAAAATCTATCTGCACCCACTCTCGTAAAAACAGTTATGCTGCTTCGTCAAGAACTTGCAAGCAGCGTTCAGGTACTTGAAAAAAAATATTATGCCGTAGAAGACGAACTATCCTCCGACGAAATACTGGACATAGAGGATGCGGCATACCTTGATAAATTAGGCCAGATCAATACCAAGCTTGATGAACTTTTAGCCCAGTCAAACTACCCCTACCAGTCTTTGCATGGGTTTATACAATTCATGATAAAGCAATTTCAACTCTTGGATTCAAAACTAGATTCACCTTTGTCCCCCGTAGATACCGAAATTGATGATTTACTATCTCATTTTGCAAGTTTGACGGATGACATCCCCACGTCCATAGAAACGATATGTCCTCTTCTTGAAAAAATTCATGATGTTTTTTTATCGTTAAAAGACGAAACGGTTACAGCCTCCCTTTTATCCCTAAAAAAATTATTAAAACTACATATAAAGCTCTATGATAAAAGTGAACGGATGCTGCTTGAATGCATAGAAGAACATCAATTTGAGCTTGCGCGCAAACTCGCCCCTTTTTATTGTTTTTTATCAATGGAGCACCTGGTCTTTGCTTTAAAAGCAGGCGATGCGCCATTGTTAGCGTTTTTACTGGACCATGGTAATTTTTATATTACTGCCCCTCTTTTTATAAATAATATACATTATCCCTCTGCCGCTCATTTCTGCCTTGATCATGATTCAGAACAAAACCCTATGGCCGCATGCCTCAGTGTTTTAATGCAAAATAAAAACTCCGCCATGGTGATAAATGCTGAGGGCCTACCCCTTGCCTATATTATCTTATCCTCAACAAATCACCCGTTAAGCCATGCTTTTTTTGCCGATGAAAACACACTACAAAATACCGTCGGCTCGGTACATTTTTACCAACAATTAATTGAAGCCCTTACCAAGTTTGCACATAGCACCACGGATGCCAATACAAAAAGCATGGTGCTCGTTGAAATCGCATTTTACAACAAACAAATAGAACGCATTAAGATGGGCTCAGCCATGCCAGCGGTCCCTGACCCATACACAGCGCTTGATTTTAACAAAGAACATGATGCATTTATTAAAGAGCATCTTCAAAAAGAAGCCCGCATTGTTAAATTAAAAGAAAGTCTTGAGCAACTTACCGCAAAACATCAATTTCACGCTATTAATAAATATTTAAGCAGTAAAGCATATATTGAACATTTAATCCTACCCACAACCACCTATGTACTGATGAGATGTGCGGTTATTATGTGCCTTCATGATTTACAGCACATTGTTGAGAAAAAAGTTAAGCTGGATGAGATACGAAAAGCCGTGAACAAGCCTTTCCTGCAACGTATTGGTCCCATTAAATATAGCCTCGACTCAGCCCGTGGCTATTACGGAGATATTTGTGTATTGGCCGAAAAACATGGCATACCCAATGAAGTAATAACTATGGATCCAACCCCTCCACCTCCTCCACCTATACCCAAAAGGTTATTACAACTCAGTGATGCTTTTTACGCGCCACGAACGCCTGGTAGCTTTTTTGATCTCAACGCCTTTATCAACGCATCAGCCCCCAGCGCGAATTGTGTTCCGGGAGAAGACGATGAACAAGACGACAACCCCCTGTTGCAATCCATCACCATTCCTTTTTAAGTTAACGTATTGCATTGGCATGGAGCTCTTGCCCCATAAGGCGAGTCAACCAAGGCGATAGTACCCAGATGAACACAGCGACACTGAGTGTTATTAATCCTATGCCTGCAAAAACTCGCGTGTATAGCATTAAGGATTCAATGCCTCCAGGAGCAGCAATAGGTGCTGCGGTAAATGACGCCACAGAAGCCCCCAAAAATCCAGCAATCGACGAGGTTAAAAACCACATGCCCATCACAAACCCAGACATTTTATTGGGCACTAATTCAGCTACCATGGCAACCCCCAGCGCTGAAACCAATAACTCACCTGAACTTTGGAAAAAATAACTGCCCACCAACCACCACGAGGACACCATCCCTCCCTCGTCATGAAAGAAGCGTGAAAAAAATAACAATAAAAAACTCAACCCACAGCAAGTCATTCCCAAGGCAAATTTATAAGGAATAGGAAAAAAAAACTGCCGCTGATTCAATTTTGCATACAATGCAGCTAGCACCGGGCTTAACGTAATAATCCAAATGGGATTTAGCACTTGAAAACTTTGAGGGTCAATACCCATACCAAATAATTGAGCCGTAACGTTATTCACAGCAAATAAATTTAAAGACGTGGGCATTTGCTGGTAAAGCGTGAAGAAAATCACGGCTTCAATCATTAAGATAAAGGCCAATAGCATTTTAAGCCGTGTCGCTTTATTTTCCCTTCGCATCAAAAATAAATACACAGCAACCACCAATAGTGCAATAAAGCCCACTAGTTTTTTTGCAAGCAGAACATGCTGCAACAAATAGCCGGCAGCATTCATTACCACAATAATTCCAATCACAATTCCCCCCCATTGCCTAAAGCTGATAAGGCGCTTATCTGCAGGGGTGTTGATAGAAGCGATGTATTGACGTTGAAACAAATAGTTCATTAGGGCCAGCAAAATGCCAATAAAACTCACCAGATAAGCATAAGGATAACCATAGCGGCTCGATAGCGCAGGCCCTATAAACAAAGCAAAAATAGAGCCTAAGTTAATAGCCATATAATAAAGGGTAAATGCGCCATGCAATCGAGGATCCCGCTCGTCATAACATTTAGAGAGAAGGCTCGAAGGATTCGCCTTAAACAAACCATTACCAACGCAAATTAATCCCAGGGCTAAAAAGACGTGGGCTTTATCCGTAAGAGCTAAACTTAGATAACCTAAGGCTAACACAACCAAGCCCAACACAATGGTTCGCTTGGTGCCTAATAAATTGTCGCCCAAATACCCACCCACAGCGACCATACCATAAACTAATGCTGAAAAAGCGCCAAACGTATAGTAAGCATTGTCTTCGCTAAATCCTAAAAAACGAATGAAATAAAGGGTAAGAATGCCCTGCACTGTGTAGTAACCAAAGCGCTCCCAGATTTCCAACATGAAAATCATATAAAAAGGACGCGGCTGCAAACGAAATAAAGCTAACATTAACCTTGCCATACCACCCACCAGTCAACTATATTTTCCAATATCATACTTTAAAAAAATAAATAAATACTAATCATGGCAAAAATAGCCCTCTACCTAGCAGGCGGTGGCGCACGCGGCGCATACCAGGCCGGTGTTCTTAAAGCCATCTGCCACATTTTAAACGTTAAAAAACTTCCCTTTGCAATGGTGAGCGGTGTCAGTATTGGTTGTATCAATGCAGCCATTATCGCCCAACATGCTGATGATTTTTATACCGGTGTAGAAAAACTTGAAAATTTATGGGCAAACATACATTCCCAACAAATATTTAATTCCAGCAATTATGAGTTGAGCAAATCTGTTGTTCGTAACTTAAGCAATGTTATCATTAAGCAACGTGAATCCGGTCATTTATTAGACACAACCCCCCTTCATAAATTTATCAGTGACAACATTGATTTCGAGCGGATAAAGGCCAATATCACCAGCAATCAATTAGAAACCATGGAAGTCATCAGCAACTGTTATGAAACACAACAAACCATCTCGTTTTATCAACACCATGAGCCTCAATTTGAAGATTGGAATTATCCCCGCCATATCAGCCGCCGCGCTGATATAGGAAGCCAACATATTCTCGCCTCTAGCGCACTCCCGCTCTTTTTTCCTACGGTTAAAATTGATGGCTGTCACTATGGTGATGGGGGCATGGGGCTTGTTGCGCCTTTACGTGGGGCAGTACGGTTTAATGTTGAAAAAATATTGATTTTAGGTACGCGCCAAATACCTATTTTTCCTGAACATGAAAATTTAAGCAACGGCAGCATTGGATTTGCACATATTTTAGGTAACATGCTGAATGGGCTCTTTCTAGATAACCTGGACAGAGACATTGAAATGGTTAACCGCATGAACGATATTGAGCGCTTACTGTCCATGTGGAAAAAACGCCGTTCCCCATGGCGCCCTATTGAAACACTGCATTTACGCCCAAGCACCAATATTGCAGAAATGGCGCAAGCTCAATACCAAACCATGCCCGGACTACTCCGTGTATTACTAAACCTTTTAGGCGCACAGAGCCACTCTGGCGACTTGTTAAGTTTCTTGCTGTTTGAAAAAGAGTTTACTCGTGAAATTATCGAATTAGGCTATAACGATACGATAGCGTCTTCTGCAGAAGTCGCCGCTTTTTTTGCATAAAATGGCACTTAAGGATTCTAATTTTTAGTAAATTTTATGCAGTCATGGAGGCCCATGACTGCATAAAAAATCACTCTTGTTAATTCGCCAAGCTTTTCAAAACAAGCTCACGTAGATCACGCGATAACTCCATGCTTGCCAAATGCTCTAATTGCTGTTTCATCAACGCTTGCCGAGGAGCATTCAAGCGTTGCCACCGGCTAAATGGTGTAGCAAGACGGGCTGCAATTTGCGGATTGATTTTATCCATTTTTTTCAACATGTCTGTTAAAAAGGCATAACCACTGCCATCGATTGCATGAAAATGCCGGGGGTTCATTTGAGAAAAAACACCCACCACAGAGCGGACTTTGTTAGGATTTTTTATATTAAACGCCGGATGAGATAAAAGGCTCTTCACTGAAGCTAACGTGTGGGCACGTTCACAACTCGCTTGCAATGCAAACCACTTGTCCAAGACGAGGTCGTCGTTTTTCCATTGTTGGTAAAAATCAGCGATAGCCTTTTGCGAGACCTTTTCATCCAAGCCATTCACTAGCGATGCAAAACTTGCAACCTGATCTGTCATGGTTTTAGCATTTGAAAATTGTTGTAAACACAATGATTGCGCTTTTTTCTCATCAGCCCTCATCATTAGGTTTAAACACACATTTCGCAATTTGCGCGAGCTATATGCTTTACCGTGCATGGAATGACCTTCTTGTTTCCACAACGATTCATAGCAAGCATGGAGGTCTTTAAATAAAACACGACCTAATTCTGCTCTAAAAAAATCTCGCACGGCTTCGATTTTTTCAACATCAATGTTGTTTAAATTGGCAGCCACATCATCAAATCCGGGAACCGTTAAAAGCTCAGCACGTAATGCCGCATCCAGCGTCTCATCAAGCAAAACATGTTGATACGCATCAATCAGTGCTTTTGGAAGCTGCCATTTTTCTGGTGCAGACTCATACCACGAGAGCATGCTTTGAAGTGCTAGGTTTTGAGATGCATCCCATTTTGCAAAGCCATCTGTTTCAAAGCGCAGCAATGCCAATAAGTCATCAGGATGAGTATCCACATGCAATAAAACAGGAGCGGAAAAATCTCGCAACAATGAAACAACCGGCTTTTCACTCAAGCCCTCAAAGGTGAACGTTTGGGTGCTTTCATGTAATACCAATACCTCGTTTTTTATTGGCATGAGCTCACCACGTGAATTAAACAATGCCACACGGATGGGGATATAAAATGGTTTTTTATCTTTACACTCGGGTGTGGGTGGGCAATATTGCGTGAGAGTAAGCGTCAAACATCCTTTTTGATAATCACTTTTCACGGTCACTTCTGGCGTTCCTGCCTGGCTATACCAACGTTTAAATTGCGTGAAATCAACGCCATTTGCATCTTCCATGGCCGCCACAAAATCATCAATAGTGACCGCATGGCCATCATGGCGTTCAAAATACAAATCCATACCCCGACGAAACCCTTCTTTGCCAAGCAACGTATGTTGCATTCGGATAACTTCAGCGCCTTTATTGTAGATGGTCGTCGTATAAAAATTGTTAATTTCTTGATACGACTCAGGCCTTACAGGATGAGCCATGCTCCCAGCATCCTCGGGAAATTGCGCGTTTCTTAGTATTTTCACATCTAAAATACGGTTCACATCGCGTGACCCCATGTCACGGGAAAACTCTTGATCACGAAAAACAGTCAAACCTTCTTTTAAGCTCAACTGAAACCAATCTCGACACGTCACACGATTACCGGTCCAATTATGAAAATACTCATGCCCAACCACACCCTCAATGTCTGCATAATCTTGATCGGTGGCTGTGTCGGGACGCGCCAAGATATATTTTGAATTGAAAATATTCAATCCTTTGTTTTCCATCGCACCCATATTAAAATCACTGACTGCAACGATCATAAAGATATCAAGATCGTACTCACGGCCATAGACTTCTTCATCCCAACGCATCGAATGCTTAAGTGAAAGCATGGCATGCGCGCATTTGTCTTCATTGCCAGGCTCAACATAAATGTACAAATCAACTTTTCGCCCTGATTGCGTAATGAACTCATCCTTAATGTGCGCCAAATCACCTGCCACTAAAGCAAACAAATAAGCAGGTTTTTTAAATGGATCATGCCATTCAACCCAGTGCCGCCCGTTATTCTCGTCGCCAGAGGCGATGAGATTGCCATTGGAAAGCAGCACTGGGTAACGTGCTTTATCCGCATGAATACGTGTTGTAAACGTGGCTAATACGTCAGGCCTATCTAAAAAAAATGTCATGCGACGAAACCCTTCCGCCTCACATTGGGTGCAAAACAAATGGTTTGAACGGTAAAGCCCTGTTAATTTAGTATTGTCCTGTGGGCGAATACGCGTCACGACCGTAAGTGTTAGCTCATCAGGGCAATTGGAAAGAATCAAATCACCATTTTTTAAACAATACGCTGTTGCAGGCAAGGCTTCGCCGTTCATATGGACACTAACAAGCTCTAGCTCGTCACCATACAAATGTAAATCACCTGCATGTTGGCGTTGCAATTGCATACAATTGCTCACCAGTGCATGGGTATCGTATAAATCAAAATCCAACGCGACAGTGGTCACTGAAAAAGCAGATGGCGTGTAATTTTTTAGGTATGTTGTATCATCAGACATTGTTGATTGCTCCCATCTAAAAAGTATAAAAATTAACCTGTTGATAAATATATATAATTTAAAGAAATAAATCTAAATTAAGAATAAAGTCTGCTGACAACTTACTCTACAAGTCTTACGTACTGCTGCTTGTCCGTGATACGTGGAGATCGCATGGATCCCGCGGTCAAGCCACGGCTCGTAGGTACCTTAGGAAATTTAAAAGTGAATTGTCAACAGCCCCTAGTAGAAGCAGATAAATTTCGCCTATACTCAAAATAAGGATAAGTGTCTCGCGTTTACCCGCGAAATGCAAAAGTGGCAGCTCAAGTAAAGCACCGAATTTATTATCTCTAAAAGGATAAAGATAATAAAGATCCTATCGTTGCCGATACTATCCTTAAAACCAAACGATTTCTAAAACATTATTTTTCCAGTAGGGACGAGTGAAAGGGGATAATGGTATGAGCACACAAGACTTTTTGGCAGGTTATACACGCCGATTTGAAGACAACAAAGAAGAAGAAATGAGCTTGGATGAGTATTTGGAGTTATGCAAAACTGATCCTCTTGCCTACGCAAATCCCGCGGAACGCCTATTAATGGCCATCGGTGAGCCAGAAATGATAGACACTCGCCATGACCCTGTATTATCAAGAATTTTCTCCAATAAAATCATACACCACTATCCGGTTTTTAATGACTTTTATGGCATGGAAGAACCCATTGAGCAAATCGTAGGCTTTTTAAAACATGCCGCCCAAGGCTTGGAAGAAACCAAACAAGTTCTTTATCTGCTAGGCCCTGTTGGAGGCGGTAAATCATCACTCGCTGAAAAACTAAAAGAGCTCATGCAAAAAACGCCGTTTTATGCCATTAAAGGCTCCCCTGTGTTCGACTCCCCCCTGTCGCTCTTTGACAAAGACGAAGATGCACCTTTACTTCTTGAGCGCTTTGGCATTCCAAGCCGACACCTTCGTTACATCATGTCCCCTTGGGCTGTAAAAAGACTGCAAGAATTTAATGGTGACATTAATCAATTTCGAGTCATTCGCGTTAAACCTTCTCGCATGAAACAAATTGCTATTGCTAAAACAGAGCCCGGTGATGAAAACAACCAAGACATCTCATCCTTGGTGGGTAAAGTCGATATACGTAAGCTTGAAGAATTCTCTCAAGATGACCCTGATGCCTATAGCTACTCCGGTGGGCTTTGCCGTGCTAACCGAGGGATGCTTGAGTTTGTGGAGATGTTTAAGGCTCCGATCAAAGTATTACATCCCTTATTAACAGCCACGCAAGAAGGCAATTACAATGCAACAGAGGGCTTATCGTCCATCCCCTTTGAGGGCCTGATTTTAGCGCACTCGAACGAAGCCGAATGGCAAACCTTTAGAAACAATAAAAACAATGAAGCCTTCATTGACCGCATCAATATAGTAAAAGTTCCTTATTGTTTACGTGTATCCGAGGAATTAAAAATCTACCGTAAATTGATTGAAAACAGCTCTCTTAGCCACGTCCCATGCGCACCCGGAACACTGGACATGCTCGCTCAATTCTCCGTGTTAACCCGTTTAAAAGAACCACAAAATTCAAGTATTTATTCCAAATTACGTGTGTACAATGGTGAAAGCATCAAAGATACCGACCCTAAAGCCAAGTCATACCAAGAATACCGTGATTTTGCAGGCGTAGACGAGGGCATGAACGGCATCTCAACCCGTTTTGCATTTAAAATTCTCTCCAAAGTATTTAACTTTGATCACACGGAAATAGCGGCTAACCCCGTGCATTTGCTCTATGTGTTGGAGCGTCAAATTGAGCAAGAGCAACTCCCTCAAGAAATGCACGAACGGTATTTGAATTTTATAAAAGAGTATTTATCACCTAAATACGTGGAATTTATTGGTAAAGAAATTCAAACAGCGTATTTAGAATCTTACTCTGAGTACGGTCAAAATATTTTTGACCGCTACATTACTTATGCTGATTTCTGGATCCAAGATCAAGACTACCGAGACCCAGACACTGGCGAAATTTTTGACCGTGCGGCACTCAATAATGACCTGGAAAAAATTGAAAAACCCGCGGGCATTTCAAATCCCAAAGACTTTCGTAACGAAGTTGTTAATTTTGTATTGAGAGCTCGAGCCAATAATCATGGCAATAATCCTAAATGGAACAGTTACGAAAAATTAAAATCCGTGATTGAGAAAAAAATGTTTAGCAACACGGAAGATTTGCTCCCAGTGATTTCTTTTAATGCCAAAGCCTCTGAGGATGATAAAAAGAAACATGAAGAGTTTATCGCTCGTATGGTAGATAAAGGCTATACCGCAAAACAAGTCAGACTACTCTGTGAATGGTATTTGCGCGTACGTAAGTCACAGTGATGTGTAAAATGAGCTGAGATGATATATGACACAGTTGATTGATAGACGACTAAACGCGGGTAAAAAAAGCACGGTTAACCGCCAGCGCTTTCTGCGCCGTTACAAAACTCAAATCAAACGTGCAGTGACCGAAGCCGTTGGGAAACGAAGCATCACTGAAATTGACCGCGGTGAGCAAATCACAATACCTGCAAAAGACATTTCCGAACCGCAATTTCACCCGGGCAGCGGGGGCAAAATTGAGCGAGTGCTCCCGGGGAATGAAGAGTTCATTACAGGCGATCGCGTCAAACGCCCAAGCAATGAAAATGGCGAAGGTGGTGGTGGCGGTGATGCCAGCGACAGTGGTGCGGGCAATGATGATTTTGTTTTTCAACTGTCGCGTGAGGAGTTTCTAGAACTCTACTTTGAGGACTTGGAGCTTCCTGATCTCATTAAAAAAGAATTAGCCCGCATCACAACTCAAAAAACCATCCGTGCTGGCGTTACCACCAGCGGCATTCCCAGCAACATTAATGTGTTGCGCTCTATGCGCCAAGCAACTGGACGCCGTGTGGCTTTAGGCGCCTCGTATAAACGTCAATTGAAAGCGGCAGAAGCCGAGCTTGTGGAACTAGAGGCAACCCCCTCGCCTGATAAAGTTGAAGTCGCACGTTTACAACGTGATATTGCGTTTTTAAAAAAGAAAATCAATGCGGTCCCTTTTATTGACACCATTGACTTGCGTTACAATAACCGTGTACGCGTGCCTGCCCCATCAACACAGGCAGTAATGTTTTGTGTGATGGATGTATCCGGCTCAATGGATGAACCTAAAAAAGACATTGCTAAGCGTTTTTTTATTTTGCTCTATCTTTTTCTCACTAAAAATTACGAAAAAATTGAATTGGTTTTTATCAGACACCACACATCCGCTAAAGAAGTCAGTGAGCAAGATTTCTTTTATTCACGTGAAACAGGCGGCACGGTGGTGTCGAGTGCGCTTGAGCTATTACACAACACCATTGAAGCCCGCTACCCAGCCGATGCCTGGAATATCTATGTGGCACAAGCGTCCGATGGGGATAACTGGAATGCCGACTCGCCTTATTGTTTAGAGTTATTACAAGACAAAATCATGCCCCTACTGCAATACTATGCCTACATTGAAATCATGCCTCGCCATCATCAGAGTTTGTGGGAAGTGTACCAACAAGTTCACGCCCAATACCCGAATTTTGCCATGGAAAACATCGATAATGTTGTGGACATTTATCCGGTGTTTCGTGAATTATTTAAAAGGAAAACGGTATGAAACAAGAACCGTTATCAACCGGTGCTGAATGGACCTTTGAACTACTGCAAACGTACGATAGAGAAATTGCACGTATTGCAAAGTCTTATAAATTAGACACCTACCCCAATCAACTCGAAGTCATTACTGCCGAGCAAATGATGGATTCCTATGCCTCTGTAGGCATGCCTATTGGTTATCATCACTGGTCATTTGGCAAACATTTTATGGGCGTTGAGAAAAGTTACGAGCGTGGGCAAATGGGCCTTGCTTATGAATTAGTCATCAACTCCAACCCATGTATTGCTTACCTCATGGAAGAAAACACAATGGCCATGCAAGCGTTGGTGATTGCACATGCATGTTATGGTCACAATTCATTTTTCAAAAACAATTATTTATTCAAAATGTGGACTTCAGCAGATGCCATCATTGACTACTTGGTGTTTGCTAAAAAATATATCAGTGAGTGCGAAGAGAAACATGGGATTGATGAAGTCGAGTCTTTGCTCGACGCATGTCATGCATTGATGAATTATGGTGTCGATAGGTACAAGCACCCTACAGCACTCTCCATACAAGAAGAAAAAATACGCCAACAAAATCGCGCGATTTATTTACAAACGCAAGTCAATGAATTATGGCGCACCATCCCATTAAACAAAGCGTCAGTAACTGCTGGAAAAAAAATACAGTTCCCAAGTGAGCCACAGGAAAATATCCTTTATTTTATTGAAAAAAATGCGCCCTTATTACAGCCTTGGCAACGTGAAGTGGTCCGTATTGTTCGAAAAATTGCCCAATATTTTTACCCCCAAGGACAAACCAAAGTTATGAATGAGGGATGGGCGTGTTTTTGGCATTACACCCTTTTGCATACCCTTTATGATGAAGGAAAGGTCACCGATGAATTTATGCTAGAGTTTTTACAAAACCATACCAACGTTATCATGCAGCAGCCTTATAATAGCCCTTATTTTAATGGGATTAATCCTTACACATTAGGCTACCACATGATGCAAGACATCAAGCGTATTTGTGAGTATCCCACCGATGAGGACAAGCGTTGGTTTCCACACTTAGCCAACACGGATTGGTTAACCAGCCTTGATTATGCCATGCGAAATTTCAAAGATGAGAGTTTTATTGCTCAGTATTTGTCGCCCAAACTCATACGCGACCTTAAACTCTTTCACATTATCGATGATGACAAACAGCCTGAGCTAATGATAGGTGCCATTCACAATGAAGAAGGGTATCAACATATTCGAGAAGCATTGTCTAAACAATACAATTTAAGTGCGCTTGACATGGACATTCAAATTTTTTCCGTTGATATGGAAGGGGACCGCTCTTTAACCTTGCATTACACACAACAAAATAGAGTGCCTCTAGGTCAATCGACACCAGAGGTGTTAAAACATTTGCACCGTTTGTGGCAATTTCCAATTATTTTGAAAGCAATTAATATGAACGGTGAAGTAACAGCTGAATACTATTGTCCACCTACCACACAGAGCAAAACAGGGTAAAGGGATTCCTCCCTTAATGAAAAGTTCAACCGCACATTCAGTATCATATCGTCACAATAGTATTTAATTCTACAGCCTCAATACTTGGCTCCTGAGATGGCTCACAAACACTCATAATTAAAGCGCCGGCGGTAATCACTATTCGTATCATCATAACAGCGGGCATTACTGCAGCCATGGATGTCAATAAAAAAGCCATGCTAATGATTAAAAACGCATTTTTTAACTCACAAAGACTTCGGTCAAAATTCAAACACATCAAATTGATTAACGCTTTTACAAGATAATATAGCGCAGATACCAGAGCCCCTAGTGCAGCCATACTAAACATGACCGGAGCCGACATCGCCGCAAAGAATGCGGAAGAACTATTATAAGAACTATATCCATATTTTTTTATGGCTGGTTGTGCCCCAAGTTTTATATACTCCACAAGATACAACGCAAAACTATCATTTATGAATTTTTCTCCATGGCTGGGTAATGCGCTAAGTCTTTCTTTTAAATCAGCATATAAACTCTTTAACTGATCTGTAGATAACAAACCATCAAAATTCGGCATTTTCTTGGGATTAAACGCATTTAATATACCAAGACGCCATTCCGGTTTTAGATCTCTTATCATATATATCGCGTCATTATACGAGTGTAAAAATGTGCCTGTGGCAATTTTTGTAAGGACAGCTTCATAAACTTCTGTTTGCTGACTCTTTGTAAGAACATCCCAAATATATTCCAGCTGAAAAGAAGCCATAGAATCCATTAATTTAGACGCATATTGCTCCCAAAATATAGTTTGCTGCTCTCGATTAAGAAGAATAGTAATGGCGACATAATGCGTTATGAGATGGTAAGATGTTGGCGTTAAGCAATCGCCTAATCCTTTTAAAAACACCTTTAACCGAGCTGAAGAAAATCCCGTTTCCGGGTGAACTAGGGGACTTAACTTATCAAGAGACCCAATCACGTCGATAATCAATGGGCGATATTTGTCGTCACTACAAAAAGCATCAAGCTCAGCAATGGATATCCATTTTAAATGCTCAAGATCATTAAAATTTTTAAATTCAATGGCTACACCCAATTGCTCAATCAAACAAAGAGGCATAGCACATTTATCAAAGCCTTCATTATAATTATTTTCGTGGAGCGCTATTAATAATCGGTTTTTTGCATCTGATACACGTTTTTTTGCCTCCTCAAGCAAGGGCAAATGAGCCGGCGTTGACAACCCAATGTTCTGTAATACAAGCTCTTGACCTTGCATGGCAGATACAAGCGCACGTCGTCTCTCAGCTATACATGCGTCTATGCTTGAATTTCGTATAGAACTATATTTTCTAATACGTGCTATTTCATGTTGAATACCTACCGGAACACGTGCGATTGACGCCTCATCCAAACCATCGTAATAAAGCAAAAAATTATAAATACACATGAAAAATTCATCGCCTGCACTCAACTCTAGACCAAAGCCATGAGCACTGTTGTAATACATATGGCGGGTCAAATTTGATAATTGGCCGAGGAGATTATTCGAATCAGTAACTATCGATTCCAAGGCTTTTTTTGCAGCACAAACTTCTCTTGTCAGACTCGAATGCAGAGCTAACCTACCAAGCTCATCTTCGTTTAAATGGACCATTGTTGCATGTGCGTCATTGAATAGATCATAGTACGGGTTATAAACAAGTACGTCTTCATCGATAATATATTTTACAGGAATGAGGTATTGCCCTTGCTCGCCTATTATATGCGTCCTTAAAACGCTCTTAATATCAATATCGTCTAGATTTGGATACTTTTCTGGCACCAACGATGAGACATTAACCGTTGGCATTAAAACGTTAATAATTAACAGATCCATATGACGAGCGACAAACGTTGCAATATCACAACATAACATCGACATAGGGCTATTGGGTTGAGCTGTATAAGATAAGGCAGTATTTTTAATTTTTGTCCAGTTATCAGCAAGGATAATCTTTAATGCTTTGGCAAGCTTAGCATCATCATGTTCATGTTCGTTCAGTGCTCCGTCTATTGCGTCCAAAAAAAAATGGTTATGTTGATTGATACATGCAACATAAAAAGAAATACAATGTTGGGCACTATCCCGGGGGAACGTCTGAACACATTCTCTTAGTGTCGTGGAGGTTATCATCTCAATTATCTCTACCTCGATGTGTTTGAAAAAATCTTTTATTTAACCATCAGTTAACCGTGGTATACAAAACACTTCACTCAAATGATTTTTTTACGAAATACTTACATGTTTCTGCATAAATTGCTACCATCTTGAGCGGCGAACTGTAAATCAACTACATAATGGAGATAGTGATGGAAAAAGAAACCACCCAACCTGAAAAAACAACACCTGGTGAGATTAAAAAAGCAACGCCTCAATCAGCAAAAGCCATGTTAGAGGCTATTAGTGACGAGATAAGAACGGCCATTGAGACTGCCAAAGCATCAACAAGCCCCTCTGACGCGCTAAAAATATTAGAAGCAGCAAAAGTAGTTTATAATAATAAAATTCATGCGGCCTTGGAAGAAAGAACCAATTCAAAAGTAGGCACAACCGGGCTTGCTAGAAGCATGAACGGAGCACACCGTAATGCAAAAAATGCAAAAGATGAGCTACTTAAACTTAATACACAGTTAGAAACATTAATTACTGAGACAAAAGCTTTGGTTGAAGCCAGCGCTCAACCCTCAGTACCTCCCGTTGAAGACGCAACACAAATAGAAGAGCAACGAAAACTGGCTGCAGAAGCTCTTGCTAAGGAAGAACAACAAAGACTCGCCGCTGAAGCTCTTGCCAAAGCAGAGCAACAAAAGCTCGCCGCTGAAGCTCTTGCCAAAGCAGAGCAACAAAAGCTCGCCGCTGAAGCTCTTGCTAAAGCAGAGCAACAAAGGCTCGCTGCAGAAGCACTCGCGAAAGAGGAACGAGAAAAACTGGCGGCAACTCCTGAGGCTAAATACAATACGGCATTAGCGGCCCTAAAGGCTATTATACCGGCCCCACAACTTAAAAAACCTCTCGACCAACTGCTAGCGCATATCGAGGCATTGCAACAAAAAAGACTAGAGAAATTTGAAGGGATTGATGAAACATTAACATTCGCATTGACAGAAACTGCCGCATTACTTAAGAAAGACGCACCCACCAAAGAAGATATTGATACGTATAAAACTCTCGCCAATGATCTAGAAGGCAAGCCTTCTGTAGGGTTATCTGTTCTGGGTGGCTTCATGTTAGCATTGGCAATTGTCGCGGCACTGCTTGCCTCTACCGGCATTAGCCTTGTTGTTGTTGCCTCTGCTGCTGCAGTAAGTGGCGCAACGGGGATTGGTGGCATTGCTAGTTTCTGGGGTGGTAGTCGAAAAAGTGCCTCACAAGACCTCGTCGATGTCGCGAACATTGAAGCAAAGCGTGTTGCTCCAAGAGTAAGCGCGTAATCTCTTCTTCTCTCATCTTTAGACCTTAAAGGCGCTTGCGTTTTTAAGGTCTTTTTTCCACATCCGCTTAACAATTTCTCTGTATCACACGAATACAGAAGTTCTTTATGAAGTAAGAGTAATCAGCTTACTGTCATTAAACCGTCATAGATCATGCGCATTGAATCCTCACTCATGGAACAATAACTGCCCACCGCTCTCCGTTTTGATTTGAAAGTTATTGATAATCATTTTCATTTGATATAAAGTATCAATTCCGTTTACTTGCATACTCAATAAACAATGAAACTAAAAAATGCCCCTCGTTACATTGCCTTATCGCTTCTCACCGCTGGTGCTAGCACGATCCTTGGTTTTTTAAGTTTTGGCGGTATGTATGCACTACTGCCTTTTTTACCGATTGATTTTGCAGCGTTTGGTCTTTCGGTCGCTTACGAGGGGGAGATTTACTTACAAAACGTCTCTGGCGCCTTAGACAAATTGTTCAAATACCGTTACCACGAACGTGCGTTAGCCAAAGAATACTTACTTGAAAAAATGACCTCCTCTGATTTTGAGAGTTATCCGGATTTTTTTAAAGACTACCAACGCCAAGCCGAATTATTTCATTCCTTTGCGCATAAAAGGCTCAGCAAAGGCAGCAATATCCGAAAAAAACAAGTCGAAAGAACGTTGCGCGATATGGAAAATTGGTTTTCCCTGCAATTGTTCCCTCCTAAAAAAGAAGACCCAGCTCACCTTACACCCTATGAGCGTAATTTGCGCGAATGGCTTCAAGATCATCAGCAAAAAGAACAGCAACAACGCCTTGTTAAACGACGGAATGCATTTCATGGGGCAAAAGTATTCTGTGTGTTGGCTGCATTATTCATGACCTTAGGTTCCACCTACTTATTGGTTGAAGCGTTTTCTGTTATCCCTGTGTTTACAGCCATTCCCTTTTCCATCTGGCCCGCTTTTATTGTCCCGATGGCGCTAATTGCAGGAACGGCCTATGGTTTGCTCACCTACAATGCCATCACCGACATGATAGCCAATAGCACCCTTCGCAAATGGTTTGAAAAAATGCGAAGTGATTTGACGGGCTCGATTACCCTGCGCAAATTTTTTATGACTGCCATGACGGTCATGTTGGTAACTCTCGCTATTTTACTGACCATTTGCACAGCAGGCACCTGGTGGACCGTTGCTAAAAAAGCGAAACCTCTTTTTGCCTGGATGAGCAAAATGCCAACGGCTATCATGGGTGTTGCTAATCCCGCAATCACGGGCTTATCTGCCGTGGTGTTTAATTTGCAAAACACACACGAGTCGCTTGCCTTAATTGAAAATGCCACTAAAAAACCAGGCAGCGCCTTTAAACGCTTTTTTAAATCCATCGCTGACAACTTTAAAGCATTACAGAAGCGTGAAAACACGCTCCAGATCATCAACCCCTTCCGTCTACTGTTAAAACTCACCATCACCCCACTGCGCCTTTTGCTTTTTCTAGGCCACTTGATTGGAATTGGTGTAACGGCTGACCGCGTTCCTGGTATTTCACAACGGCGTTCCGCTATATTGGGAGTTATTGCCGAAGGCTTTGAAGATGCGCATTATTTTTTAGGTTCCCATGATGACCATGCTCATGGGCATGAAGACGGACATGAGCATCAACACGGACATAAACAACACCATGGGCATAAGCATGCACACGAACATAAGCATGGGCATTGCCATCATCACGCGAAAAAATTATCACCAAAGGAGCTCGAGGCACACCGTCATGAAGTGTTAAAAGAACGCTTAAGCGCGGGCTGTGGCCATAATCACGATCTTGACCTTCCCACGCGCCTGCTTAAATTTATTTTCACGCCCCTCTATTTTTTAGCGGCTGTATGGGACTATTTAACCAGTAAACTTAATCGTAAATCGTTAAGCTTCAATGAAGCCTGGGAAAAACAAACTGGGCGTCAAAAAATCACAGTTACGCCGCTACCACGGGTCTCTCAACAACCCTCAGTGAATTGGCAAAAAACTCAAGCCGATTATTGTGTAAAACGTTTTACAGAAAAACACTTTTCAGGGCCCCTTATCAATAAACCTTTGGCTAAAGAAAAGATAAGTGCATTAAAAACCTTGCAAAAAACATTACGCGAAAATCCTGACGACATCAAAACGCAATTAGAAGCGACAAAAAATTTACCCAGCATTAATAAAGCCCGATTTTTTGGAAACAACCGCACTACAGAAACACGTGCTTTTTTAAACAAATTACCAGAACGTATTTATCCCACAGTACGGATGTCATAAAGATTTAAGCCACTTCATGAGGAGGTGTTGTTTTAGGGCGCGGCGTTTCGTCCTAAAACAACAGAATCCATATATGTCAACACACTCTATTAATCTAATCGCGAAAATTATTAAACTGCAACGGTAATTCAATGTCTGATTTTTTTAGAAGGGCCATGCTTTCTTGGAGATCATCACGATTTTTGCCCGTAATACGCACTTTATCACCTTGAATAGATGCCTGCACTTTCATCTTACTTTCTTTCATTAATTTTACGATGTCTTTTGCAAGGGGTTGATCAATGCCTTGCTTAAACGTAAGCGTCAATGAATAATATTTGCCCGTGTGAACAGGCTTGTCCTCAATATCAACACCGGATGAAGATAAACCCCGTTTTGAACAATGGTTACGAAATAAATCCTCTAATTGACGCACCTGGAAATCAGACTCGGTTTTCAATGTAACCGACAAGTCCTTTAATTCAATACTGGCATCAACACCACGAAAATCAAACCGCGTCCCCATTTCTCTGATGGCATTATCTACTGCATGACGTAATTCAACTTCATTAATTTCTGAAAAAATATCAAAAGATGGCATGATTTTTTCTCTAAATTTATAGCAAAATATCGATGTTTAATGATACTAGGGTTTCGTGACTTTTCAACAATGAATAACCTCACACTTTATATTTCAAATGATAACGGTCGTAGCTCAATGCTTAAATCAGTATTGACCATGAGCAAATGATTAACAGGGACATCGTGCCATTCCATATCAAAATCAGTAAGCACTTCTGAAGCAATTAACACGCTACCCGAGTCACCCTTTTTATCTGGAGGAAGCATGTGTGAGCCGCCTCGTTTTACTCTAAAACGGCTCCCGATTGAATAATGCATCGTCTCAGGCAAATGTTTTTTGCTTGTACAATAGCGCGTCGCCAATAAGCGCGTCCCATCGGTTAAACAAACATTGTAGAAAGAAGGCCCTAGCTCACTATAATCATGTATAAGCGCTGTAATCGTCTCAAAAGTGGCTTGCAATACATCTGCCACAACAGACAGTTGGTTAAGATCGCGCCCTTTACTCAATTGTAAAAACAAAGCAAATAAGTGTTCGGAATCTGTTTCACCTTGAATCCAGTTGTAAATATCATCATCTAGTAAATGGCGAAGATGACGTTTAATCGTTATAAAATGGCATATTTCACCATTGTGCATCAGCATCCATCGCCCATGAACAAAGGGGTGACAATTATAGTGCGTTACCCCACCAGCGCTCGCGGCACGAACATGAGCAAAAAAACAAGGGGATTCAATTTTAGACGTTAAATGGAGTAGATTAAGATCATTCCATGCGGGCGAAATGGATTTAAACAACCCAGGTTTATCACTGATGTGTGGGGAATACCATCCTAATCCAAAGCCATCGCCGTTGGTAGGAATGCTCGATTCGCGTGCATGCAGACTCTGCATAACGATGGAATTGGTGGGCTTGACCAATACATCCTCCAATAAAACATCACACCCCAAATAAGCCACCAATCGACACATCGTTGCTTCCTCAACGTTTACTCTAACTATAGACTACCACGATAAAAATTTGTTGTGATGCCATTAACCGTGTGGGCTTATTTTAATTAGAGTAAATGCTCCTCTATCTCTTTAGCAAATAAACATTTCATGACACAATGCGAAACAATAAATAACCACTCTATTGTTAGATGCCCTGCATTACTTGTACCGGAGAATTTAATGACACTACATTACCCCGCGCTTTTATCAGCCCTTTGCGTTACCAGTTATTGGCTTACTGTTTTTATCAAAGCCGTGCTCATCACACCTAAAATTGGCAAAACACCCAATGTGATTCCTAGAGAAATTTTGGGCCTTCTATCACGCCTTATCATGCTACCCCTGATTGGATGCTGGATTGCGCTGCCCTGGTATGCATCATTTTTTATGGCGCCCATCACCGTTACTGTTGTCTGGGCCGGCGCTATCATCTGTTTGATGGCATTAGCGCTTAGCATTTACTGCTGGTATTACATGGGCAATGATTGGCGAATTGGCATTGATCATAAGGAAAAAAACAACCTCATCACAGATGGGCCTTTCAAACATATTCGTCACCCCATTTATTCTTTATCCATGATGCTGATGTTAGGAACGCTGCTTTCTGTCCAAACGACCTTTATGTTTATTCTTTTTTGTGTTCACTGGACTGTCTTTACCCTAGAGGCCTATAGAGAAGAACAATACCTTGCAAAAGTTCATGGCGAAGCTTATAAAGAGTATGTTCAACAAACCAATCGGTTTTTGCCACCCTGTCGAAGAGCGAGTAATGCTTAAGAAGAGCATTGAGCTTAACCATTATCAACGGCTAATGCTCCAATTAAGTCGGAGCTCCGCCTATAATGCAGTGCATGTGGTTTGCTTAAAAAACGAGGTAAACCAGCTGCCCTGCCTTCAAGCCTCATTGGCCGCTACGATAAACCAACTTGCAATAGGAGCACCTTCTTTTTCTTCAACCTTAGACCATGCAACGTATGCCCCTCTTGCTGAACCGATACAGATTGAGTGTTCTACTCTCTCATTAGACGAACATGTTGAAAAAGAAATCAATTATTTTTTTTCACTGAATGAATTCCCGCTTCGTTTTTTTATCATCACACATTCATCTAATGTGTATTTTTCTATCACATACAACCATTGGATCTGTGATGCTTATGCTATTAGTCAGCTCATGGCAGCTATTTTCAATCGCATACAACACCCCAAAGAACCGTTGCCATTAACCTTAAACGCACCCCCAATTAAGGAGTGCTTTAAACACATCTATAAATACAAAACTTTTTATTACCGTTATTTAGGCGTGATTCAAACTGCCCTTCGATTTTCACGGGCATTTCGTACAGACGTCTCTAACGTGGAATCCACTGAAAGTGGCTGCTTTTCTCATCTTTTTGACAAAGAAACCTTAGAACAACTCTTAGGTGTTTGTAAAACCCAAAGAATCACCTTAAACGATCTTTTTGTAACCTCACTTGCCCAGCTTTTTGGTCGCATCACTCAAAAAAAACGAGCCGCACTCAAATCAAAGCCATTAAAACCAAAACGAAGCCGAATTGTTATTGGTGTAATGTCTAATATAAGAGCCCAAAGTCAAACACCACTTACCCATGCATTTGGTTTATTTTTAGGCTTTTTTTATTTATCGTTCAACGCGCCAGAACAACGTTCTTTTGAGACCCTAAGCAACCACATTAATGCACAAACGATGCGCCTAAAAGAAAAAAACGCCGCAATTAAACAATATCTCTTGTTTAAAATACAAAACACCATGTGGAGCAAAGCAAAAACCAAACACAGTAAATACCGTTTATTTAGTAAAAACACCCCAATAACTGTTGGTATTTCAAACATGGTTCTCCGGGACGAAAATGAGGCACTGAAAAACAGCGTGCATCAATATACCCGTTACTCACCCACCGCCATGGTGTGCCCCATTGTTTTTAATCTCACAACTATTAACGATTGCTTAAGCGTAAGTGTAACGTATAGAAAAGCCTGCTATACCTCTGAAGAAGCTAAGTTCATTAAAGATGAATTTATTAGAATGATGCATGTTTTAACATCTAGGCCAAACTAGGTGCTGGGTAAAAAAAAGTGGCTTCGTGTTTATTGTAAAACAAATTAATAATGCGAGCGTTAGGAATTGCTTTAAATTTCTCAATCATCGCAATGTCGGTCTTACCTTGTAATTTTACCGTAAAAATCATTTGTTTTGCTTTACCAGAAGCAATCCACTTCATGATAAGTGCATACGCCCGTTCCGGGTAACATGCTACATCAGACAACACCCAATCATACGATGTCTCCAAAGCAGCAGGGTCTAGCGCAAACGCACTTTGTTTTAAAAAGGTAACACCGGGAAGGTTTGCAATGTTTGGAGACAAGGGTGCTTTATCCACGGCAGTCACATGAGCACCTAAAGATTGCATCACATAAGTCCATCCGCCAGGCGAGGCTCCTAAATCCAATGCAGTATCGCCTGCCGTTGGGTATTTATCCAAAAAGGTCAGTGCTTCCCACAGTTTTAAATAAGCACGATTGGGGGGATTGATTTTATCCTCCACAAAATAGCATTTGCCTTGGGGCCATTTTTTTAGCCGCTTAGCGCTATAAACCATGGTATGTTCATCAAGAAGACTAAAACAGCCGATGATTGGAACATCTGACTCAATAGGGAAATTACGCGAAAGTGTGGGTATTTTACTTAATTGCGCTTCGATAAGACGCGATCGCCTAATATGTGAGATAGGGTGCAAATACCAAAATTTCCCCGTTTGTCGAAGAATTTTTACCGCCTCAGAAATAGACTGAAAACTCACCTTATGAGGCTCCAACCAAATGTCTTCTGCAAAACACACATCCATTTTTTTATGAGGAGAAAACACCAAATCATTAACAACGTCCGAAACGTCTATCAGCTCCTCAGAGAGCTCTGAAAGAAATTCAGGTTTTACCACATAAATAGCCGCAATTTTATTCATTTTATAGGGAGATAAAACAACAAGGGCCTCATATTATCATGGATAACTAAAATACTATCTACTTCGGATTTGAATCAAGATTCAACATCACTGATGATCAAACGTAACATCGCTTAAAGAACATTTATGGTGATGCGCTTTACCGAGGCGTTTGAAAATATCGACGATGGCTTCTGCATTACTTTTGTAAAAATGCTTGTCCCCTACTTGCTCGTAAAGGCCACCCTTTTTTAATAAGGTCAACACAGGAAGACGTACGCGCGTAAACCCTAATTGAATGCCTGCCTCAGATAAACTGATACATAGATTGTGAAGTGTTTCTAACCCACTGGCATCGATTTTATTGATGCCCACACAGTCAAGAACAATGTAGCGAAGTTTCCGGTTAGCCGTTATCAATTTAAGAATTTTTTCTTCAAAATACGAAACATTTGCAAAATAAAGTGACCCACCAAAGCGAACCACCCGAATCAGCTCACAGTTTGTAGGATCTTCATTTTCATTACACTCAATCCAACCACCATCCACACTGTATGCCAACTCACTAAAACGTGGGCGCATCGTTTCATAAAGGTAGACACCTAAAGACAATAACATGCCTAAAATTAAAGCTGTCGCTAAATGAGGGGCAAGGAATAGCGTTAATACACATGTCAATAATGACACCATTCCTTCATAACGGCTCACCCGCCATACACGGTACATTTCTTTAACATCAAGCAACCCTAAAACACCAACCATAATCACCGCGGCCAACGTGGCGTATGGCACATAATAAAACAGCGGGGTAAACCATAACAAAACCACCATGACAATAAGGCCTGCTACAATCGATGAAAAGCCTGTTTTTGCACCGGCATTAAAATTGATAATGGAGCGAGTGAAACTACCTGAAACCGGCATGGATTGAAAAAAACTTCCTATGCATTTAGCGAGCCCTTGCCCGATTAATTCCTGATTAATGTTTAAACGTTGTCGACTTTGAGCGCTGATGCGCTTAGCGATGGTAATCGCTTCAGTAAAGCCAACCAAACCAATGACCAAGGCTGCCATGAATAACTGTGATACCACATTCCAATCCCAAACGATTGCTTTAAAGTGAGGAAGCCCTTGTGGAACATACCCAACCACATCACCACCAGCTTGTAACATCAGGGGCGTGGTTTTCGTGGGAAGGTGTGCTATGCGCCATTGTTGCGTTTTTATTTGTTCAATTGGTGCCTTTTGTTGTCCCACAACAAAAACGTCTTGGTGATTTGCAGTAACTATACGCCCTAAGCGCAAACGACTGAGTTCACCTGTCTCAAAATTGTGTCGACTGATACGACGCTCTAATTGCCATTTAGCCTGGTTTGCTTGATAAATAGCCTTGTCAGCCTCTTCTGTGTTTGCCCCAAAACGTTTTATCACTTCTTGCACGTTTTGGCTCGTCGAACTCACCGCCTGCAACAATGACTGCATTTCTAAAGGGTAATGTTGATAATTAAGAAGACTCTCTTGGATGGGCGCATTGATGATTTGATTTGGGCGGACAACCACGATTTTTTCATAATCAAATAACCAAGCCAAGCATGCGGTGACCACAACAGCAATTAAAATATGGGGTAATTTTGGCCATAATCGTCGCCCACCAAGAATGATAGCAAACGTAATGGCCGCCATTATTACACTCGGAACATGAGCGCTAAACCAACCATCACGGAGAACTTGCCAAAGCGTTTGATAATAATGAGGTTGCGTAATGGCACTAACACCAAGCAAACTGCTCAATTGCATGCTCGCAATAATCAGCGCAACCGCATTCACAAACCCCAACATCACCGGAAAAGATAAGAAGTTAACCACGACGCCAAAACCCAATAACCCTAAGATTAGTTGAATAACACCGGCTAGACAGGTTAATAAGAGCATGTATTGTAAATACTCCTGCGTACCGCTGGCCGCAAAAGACATCATGGCCACAGCCGCGAGCAAGGAGGTGACAGGCACCGGGCCTGTAGACAAATATCGAGAGGAACCAAACAAAGCAGCAACAATGGGCGGGATAAACGCCGCGTATAATCCCATGTAGACGGGAACGCCGGCCAGGTGAGCATAAGCCATGGATTGTGGAATAAACAGCATGGCAACCGTTAAGCCCGCCAAGAGATCTGCCTTTAACGTCGACCATTGACGAAGCTCTGGCAACCATTCACAAAAAGGTAACATTCGGCTAAAAATACCACGCCAAGAGAATGAAGAATCCATCTGGAAATCCTTAACTTAAGCAGGATTGATGGGCGGCAACCCGTTACCCTTTCGAGTTTTAGCAGGTCTTGCCTGCCGGAAAGCCATGACGCTGCGCCACAATGCCCTACCCTGCCATGAAACATGGCTTTCTTGACTATATAGTGCTTGCGATAAAAGAGACAATTGTTTTTTAAGCGGTGTGTCACGCGTAAGTTTTGCTAACTGGTACAAATTTAAGACGCGCGCCTCTGGCCATTGAACACGCGCCCACTGTAGCAAAGCGTTTTGAGCCTCTAGTGGATGATTATTGACACAAGCATGACGCAACTTCTGAAGAGCCTGTCTTAAGGGGTGACCTTTTAAAAAAAATGACCGCCCCCCCCAGCCTACCAAAAAAATGACACCCAAAAGACCCAAAATAAGAGCAAACCATGTCCCCATTTCTCTAAAAGCCAACGTAGACAAAAAGGACTCTGCTGAAGAGGCTTGGACCTTTTTCTTGATGTTTGCAGAGTGCGGTGTGGCCTTTTTCGAAGAACGTCCAGCCAATGCCTTGATGTCAAGCGCGCGCGCAGGTAACGATACAACATCCTCATGGCCCTTATCCGTGTTAAACCAACGCACTTGAAGTGCCGGGAGCGTAACAAGACCACTTTTATTTAACAAATAAGTCACTTTAATATCCATCCGACCCACCACGACATGTTGATTGCTGGTGTTTCGTAGCGCAGGTTTTTCAGGATAAGCGTTGTATTCTTCACTGCTTGGAAAAGTTAACGGGGGCAGTAATTCCGCAGGAATACCCGCGGCCTGAAGGGTAATCGTACGCACCAACGTACTGCCCTGATCCAAGGTTACGCTCAAATCATCATAAACCTCTGTAAGGGAAACTTGTTTTGCTGGGAACCAATATTTTCCTGAATAAGTCGAGGGGATAGGTTTAACCGTTACACGTTTGGCTTTTGCATGAACATTAATACGTCTTGGCATACTATCCACCACTACCGCATTAAAAGTAGGCGCAACAATATGCAGCTCACCACTTTTTTGCGGAAATATAGCGTACTGTTGCTCTTCAACGGTATAACCTTGCCCGTTCATGATGGTTTGAGAACGAACCCCATTGCCTAAAGGAATAAGCAGGGCATCTTCAACGTGGGGTGGAATGTATTCTGCATCTAATAAACGCTGGCTATTGTACAATTTAACGGTATAGGTCAATTGTTGATTAACAAAAGCAGTGTTGGCACTAAGGTCTGTTTTTAGCATCACGTCTGGTTGAGGCGCACTATCGTCAGGGGCCTCTTCTGTCATCGGAGCCGTAGCAATCACATCAATGCTCGTAGCCATGGTTTGCTGCTGACCAATTTGGATAGAGGGAATCACTAACTTGCCTGTTCTTTTTGCCGTTAATGACAGGACCCATTGATTAACCGAATGAGATTGCCCATTCACGACAGAATAAGCAACGCTGCGTTCCGTACCTACGATTGTAAAATCTTGTTGTAAGGGGCTTAAATCTGGTGTTTCTCTTCTGTGCGGCTCGTCAAGGGTGAACATCACCCGAAACATTTCACCCACTTGGACACTGGTGCGATTCACTTGTGTTGCAATAGCGGCCACGCACATCACATGCCAACACAACAAAATAACCATTAGAATAAAACGCTTCATTCTGTCCATCCATTTTGTCTACGAATGTGATCTCGCAGGAATTTCTCTCGCAATAAGCCTCCCGGGTCGTCGGGAACCAAGCGTAACCATTGCTCTCGAGCCTGCTCATTTTCCTGATTTGAACGAGACTGCTTTTCATTCTTAGGTTCTTTCTTATCTTGATCTTGCTTATCTTGGTTTTGCTTGTCCTGATCTTGCTTATCCTGCTCTTGCTTATCCTGATCTTGCTTATCCTGCTCTTGCTTATCCTGCTCTTGCTTATCTTGATCTTGCTTATCCTGATCTTGCTTATCCTGATCTTGCTTATCCTGATCTTGCTTATCCTGCTCTTGCTTATCCTGCTCTTTCTTATCTTGATCTTGCTTATCTTGGTTTTGCTTGTCCTGATCTTGCTTGTCCTGATTTTGCTGATCTTTATCTTGTTGATGCTCTTGTTCTTTTTTTAAAAGCTCTTCAACTAACTTACGGTTAGCAATTGCATCGTTATGATATGGATTCATCGCGAGAGTTTTATTGTATTCATTAATCGCTTGTTGGTATTTACCAAGCCGTGCCAGCGCATTGCCCTGGTTATAATGAGCATCCTCCATGTGTTTAACAGTGCTATAAAGTGTGGCGGCTTTTGCATAATCACCTGCACGATATGCCGATGCCGCACGCCAATCTTCTCGTAAAAAAGTTTCGTGCGCCTTTGCAAATTGGCCCTTATCCATCATCTCTTTGGCCTGCTGATCTTTCGTTTGCCATAAATCTTGCCAACCCCATGCACTAACGTAAGGTGCCAAACTTACCAGTAAAATCATCAATAGCCAGTTCATGCTAAACCACCCCGTCTAAATACTGGGAGTAATAAAAACAGTGCTGGGATTAAAAACCAACGCCCTTCATCAAGCCACTCAGGCATATCATTCTGCATATTTTCAGTATATTGCTTATTTTTATAAGAAGCCGCCAACCATTGGTCTATGTCTGTAGAGGTATCGCTAAAAGATATAAGCTCACCGTGCCCAGCACTAGCAAAGGTATTAAATTCAGGATTTTTTGGTGTATTCACCCCCATGACAGGCATAATGGAAGTCTGAACGCCATTTGCCGCAAGACGACGTGCTGTTTTGATAGCCTCAGCCGACGGCGTCTCGCCTGTCAAAACCAATAGTTGTCCTTGATGAAAACCCGCATCAATAAGCAACTGCTCGGCTTTTTTTAATGCACTTGGTAAATGATACCCATCTACGGGCATTACTTCTTGGGTTAACGATGAAAGCAAAGCATCAATGGTTTGTGCGTCATCTGTTAATGGAGACACCACAAATGGCTCACTGGTGTACACGACCAAACCAAATTGCCCCTTGTCTTTCAGCCCAAATAAATCATGTAATTTAAATTTAGCGCGCGTTAATCGATTGGGGGATAAATCGTTTATCATCATGGCATCGGACATGTCCAACACCACCACACGAGGCTCGATGTGTTGATACGTCGGCACAGGAAAGCGCGACCACGTAGGCCCCGCCAAACTTATGATCATTAAAACCCCACTCGCCAACAATAACCACGACGCCTTTTGCTGACGAGGACCCTTTTTTTCGATTAAATAGGGCAGTAAATGTTTGTCACAAACCTCACTCCATGCAGTAAATGAAGGGCTTTGACGAAAAACACCCCACATCAAAACAACAAAAGGAACCACGGCAAGCAGCCATAATGGCCGAATAAAATGAACATCAATCATGAGCGGCAAACTCCCGGCGCAAAGGTCTTCTCAATCGTGAATAAACAGCACTTTGCAAAAGAAGCCAGTATAAAAATAACGCCAGAGCAAGAGCCAAGGGCCATGGATAATATTCATGCTGGGGGCGAACCGTTGGAAGCTCCTGAGAAATAGCTTCCATCTGATTAATAAGTTGATAGATAGTTTGCAAAGATTGGATATTTGTCGCACGAAAATAACGTCCTCCTGTCATTGATGCAATCTCTTTTAACGTAGACTCATCCAAATCCGCCGTAACATTCATGTTTAAAAACATACCACCCATTAGCCGTGGGTCAAGCTCGGCACCCAAGCCAATCGTATACACTTTAATGCCATCTGCACTGGCAAGTTCTGCCGCTTTTAAGGGAGGCAAGACCCCTGAGTTATTGACCCCATCCGTTAACAAAATAATCAAGCGCCCTTTTTTAGGCACGGCTTGCAACCGCTTTACGGCAAGACCCAGGGCATCTCCAATCGACGTTGTATTTCCGGCCAAACCAACGGTTGCATCTGCTAAGCGCATCAAGACATTGTGTCTGTCATAGGTCAAAGGTGTTTGCAGATAAGCTTGGCTACCAAATAAAATGAGGCCCAGGCGATCACCCGCCCGATTTTTTACAAATTGCTCTGCTGCTTGTTTAACAACAGCTAACCGAGTACTGGGTCGTCCATTTAGGAGCATGTCCCTCATTTCCATGCTGCCCGAAATATCCAATGCCAACATGATATTATACCCCTCGCGAACGGCTGGTCGCGGATCACCGACCCAACGTGGGCCTGCCAACGCTAATAACACTAAAGACCAGATCAAAAACCATAACCGTATTTTAGAAGACGTGGCTATCGAGTGTGCGTCCTTATCCACAACGCCCTGCATGGCCGTATAAAAAGGCACTCTTAACGCCGCTGGCAGCTGACGACGCGCGCGCGGCATTAAAACCCAAATTAACCAAGGTAGGGGTAATGCAAAAAGTACCCAAGGCAGGGCTAATTCGAACATGGGACACTCCTTTGATGTATCCATTTCTGCGCCATACTAAACAATAAGCTCAAATCCCCCCCATCAAAAGGCTGGTAGGGCATTTCAAGCAATTCAAGCTTTACTAAATTAAAATCCAAACCTTTAGAGGTGTTGTTTAAAAACATCAACCAGGCCTCACCTTGTAAACTGGCTACCTTCCCACGGGGAAAATACACCAAAGCAACACGTCTTAATACTTCCGACACACGTGCCGCACTCAATTGGCTATTTGCTTTCTCAACATATTCTTGTCGATAACGTTTTAATAAGCGCAAGGCATCCCGTCTAGCGCGGCCATTTAAGTAATAACGGACAAGAAAAAACCCCACCGTCAGGAACCCTAATAACACTAAAAACCCCAGCAGATACCACCCTGGTGCAAGTGGCCACCAACCCACAGCATCTGGTAGATGGATATCACGTAGCCCCTCTAGTGGGTCAACTGGGGCGCTCGATGTTAGCGGCATAGACGTTAGATTCTCGATGGCCGAGAGCGGTTGGCTTAAACCAATGAGCGGCAGCAAAAAAATTGCCTTCCAATGTTGTTGACGCGATCTATGCATGATTTGCTTTCCGGGGAAACGTTTGACGCACGATAAGTGATAAATCATTCTCTGAAGTAACTTGTACAGATTGGATGCAGAGCCGTTTAAATTGTGCGTCTAACGTTGCGAGGCGCTCTTCACAATACTGACGATAAGCCTGCTGTACTGAATCGATGGTTGTATCCAGCAACAACTCTTGTTGCCCATCGGTTATAGCGTATTGAGCAGGTTTTGGTGGCGCAATCTCTAAAGAGTCACACAAGTGGTACACCAAAATATCGTTATGCGTTCGTAAACGGCTTAAATGCTGCTCACTATTTTTATCCAAATTATAAAAATCACTCATCAACACAACAAGGCTACCAGGCTTTGCAACACGCCGAGCACGCTGTAAGGCATAACTTAAGGTGCCACTTTCTAAAGAGGGCTTTGATGATTTCCAAGGGGTTGCAAAGGTATAATGGCTAAGGGCTGCTAAAAAGGGTAATACCCCGCTCTCTCGACCACGGGGATTAAATTCACTATGTTCCTCGTGTGAAAATAATAATCCGCCTAAACGATCGCCTTGCTTTACGACCGTCCACGCAATCAATGCGGCAAGTCTCGCCGCAATCACCGACTTAAACGCAAGACGCGTACCAAAAAACATGGTGGGACTAAAATCCACCAGCACAACAACTGGGCGCTCTCGCTCCTCTGCATACAATTTAACATGAGGCCTGCCCGTGCGTGCGGTGACACGCCATTCCATGTGCCTTATTTCATCACCCGCCTGGTAATTACGCACTTCTGAAAAATCCATTCCTCGGCCACGTAATTTAGATAAATGACGCCCAGCTTGCACGGCAACGCGTCCCTCAGTCGAAGCGTGCATCATTTGAGCATAACGTTGCAGAGCAATTAATTCGGCTAACTCAGCAGTTACGCCTTCTGTCATGGTAACGCAACCAAGGTTAATAACTCATCGATGAAGTCATCGCTTGAAATGCCTTCAGCCTCGGCTTCAAACGTCAGTAATATACGATGCCTCAACACATCATGAGCAATCACATGAATATCCTCAGGCGTCACAAAATCACGTCCAGAAAGCCATGCATGTGCTTTTGCGCATCTATCCAATGCGATGGTTGCCCGAGGGCTTGCGCCAAAACGTAACCAACGACCCAGCTCTTTGCTATAAACATCAGGCTTACGCGTTGCAACCACGAGCTGAACTAAATAGTTTTCTAACCCCTCGCTCATGTGCACATTCAAAACTTCACTGCGAGCGGCAAACAATGACTTTTGCGAAAGCGGTGTCACAGGCTCTTTTATGGCGACGGGGCTTTCGCTAAACGTGTTAGCGGCTAAGGCTTCTCGTCTCGCCAACAATAAAATATCGTGCTCCACATCAGCATCGGGATAACCAATTTTTACATACATTAAAAACCTGTCGAGCTGTGCTTCAGGTAAAGGATAAGTCCCCTCTTGTTCAATAGGATTTTGAGTTGCCATGACTAAAAACAATTCGGGCAACGGGTAGGTTTTGCCACCAATGGTCACTTGGCGCTCGGCCATTGCTTCGAGCAATGCTGATTGCACTTTCGCTGGCGCACGATTTATCTCATCAGCTAACACCATGTTATGGAAAATAGGGCCTGGTTGAAAAACAAAAGAGCCATCTTCTGGGTGGTATATATCAGTGCCGGTCAAATCACCGGGCAATAGATCTGGTGTGAATTGGATACGGTGAAAATGACCTTCAACCCCAACTGATAATTCCTTTACAGCACGGGTTTTTGCCAAGCCAGGCGCCCCTTCCACTAATAAATGGCCATCTGCCAACAAAGCAATCATTAACCGTGATATTAAATTTTTTTGACCGAGAATACGGCTATTGAGATGCGCACTTAAGTGCAACACTTGCTGCTGCACTGAATGCGATGAGGAAACGTCTACCTGCTTCATTTGTTTCACCTTGCGCAAAAAACATTATCCTAGCGTGAAATGAAGTGTGTGCCAAGGGCAAGGCTTCCAATTAGCTTTAAGTTTTAGTTGGTAGGTTAACAGTACCCATTGTATCGCGCTTTATGTGCAGAATACTGCGGATATTTTGCACATAAAGCGCGGCAAATAGGCGAATATATGCTGTTAAAAGCTAAAAATCACCCTAAACTAAACAATTTCTATATTGTCTGCTTGAGGACCTTTCTTACCTTGAATAAGGTTAAACCGCACAGCAACACCATCTTGCAAGGCTTTGAAATCAGCAGGTTTTGTTGCAGCAGCGTGAAAAAAGTACTCCTGTTTGCCTGCTACAATAAAGCCAAAACGCTTTTTTCTATCAAAAAATTTAATGGTGCCTGTGATTTTTGTAGTACTACTCGCACCTGAAAAAATGCATTTTAATTTTTGAATGATATTTTTTATACTCATTAGATTTCCTGTAAATTTTTTATGTGCCCAACTTCTGAGGACAATTCGGTGGCATTATCGGTTTTGTATAATGATATAATACTTACACTAAACGCCGCCGCAAGAAGAGATTAGCATTATCTTTGTGCCTGTTCAAAATTTTTCATGCTGAATCAGCAAATATGTTCTAAATTAGAGGCAACTGTATTTTTATTTGCCCTATATATTCTGTCTCACTCAAGTCCTCAACCTATTTTCCCGAAGGAAAGAGATGTTTCGCTTGTCAGAGGCATATCCTCTCCAGCATCGATGAGTTCAGAGGATGACGTAGAAAAAACCCCCACGGTGCTGAGCGCCTCTGCGACTGGAGTTTTTTGAGCAGGCCTTTGAAGGCATTGTGCCCAATTTGTGCTGGCAAATTGCGTGGCGTGGGCGGCGGACTTGTCCCTTTCATCTAACATCAAGCGCTTTAAAAGAACTACAGTAAAGCTTGGATCATCACTAAATTGCGCCCCATATTTTAAAGTTAGGGTTTCAGCCAAGGTTTGAAGAAGAGTATGTTGTTGTTCTGGGCTTAAGTTCAGCTCTTTTAATATCTCGGCGGCCCTTTGACGCTCTTCATGCTCAAGCTCATCATTTTGAACATCGTTCCAGGCTTTTTCAAATTTTTCACGATTAACATCATTAATAGCCGCTTTAAAATGTTCCCGTACCAACTCATTGAGCTTCTGCTCCACGATATCAAAGGTTAAAAAAAGCAAAAGCGGATGTCCTAAGACGGACTGAAACAAGCGCTTTTTGACACCTGAAAAACAACTGGGACGGTCCCCTTCTAAATGGTCATATTCCTCTGTTAGACACTCACCAAATTCATCCAAAAGAGGATTGCCTTCGGCATCCACTTTAACGCGCCGTTCATCCCAATTATGAGCACGCCCAATATGAGCTAGTTCATCAATAAAATGTTCTAGGCGTGTTTCTAAGGTAAAGCCATCACACGGTTCTGCTTTACCATCCGTTGCCGCTAAAAATAGCATGGCGATAAGCGGCTGGTAATCTTCAAACGTTGACCACCGGTACGTATGCGCCTCATTGATACACACATAACTCGCATCGTTATGCATCCATGGATTAGGCATTAATAAATATCGAAATGCCGTATGGTCTTTGTGTTGATAATAAGCGTTAAGTGCACGCTCATGCTCATTTACGCCCCCGTCTTCCGGACTTTTTTTAGACAAACTTAAGGCATTAAAATTCGCCCAATTCATCGGCAGCGAACGTTTGCAATGATTATCATCAACGATTTCGGCCGGATGTGCTTTGTAACGGGCAACAAGGGTATTTCTTAACGTATTAATAATATTGCGTGTCGTTAGTGCTTTTAATTGAGGCTCATAATGGTCTATTGCCCGTTGCAGGCGCTTTTGTTCACCGGTACTTAAGGCCCGCATAGAAGATTCACGGTCTTCGGCCAAGGCTCGTGCATCTACACCATTACGAAGCTCTTCTTGATAATAATTATGTTGCGCTGCTAACGTATTCACCGCAGGAACCGTGAACAGTAATTGGGCGACCTCGCTGTGCCCGCGAGCTAAAGCCAAACGAAGCAATTCGTTTTCTTGGCGCGGTGTAACTGCTTTGTGTAATAACACTTTCACGGAGGGAATGTTTATCATTCCCCGGAGCTCCTCCAGCAATGATGGGGCATTACGACGAATCAGACTTCTTATGATATAAAAATATAATGTGGCCTCATTACCATCCTCAATTGTAAATACACCATTAGGATAATTCTCTTCAAAGGCGGCTTGTGCGTTGCGAAGCGCCAATAGCTTTTCTGTCACAAAGGGGGCAGTGTAATATTCATATTCATATACATGGCTTTCCGCATAGGCAAAAACGAAAGGAAACTTCAGAAGGTCATTAATAATATCTTTACGAGACTCTCTAGTTGAATATTCAAAAAGAGCATTCATGTGCTCATTACAAGCGGAGGTAATATGTTCTCTCGCCCTCTCGGGTAATTGTTCAATCAAATAATTTAAAACACCGGGGTTCTTTGTATAATGAAAAGCTGCATAGCCATCCATTGCAATCATCTCTGCGACCTTATCAGAAGGCAGTATAGGCACTAAACTCTTGATAACGGACAAGTGAGGGTTGCTAACCAACACGCAAAAAGTATCATGGTTAGCGCCTTCCATTAATGCTCTTATGGAGGGAATACGGAGCAGCCAGAGTATCTCATCAATCAGAGAAACATCATTACAACGAATCAAATAGGTTAAAATGTAAAAATATTCCGTTGATTCATTTGCATTTTCTATATCAAAAACGCTATGAGGGTAGGCCCTCTCAAAAACCCGCTGCTTGTTTTTAAGGGCGCCTAGTCTTTCTGTAGCAAAGGCCATGGTGCGCTCCTGATATGCATGAGGATGCATTCCCATAGAGGAAAGCACCGAGGGGAAGTGAAGCAAATATTCTATAACAGCAATGTGGCCCTCCAACATTGCCTCACGAAAAGCCTCACATTTATTTCGCCCAAGCATCTTTGGCACGTACTCTGGAATCAACCAAGAAACAAGGCACTGGATGATCGGAAGATGACCATTTTGAGCCGCTAAATAAAAGACCTTGTAGTTATTAGCAGCGATGGCCTCTAACGCAACACTTGGCGTTAATTGTGCAAGTACGTGCTCTATGATGGGTAAATGACCACCTCTGACAGCTGAACACAAAACATCGCATCCCGCCCCCTGCGCCATGACCATCCTGGGTACATCCTCTGAAGGTAGCAGCTTCATCAAATGGTTTAAAACGAGTAAATGCCCATTTGCCGCGACCAATGCAAACGTTGCATAGTCATTGATTTTAATTGCTTCCAAAATATTATCTGGAAAGTACGCCGTTAAATAGTCAAACACACGCAGATGACCATGCACTGCACTCATACGTAAAATATCACCTTTATCGGCAGCGAATGCTGATCGTATACCTCTCAATGGCGGCGTTTTCACTAAAAATTCCACAAACGCCAAATGGCCATGAATGGCAGCCGCTTTAAGCATGATGTAAAAGCATTTTGAACTATCTTCAGGCTTGCTCTGCGAGCTAAACTGTCCCATTAAATAGATAGCAAACTCTAAATAGCCCTGTTTAGCAGCCCAAGTTAAAACGGAACCTTCCCCACTAGAAACCATCTTCTGTACATCTTTCGATGGCAACTCCTTAATCAAATACACAACGATGTGCAACTGATTATTAAGCATCGCAAGAGTTAGCGCATGAAAATTATTAGCAGCTATTGTGCCACGCCTTCCTATCACTTTTGGCAGTAAGTGCCTTACCAAGGGTAAATACCCTAATGCGGCAGCGCATGAAAATAAATCTTGTTTAGCAATATCAAGTGCTTTGGCAATCTTTAATAACGCACTTTCCTGCACATACTCATGAGCACAAGCAATGGCAATTAAACAACATTTTTTTTCTTGAGCACCCAACATCTGCGAGTGATATGTGTTTATGTTTATATGGTTAAATAATTCAGTTGTTGGCGTACCCATACAAGAAAGAGCAAATTCACTAATACTTGAATTAAATAACGGCTCAGCACTCCATAGTGAATAGGGTATTTTTTTTATGCTGGGGTGCTCTTGTTGGTCTTTTTTCGAAAAAATCGTTAACATTTTTATGTTCTCTGAATAAAGTCTGTATGTATTTATGCCATCAAGTAAATTGCCCTATCACTTATCAACATCACGATAGTCCCTTAGTGTAAAAAAATAGCGTTTATAGCCATGTACAAACGATTAAAGAGCAAATCTTAAGCCGATGCATTTACTAAAAATTACCCCGAATATTTACGAATTTTTTGATTAAAAATCCGAAGTTGTGTTTTAAGCGAAGTTATAGGAGGATAGCGCTTATTTTGCAAACGAAGGAGACGTCATGAGAAAAAAAATAGCATCATTACTAGCTCTACTCATGACCAGCAACGGTATAGAAGCAGCCTCCCGACACACGTTATGGACACATACCCATTTATCCGTACCCTCCTTTCAAAAAAGCCTACTCAACAATAACACCACGGATTATCAATTCAAGAAATTAAATAACCAAAACATCCATACCCGATACCAGCTTCTTTATAAAAACATACCTGTCTGGGGCGCTCAATTGATTGCTCATCCCTTCGCAGGTTCACCTACGTTGCTCACAGGGGTAACCGTTACAGGCATTGAAAAAGACATTGAAAGCATTGAAGGCGCATTGACGCCCCAAGACATTGAAACACCCCTTCTAGCAAAAGTTACTCACGCCATTAAGTTTCAAACAACAACAAAAATCATTTTCTTGGATGCACATCAAAAAGCCCATCTTGCCTACCATGTATCCTTTTATACATCGGCCCCGCACATACCAATGCATTCACCCCACTATATTATTGATGCGAACACTAACGAACTGCTGCAACACTGGGACAATGCACATTCTTTAAAAATGGGCCAAGGAATGGGGGGCAATGCCCTCATGCTGCCCTATCGCTCAGGCTCCTTCCAATACGGGAGCGCCATCCCAGGTCTACCTGCATTAGGGCGATTTGATGTTGAGATTAACAAAGGTAGTTGTGTGGTGCAAAATGATGCCATACGCGTTATTAATTTAGACAATGCCGTCTTAAATTATGAGACCTTCCCAATAAGTATAGAGGATGAAGGCACGCGAAATTTACAAGGATTTTCTTATCCTTGCGATGCCAAAAGTTTATACCTAAATTTTGCAGATGGTGGAAGCGGCCCTGTTAATTACGCTTTTTCCCCCGTGAATGACACCATGTTTTTCGCTCAAAAAACCATAGAAATGTTTACTATCTATTATCGAGTAAAACAACCACTCGGCAACGACTTGCCAGTGCGTGCCTTTACACACCTTAAAAACATGGATAATGCTTTTGCTATTCCCACCATTTACGATAATGGGCAACTTGTGGCGCATCAACAAATCATCATTGGCAATGGAGAGGAATTTCTAACGGCACCGTCACAAGGTGTCGTTGGGCATGAACTTGCCCATAATTTCACGGAATTAAATGCAGGCTTAATCTATCAAGGGCAATCCGGTGGGATTAACGAGTCTTTTTCAGACATGGCAGAAATTGCGCTTAAGGATTATTTACGCCAAAGCTACCCATGGTATTGGGATGCGAAAGATTGGGCCATTGCTCGAGAGGCCGTCATCAGTGGGGAGCCTTTACGTTACATGAATGACCCGACCAAAGACGGTAACTCGATTGGTCATGCCAAAGACTATAGAGACAAGCTTGATGTACATTATAGCAGTGGTGTTTTTAATAAAGCCTTTTATTTGCTCGCTCACGCTCCTGGATGGACCATTCGCCAAGCCTTTCAAGTCATGGTGGATGCAAACCAGCATTACTGGCAATCAACCACGGACTTCGACTTCGCGGCATGTGGCGTGATTCAAGCCGCGATTGACAGAGAATTAGATACAAATGCAGTTATTCAATCCTTTGAAGAAGTAGGTGTAAGTTGTAAAAATATACTATCATCTTGATTATCAGTGGCTCCTTTTCACGGTATGATCCAGATACCTGAATTATGGTGGTATATACCATGCGCTCTAACCGTTTAAAAATTTTTATTCACTACATTTTACCAAAACAAATGCTAACCATATTAGCAGGACTTTTTGCCAATATATCGTCTCGTAAAATCAAAAATAGATTAATCTGTTATTTTATTCAAACGTATGACGTCAACATGAGCGAGGCGCTGGATGAAAACCCAGAAGATTACGCAACGTTTAATGCTTTTTTTATTCGCCATTTAAGGCCTGACTGCCGCCCCATTGCAAGCGCGGATATTATTTCTCCGGTGGATGGCTGTGTGAGTGAAATAGGCACCATTAAATCGTCCATTTTAATTCAAGCTAAAGGCCACTCTTATTCTGTTCAGGAGCTTCTTGCCTGTAAAAAAGAGCAAAGTGACCTGTTTCAAAATGGACGTTTTGCAACACTTTATTTATCGCCCAAAGATTATCATCGTGTTCACATGCCAATAGATGCTGTATTGAAAGAAATGATATACGTGCCAGGCAAATTATTTTCAGTACAACCTGCCACCGCGCAAAGTATACCGAAGCTCTTTGCCCGTAATGAACGGCTCGTGGTTTTTTTTGAAACAGCATTAGGCCCCATGGCAATGGTTTTAGTGGGCGCCACGATTGTTGGCGCTATTGGAACAAGCTGGCATGGAGACATTGCCCGTAGCTCCGAGCCTCGTCGCTTTACATACCCCAAAGACGCCCATGACCCATGTGCTCTCAGTAAGGCGGCAGAAATGGGCTATTTTAAATTAGGCTCTACCGTTATTTTATTGTTCGCCGATAGCGCTCGCATGCAATGGCAACAGACAATTCAGTCAGGCGATAGCATTCGTTTTGGTGAAGCCTTGGGCGTTGCGCTTTAAAATGACGCCTAAGATATGAAGCAACCTTCAAGCATTGAGTAAATCATTTTAAGCTAATATAGTTATTGTATCAGCCAAGAATCATTACTGATGGATGGCGCTTTCTAAAAGGAGTTACCGCGTGATTGAATACATCTATAAAGGATTTAAAATTTCTTACAAAATAGTAACCCCTGATCTCAAAAAGAACCCCTTCAAAGCCGATGGCTCCTTAACTTACCTGCTCAACGTACCCAAATATTTTACCCCTCAAAAATTTTACACCGAGGATGAAACATATGAAGGCGCAGAACATGAAATAAAAAAATTATTGGAAAATTACGTGAATTTTGAACTGAAAAATTTTTATAACATGAAAAAAGAAAACAAAAATCGTGAGTCGAGCGAAGGTTTTTATTGAGCGGGAAAGCTAAAACACACCGTCTTGACTCAACAACATACAACTCAAGACCTGCAGGCAAGTTTAGGGATTACCCTTTAAAATAACAGGAAGAACGTCGCTGACCAAACCCTGTTTCTCAACCTCAAGTACCTCGTCTGTCGTGTCTTTTTTGGCGGCGAGTGTTTCGATCGTTGTTTTAACAGCAAAAAATCGTGATTTATGAGTGCTTATATCTTTATCCCTGTAGGTGGTTTTTTCAGCGATAAGATTCATTTTTCCGTGATATATCAAATCCTCTAACGTTTTAAAAAGCATTCTGTTCGCAGGTTCAAGAATATCGGTGGTTGAAGAAATCTCCTCTATCTCTAAGGATTGGGGCACATGAGAAAAAATAATGTCCGGTCTAAATTCACGTAAATGAGTATCGTAAAAAACAAAATCATTGGTATGCAATACAGAGACACTACCTTTCACGCCACGCCAGGGATCTATTATCCAACCATTCCATGTCATGTGATCAGAAAGCACACTGTCCAAAGCGCGATTTATGATCACAAAGCAATGGTCAAGTGCTTTAAACGTAACAACTTCAATTCGATGAATCAAATTATCTGCCGATTTAATGGCTTTGTTCCACAAAAAATAATGAAGCGTTTCGGCCAAAACCAAACAATTTCCAGACCGTTCATTTCTTGCTTGAATATTATTAAGGACAAAATTGTAATGACTTAATTTCAATGTGTTAAATACATACAACCTGTTTATATCTTCAAAATAGACTTGATGTGATATGGCGGCTTTTTTTAAGATTTGTTTCCAATGTTTATTTTTAGAGTATTTTTTATACGTAGAGACCAAATATTGGTCTTTGAGGGGTGAGTGGCTGGTGGTTCTACTTAAGAGGAAAAAAGACCATTGATTTGAAAGTGCCGTGCCTATAGGAATCAAGACGGAATTATCACTAATATCCGTGATTACGCTCCAAGGAGTAAAACGTGTAAGATTGGAAGAAAATTTAACGGTAATTGTTGTCCATCTTAAAGCACTTTCTATACGGCACGCCAAAGCATCTATCAACAATTGCTTTTTTTCTTCAATTTTAGGTTCTTGAAACAATTCGATTGTTAAAGGCACAACAACTAGGCATGTTAGTTTAATTAACACATTGTATGTTGGTATTTACAATTGGTATAGGCTTTTATGAACAATATATACAAATGCTCTTCTTACAACGTTCTATATCACTGGTGATGAATGGTGCAAAACCTCAGGGGTACTCGCGCCAGAGGATAACAATATCTCCATTGCCTCAACATGGCCATCCTCCTGATCTTTTTTAAAGTCGTTGACGCACAAGGCTACTCGAGTAATATCAACCCGTGAGCTACCATCAGGCATTTTAGCCTCGATCAAAACCTTTAATGCCTCAGTATAGCCGCCATCTGCAGCCATACTGAGCGGGGTGACACCTAAATTATCAGGATAGTCAAGGTCAATATAAGGCCTTAAGCCAATTAGAAATTTTAACAAAGAAACATCGCCGGCTCGTGCGGCAAGCCAAACCAAGGTTATACCATCTGAGGTTACTCGTGTAGCATGCTCTAGGGTGACCTCATGAAGTGCCATAACATTGCTCGTTTGCTTCCAAACATTCACATACACTTCCATCACGGATTTTTTTGACCCTGTTGTATATATATCAGTATTAAACCCAACAACGTCATCATCACCAAGGGTATTAAACAACAATTCTGCTAACGCAAGAGAAGCATTGTCATCATCTGGAATAGGCGGAAAATATGGTTTATTAACATCAATAAATAACCAGCTTTTTTTAACAACTGAATAACAAAGACCAACGTGGTGATGAACCCCACCTAAGCCCAAAGCAAAATCATGTGGTGAACCCTTGGCTAATTTATTTAACTGCTCCATATAGTTTATTAATAACTCTTGCGAATACACACCGATGAAAGAAGCGACCATAGCTCTTCCTTCTAATTTTTCCATAGCAATAGATTGAGCATAAGAAGAAATTTCCTTAATGTGGGCCTGACTCAATCTCCTACCAAAAAAATCAGAATAAAGATTAGGGTTTAAATAAAGCTCCCCCTGATCCATAAAAGCCATTATTTCTTGCAATATGTTGCGATCTTGGCTTGAAATAGGACGCTTTAGAACTGCATAAGGCATTTTCTTACGTGTTTTCCGTCCTCTAGATGAAACAAAGGACCTAGCATTAAGTCGGTTTTCCTCTTCCATTCGTTTAAAAAACGCAGGAAGATGTTTGTAATTTTTCACAATGTAATTACAACGTTTTTTAAACGCGTTATATTCACCCAACAAAAAAGCATCTGTAGCTGTTTCAGCATAAAGAACACACACGCCTTCATCTTCTCTTTTATATCCTAGGTCGTTTCTTAGCTGAATTAAAATATTGTGAAAGCGTGGCATAGCTATTTTTGCAAATTAAAATTTGCACCTCAAATTACAATGCAAATATTATACATCAATTCACTATTTCAATCAAATAGAGCCAAATTAAATCACCTTAGTGATCTGCCAATTATCTATAAATATAGAATAAAAATGTATAAGAAACTCATCCACCAGCCACTTGGTGGCTATAATGAGAGAGATTCAGAAGACAAATCCTCAAGAAAAGATGCCCCACCCATCAAAAGCATATCTACCGTCTCAAAATAGCCTAAATATGCAGCAATCATGATAGGGCTACCGCTCGGGTTAGCTCTGTCAAGGTCTGTTCGAGGCGTGCCATCTGTCATTTTAGCATTAATTAAAACCGCCAACGCGTCAGTGTGGCCACTTTGTGCAGCCACGTATACAGGAGCCACACCATCCATGTTAGCTTGATTAAGGTCAATATAAGGCCTTAATTCTACTATCGATTTTAAAATCATAGCATCACCCTTTCGTGCGGCAAGCCAAGCTAAGGTTATACCTCTTGATGTTTTTTGTTTGGCATGGGCTAACGTTATCTCATGAATGGCGATAAGTGCCTTGGCTTGCATCCAAGTGTTCACTTGCTCTTGCATCACAACTTTATGCTCACCAGTTGTATATAGCTCTGTATTAAATGCTGTATTGAAAGCCAATTCGTCTTCAAAAGACTTCATTACAACATTAGCCATTACAACACTTGCGTCCTCATCTGCTGGAATAGGCAAAGCGTCAGGATTAGCTATGTCTAAAAATAGCCAGTTTTTTTCAGCGACTGAGTAGCAAAAACCAGCACGATGATTATCACCACATAGACTTAAAGCAAAATCATATGGCGAAACCTTAGCAAGATCATTTAATTGCTGCATATACTCTACCAAGATTTTTTTCGGATAAACGCCACAAAAAGAAGCAAGATTCACGCGTCCTTTTAAATGCTCCAAATTAATCGACTCTACATAAGGTGAAACATAATCAATATGTGATTGACCTAAAGGACGACCAAAAAAATCTGGGTAATATTCAGGATTTAAATAAAGCTCACCTTTATCCATACAGGCCATTATCTCTTGAAGTATTTTTCGATGCTGTCTTGAAATAAAGCGAGATGGTGTCGCATAGGGTGTTTTCTTATATGTTTTACGACCTCTAGATGAAACAAAAAACCTGGAATGAAGCCTGTTTTCGTGTTCCATCCTTTTAAATAAAGCTGGAAAATGCTTATGGTTATCCCGAATAAAGTCAAACCGTGGTTTAAAAACACGTATGTATTCACCAACTAAAAATGCATTAATAGCGGATTCAACATAAAGAACACAAACACCAGCGTTTTCTTTTTTGTATCCTAAATCATTTCTTAACCGAATTAAAATATCATGCAGATCAAGCATTATTGTACTCTAAGGATCATTCTAAAAATTATACAAAGAGAGGAAGAACCAATTCAAAGCAACACTTCAATGGCTTTACGAACGGTCTTAATGGATGTGGTGGGCCAGTAGCGACGAAGAACGCGCCCATCTCTATCAATCAAAATTTTAGTAAAATTCCAAGGAATAAATATCAAAGGCTTTTTTTCGATATGCGTTTTTAAATAAGAATACAAGGGCATCACTGAAGAACCTTTGACGTTGATTTTTGAAAACAAAGGAAAAGTGATGTTAAAACAGCTCGTTGCAAACGCTTTGATTGCGCGATTATCACCTGGCTCTTGATGCCTAAATTGATCACACGGAAAACCCAAAACCGCAAAACCTCGAGACTGGTATTCCCGATGCATTGCCTCCAGCGCTTCATATTGAGGGGTAAATCCACAACGACTCGCCACGTTAACAATTAACATGACCTGCCCCTGATAAGGCGTCAACGTTGTCTCTGAGCCATCCATATTTTGAAATGGAATTTTATACAACAAGGGGTACGTATCTTTTTCATTAAAGACTGATGTCATGAAATACCTTTAAGATTGATAGCTATTCTCCCGTTACAGAAGAATAGCTACGACATATTAATTTAGCTTGCTGCACGTTGAATATCTTTACCACCCTTAGCAACATCTTTGCCAATACCACTTACAGTATTGCAGCCTGTCATGAAACCCAGCGATGTAAAAAGCACACAAACAATAGAGGTTATTATTATTTTTTTCATTTTTTGCCCTCACCTGTTAGTTAACATATTGAGAAACAACCCTCTTTTAGTATAGTGTGAAGTCCTGTTTTTTCAACCAGGAATACCATTGTGCTTAAGCAGCGCATCAACCGTAGCATCACGCCCTCTAAATTGCTTGAAGGCCTCTTTAGCAGGCTTAGAGCCACCTACTTCCAAAATATTATGCAGAAAATCATGGCCCGTAACTGGATTAAAAACACCCTCGTCTTCAAAACGCGAAAAAGCATCACTCGACAACACCTCCGCCCATTTATAACTGTAATAGCCTGCCGCATATCCCCCACCAAAAATATGGCTAAAGCTATGTTGAAATCGATTATAAGGTGAAATGGGGACCACGGCTGTGTTTTTACGGACCTCAGCAAGAACCATATTTATAAACGACTCATTTTGCGCATCATAGTCCTGGTGAATTCGAAAATCGAAAAGCGAAAATTCCAATTGTCGCATCATCACCATTGCCGATTGAAAATTCTTAGCTGCGATCATTTTATCAAAAAGAACTTTCGGTAGAGGTTGGCCGTCATCCACATTTGCCGTCAATAACTGCAGCGCCTCTTCTTCCCAACACCAGTTTTCAAAAAATTGGCTGGGCAATTCCACGGCGTCCCATTCAACACCATTGATTCCCGAAGCATTCAAGTAATCAACTTTAGTCAACACATGATGCAAGCAATGTCCAAATTCATGGAATAAGGTCAGCACTTCATCGTGCGATAGTGTAGGGGGCTTATTAGCAACAGGCTTTGCAAAATTACATGTCAACGTTGCAATGGGTAACTGGACGGCTCCATCAGTCAATAAACGTCTGCTTTGAAGAGAATCCATCCATGCCCCACCACGCTTATCTTGCCTTGCAAAGAGATCAATATAAATGTAGCCACGTTCGTTATTATTTTCATCTTTTACACAATAACAAACCACATCAGGGTGCCAAGTGTCGACGTCTTTTACTTTGTGAAGTGTCATGCCATAAAGTTTATGAATAATACTAAATAGCCCATCCATTACACGCGGCAAGGGAAAAAAGGGTCGCAACTCTTCTTCAGAAAGAGCATATCGGGCCTGCTTTTTTTTCTCAGACAAATAAGCTAAATCCCAGGCTTCAACCGGTGTTATTTCATGCTCCTCTTTAGCAAAAGCTCGTAACCGATTAAATTCATCACCCGCCTGGGCATAAGCTCGGTGGCTTAAATTGGCAAGAAAATCCACCACGTCCTCTGTGGAATCAGCCATTTTAGTGGCTAAAGATAATTCTGCGTAATTTGAAAACCCAAGCAATTTCGCTTTTTCATCTCGCAATGACAGCATTTCGTCCATCACCGCCGTATTATCAAACTGCCCGGCAGTAGGGCCAATGTCAGACGCACGCGTCGCATAAGCTTTATACATTTCCTCACGAAGGGCGCGGTCTTCGGCATAAGTGACCACAGCAAGGTATGAAGGAAACTCTAAATTAAACATCCAACCCGGCAATCCTTTTTCTTCTGCCAACGCTTTAGCGCCATGCACCGCATGCTCTGGCAACCCTTTTAAACGGCTCTCTTCAGTGATGTGCAAATGATAGGCTTGTCCTGCATCCAATACATTGTTTTCAAATTGATTAGAAAGCATTGAAAGCCTTGCTTGTATTGCTTCAAAGCGGCTCTTCTCTTCTACAGATAAAGCCACCCCCGACAACTCAAAATCACGTAGCATGTCATCTATAATTTTTAATTGCGTGAGATTTAAGCCCTGCTTGTTAATGGTTTTAATCGCATTATACAAAGCCTGATTTTGACCAATGGCAGACTCATATGCTGATAACTTTGGTAAGCATGCTTGGTAGCAATCACGCAAAAGAGCTGAATTAACCACTGCATGCAAATGGGAAAGCGGGGACCAAAATTGCTCAAAAGCATCATCTATGTCCTCCAGGGGGGTTATAAGATTGCTCCAAGTATAAGTCTCTTTTTTAGCTAACAAAGCATCTATTTGTTGTAAATTTGATGTTAACTGCGCCTCAAGACGGTCCACAAATGTGGCAATATCAATATGAGTAAATTGGGGTAAAGAAACAGCTGCCATGATTTCTCCTCTGCCGTTATCTTCTACTTTGCCTTGTATTTTACGTGACCTCTCAAAACCTACATCCTGCAACTTTTCCGTAGGACGTCTTCGAACCCCTGGATACTGCGGATAAACCGAGGTAAATAGGCGCTGCTAGCTGTCAGATAAAATGTAAGACACATTAGAAGGCGGTTATTCTTAATAACGAATCGGTCCGAAGTATACCATAACACATGGTAAGGCAGCAGTTTCCTTTAGCGCAGCCCATGGCAACCGCATCTAATATTTAAGCACAAATCACCTTATCCTCACCTACGTACCGTGTTTTATGCAAGTACTATCGAGGGTAGATCTTTTTGAGTGAAGGACACATCTAACTCTGGAGGTGGCGCTGCTTTAAAAAAGCCATGTTTAACTATAGCCGAAGGTGTAGGGCTCTCTTGATGGATTTTATCTTTGGGCTTTTGTGCTTCTAAATATTTAGCCGCACCAAAAAATACGATGGTATTTAATACGGCAAGAGCTGCGCCTATCATTGCAATCACAGGTTGTATTGCAAATAAAGGCACCAATAAAGCAACAGCGATAAGCAGAACACAATTATTAGCAATGGCAAAATAATGGCGTTTTTTTTCATAATGAATGCGTTGTTTTAAATGAAAAAGATAACCCTGCACATACTCGCGGGCAGTTGCATCCAAGGTTGGATCTTTTAATAAGCGCTCATATTTTTGCTCTAATTTTTGTATGCGATTTAGCTCAACGTGAGCCCTGACGCTTACCATGATCACATCAAATGCCTGCATCGCCACGCCAACATAGAATGCAACAGGCGCTAAAACACCGACCAAAACAAAACAATTGATTAATCCGATTGAAAACCACGCCGCATCATTGCCAAGTTCAAACCAACGCCGCTCCATTTGAGCATTAAAGCGCGCGCCTAAACCTAAAGAGCGCTCCTGTGAGCTCATCCAATTTCCAGGGACGAGGTGTTTAAACATTAAGAATAGATTGGTAAATAATCGGGGTACAAAAAAGAGAATAGACACCCAAGGAACAACAGGACCTACATATTTTTCTGCGCTACCAATGACACGATGATAACCCATCGAACCGACGGCCACTTGATCAACAGAAAGAAGCAATCGACGCACACGAAGCAGAAAAAGTCGCGGCCAATTAGAATCAACGGTTAAGTCGCGCACATGCTTGCTTCCCTTCGGAGCGCGATGATGGCGTTTATATTCCTCAACGCAAGTATAGCCTTGTAAATTTAAAAGTTGCCGGTATACATCCTGCTCCCGCCGAAGACGTAAAGCTTCACGAGGCACATCCAGGTAATAATAATGAAGATATTCTAACAATTCCGCCATGACTAAAGCGGTTTTTATTTGCTCGGTGAGCTCATCAGGGGCTTTTCGGACCAAGTCTGCTGCAAGCTGAGTACAATGCACACTGTACTCAAAAGCAATCAAGGCATGATTTTTCACCAAACGTCGAAAAAAAGCCGCATTTTTTTTACTTAATTTATCACTAAAAGACCATATTTTTGTTTTTTCGTCACAAGGGAAAGGCATGCCAGGAATAGCACAAGACTGTAATCTCTCTGAACTTGCCACCATAGACACTAACCAGCTGACTGAAAAAACATGCTCAATTGTCTCATAAAATGAACAATAAGTAAAACATTTCTCAAAACTGCGCCTTTTAGGAATATAAGTATGGCCTATAATACATGCGCATGCCCTTGCTAGCAAAGCTCTCCGCGAGATAATCTCAGCAGGCCTCTCTTGGTTTTGCAGATGACGCCTGAGACCATCACTGAATTACCCCTATCCGCTAACTTTTTGTGATTTGTTATTCACTAAATCGGCCGACGCTTGATTTTTCACAGCAACATTATTAAATATTCCGCACCTTTTTTTTGGTTCAACACTAAGTCCTATTTGAGATAATTCTTTACAAATAAATCTTTGAGCAGCTATACTTAACGTGTTAAAACCTGCAAAATTTAAAGAAACAGTTTCAATCTCAAGCGTATCCCATTGAGCATAACTTCTATATAAACCATTATTATCTGAACCGAGATCGGCAAAATAGCCTTTATTCCACTGGTCACAGATGTGTCCGCTCTTCATTGAATCTAAAAAATGCCCCACTTTTTTGACATCTTGCTTAATCGTAACATCAGAAACATCACTATCGATTAATATGTATCGATGATCAGGATAAAGAGAGATGGGTTTATTTTTGCTTAAAAAGACATTTTGTATTTTCATTTCTAAGCCATACTTCATTTTATAATTTAACAATTTCACTAAAGAATCTGTCGAATGTTCACCACAATTTCCGCCTTTATATTCACGCATATAAATGGCTAAATAATAATTACTACTCAAGTTAAGTATGCCGTGCAAAATAACATTGAATGTATGCTGCTGCTTCGAGCTAAAATGCTTCAGAATGTCCAAGGCCGCTCTTTGTGCACCAGGAAACCATTTTTCATACTCCAGATCAGCCGTGTCTCTCAATCTATCTAATTTTAAATAATCAGCTTTTAGTTTTGGAATATCCGCTTTAAACTGTGCAAAAATATTTTTTTGCTTTTCACATTCAAATAAACTGTCTATTGTAGATTTCCACTTATTCTCTACACACACACGTGGTATTGGTTTTCCTTTATAAAAATCAAGGGTAATATTAGGCTTGTTGTATGTTGCAAATTCTGAACGAGCGCAACTCTCTTTATAAATTCCATGTTTAAAAGCGCTTGAGCTCTTGTTAGGGTTACCTTCAATAGAAGGTTTTATTTTATCTGCCGCGTTAATAGCATAAGCACTCGTGAGTAAAAGAAGGAAAAACAGGCCTTTTAATTGAGTGGGGTTGAATGATGCGCTCAGGAGATAAGGAGAAAGGGCGTTTTGGCTGTCTTCTTGTCGTGGAGGCATGTCTGATAAATAAGCATCAATTTTTTGTTCGTACGTGTTTGCACCCCGTTTTCTCTGATTTATACATTCAAATTTTGCCCTTTCTTTTAATTCATTCCTGAACAGTGATAATGACTGAAGATGATGAACTTGTTTGGATGGAAATCTTTTATGTAAATGCTTTTGCTTCATGTTTAAATCTCATTATTTGTAAAAATTAAATTTTTTTCAAAAATACAGGTGAAAAATCATACATCATCTTTCAAAATAAAGCATCAATTTGGATAAAAAAAAGCCTCGCAACGCTCTAGCCAATCATTAAAAACGACTTGTGTCATAAGCGCTCAATTGTCCGAATTTTAGGTAGAAATAATAATGACACAAAGTAGCATGATCACAACCGGGCAATTTGCCTTAATAATGCGCTTTTAGATGGATTTATACTTTTCACCAAATATGAAAAACATGGCTATCAAGCGAACTTGCTGAATTTAAGCTTCTGAGAGACAATAGTCACCCCATTATTAACCCAAGTAAGTGCATGAGTTTTTCCAAAGAGTTGGCCAACGCTATTCGTTTTTTAAGCATTGATGCAGTCGAGAAAGCCCAATCGGGTCATCCAGGCATGCCGCTTGGCATGGCAGATATTGCCACTGTTTTATGGCATAAATTTCTAAAACACAATCCTAAAAACCCTCACTGGTTTAACCGCGACCGATTCGTTTTATCCAATGGTCATGGCTCCATGCTGCTTTATTCTTTACTGCATTTAACGGGTTATAACTTAAGCATTGACGAGCTAAAATATTTTCGTCAATTACACTCGAAAACACCCGGACATCCTGAGTCAACGGAGACCCCTGGGGTCGAGACCACTACAGGACCATTAGGTCAAGGCCTTGCCAATGCAGTGGGCATGGCTATTGCTGAAAAAACATTGGCCGCTCAATTTAATAGTCAAGATATTACACTTGTTAACCACCATACATATGCCTTTGTGGGTGATGGCTGCTTAATGGAGGGCATTTCTCATGAAGCGTGCTCCCTTGCAGGCACATTAGGGCTTGGTAAATTGATTGTTTTTTATGATAGCAACGGGATTTCCATCGATGGGAACATTGAACCATGGTTTACTGACGACACGGCTTTGCGTTTCAAAGCCTACCATTGGCAAGTAATCGATGGGGTCGATGGTCATGATGTTAATGCCATTGAAAAAGCCATCATTGCCGCACGTGAGGAAACAGAGAAACCTACAATTATTATCTGTAAAACAATCATTGGTTATGGCTCGGTAGCTGCGGGCAGTGAAAAAACCCATGGCGCCCCTTTAGGCGCCACAGACATTGCCGCTATGCGCACGCACTTTAATTGGACACATCCTCCGTTTGTGATTCCTGACAACCTTTATGCAAAATGGAGCCATGCAGAACAAGGCCTGCAAGAGGAAACACTTTGGCTACAACAATGCCATGATTATCAACAACAACAGCCCGAGAAGTACCTCGAGTTTTTAAGACGAATAAATGGTGATTTGCCAGACGAATGGTCCTTAAACACAGCCACGTTTATTGAGCAATGTCGGCAAAATGAAAAGGCCATTGCAACGCGTAAATCATCCCAACAGTGCATAGAAGCCTATGCGGCATTGTTACCCGAAATGTTAGGCGGCTCTGCTGATTTAACAGGCTCAAACAATACGGATTGGTCAGGCACTCAAGCGATTACTCACGATGATTTCACCGGAAACTACCTTAATTATGGCGTCCGCGAATTTGCTATGGCGGCTATCATGAATGGGCTCGCGCTTCACGGCGGATTTATTCCCTACGGCGGCACTTTTTTGGTTTTTTCAGACTATGCCCGCAACGCGTTACGTTTGAGCGCACTGATGAAGCAACGCGTGATTTTTGTATTTACTCATGACTCCATAGGCTTAGGTGAAGACGGCCCCACGCATCAACCCATAGAACATGCGGCCATGCTTAGGCTTACCCCAAACATGCAGGTATGGCGCCCCGCAGACTTGCTAGAAACCGCAGTAGCTTGGCAACAAGCCATTGAGCGGCATAATGGCCCTTCGTGCTTATTATTATCGCGCCAAAATTTACCCGCTTGTAAACAGTCTGAAAAGGCTAGCGAATCGATAAAACGCGGGGGATATATTTTAGAAGACAGTGCAAAGACACCTGATGCAATTTTAATTGCCACCGGCTCTGAAGTACAAATTGCCCTAAGCGCATCACATGTGCTTAAGCAAGAGGGGCTCAACGTTCGTGTTGTATCCATGCCCTGTGCTGAGCGTTTCCTTGCCGAGGATGCGACTTACCAAGAGCACGTTTTACCCAATGCCGTTCGTAAACGAGTCGCCATTGAAGCGGCAGCGGCTGCGTATTGGTATCGCTTTGTGGGCTTGGATGGTGCCGTGATAGGGCTTGACCGTTTCGGTGAGTCTGCACCAGCCAAGGATATTTATGAAGCGCTAGGTATCACGGTCCAAAAAACGGTAGAGGCGGTACACGCATTATTTTAAAATTTTTTGTACATCACTATTTAATCCAACAAGGATTAAAACAAATCCATTTCTGTCATTAGTAAACAGTAAAGTGCCTTAGCACTGACATTCGGAGAAGTAGTATGACTATACGTATTGCAATAAATGGCTACGGCCGCATTGGTCGTTGCGTTTTAAGATCCATTTTTGAATACAAGCGTCAAAATGAGTTTAACGTGGTCGCTATCAACGACCTGTCTGGTATACAGACGACCGCGCATTTAACACGATATGACTCTACACACGGGCGTTTTCAAAGCGATGTCACCGTCGCCGGAGACACGTTACTTATTGATGGCCACCCCATCACGGTTATCTCTGAGCGTAATCCCAGTGCACTGCCATGGGCAGCCTTAGGCGTAGATTTAGTTCTGGAATGCACGGGACACTTCACCGAACGCACGAGTGCTATGCAACACATCACTGCTGGTGCTAAAAAAGTTCTTATTTCAGCGCCAGGAAAAAACAGCGACGCCACCATCGTGTATGGGGTGAATCATCAGACGCTTACAGCCGCATCCCAAATTGTTTCAAATGCATCGTGTACAACCAACTGCTTAGCCCCGGTGGTCAAGCCCCTGAATGACCAGATAGGTATTCTGCAAGGGTTATTAAACACCGTCCACGCGTACACGAAAGATCAAATGCTTTTAGATGGTAGCCACTCGGACCTTCATCGCGCACGCTCTGCGACCCAGTCCATTATTCCCACTAAAACGGGTGCAGCCAGTGCGGTAGGCTTGGTGTTACCTGAGCTTTCTGGAAAATTAGATGGCTTTGCCATGCGTGTCCCAACACTAAATGTATCGGTCATTGATTTTACCTTCATTGCAAAACGCCCAACGACGGTTGATGAAGTGAACAACATTATGCGCCAAGCCCAAAGTGATGTTTTACACATCAATGAAGAGCCACTTGTCTCTATTGATTTTAATCATTATCCAGCTTCTGCGATTTTTGATACCACCCAAACAAAAGTATTAGGGAATTTAGTCAAAGTGGTCGCTTGGTATGACAACGAATGGGGATTTTCCAATCGCATGCTAGATACGGCCTCCCACATGATGAGTCTTTAAGGAAGAACCATGAAGCTTACTAAAATGAGCGATATTGATTTACGTAACAAGCGGGTTCTTATTCGTGAAGATCTCAATGTACCGATTAAAGATGGGATGATCACAAGCGATCAACGTCTACAGGCCGCATTACCCACATTACAACGCGCACTAGAGTCTGGTGCTGCAGTCATCGTATTGTCTCATCTTGGTCGCCCTGAAGAAGGCACGTTTGATAACCGATTTTCTCTAAAACCTGTAGCCACCTATCTTAAAGAGCATCTAAATTACCCTGTTCATTTTGCCACTGATTATCTGGAGGGTGTAAATGCCGTGCCAGGCGAATTGATCATTTGTGAAAATGTGCGTTTTAATCGGGGTGAAAAAACAAACGATGACGCCCTTGCGAAACAACTCGCAGCTCTATGCGATATTTTCGTGATGGATGCCTTTGGTACAGCACATCGAGCCCATGCCTCAACGTGTGGTGTAGCAAAATATGCCCCTATTGCAGCAGCAGGTCCATTGCTGGTGAGAGAGTTAGAAGCATTGCAACGTGTTTTTAAGGCCCCCGAAAAACCCATTATTGCAGTCGTAGGTGGCGCCAAAGTTTCCTCAAAATTATCGTTACTGAAACAAATGGTGAGCATGGTTGATGTGCTTATTCCTGGGGGCGGAATTGCAAATACTTTTCTAAAAGCACAGGGACACGAAATTGGTGTTTCGCTCTATGAAAATTATTTATTAGACGAAGCACGAGCCATCCTTGAACTTGCAGATAAAACAGGCTGCTTAATTCCCCTCCCATCGGATGTGGTCGTTGGAAAAACCTACAGTGATACCTGCCCAGCATATAACAAATCCCTCCACAACATCGCCAATGATGACATGATCATGGACATAGGGCCCGAAACCATTGCCCGCTATATCCATCTATTGGATACCGCAAAAACTATCATTTGGAATGGTCCTGTGGGTGTGTTTGAATTTCCACAATTTTCGTACGGCACTCGCGCATTGGCCATCGCTATCGCCGATAGTGATGCCTTTACGATTGCTGGCGGGGGAGATACATTAGCAGCAATTGATCAATACGATCTAACCGATGAAATTTCTTACATTTCTACTGGAGGCGGTGCCTTTTTGGAGTATTTAGAAGGCAAAACACTACCTGCTGTGGCTGTTCTAGAAGAACGGGCCAAAGCCGCAACTGAATAGAGATAATCGCAATCCCTGAAGAGCTATCGTACCCATGGGATACCTCTTCAGGGACTATAGAGGATAAGATAAAATTTAACATTTTGGCTCTATTCCACGGTTTCCGCGACCATGTCACCTTTACGTGATAATCCAAGCTTTTCTTTTAACCGGGCCACCGCATCGGGGTCATACACACGTGCCGTTTTATGGGTTATCTGCACAGATGGCGTACGTGCCGCTGGTGATACCGCATTTTGCACACTAAATGCCGGTGGGCGCTCTGGATAATAAGGGAAGGCGTCTTGTTCATCTCGAGATATTTTTTGTTCTGGCGTTCGCACAGCAACCGGATTAGGCGATTTAGTGACGGTTATTTTTCGTGCGTTTTTAGCCGCTTTCTCTACTCGCTTTTTAATTTTCAACGCAGCATGCTGTGACTCTTCTTCTGTCACTAAGGTCACCGGGTTACCATCTAAATCGACTCTCATTTCACGTGCTTTTAAGCAGGTTAAATAATCAATGCGGCGCGTAAATATAACCACAGCTTCTCGCAATTTGCTTTTAGAAATACCCTCAGCAAGTGCTTTATCTGCATAAGCGAGGATATCCGCCATAATGCCTTCTTTTAGTGGTTGAATCACCACACTTGTATCAAAGGCTTTGGGGAATGTTTTGGTAAGCCAAACCAGGGCGTCGTTGCGCAGAATTTTCGCCTGGTTTTTTTGTTTTTTATTGATAATGACCGTGCGAGGATGCAGCTCCTGCTTTCTCATGCTATGACCCTTTGAATTAGTAGCGAAGGCTTGAATGGCAAAGACTGCCATGCCTTAAAATGAGCAGGCAATGTACAAGGTATAAGCTCATTTTGCAAGCAGTTGATAACCTACTGAAGCATAAAAATGAGCGCCAAACGAGGGCCATAAATATACCTTATTGAGGTAGCAAAACTCACTTAGCTAGATTTCACCACAGTGAAACAAAAACTCTCGCCAAATATTCTGAGCTCGGTATATACTTGTTATTGTTATCACTAGCGGACATTAAATACATGAAACGTTTTTTTATGTCAGTATTGGCCATTTTTTTTCCATGGGTAGTGTTGTTTATCTATGATAACCCAGGTGGTGCTCTTGTGGCTTTAATTTTACAAGCAACCGTCATTGGGTGGCTTCCCGCGAGTATGTGGGCTTGGAAAACAATGCGAGAAACCCCAAAAGCCAAGACAAACACACCACAACCATGATCTATGCTTAATATCACCCCTGTACGAAGACCGCTTACGCAATAAAAAAGAAAGGCCTTGTACGTGTTTTTTATTTGTAGGAGAAACAATGCAAAGCCGAGTAATTGTAAATGGCGCTCAAGGTAAAATGGGTCACCTAGCATGTGACACCCTTCAACGCCACCCTTCTTTTCAGTTGGTAGCAACCTTAGGCCGAGGGGACGATTTACAGCGCGCAATCAAAGAAACCAATGCACAGATTGTCATTGAGCTCACACGTGCAGACTGTGTCTATCAAAATAGCTTAACCATTATCAATAATAATGCCCATCCAGTGATTGGCGCGAGTGGCTTGCTTGACAAAGAAATACAAACCTTACAAACATTGTGTTCTCAAAAAAAATTAGGCGGTATTATTGCACCCAATTTCTCAATTGCTGCCCTACTGATGATGCGCTTTGCCGCAGAGGCTGCGCGCTTACTACCTAACGTTGAAATTCTTGAAGCACACCATCCTCAAAAATTAGACGCGCCCTCAGGAACCGCACTTAAAACGGCAGAGATGATTGCTAAAGCTCAGCAGAGTAAAAAAGATCCCTTGCCCTTAAAAGAATTAATACCTGGGGCCAGAGGTGCCGTGCACCACGGAATATCCATTCACTCGTTAAGATTACCTGGTGTTCTCGCGCGTCAAAACGTCATTTTTGGTAATGTCGGTGAGACATTAACGATAACGCATGACAGTATAGACCGTTCATCGTTCATGCCTGGTATAATTCTCGCCTGCGAACACGTCCAACAGCTTGATTGCTTACACTATGGCCTAGAGCATGTTCTAAATATCTCAAGCTAAGCAACGCCAAAATCCTTTAGCATCAATACGTTCATAGCACGTCTACTGTTAACCCTATTTAATTTGTTAATCCAAACGACACCCACCATGAAATTTCATTCAGAAGCCATTCAACTACAGCATCCTTTTGTACGGTTTATTCTCATAAGCTGAGTTGGCGACGAGCGATTTACGCCCACTTATGCTGTTGCCTGGCCCCACCTAAAAGTCCTAACATCATGATCATTTATTTTTGATATGCCTTGATTTGCCATGCTAGACTTGTTCGCTCATGTCTTACTATCTATGGATGACTAGAATGACTCGAATAAAACCCCAAGATGTTACAGGTTATTCAACTGCTGGCCTCTATGAAGCCCTCCAAGATGCGTTGTCAAAAGCTAACCATCCTGTACGCGTTGAAGTAGTTGAAACACGTGGCTCTCAAATCAAAGGTGATCATTGCCAGTATGAAATCACACTTGCTACTTTTGAGCAGTAATCACTAGCAAAGACCTTATCACTAAAACCGAATTTAATAGGACATTGAAAATGGTTTATACCGTACCCCATTTTATTGCAGGCACCACGTACACTGACACCACCACAAAAAGCCACCCTATCTATAATCCTGCTTTAGGCGAAATCGCCGGTCAGGTGTATTTCGCAAATGACGTCCTTTGTGATAAAACGGTAGCTGTTGCAAAAGAGGCCTGGTTACCTTGGTCACAAACTGCCCCCATCAAACGAGCACGGATTCTTTTTAAGTTTCGAGATTTATTAGAACGTTATCAAAATGACCTTGCAAAACTGGTGACAAAAGAACAAGGAAAAACGCTTGATGACGCAATGGGCTCTGTGGCACGTGCGATAGAATTGGTTGAATTTCATTGTGGTTTAGTTTCCCAACTGCAAGGCACTTTAACCTCAAATGTTTCTCAACAAATCGATTGCAGCACACTGCGCCAACCTTTAGGTGTATGTGCAGGCGTATCGCCCTTTAATTTTCCCGTGATGGTGCCGGTCTGGATGATTATTCCAGCCATTGCGTGTGGCAATACCTTTATTTTAAAACCATCAGAGCAAGATCCTTCAGCCCCTATCCGCTTGATGGAGCTTTTAACCGAAGCAGGGTTACCGGCAGGCGTTGTCAATTGCCTACAGGGTGATAAAAATACGGTTCAGCAACTCCTAACCCACAAGGATATTAAAGCCGTTACTGCCGTTGCCTCTACACCTGTTGCTCAGTCTATTTACCAAACGGCAATCACTCATGGCAAACGTTCGCACACTTTTGGTGGCGCGAAAAACCATTGTGTGGTCATGCCTGATGCCGACATGGAACACGCCGCAAATGCCATTGTTGGAGCGGCCTTTGGCTCCGCAGGTGAGCGTTGCATGGCACTTTCAGTCGTGGTCGCTGTGGGTGAAGAAACAGCTGATGCGCTTACGAGCAAGCTCCTTCCATTGATTAAAGCGATTCAAATTGGGCCAGGAGGTGTTAAAGGCACAGACATGGGGCCTCTCATAAGCCGCCTACACCATCAACGTGTGGTCCAAGCCATAGAGGACGGCGTAAAAGAAGGTGCGCGTTTATTAATAGATGGTCGCCATTTTACTCACAAAACACACCCCGAAGGTTATTTTATTGGGCCATCGGTTTTTGATAACGTTTCGGAATCGATGTCTGTCTATCAAAATGAAATTTTTGGACCTGTGCTAGTTATTCTCAAAGCCGCCAATTTTGAAGACGCCTTAGCGTTGGTAAATCGCCATCAATATGGCAACGGTACCGCTATTTTCACCCGCGATGGCTTTTCTGCACGAGACTATGCTGAACGTGTCCAGGTTGGGATGGTAGGTATTAATATCCCCATACCCGTCCCCGTAGCAAGCCATCCCTTTGGTGGTTGGAAGCAATCATCTTTTGGGGACACGAACATGCACGGCATGGAAAGTATTCATTTTTACACGCAACTAAAAACCATTACCACAAAATGGCCTGTAACCCAGCTAACTGAAACAAGTGCATTCATTATGCCCACTCACCAGTAACTAAATATAGCGAGAAAATTATGACACGCATTGGATTTATTGGGTTAGGTCACATGGGTTTACCCATGGCAAAAAACCTTATTAAAGCAGGCTATACAGTAACGGGGTTCGATCTCCAAGCATCAGCAATGAAGTACTTTACCGAGGCAGGCGGTATTGCTGCTAAGTCCTTAAAAGATACCGTTCTTTCAGAAGACGTGTTTATTACCATGCTGCAAACGGGCAAGCAGGTGCAAGAGGTGTGCTTAGGTGAAGAAGGACTATTTGCCCACGCTAAAAAAAATACATTATTTATTGATTGCTCCTCCATTGATGTAGAAACATCCCGCCTTATTCACGAAAAAGCCCGACATTATCATCTTCTTCCCGTTGATGCACCGGTTTCTGGCGGCGTAGGCGGGGCTTCTGCCGGCACATTAACCATCATGGTGGGGGGAAGTAACGAGGCCTTTGAGCGCGCAAAAATTATTCTTAATACATTAGGCAAAACCATCATTCATACCGGTGTTGCCGGTAGCGGACAAGCTGCAAAAATTTGCAATAACATGATTCTTGGAATTTCTATGATTGCTGTATCAGAGGCGTTTGTGCTGGCAAAACATCTGGATTTATCACCTGAAAAATTATTTGAGGTAGTCACCCATTCATCGGGTCAATGTTGGGCCATGAGTCATTATGCGCCTGTTCCTGGCCTGTTGGAAAACGTCCCGGCCAACAACGACTACAAACCAGGGTTTACAGCCAAAATGATGCTTAAAGATTTACAACTCAGCCAACAAACCGCTGGTAAAATGAAGATTGCCACCCCCATGGGACAAAAAGCAACAGAGCTTTATCAAAAGCTCAATAACAATGGCATGGCTGAACTCGATTTTTCTGTCATCATTAAAGCGATTGGCGCATCAGACCAAGATTGAAAGACATCATAAATTGCACTTTAAATGAGACTGAATCGTCTGCGCATCGCGGTACGTAGACGATTTATGAGGACCTTTTTGCTTAAAAATTAGATGGTTGTCCTGCATACACACCCTGATGTTCTATTTAAGCACATAATTTATGCTATGCTTAGCTCCATCCAACGATTCAGCACAAGGATCAATTCATCCACACCTTGTTTTTTCAACGATGAGAAAGCTTGTACTGTGACCAAATGCTCCATCAGTGCATAATGTCGTCGCACTTGTAGTACCGTATTTTGTGCAGGTCCGCGGCTTAATTTATCGGCTTTAGTGAGTAAAATATGCACAGATAATTCGCGGGTGAGAGCCCAATCGATCATGGATTGATCCAGTTCTTTTAATGGGTGCCGAATGTCCATTAGGAGGACCAGGCCTTTAAGGCTTTCCCGCACATCAAGGTAGTGAGCTAAATTGGTTTGCCAATCACGTTTTACTTGCAATGCAACTTTAGCGTAACCATAACCTGGCAAGTCAATTAAACGTCGGGTCTCATCGGCAAGCGTAAAGACGTTGATAAGTTGGGTACGACCTGGTGTTTTACTCGTCCGGGCCAGTTGGCGGATACCGGTCAAGCAATTCAATGCACTCGATTTGCCTGCATTAGAGCGCCCGGCAAAAGCAACTTCGAAACCTAAGTCTTCGGGTAACTGATCCGCACGGGGCGCACTTTTTAAAAATTTGGCCTGAGAATAAGGATTGTTTAACATAATAGTCTTCACTTTATAACGTAAGTTTTGTCGACAAATAACTGAGCAGTGTACCATTAAATAGGGGTAACGATGAATAAAATGGCGTTAGTGATATTTTTTTTAAGCACATTTGTGGCATATGCTGCCACGAACATGCCATTGGGCCAAGAAAAAACCATGACGTGTGCCGCCTGCCATGGCCCTAAAGGAATAAGCGTGAATCCTGAGTGGCCAAGCCTTGCCGGACAACATGTCGGCTATTTAGCAAAACAACTCCATGATTTTAAATTGCATGTTAACCGAGAAGCCGCCACCATGACCCCCATGGTCGCATCATTAAGCCCAAAAGACATGGAAGACATCGCGCTCTTTTACGCAAGTCTTCCTCTGCCTGAAAACACAACACCTAAAAAATACCTAGCCCGTGGTGAGCAATTGTATAGAGGCGGCGATTTTAACAAGCACATTACCGCCTGCATTGCCTGCCATGGCCCTAAAGGCACTGGCAATGCAGAGGCAGGCTTCCCTGCCTTATCAGGCCAACATGCCACATACACACACCAACAATTGCAATTGTTCAAAGACAATAAGCGCAAAAATGATTTAAATGGCATCATGCGAGACATTTCTAAGCGAATGGACGCTGACGACATGGAGGCTGTAGCACAATATGTGAGCGGGCTCCATTAACGCTTAAACATCAGATGCATTTGCCCTGACGGCTAAGATTGTGCTTTATGCTTTCAAATGTTAACGTGACCAACCTTAAGAAACTGAACCTGAGTTAGGTGAAATCGATGTTAAAATATACGTTGTCTATCCTGCTGATTTTTGTATCAGTAGCCCATGGAACCAATAATTTTGTTGCCGGTAAAGATTATGTCATCATCGACAATAATGCGACTGAAAGCTCTAATACAGCCACCAATATGACAGAGTTTTTCAGCTATGGTTGTCCATGGTGCTATCGCGTTGAACCCGCTCTCAATACATGGGTTAATCAAAAAGGAGCGGACCTTTCTTATAAAAAAATTCCCATTGTGTTTAATAAAAATTGGGAATATTACGCCAGAGCTTATTACACCGTAAATACTTTAGGGCTTGATTCAACCTTAAACCCGCTCTTATTTAAAACTATTATCAAGGATAAGCACCCCCTAAACAGCGCAGAGTCCATGGTGGATTTTTTCACTAAACATGGCGTCGATGAAAAGACAGCTCAAAGCGCCTTTGATCATTCACCGAGCATTGATCTTGCCATCAGCACAGGACAAGCATTAATGGTACATTACCAAATCAATGCCGTTCCAGCCTTTGTGATCAATAACCGTTACAAAACAGATTTACAAATGGCTCAAACAGAAGAACGCCTCTTTGCGATATTGGATTTTTTATTAACCCAAGAAAAATCAAAAAAAGCTTAAGGCGCACGACTCAACGTCAGTGCTCCACGGGAGCATCAGAAATACCGGGATTTTCTAAACTCAGCATCCCGGTATTAAAGTCGTAAGCAAAAATTTCAGCGTAACGCCCCCAGTCAATCATGGTGTGTAAAACACGATCGGCTTCTTTTTCACTTAAAAAATCTTCAAGCTTGCTTAAAAACCGCTCTTCTGAGACACGATGGCCGATTTTTTCATCCAAAATGCGTCGAATATATCGAGCCAAAGGTACTTTTTCTAACAAACGTCGCGCAAACAATTGTTTACGCGCTTGTAAATCAGCGGCTGAAAATTGTTTACCCAGCTCACTCAACTGGATATCACCATCAAGAATTTTAGCAAACCCAAGAATTTCTAATGTCTCTAAGATAGGAAATAAATCATCAATATTCATGGTGAGCTCATCAGCAAGCTCTGGTAAATCAATATTATCTTCAAACGATGTCATGGTTTCAATTAACCCAGCCAATTCATATGGCTCAACATCAGGCAAACGATACCCTAAACTAATTTGACGCTCACGCTGAGAATGCCGGGCTTTCTCTCCTGGACCCGTTGTCATTAAGGTGTAAATCTTATCAACCAACGCTCGAAACTCTGGCGTTTCCGTGTCACGAGGTTGGGGCAACGCCACTGGTAAATCGGCACGAATATACCCAGGATCGCTTCCTAAAATAACAATCCTGTCTGCAAGCATGACGGCCTCTTCGATGTTATGAGTCACCAATAAAATACCATTCGTATTGGTTTTTTTCTCATGCCATAAGCGCAATAAATCTGATTTTAAATTTTCTGCTGTCAAAACATCCAGAGCAGAAAAAGGCTCATCCATTAACAATACATCCGGATTGATCACCAATGCACGAGCAAAACCTACGCGTTGACGCATGCCGCCTGATAATTCTTTGGGATAAGCTGATTCAAACCCATCCAAACCAATAATATCAATGGCTTCAATAGCACGATGTCGACGCTCTTCTCGACTAACCCCTTGTGCTTCAAGACCTAGCTCCACATTTTCGAGCACCGTTAACCAAGGCATCAAAGCAAACGATTGAAACACCATGGCAATACCTGAAACCGGTGCGATTACAGACTGACCGCGATAGGTCACTAAACCATCCGTAGGCGAAACAAGGCCTGCAATAATCCGCAACAAGGTTGATTTTCCAGAACCGGATTTCCCAAGCAGCGCGACAATCTCACCCTCTTGAAGCTTGAAATTGACATCATCAAGCACCAACAAATCTTGCGTGGCTGCTTTTTTAAAGGCTTTGCGTAAATGCTCGATGGCAATGATGGTTTCAGACATATGCATACTGCCTCAATTAAAATTAAAACGTTCTTCGGCCAAACGATACAGTGGCCGCCAAATTAAATGGTTAAAAATAAGCACATAAAGGCACATAACAACCGTGCCTATAGCTATTTGGGGAAAGTGCCCCGCAAGCGTACTCTCCTGAATATATTCTCCAAGGCCGGTTGCCTTAAGCGTTGTATTGCCCCAACTTACCCATTCCGCAACAATGCTAGCATTCCACGCACCACCGGCCGCAGTAATAGCGCCCGTGATATAGAAAGGAAAAATACCAGGCAATGCAAGGCGTCGCCACCACTGCCAACCTTTCACACCAAAATTATCAGCCACGAGATACAAGTCTCGCGGAATAGTGGAGGCACCCGCAATAACATTGAATAAAATATACCACTGGGTGCCTAGGATCATGAGTGGCGTGACCCAAATTTCCACACTCAAATGAAAACGCACGATAGCAATAACAAAAAGCGGGTAAAATAAATTCGCCGGAAATGCTGCAAAAAACTGAATAATAGGTTGGATTTTTTGAGCGACCTTGGGCCGCAAACCAATCCACACACCCACGGGAATCCACACCAATGAACTTAAAACAATTAATACCATCACACGAGCGCCGGTGGCCGCACCTAAAAGAAACACGTGTAAAATATCCTTTACCGGCAACACCGCGAGAACATAATGCAATAAAAAATAACTCGCCCCACCAATCACAACCAAAACAAAGGTGCTCCATAACCAATCGATTTGCTTTTGACGTTTAAAATCTATTTCTTTAAGTACCTTAACACCTCGTTGCCTAAAAATACGTGTGTTGACAAAACGATCTCTTAGTATCGCAAGCCCCTCATTAACCCGCATCATTAAACGGCTTCTGCGGATTAAATCGATTAACCAAGATTGATACTCCTCACCATCAGAAGACTGCTCTGCCTTGAATTTTTCAGACCACGCGATAAGAGGTCTAAATAAAATTTGATCATATAAAAAAATGACAACCACCATCGTTAAAATGGCATATCCAACCGCGTAGATATCACCTTTTTCAATGGCTAACGCGATGTAGGAGCCTACCCCTGGTAGACGAATGTCTTGATGAGCCACAGCAATGGCTTCTGATAGCACCACAAAGAACCAACTGGCGGACATCGAAATCATCATGTTCCACAATAAGCCCGGCATAGAGTATGGCACTTCAATTTTCCAAAAACGCTGCCACGCCGACAATTGAAATACCGCTGCTGCCTCACGTAGATCATGAGGTAGCATTTTAAGGGATTGATAAAAACTAAACGTGATGTTCCAAACTTGCGCTGTAAAAATCACAAAAATAGCAGCACACTCAGGCCCTAATAAACTGTTTGGAAAAAGCCGAATAAAGCCTGTGATGGTTATCGCTAAAAAACTTAAGACAGGAACTGACTGTAATATATCTATGGCGGGTATAATAATTTGCTCAGCACGCCGATGCTTGGCCGCTAAAGCACCTACCACAAACGTAAATACTATTGATAAAATCAAAGCGATAAACATGCGCAAGACCGTTCGCAACGCATAAAACGGCAAATGAACAGGTAACAATGAAATGGGTAAAGGCTCGCCTAAAGAATAAGGCGTGGCCATTTGCATACCGGCCCATCCCAAAAAGAACAAAATGGAAAACACCAATATCAATAATAGAAAATCCCATCGATTGATGAATCGGTCGACACCCTCACGATTGGCGAAATAAAAATGATTGCTACCCACAAAACATCTCCCCATCAGGGTAAACGCATCTAAACGCGCATTATAAAATTAAAATGCCGACCTACCACTTTTTATGCACGGTAGGTCGGAGAGAACAAGGTCATTTGTGCTTAAAATTTAGATGCGTTTTCCCTGTCTCCCTATGACCATCGTTTATCAAACGTCACGCATGTATTATCCATTTTAAAATTTAGACAAATAATCCTACAACTGTCTGCAATTCTAACATCAAAATACCATGTCAGCCCAGGCAACTGGGCCTGAGCACCGAGCAAAAGCATCTAAATTTTAAGCGCAAACAACCTCTCACTTGCTGATTTATCGTGCTTTATGCAAGGTATTAATTCGATCTCACATTAAAATCGTATTGGATTCCGCACATAAAGCGCAGAACGTGGGCCTTGTGATTTCATAATGCGCGCTTAAATGCGTCTGCACTGGGTCTGAGCATGAGTGGCTATTGAATAACCTAGACACCCTTTTAAAATTAGATACAATGATCAATCATCATTAGAACACGGGAATGGTAATGTTTTATCAACGACTTACTGCATTATGCTTATCATTAATTGCTTTTTCCGGCACCGTCATTGCTGATATGGATAACACGCAACTTGCTGTTTGGGCCAATGAAGCCATTGTTGCAACATACACGTATGATTACCAAAATTTCCTTCTACAACAAAAAGAAATTGCCCAATATTTTACGTCTAAAGCTTGGATAGACTACAGCAAAGTACTAAATGATTCAAAATTACCCGACGCCGTCCAGAAAAACAACTATTACGTAAGCGCCGTAGCAACCCTTCCGCCTGAGATTAAACCCCTGCGCCCAAATGTTTGGCAAGCCACCATGCCCTTGCTGGTCGTTTATAAAAACCCACAATATCAACAAAAGCAAACCTTAGGAATAACGCTTGAATTCGGTACCGCGCCTCTAGGGCAAGGCATACGAGGCTTTGCTATTACAAGCCTTCAAGCCAAGGTCATCCAACCGTCATGCCAATGCCCCTCTTAACATCTTTCACATCCCACAAAAGGTTCATTCATTATGAACCTTTACACTCTTGCTGACGCCAATCATCTCGGTATAATCACTCTACTCAACATTGAAACAAAAGGATGTGCAATGCTTGCAAAAACGCCCCTTCATGCCTGTCATTTATCCATGGGCTCAAGGTTAGTGGATTTTCACGGTTGGGAAATGCCACTGCATTATGGATCTCAACTTGAAGAGCATGAGGTTGTTCGAAAATCTGCTGGAATGTTTGATGTATCGCACATGACGGTGGTTGATGTATTGGGTGCTGGCGGTCGGCAATTTCTACGTAAACTGTTAACCAATGATGTGGATCAACTTCAACATAACGGACGTGCGCTCTATACCTGCATGTGCAATGAGCACGGCGGAATTATTGATGATTTAATTGTGTATCAACGCGCCTCTGATAATTATCGTCTGGTATTAAATTCTGCAACACGTGAGCGCGATCTCGCCTGGATCCGCGAAAAAATCTGTGGATTCTCTGCGGGTTTACAAGAGCGCACAGAACTTGCCATGCTTGCCGTCCAAGGTCCTGACGCCCTCCCAAAAACATTAAACGTCCTTAATCCTGCCCAAGCAGATGCTATATCCACGCTTACTTATTTTGAATGTGTTGATGTGGGCGATTGGTTTTTTGCCCGGACTGGGTACACCGGTGAGGATGGGTTGGAAATTATTTTACCTGAAACCGAAATTACAGGACTGTGGAATGCTTTGATCGCTGCAGGGGTAAAGCCTTGTGGGCTTGCCGCTCGAGACACGCTTCGTCTTGAAGCAGGTATGCTCCTCTATGGACAAGACATGGATGAAACAACAACACCGTTAGAGTCTAATTTAAATTGGACCGTAAAGTGGGAACCTGAAGACCGCGATTTTATTGGATTAGGGGCGCTCCTTTCCCAAAAACAACAAGGCTTAACACGTAAGCTCGTTGGTCTTACGTTAAAAGAAAAAGGCATCATGCGAAACGGGCAACGTGTTGTGATTGAGGGACACGCTGATGGCATTATTACCAGTGGCACCTATTCACCAACACTTGCCAAATCCATTGCATTTGCCCGGCTTCCCATAGAAGCAGGTGAGCATGTGTTGGTTGATATTCGTGGAAAACTCTATGAAGCAGACGTTAGTAAACCCCGCTTTATTAAACATGGCAAAGCTATTTAAAAAATAACAAGGACAAAATGATGATCGATGCACCCAAAAATTTTAAATTTACAGAAAGTCACGAATGGATAAACGATGAGATGGTCATAGGCATCACCCAACACGCACAAGAGCTTTTAGGTGACATGGTGTTTGTTGATTTGCCGCAAATAGGCACTGAAGTCAATGCAGGGGATGAAATTGGTGTCGTTGAATCAGTTAAAGCGGCTTCAGATTTTTATGCCCCCATTAGTGGCGTTGTTATTGCTGTAAATGAACAAGTAAATAAAGACCCCGCCCTCGTCAATAAAGACCCTTACGGTGAAGGCTGGCTTGTAAAAATAGAAGCCCAGGATTTAAATGAACTCAATGATTTACTGGACGCAGAAGAATACCAAAATGCAATAGCAGAGGATCACCATTAATCATGCCTTACATTCCCCATACTGCCGACGAAAAAACAGCCATGCTAGAGCGCATCAAAGCTGAAAACATAGATGCACTGTTTGATGAAATTCCTAGCTCATTACAATACCAAGGCTTCAAAGAGATGCCTTCTGGCATCAGTGAAATGGCGTTGTTAAAACATGCCACTGACTTGGCTGATAAAAATAAAAACGGTATTTGCTTTATGGGCGCGGGCAGCTATGAGCACCATATTCCTGCAACAGTATGGGACATTGCATCACGGGGAGAATTTCTCACGGCCTATACACCTTATCAGGCTGAAGCAAGTCAAGGTACGCTGCAATTACTGTATGAATACCAAACCCTAATAACGGAACTCACCGGTTTAGACGTTGCCAATGCATCCATGTACGATGGCGCCACAGCACTTGCTGAAGCGGTACTGATGGCCATTCGCATTAACCGTCACAGTAAAACAAACCGTGTGTTAATCGCAGGTACCCTTCACCCTCTTTACAGGGAAACGCTTGAAACCATCGTTTGCAACCAACACATTGAAATCATTACCCTGCCATTTGATATGGAGCAAGGAATAACCCCCATTACGGCTTTAGAAAACTATCGAGGTGAAGACATTACAGCCCTAGTGATGTCTCAACCCAATTTTTTTGGCCACTTAGAACAAGTAGATGCCATGTGTGACTGGGCTGAAGCAAACCATACTGTCAGCATTGGCTGTGTCAACCCGGTGTCTCTTGGCGCCCTTAAACCTCCTGGTCTTTGGGGCAAGCATGGGGTAGACATTGCTTGTGGTGAAGGCCAACCTTTCGGTGCACCTATGGCCTCTGGCGGTCCGTATTTTGGCTTTTTTAGCACCCGGTTAGAACACGTCAGGCAAATGCCAGGCCGCCTTATTGGTCGGACCCTGGATAAAGAAGGCAAGCAAGGCTTCACATTAACGTTGCAAGCCCGAGAGCAACATATACGCCGTGGTAAAGCAACGTCAAATATCTGCACCAATCAAGGCTTGCTTGTCACGGCCGCCACCATTCACATGAGCTTATTAGGCGCTCAAGGCTTATCCCAGGTTGCCCATCATTGCCATCATAATACGCATGAATTGGTCGCCGCATTAACTCAAATTCCTGGTGTAACGCGTGTGTTTAACTCGCCCTATTTTCATGAAGCCCTGTTACACGTTAATCGCCCCGTAAAACCTTTGTTACAGGCACTGCTGGCGAAAGGAATTACCGGGGGTTATGCCGTAGAGGCACATTATCCTCAATTGAAAAATACCTTATTGGTTTGTGCGACAGAAATGCGCACTGAAGAGGATATTTTAAACTACGTCATCGCACTTAAAGAAATCATGTCGAGCGAGAAATAACCATGTTTATAATCCAGTTAAAGTATAAAGTACCTTTAAGTGAAGTCGATAAATACATGCAATCGCATCGCGAGTTTCTTGATTATTACTACAAGCAAGGGCTATTGCTCGCATCAGGTCCGATAAAACCCCGCACCGGTGGAATTATCATCGCATTAACAACCGATCGAGCCTATTTAGAAACCGTTTTTCAAAAAGACCCTTACCGTCTTGCTGAAATTGCAGATTACGAATTTATCCAATTTACACCGGTTAAGCATCGGGACGAACTTAAAGACATTCTTCTTACAGCGGAAGGTAAATTATGTTGATTTTTGAACAATCAAAACCTGGGCGCCAAGCCACAGCACAAGCACCTCAATGCATTCATTCTAAACACACGATTCCTAGTGAATTTGCGCGGAAAGCCCCGCCTCGCTGGCCGGAATGCTCTGAGTTACAAATTGTTCGTCATTTTACGCGCCTCTCACAAATGAATTTTTCAATTGATACTCATTTTTATCCGTTAGGATCGTGCACAATGAAGTACAACCCACGTGGTGTGCATAAAGCAGCATCTTTTCCTGGGTTTATCAACCGACATCCCTTAGCAATGCCCGAAGCAAGCCAAGGGTTTTTACAGGCACTTTTTACACTGCAAGAATATTTAAGTGAAATAACCGGGTTACCAGGTGTGTCATTAACACCTATGGCTGGCTCCCAAGGCGAATTTGCTGGGGTTGCTATGATCAAAGCCTATCATCAATCCAGAGGCGACACGTTACGTGATGAAATGCTTATTCCAGATGCCGCTCATGGAACAAATCCAGCATCGGCAGTCATGTGCGGGTTTAAAGTCATTGAAATAAAAACCAGTGAAGATGGCGATATCAATATTGATGAGTTACGTCAAAAAATAGGACCAAGAACTGCCGGCATTATGCTCACCAATCCCTCGACATTGGGATTGTTCATGCAAAAAATTAAAATTGTCGCGGAAATGGTTCATCAGGCCGGTGGGCTATTATATTACGATGGTGCCAATCTGAATGCCATTTTAGGCAAGGTTCGCCCCGGTGACATGGGGTTTGACGTCATGCACCTTAATTTACACAAAACCTTTGCAACTCCCCATGGTGGAGGTGGGCCAGGAGCAGGTCCTGTCGCTGTTGGTCCTCGCCTGCTGCCTTTTTTACCGCTCCCCATCATCATGAAGGAAGGAGAGCACTATCGCTTTGCCGATAAAGAGGACTACCCGCAAAGCATTGGTCGACTCTCATGTTTTATGGGAAATGCCGGCATTTTACTTCGCGCGTATTTTTATATTTGTGTCTTAGGAAAAGAAGGTCTGCTTCGTGTGGCCGAGCATGCCACACTAAATGCTAATTATCTTCTGGCAGAATTAACAAACGCAGGCTTCACAGCAGCGTACCCCCTTAGGCGGGCGAGCCATGAATTTATTTTAACGTTACGCGAGGAAAAAAATAAATATGGTATCAATGCCATGGACCTCGCTAAACGGCTGCTAGATTACGGATTTCATGCGCCTACCACCTATTTCCCATTGTTAGTCCCCGAATGTTTGCTGATTGAACCCACGGAGACGGAATGCAAAGCCGAATTGGATAATTTTGTCCGTGCCATGAAAACCATTTTACAGGAAGCTAAAACCCAACCTGAGCTCTTAAAAAATGCGCCACACACCTTGCCCGTTAAACGGCTTGATGATGTAAAAGCCGCTCGTGAATTGGATTTAAACTATTTCGCCACTCAAAAACAACACGCTTGCAAAGAAAAGGATGAGCATCATGTGGTATAAATTATTTACAGCCCTCATTCTTGGAACTGGGGTTGCGTTAAGTGGCTTTTTTATTGCTCACGGCTTAACCGCATCAAGACAATACAACCGCTTTGTTGAAGTCAAAGGACTGGCTGAGCGTGTCGTAAAAGCAGATGAGGCGATCTGGACCTTAAATATTAAATTGGTGAACAATGAATTGCCTGCGCTTTATCAAGCCATTGCCGATGCCCAAGGTAAAACCCGCCAATTTTTAAACAAACAAGGCTTTAAAGATAGCGAAATCATCACCAACCCTGTGTCCGTCATAGACAATCAAAGCGTCTCCTACAACCAAAACCAAGCTATGCCCCGTTACAGCGCGGACACAGGACTCACGGCGAGCACTCAGGATGTTGATCAAGTTGCTATTGCCCTTCAAAAAACAGGCGACCTGGTCCAACAAGGTGTTGTTGTCACCACCTCGAATGCTATTTACCGCTTTAATGGTTTGAACGCTATTAAACCCCTCATGCTGGATGAAGCCACGCAAAATGCACGTGAAGCGGGACGAAGCTTTGCGAAAAATGCCCATGCCTCATTAGGCTACATTCGTCGTGCCACGCAAGGCTTATTTACCATCACAGATGCAAACTCTAACTATGACTCTGGCACTGCCATCATGAAAAAAATACGTGTGGTAACCACTGTGGAATACCAACTTAAATAAAAAAACACGCTTGTGGCTACCTATGTAATATAGATAAAAAACGTTTCTTCACAAAAATACTTTTATCTATAAAAAAAATAAGTTATAACTTCATTGACGTTTTAAATTACTAGATCAAGGATTGTTCTAGCAATGATTGTATTCTGCATAGGATTATGGAAAATACAACCAGACCAATGGGAACGTCATACCTATACAGCATCATTATTTTTCAAGGAGGGGAAAAATGGGCAGCAAAGTATTTTCGCAGCGCTTTAATCGTGAGTTATCAACCCTGGGGTTTCCTGAGGACATAACTGAAAAAACCAAAGCCATTTCAAAAGTATTCGATGTTACCCGTCATTTAGCAAACGCCATGATCTTTGGCCATATGTTGCCCCCTGAAGATCAATTAGACAAAATTGCTGAAATTTTAGAAGTATGTCCGCAGTGGCTAAGCGGTAAAACAGACCGTAAAAAAGCATACCACGGCAAGGAAACGGTAGAAGACGTGTAGTATTGGTAAGATTAAGCTATAATCAACCTTTCTTATGCGGTTCATATTGCATAAAATGCCTATATGAACAGTAACTTTATTATCATGGGTAGCGTGTAATCATGGAATGCTTAAGTTATTGCATTGCCAATAGTATCGACCTATCGCGATTGGACAATCATTACAAGACCACACTTGTTGGATACGCCTCTGTCAAATCGCGTGACATCTTAAAACTTAGTCCAAACGATGCTAAAAATAATCTTGTGTTTGTTTTTAGAAACGGCACCGTTGTATCGTGGGGGGTAAAGCGCTATCAAATGAAAGCCTACCTAGACACTATCCGCCTTTTTGCTGACAAACCTATTTTATTTCGTGTTCATGATGAATTTAGTTATCAAGAAGGTGAAAAAACATCCATTGAACCTCATGATTTTTTCGACGTAGACTGCTTAACGCTTGATTCAAACAGTGAGGAACTCAAGCTTAGTTTATCTTATGGCTTTTCCCAATCGGTTAAATTGCAATATTTTGAAACCATTTTAGAAGCCCTGATTGAAAAATATACCCCACTCATTCAAAGCCTTTCAAACAAAGGTGGAATGTCAGTGACGCGCAATCACATTCGCCAAATCATCGGTGAAATTTTAAGCGCAAAAAGTGAAATGAATTTAATCAGTAATTTTTTATACCATCCAAAATACTTTTGGCAGCATCCAACGCTTGAAGAGTACTACATCATGCTCGAACGGTATTTGCATATCCAAAGACGGGTGAATGCGATTAATCATCGTCTTGATACGCTCAACGAAATTTTTGATATGTTTAATGGCTATTTAGAAAATCGCCATACCAATAGTCTTGAGATGATGGTCATCGTTTTAATTGCCATTGAAATTGCATTTAACGTCTTTAAATTTCATTTATTTTAAAACCCTCAGAGCGTGGCTCCTCAGTGGCCACGAATGATTTTTTCACCACACGCCTGAAACATTTCTTCTCTTGCATGCCCTACCCAACACCAGGTAGGATGAGCTTTTCATGAAGACAACACTTTCGCTATGAACCCTTTCAAATCCAATGCCCACTTTAAAACAGAACTGTTAGCTGGATTAACCACGTTTCTTACCATGGCTTATATCGCGTTCGTTAACCCGACCATTTTACATGACGCGGGCATAGACCAAGGCGCCGTTTTCACAGCAACCTGCCTTGTTACAGCTTTTGCTTGTGTCTTAACTGGGTTATTTGCGAATACACCCATTGGAATAGCGCCAGGAATGGCCTTAAATATTTATTTTACCTACGGCGTTGTACAAGGTCTTGGCATTCCTTGGCAGCAAGCATTGGCCATGGTGTTTGTTTCTGGTTTGTTGTTTATTTTAGTCAGCCTATCGTCTCTTCGCCGATTGCTTATAGAAGCCATACCAGAACAACTTCAAATTGCCATTTTGATTGGCATTAGCCTTTTAATCGCACTTATTGCATTACAAACCAATCATTTGGTCGTAGGCTCGCCTCACACGTTAATGCATCTCGGCGATTTAAGCCGGCCTGAAAGCTTACTGTTCTTTTTAGGCTTTATTTTAATTTTATTATTAGACTATTATCGTGTACCAGCCGCCATTATTATTGGCATCCTCGTCATTAGCCTCTTAAGTTTATTAACGGGCCTCACCACGTGGAAGGGCTTTATAGCACTGCCTCCCTCAATATCACCAACATTTTTAAAATTAGATTTTTCAGGATTAATGAGTATTACGAGTCTCAAAGCCACCTTTACTTTCTTTCTTATTGCAGTCTTTGATGCAACAGGAACATTAATAGGGTTACTTAACCAATCCGCATTTAAAGATAACGCGCATTATTCAAAACGTTTAAGCAAAAGCTTAACTGCCGATGCTATAGCCTCTGCAGCAGCGGGGCTCTTAGGCTCAGCGAGTACCTCGCCTTTTATAGAATCTGCAGCAGGGATTCAAGCCGGAGGGCGAACCGGCATCACTGCATTAGTGATTGCCGGAGGGTTTATCCTCATGTTGTTTTGCTTTCCTCTTGCACAAGCCATACCAAGCTTTGCCGTAGGCCCTGCATTGTTGTATGTTGCGTGTTGCATGATGCGACATTTAGGCTCATTGAAAATGACAAACATCACAGAAACCGCACCATGCATGCTAACCATCATGATGATTCCCTTTTCGTTATCTATTGCAGATGGAATTGGCGCGGGCATTGTTTTATATACGTTGTTACGGTTATTCACTCGTCAAAGCGTAAATCCGTTGTTGTTTATCTTAACAATGATTTTTATTATTTTCTTTACTATCAACTAGTTGCATAACGTATGTTACACAAAAATTCACTAGGCATTACGCTTTATTTTATCTTACTAATGGTGATTGCGCCTATCAATTTGCTTTCTTTGGATACCTATTATTATTGGGAATGGAGCAGACATTTAGACCTTTCTTATTATGATGGCTCACCGATGATAGCGTATTTTATTAAACTATCGACGCTCTTGTTTGGTGACACCCTTTGGGCCCTTAGTATGGTTGGAATAGTGACCACAGCCTTAACCAGCGTTATCATTTACAAATCCGCCCGATTGTTTCTCTCCCAAAAAGCAAGCCATGTCGCTCTTTCCTTGTGGCTATTTTCACCCTTGGTTACCATCGACCTGTTAAAACAAACAACCTATGATAATCCTCTTATGTTGTTTTGGGCGTTGACCTTGTACATGGTCCTCAAATTTATAAAAGACAATCGTCTTACAACCCTATTTTTAATAGGTGTGAGCATTGGTTTAATGCTGCTATCAAAATACTCAGGGATAGTATTGGTTTTATCGCTGCTCATTTTTTTAATTTCATCCCCTTATCGATACCTTTTTAAAACCCCTTTTTTTTATCTAGTACCTCTCGTTTCAGTGATCATTTTCAGCCCGGTCATCCTATGGAACTATCAGCATGATTGGCTCTCTTTTTTGTACCAATTAAGCACACACCAATTACCTCAGCCTGCAAATCCTTTGCAAAATAGTTTGTCTGCCTTTTTATATATTTTTCTACCCTCATTGAACGTCATGCTCATCCCCCCCCTGCTCTGCTGGGTGAAACAACACCCACAACCCAATGAGCATGCTGCCAAAAAGCATCTATTCATAAAATTATGTCGCATTGTATGTGTCGTTTTTATCCTTTTTTATCTTTTCACGGCGACAAAAGCCACCATTAGAGGAAACTGGCTGACACCTTTTCTTATCAGCAGCGCGCTCCTTGGAGGGTATTGCTTTGAGAACCTGCCGTATCGTAAATCCGCTTTGGGTTTAATTTTGTTCTATTGCATAACAAGCATTGGCATTCTTATTAACAACACGACCCTCTTTCATTTCACGCCCTCCAAAAAATTCAATTATCATGCACTTATGCAAACGTTCAATGCCTCTAATACACACGTACCCACACCAGTACTAACCAGCGGATGGTTTGAAGCACGCATGTTGTTTTTTTTGAAAAACAAACCTTTTGTCTATACGATTGATTGCGGCTCTCAGGAAAATCAATATGCTCTGTGGAGTGTGGACATCGCCCACAAAGCCAAAGGAAAAAAACTCAAAGAGGCGTTATATATCGATACCACCAATAGACTTAACTGCGTAAAGCCCTACTTTGATGCGTGCGTAAGATTACCACCTGCCGACATGAACCTTGAGGAAGAGCAGCTCTATGCTTACAAATGCACAAATGGTCAATAACCACCAATTAAATACACAACAGCTTAATGACCTAGAGCATCTTGGCAATCGCTGTAAAATGTCAGATGGGAACTATCTCAATGTGTATCCACATATTTTGATACAAAATCGTCCAATGCCCTGCAATGTCCTTTACTATCAAGAGGAGCGGTTGATTGGATTTTTAAGTGCTTTTTTTTTCTATGAAGACACGACAGAATTAGTCGTCATGGTAGACCCATCGTTTCGAAAGCGTGGGGTGGCCACTCAGTTGATTCATCAGATCATGCCCCTTCTCTTGCTACAGAAAATAAAACACCTTGTATTTCCAGCACCCCACAACTTAAATGATACATGGCTCACGGCCAAACACTTTGTGCACCAAAACAGTGAGTATCAGATGCAATACAAGGGCAATCAACCCATTGCGCTTCGAATAAATAACCTGACGGTAAGAGACGCGACAGAAGTGGATGTGCCTGTATTGTGTAACATGGATAATGCCTGCTTCCCATCATCCGCCCACGACATGTCGAAGCGCTTTTACATGCTTCTTAATGATCCTCACTATAAAATCTTTATCCTTCTTAACAAAGGCATACCTATTGGAAAAGCCCACGTATACCACCCAACCGATGAAGCACGATTAACCGATATAGCGGTTCTTCCTCACCATCAAGGCCAGGGTTTTGGTGGCTATTTGCTGGCTCATTGCGTTAACCATTGCCTTGCTGCTGAGCAACACCTTATTTCTTTAGATGTTGAAACCACGAATCAACACGCATTAAAACTTTATAAACGACTGGGGTTTGATGTAATCAATGCCTATGATTTTTGGAGCATTCCTATTGAACTATTTTTGAATTGATACGACTCATGAGCCAACTAGGGTATTGCGGTTAAGAACACATTAGTTCAAAATCTACCGTGGGCGACGGCTTCATCCGCGGCCTAGTTTATACCCTAGAAAAATGGGGCGTATTTGATCAAATGGAGTTGAGCAGTCTCTCATGAGCTTTAGCAAAAACCACCATCAAAACGTCAATAAAACGCAGCATCCAGCTGTGCTTCAAATTATCTCTATTTTTTTCTAGGTTCATGGCTTGGAGCAACGGAGCAGCGCCAAGAACAACACGAGGATAAGACATGAAAAATAGAGTGGTCATTACAGGTATGGACATTACCTCTTCCATTGGAAGCGGCTTAGAAGCCTTCTGGAGTGCCGCCATCGAAGGCACGTGCGGCATTGGACGCATTCAAGCGTATGATCCCCTTCCTTATACCACACAAATTGCTGGAGAAATTACGACATTGTCTTTAGCTCATTTGCCGGAATTTGATAGACCAAAACGTTATCCTCGAGTAGCACAGTATGCTCTTTATTGCGCACATCATGCGATCTTACGTTCAGGCCTTACCGCTGATGAGTTAAAAAATGCCGGTACATATATCGGCACCAGTTTAGGAGGAACCCCTGAGCTAGAATCAGCTTACCACTCCTTTTATACCGACAGTTGGAAAAAAATCCCAGCACTTAGTGTTATTCGCGGAATGCCTAATTCTGTCGCCAACCATATCGCTATTGCTTTTGGTTTAGGTGGACCAAACTCCACCGTCTCTAACGCGTGCGTGTCTTCTGCAGAAGCCATTGGGAATGCTTACCAACAAATAGCTCGTGGGCAATTGGCCGTTGCACTGTGTGGGGGCACCGAATCACTGGTATGGGAAACCATCATGGCCGCCTGGTGCAAATTGCGGGTCATGTCCACGCGCAATGAAATGCCCACCCAGGCCAGCCGCCCCTTTGACAAAACACGAGATGGAATGGTCATGGCCGATGGCGCGGGCATTTTAATTTTGGAAGATTTAGAGCACGCCAAAGCACGTGGTGCGACAATATATGCTGAAATAATAGGTTTTGGTGCAAGCTGCGATGCTTATCATGTGACGGCCCCTAACAGCCAAGGCCAAGCCCGCGCCATACAAGCAGCCCTTGACGATGCAAGGCTTGCCACTGGTGATGTTCAATACATCAACGCTCACGGCACAGGAACACAATTGAACGACATTGTAGAAACAGAAACGATTAAAGCGATTTTTGGTGAACACGCCTATGAGATTCCTATTACCGCACAAAAAGCCATGACAGGACATGCCATTGGAGCAGCGGGAGCTATGGAAATCATTGCAACCGTCTTAAGCCTTCAAAACGATGTGTTATTGCCGACCATTAATTTAAATGAACCAGACCCTCTCTGCGACCTGGATTATGTACCCAATCAAGCACGTGAAAAACGCATTGATATCGCTCTATCCAACCATTTTGCCTTTGGCGGGGCAAATGCCGCAATCGTGTTACGACGCGTTTAATCCAAGGTCTGTTTTAAAGCGGCTACATTGACTAAAAAAACGAAAAGACCAACCGTCCTAATCGTATTTGGGTGAATATTAAGAAAAAACCTTATTTATTCACCCTCTTTAATCAGAAGAATTCGCAACTTAAAGAGCATAACGCTATAATTGCCAAATTTTGCACGATGAAAAAGGTCTTCCATGAATGCTTCACTGTTTGAAATAGCCGCCCTTGTCCAAGGCGTGGTCGTTGGTAATGAAAATTTGACGATTTCCGCGTTATCTCCCATTGATAACATCATGGCTAACGCGTTAGTGTTCGCTGAAGGCTCTGATAATTTAAAGCGGGCTGAAGCATCAAATGCGTCGGCAATTCTCGTCGCAAACAATATAACGAACATGACAAAACCCATTATCCAAGTTCAAAATCCTTTTGTAGCCTTTATCAAATTATTAAATCATTTTTACCCTCGTAGTAAGCCAATTGCTGGTATCCACCCAACGGCAATCATTGCTGACGATGTCGTCATAGGCAAGGGTGTCGCTATTGCCCCGTATGTGGTCATAGAATCTGGCAGTGTTATCGGTGATAACTGTGTTATTAAAAGCCATGTTCACATTGGCCATCATGTTAGCCTTGGGAGTGACACCACCATCCATCCCCACGTAACCATCTACGATAACACTCAAATTGGATCACGTGTCTGCATCCATGCCTCAACCGTTATTGGTTCCGATGGTTTTGGTTACACGCTAGAAGCCGGACAACATTTAAAGGTGCCTCACGTAGGGCACGTGGTTATTAAAGATGATGTTGAAATTGGTGCAAATACCGTTATCGATAGAGCAACGCTAGGCACCACCTACATTGGAGAAGGCACTAAAATTGACAATTTGGTTCAAGTTGCGCATTCCGTAAAATTAGGCAAGCACAACATTTTATGTGCTTTCACAGGCATTGCCGGCAGCACGGCCAGTGGTGACCACGTGATTTTTGCCGCAAATGTAGGCGTAAGTGAGCACGTAAAAATTGATGATGGCGTTATATTGGGTGCCCGAGCAGGCGTTCCACCTAGAAAACACTTAAAACAGGGTAATATTTATTTGGGCAATCCCGCTCGACCAAAAGATAAAGCAATAGAGCAAGAACTTGCTACCACGCGTATTCCACTCATGCGAAAAAATTTAAAAACATTAAGTGAAAAAGTCGCACATTTGGCTGAGCGTGTAGAGCTCCTCGACAAAGAGAACACCTAAACATGCAACGTCCTTTGCTTTTAGTTGATGGATCATCTTATTTTTTTCGTGCCTTTCACGCATTGCCCCCATTAACCAATTCAAAAGGGCAACCAACCGGCGCCATTTACGGTGTGGCCAACATGGTGAAGCGTTTAATCAAAGATTATCAGCCCCAACACATGGCGGTGGTCTTTGATGCGAAAGGCAAAACCTTCAGAGATGAATGGTATCCCGCTTACAAAGCTAATCGCGCACCAATGCCAACAGAATTAAGCTCCCAATTCCACCCCCTTATTGACGTTTTAAAAGCCATGGGACTACCCTTGTTGATCATTGACGGTGTAGAAGCTGATGACGTGATTGGCACACTGGCCCATCAAGCAACCGCTGAAAGCATACCAGTTATTATTTCCACCGGTGATAAAGACATGGCGCAGCTGGTGAATGAGCATGTAACACTGATTAACACCATGACAAACCAAGCACTGGATACAAAAGGCGTCATGGAAAAATTTGGGGTAACACCCTCACAGATTATTGACTACTTAACCCTGGTTGGTGATACCTCAGACAACGTACCAGGGGTTACAAAATGCGGCCCTAAAACCGCTGCCAAATGGCTTGGGGTTTATCAGACGTTAGACCAACTGGTAGAAAATGCGCATCTTATAGAAGGTAAAATTGGAGAGTATTTACGTGCAAGTCTTCCCCAACTTCCCCTATCAAAAAAATTAGTGACCATTAAAACTGACGTGACACTACCCTTAACCCTTGCTGAGCTTACTTTATCACCCGCAAATCACGATGCGCTTATCACATTAGCGCAAGAACTTGAATTTAAAAACTGGCTAAAAGAGCTCTTAGGAAACGAAGAAAAAAAAACCGTTGAACCTGAAATAACCTCAAGTGAAACCAGCTCTTTTAACCTCATCACAGAACCGCAACAGTTTGCAGAATGGCTTGAAAAACTAAAATCTTGTGACATGTTTTGCGTTGATACGGAAACCACAAGTCTTGATGTGATGTCTGCAGAAATTGTAGGCGTGGCACTCGCCATTGAACCGTCTCAACCGGCCTATATTCCTCTTATGCATCAGGATGGAAGCCCCCAATTAAATCGCCAAGTGGTCCTAGATGCCTTAAAGCCGCTGCTTGAAAACCCTCATATTGGCAAAATTGGTCAAAATTTAAAATATGATTATAACGTGTTTAAAAATCATGGCATCACCATGCAGGGCATTGCCTTTGATACAATGCTTGAGTCTTACCTTTTAAACAGTGGTGCATCTCGCCATGACATGGACTCCTTAGCATTAAAATACCTTGGACATAAAACCATCACGTTTACCGACATCGCAGGAACCGGTGCTAAACAACGTCGTTTTGATCAAATTCCTGTTACAACAGCTGCACCCTATGCCGCTGAAGACGCCGAAATCACCTTAAAACTTCATCAAACGTTATACCCCATGATGGATGAAAAATTACGTTCAGTTTTTCATGATATAGAAATGCCAATACTTCCTGTTCTTGCTGAAATAGAACGCCATGGCGTGCTCATTGACACAGCCACCTTATTAAAACATGGTGAACGCCTTAAAATTCGTATGGCAGAATTACAAAAAGAAGCAGAAACACTCGCAGGAAAAGCGTTTAATTTAAACTCACCCAAACAATTACAAGACATTTTATACCAAGAGCAACAACTGCCCATCCTTGCCAAAACGCCTAAAGGCCAACCATCTACTGCAGAATCTGTTTTGCAAGAGTTAGCATTTGAATACCCTCTTCCCGCTGTTATTTTAGAATACCGAAGTTTGAACAAATTAGTATCAACCTACATTGATGCCTTGCCCAAACGAATTCACTCTAAAACATCTCGAGTTCATACGTCATATAATCAAGCGGTAACAGCAACAGGGCGTTTATCCTCCAGCGAACCTAATTTACAAAACATTCCTGTTCGTAGTGAAGAAGGACGCCTTATCCGTAAAGCATTTATAGCTCCGCCGAACCATGTTTTATTGTCAGCAGACTATTCTCAAATTGAACTACGTATCATGGCGCACTTATCGCAAGATGCTAATTTACTGAAAGCATTTGCTAATGGTTGGGACATCCACCAAGCAACCGCCAGCGAAATATTTGGGGTTTCACTAGAAGCCGTTGATCATGAACAGCGTCGTCGAGCAAAAGCGGTTAATTTTGGTTTAATTTATGGCATGTCTGCCTTTGGGCTAGCAAAACAGCTGGGGGTAGAGAGACAAGACGCTCAGCACTATATTACGCGTTATTTTCAACGCTATCCGGGTGTGATGGATTATATGGAGCGCACCCGTAAAGAGGCGCATCATCAGGGGTTTGTCGAAACATTGTTTGGGCGTCGTCTTTATTTACCCGAAATCAATGCGCGCAACATCATGCGACAAAAAGCGGCCGAGCGCACGGCCATTAATGCACCAATGCAAGGCACCGCGGCAGATATCATCAAAAAAGCCATGTTGGCGATTGCTCATTGGCAAAGCCACCAAACCCACCTAACATTTCGCATGATCATGCAAGTACATGACGAATTGGTGTTCGAAGTACAAGCTGAGGCAATTGAATCAGCTAGAGAGATTATTCGTCACCTCATGGAGGATACGGTTAAGCTATCTGTACCTTTATTGGTTTCCATCGGTACGGGCCAAAACTGGGATGAAGCGCATTAGACGCTAGGTCAGAGCATGAATACCCGTTAAATAGTCTCGGCTCTAACTTACGGCGCTTTATGCTCAGCAATCTGAATAGATTAATGGCTCCTACGGAAACGCTATAGGCATATTATTACCCATAAGTATTGTAACCCATCACGTTAAAAGGTTATAAGACTTGCGGATTAGAAAATATACCGGCTTCGTGGATAATGATATGGCCGCAGTGCATTAAAAATAAGACCTTGTTAATCAAAGAAACGCCTCTTTAATTGTTTCTGGCCACTCATGTTCTGAACCGGGCATTAGCCTGCTTGCTCATCTATTGCAAACAAGCTATTGTTAAATTTCCTTTTCGCATATTGAAAGCTAAGCATCACATGAAAGGCACTCGGTATGGATATCTGAAAAATTTAGGCGTGTCTCCGAACAACTTTATTTTTCGTTTCATTGGCTGGTATTTTTTAATCAATGCCTTGTTTTTTTGGTTTTTAGGGTTTGGGTATTTAAAATCAATTTTATCGTCTACGTCACTCTATGCGACAACGTTTGCAGACTTCTCAAACCCTATGGGAAAGGCGTTAGTACTCTCTTTCTCGATCATTAATTATTGCAGTTATATGACGTTTCTGGCTTTTCTTCCTGCCCTGTTCATTGGAAGCCTCGCACTCCTTGCCCCATTTAAACGTCTTGTTTTCTCAATGTCTATTTTTATAGCCAGCACAAGTGTGATTTGTTTACTTGTGGATAGCCGTGTTTACTCCATGTTTAAATTTCACCTTAACACCACATTAGTCGCATTTTTGTGGAGCCCACAGTGGCGTGACGTGTTTGATTTTTCGACCCATGAACTCTTTCTCATGGGGATCACCATTGTTATGGTATTTGTTTTGGAATGCGGCATGGCGTGGGTGGTTTGGAGCAAAATAATCGTTGCTCAACGCTTTAAAATCGGAAAAACCATTGCGGTTATTTGGCTCGGCGGTGCTTTGTTTAGTTATTTTCTTTTACTATTAACCGTGTCTAACAATAATAATTTACTGAGCTTGCAAACACCAACCCTACCATTATTTAATCAATTATTTTCCCATGCTATTCCGATTAAAAATGCAGAAGATCTCTTAAGACGTTACAGCGAGCAGCATTTTTCCCAGCCTTTATTCCCAAATGATCCAATGCACTATCCACTACACCCCATGCAATGCCAAGCACCTGAAAAACCTTATAATATTATTTTAATCATGGTGGACTCACTTCGGGCAGATAGTTTACAGCCCGCATACATGCCCAACATGGCGAAGTTTGCGGCTATAAGCTCACAATTTAAAAACCATTTAAGCGGTGGAAATGCGACTCAACCCGGGCTATTTTCATTGTTTTATAGCTTACCTAGCAATTACTGGACAGCCACATTAAAGCAAAATATCGCCCCCATTTTCATGACGCTACTCTTAAAATATGGATATGATATGAAAGTTATCTGGGCTAGCGAAATGCATACCCCACCCTTTGATAAAACTCTTTTTTTAAATGTCAAACACCTTTCCCTAAATGGAGCCCCTGGCAAAGATATTGGCAATTGGGATAGGTACACCACGCAAAAAGCCATCCAATTTTTAACATCACGTGAAGCCAATAAACCATTTTTTCTGCACCTGTTTTATGACGGGCCACATGGGTTTTGTACCCCTCAAAGCTATCCCACCCCATTTCAACCCGCGATTAAGCATTGCTCTCGCCTTACGCTATCAAATGAGGATGATCCTACTCTTTACTTTAATCGATATTTAAACGCCGTGAAGTTTACTGACAATGAAGTAGGCGCGGTTTTGAAAAGCATTGAAAAACAGGGTTATCTCAACAATAGCATTGTGATTTTCACCTCAGATCATGGGCAAGAGTTTAATGATAATCAACAAAATTATTGGGGGCATGCAGGAAATTTTACCAAAGCACAAGTTCAAGTTCCCTTCGTCATTTACTGGCCCGGTGAAAAACCAGGTAAGGTCACCTACCTAACCAGTGGCTATGATCTTGTTCCGACCTTACTTAAACGCCTGTTTGCTTGCAAAAACCCAACAGCAGATTACAGCATTGGACAACACTTATGGGCGAGGGATGAACGATTACCTTTTGTTTTGGCAGGGAGTTATATCAACATGGGCTTGATTGAAGCCGATCGCCTGACCACCTTGGAAACCTCCGGCAATATAAACATTACCGACACAAAAGCCGCCCCACTGACTAGTGCAAAACCACGAATAAATACCATTAAACAAGCTCTTGGCCTCATGCGTAGATATTTTTAGCCTGTAATCAATTGAGTTAAATTGAAGGTATGGGTGGTAACAAAAACCCCTCTGACTCTTTACTCCCTGAAGCTTCTTCAGCTTGAACGGCCATCTCAAGCTCGTGATTTAGCAAAAATTCTCTTGTAAGGGCCTGAAATTCTTCAAGTTGTGAAAAATATTGATGCATTTCGATAGCAGGAAGGAGTCCATCCCCTTGATAAACAGCCGCCAAAAGCGCCATACACTCAACGATAGGCACCTCTGTTAATCGAGTATAAAAGGCCAGAACATTGTCTTCTTTCATGAATTTTTTTGCTTCCAACATAAACTCTTTAGCCCGTGGGTCACCTGCCAAACCTGATTTGTTATGCTCACTGGGGGGGTACAAATCACGAACACACGCACTCAACTCATCTAAATTTAAAGTAAACCGAACTCTATTGATGAAAGACCACATGCTCGCACCAGCGCATTCATGATCAATTGTCCCCACTTGAAAACCATTTTCGGTCTCTGTTATGAGAATATTCGCCAATTTTGTATCTTTTTGTTTCGCCATAATATTATCTGCCGCCAAAGCCACCTCCATACCAATCAACGGCTTTTGTGCGAGCTTTTCCTTCCAACCACCTAATCTTATAAATTCCTCTAGATCCATAGAGTTTTCATATATTCTTGATAAGGTAAAAAAACGTGCTTTTCCATCAGGTAAAATTTCTTGCAAAATCAGGGCTTCTGGTTGTGCCTCTGGACGCGCCATGTGCAAAAGATTTGAAATAAAGAACTCTTGTAAAAGACCATTAAGATGAGGCGCACCTTTTTTTAAGTAACGTCGCCCCTCTTTATCTTGAACAATTGCCCCAGACAGATCACCTTTAGGCTTAGGAGCAACATAAGAATAATCACCCCCATTTACAATGTATTTTTTAGAACCCTGTGACTTTATCTCAATAGGAGCATGAAGGATTTCCACTTCACGGGGAGGATTGCTGTAATGGTCTAAAAGCGCAATAGCACCAACTAAAACCAAAAAAGGACTAAATACTTGAAGAAGCTGCCACGAAGTTACCTTAGGGGGTTCTATAATAGCCTGTTTCGACGTATAACGATTTCCAATAAAAGACTGTCCTTGACGAAAGCATACGGCGTTTTGATTAACCGCTGCCCTCACGAGGCTAACCGATGAACGGCTAAAAAAAGGGAGATTTAAACGAGGCATCGGAACCCTTAAGAGACCTTAAAAAAATCATAATGGAACATAATTATACTTGGAGACCGCTATTAAGTCTACATTCATCTCTGAAAGATCGACTCTAAATACTAAATAAGTGCCAGTATATATAGGTCATAGCCACACCCACCAGACCATCAAACAATTTTTTTACGCATTAAATCGTCTTAATATTCGACAACACCACGTTCACTTGCAACCAGCACTTTATCCGCTAATCGCTTGCTAAACAAACCATTTTCGACCACACCGGGAATACTATTAATGGCGTCTTCTAATTGCTTTGGCAAATCTAGCGTCAAATGAAATACATCTAAAATAATATTGCCGTTATCTGTAATAAACCCTTCACGATACACAGGCGAACCACCAATTTTTACCATTTCGCGAGCAACAAAACTTCTTGCCATTGGTATCACTTCTACAGCAATAGGAAATGCTCCTAAGGTTTTCACAAGCTTGGTTTCATCAACAATGCATATAAATTGCGTTGCCACGTTTGCAATGATTTTTTCACGTGTTAAAGCACCGCCACCACCTTTTACCATTTCATGCCGTACATTAACTTCATCAGCCCCATCCACATAGAGTGCGAGCTCTGCTGCGGCATTTAAATCGACCTGGGGTATACCAAGCTGCTTTAAATGCTCTTCAGTTGCTTTAGAGCTTGCTACGCAGGCATCAATACGGTGTTTAATGCTTGAAAGTTCCTCAATAAAATAATGAACGGTACTCCCAGTTCCAACACCTATAATCATATTATCATCCACATACGCCAATGCAGCCTTTGCGGCTTTTGCTTTTAATTCACTCATTTATACTAGAACTCAACATTAAAGACTGAACGGGCCTATCTTAAAAATAATAGCAAACGCTACACTTGCAAAATCTTTCATAGGATGGAGATTTATTTTACCGCCACACATGTTAGTCTGTCGAGAAGAGGTAAAGGATCATAAAACTAATCTACAAGGACTGACATGATTTACTCTAATATTCTTGCCACGATTGGCCGTACGCCTGTTGTTAAAATCAACCGTATTGGTGCAGATTTACCCTGCGAGCTCTATGCAAAATGCGAATATTTTAATCCAGGAGGCTCCGTCAAAGACCGCATTGGTTATGAAATGGTTAAAAAAGCGGAGCAAATTGGCCGTATAAAACCCGGGGACACCTTGATTGAGCCTTCGTCAGGGAATACAGGCATTGGTATCGCTCTTGCCGGGGCTGTCATGGGTTACAAAGTCATTATTACCATGCCCAATAAAATGAGCCATGAAAAACAAGTCGTGCTCGAGTGTTTAGGAGCTACCATTTACCGCACCCCCTCAGAAGCCGCGTGGAATCATCCCGACAGTCATATCTCTTTGGCCATTCGCTTACAAAAAGAACTACCTAATGCGCATATTCTCGATCAATATTCAAACCCTGATAATCCTAATGCTCACTACCAGGGCACAGCACAAGAAATTATTGATGATTTTGGTGATAATTTAGACATGGTTGTGGTGGGCGTAGGCACCGGAGGCACCATAACAGGTGTCGCTAAACGCTTAAAAGAACACTACCCTAACATTAAAATCATTGGCGTTGACCCAGAGGGGTCTATTCTTGGCGGTGGCAACGAAATAAAACCTTATCTAGTAGAAGGCATTGGCTATGATTTTTTTCCAAAGGTATTAGACAATAGCTTGATAGATGCATACATAAAAACAAGTGATGCCGATTCATTCCGAACCGCGCGCCAGCTCATTCACGATGAAGCACTTCTGGTTGGAGGCTCGAGTGGGGCAGCCATGTGGGGTGCATTGCAAGCGGCAAGGACGCTTCAAAAAGGGCAAAAATGCTTGGTGATTTTACCGGATTCAATCCGAAATTACATGTCAAAACATGCAAGTGAAGCTTGGTTAAAAGAACAAGGACTAGACTCTGGCTGCATGGCTTGATTGGTTTTGTTGCACTTCATCAAGGTGAGTGAAAAGCTCACCTTCTGTTCTTTCCCCATAACTGACCGCTTCTGCAAGCCCATAGACAAGCTCTTTAATGAAAGCCACCTCATGACCATCAGGAAGACTATGAGGATGACTTAAGCGTGTTACACCTCGTCGACTAAAATCATTAGAGGACGTAATGCCCCTCACATAAACATCTAGCAATTGTTGTTGGGTAAGCTCACCTGCAACAACCATAGCCGCCAATCGCTTATACGTCGCCTCAAATACTACGTCTACCTCTTTGCGTTCAGCAGCAATCAGCTCCGGAAGCGTGTCTATCACCTCTTTCACCGCGGCTTCATCTAAAACAGGAGTCAAAACACTGCGTACAAGCAACGATTGGGAAGTAATAAAACGCTCTCTTAAGGTGGCGGATACGCCTACGGTGTATAACCCCTCTTGTAACCTCAGTTCAATGGCGGTCGTTGACGCATCTTTCCGATTGTAAAATATGCGCTGGGACAACGTTTTGGCGCGCTCAATAACTTGCACCTCTATAGGCATGTTCAACGCGTGAGCTAATGCCGCAATGCTATGTTGGCTCATATAAGGCGCGTCTTTACAAAGTGCCCCTGCACTAGAATATAAGCCTCGGGCATACAATTCGTTAAATGCCATTTTTTCCAATGTCTTTGCCAAAGCCGCAACCAGTTCGCCAAGACGTACATACTTCATCACATGCTGCATTCTTTCCGCTGGGGTGTTTAATCCAGGCATTACAGGACGATGGTGAGGGAAATATAAAAAATGCTTTTCTAATAATACTTTCAATAGAGAACTATTAACGCGGATTTTCATTAAAATGTGGTTTAAAACCCCAACAGACAGGGCCCTAAAATCACTGCCCACATCGATAAAAACAGGCTTTTTATGAGAGTCCTTCATCGCTATGGCAGGAGCACTAAAAAACCCTGAGTTAGTGACGTTTTGAATTTCAGCGGCCATGTACCACTCCACGCAATGTTGATAGTTCCATTTTAAGGACGCAAGATTAAGGGAATATTAACCATGAATTTACAATAGTGTAATAATTATAGTCTTTAAAATTTTCTTTAGTACGTTTTGCCCTAGATTAAAGGTAATTTAAGGTCTAGAAGCCGATATTAACCCATAAATCTCAAGGCGCTTTGCATTTAAGAGGTGCTTGTTTTATCATTTTTACTGCTGTCTCCACTGGTTGTTCAGCCCCACTCAAAGGGATGTTATGCTGTTAGGTCTCACGCTTCTACTTTTTCTCTCCTGGCTGATTGTCTATTGTGGCATGCGCTACAAGCAACAAGCCAAGATCAAACGATGGTACAACACATGGGGGTTAACAAACCATCTCGCCGTCTATCAAGACCTTTTTCATGACATCAATGGATTTACTCTGTCTTGTAAAGCAAGGAGCGAACATGATGCGTTTGAATATACCTACGGAGAAATTGATTTCATCCCTTTTATTGCATTACTTGCGTTAACAAAACCTCACGTTAACACCGTGTTTTATGATTTAGGAAGCGGCGTTGGAAAAGCCGCCATAGCCTGTAGCATGGTCTTTAATGTAGCCAAAAGTTGTGGCATTGAACTCTTTAGAGACCTGCACAATGCAGCTCTCCTGCAAAAAAAACGCTTGCAAGCACTGCCCAACTATAAAGATAAAACCCAAGCGCTCCATTTTATACATGACAATATATTAAACTGTGATATCAGCGATGCAAGTCTTGTCTTTATAAATGCCACCGCTTTTTTTGGTGAAACGTGGTCTTTAATGACTCAACACTTGTCTCAATTAAAAACAGGTACCATTGTCATCACCAGCAGTAAAAAGCTATCATCTCCGTTGTTTGTTGTGACTCAAACCACTACCGTCAACATGAGCTGGGGCACGGTTTTAGTCTACATTCAACAACGCAAATAATGCTTGAGGTGATTTATTTCATCCGCTCTAGAACAATAAAAACATATTGATTAACTGTGACCGACCATTTACAGGAAGCAAAAAACCATTTACAGTTAATTGATAAAATTGAATAATTTGTTTTCAAGTCTATACTTATTGTATGTAACATGAAAAATGTGACGACTCTAGTGTGTTCTTGGTGCAAACAGGGGATGTCCGTCGTGGACAATACCTTGGGCTCAAGATGGGGCGTTAAACTACTGTAGGCCATGAGTGAAATAACCCTATCACCAGGCCAACCGAGGTGAGTATGATTAAATCTGAGCTCATAGCAAACCTTGCTGCCAAATTAACACATCTGCCTGAGAAACAAGTTACAGACAGCATTAACCATATTCTTGAATTGATGAGCAATGCCCTTATTGAAGGTAAACGCATTGAAATTCGAGGCTTTGGGAGTTTTTCATTGCATTATCGCCCGCCCCGAAATGCACACAACCCCAAAACCGGGGAGAAGGTTGTTACAGAGGCCAAATATAGCCCCCACTTCAAACCAGGCAAAGAGTTACGTGAGCGCGTGGATGCGTCAAAAGAACACAAACCTATCCGCGAAGACGACTAATACGTCCTCGCGATTTTTTTATGTGCGTGGTAAAGTAACACCCGTTTGACCTTGATATTTGCCGCCTCTATCGCGGTAAGAAACAGCACACACCTCATCCCCACCCAAAAACAACATTTGAGCCACACCCTCATTGGCATAGATTTTTGCAGGCAACGGGGTAGTGTTTGAAAACTCAAGTGTTACATGCCCTTCCCACTCTGGCTCAAGCGGCGTAACATTCACAATGATGCCACATCGAGCATAAGTCGATTTCCCAAGACAAATGGTTAATACATCACGTGGGATACGAAAATACTCAACGGTACGCGCAAGTGCAAACGAATTGGGTGGGATAATACAAACGTCTGCCTGCACATCAACAAAGCTATTTTCATCAAATGCTTTAGGGTCAACGATCACTGAATTAATATTGGTGAAAATTTTAAACTCATTTGAGCACCGAACATCGTAACCATAACTTGACACGCCATAGGAAATAATACGACCCGTCTCGTTTTTACGCACCTGTCCTGGTTGAAACGGGGAGATCATACCGTGCTCCACCGCCATTTTTTCAATCCATCTGTCTGATTTTATTGCCATTCACATCATCCCAACTTAAAACACGCCTTATCACAACAACGTGTCTAGAAAATCAAAAATTGTTACACATTCATGAGACTTGTGTCTAGAAAGACCGGTGTCCTTTTTTAGAAATAGACACCGATCTGCGCCAATAGTGTATCCGTCGCACCGCCGGGGCCAATGGTATTAGCATTGAAGGAACCAGGAGCATGAGCACCATTAGCATATTGGTTTTTATTAAAATTCATATCATGCCGGTATTCCAAACTTTCGACGGTGTCTTTCCATATGGAAATATTAAACACCCCACTCACACGCTGATGTGGCAAATTAAGCGCGAGCGTTTCCAAAGACCACTGATACCCCGCAGCCACAGAAGCGGGCTTATCAAAGGTATTAAAGGTGACGGCAGCTTCCAACTGCGCTGCAGCAGGCCTTGCACCATGACCATTAAAACTTAAATCCTCATACCTAAATTGGCTCGTGGTACCGACCCATTCTGCCGTGAAGTTATACCTATCAATGTTCAAATGTCCATGCACACCAGCCGCGGGCGTTTTGCGGACATTCTCACTGCCATTGGTGGGTGATGAAAAACCGCCAAAAGTAGTGCCTGGGGTAGATCCTGTAAATTGCATTCCGCCTGTGTCATTGATATCGCTAATTAAACTCCCGCCTATCTCGCCAGAGCAATTGGGCGTATCAATAACATAGCCCGCATTTATCCCACCTGAAGCTGAGGAGCCTAGCGTTGTATCACTCGAAAACCCATAAAGTGCGGCATACGGACCTGAATCCTGTTGTGATTTATACCCAAAGATAACTGGGCGAGATTTTGTGCGGCCAAATATCATGGTCAACGGCGCACTGACCATCGCCGTTGAAAAACGGCCAAAAGGTACAAACAATTGTCCTGCGGTAAAATAAAACGGGCTTTCATCCAAGTCACCTATGTTCACAAACCCCATGTTTAAATCAATGGATGAATTTGATAAACGCTGCCCACCAACATCAGGTGGCGCTGAATCGTAAGCAAGAGACAAATAGGCTTCTACTTTATCATTAAGTATTGCTGCCACGTCCAACTCGCCAGAACCTAAGGTGAGGTCGCCCCAGCGTTTGTTCTCAAACGGGTCCCCGACAACAGCCAAGGGCTCAACTTTACCGCTCAAAGCAATAATGGGCATTTGCGGAATAGGGTAACCAATGCTTTCATAAGCCCGGTATAAACGACGGCGTTGCTGCATTAAACGGATATCGCGGTTAATGCTTGAAATATTAACAATGTAATCTGAACCATCAAATGCTGGTCGACTGCCCAAATAAGGCGAACTAACAACCGGTGTTCCTGCAATGTAAGTCACCACACGATTATCTGCGACGAGTGCGGTTGGGTAAAAATCAAGCGACTCAGGGTGGTTATCCAATTGGTGTACGGTAAGCGTGCTGTTGTGAAAAGATTTAACTTCGCGTTTTTTACCATTTGATTTTGCTGCTGGTAAAGGCGTGTTTTTAATTTTAACACGGCCTTTTTTAGCTTCAGGTCTTTTCACCACTTGGGTTTGCAAATGATTTAATTGGGACGCCAAGCGTTTAGTTTCTTGTTGTAAGCGTTTTACTTCTCGGGTTAAATTTTCATCCGCATTAACCGCGGCTATCGTCTGAAAAGAACAAAAAGTCATGATGCAAAAAAAAACGGTGTGTTTCATGCAATAACGCTCCTGGCTAAATTTTTTACTTCGTGGCGATTATAACGCGCACTTTGTAAACTAGCTAGGCTCTCGAAGACAAGATATATTTTTCACCGAACAAATCTCGTTGCATCGGATTGTTACGCCAACATCAATGACTATTTTTTAGTTAAATAAAACAATGGGCGAAAAAAAACCCATCAACACTGTGATAGGTTTTTTAGTCGTTACAAAAGCTATGAATTAAGCAACGTTGCCAACCCATTTCAGACCAATGAACGGTCCTTGCAGGCCAAAGTCTGCTTGTGCTTCTGTGCCAAAGCCCTTACCTTCATGAGCCGCATTGAAGTAGTTCAACCACATCCAACCAGCATCCAGGCTTAAATCACCTTGTGCCATGGAGTAGGTGTATTGAGCGCCCAACTTGCTTTCAACCTCGGGAACGATTTGTGTGCGTGAACCTGAAAAATAACTATGGCGAAGTGAATCAATTTCAATTGTACTGACGGCGCCATTAAAGCCTTGTGAACCAACCAACAACGCACTAGCAGCTTTAGCGTAAATGCCCAGGCCATTTCCAAAGCCGTACACTAAATCAGCACCAACTCTAGGACCAAAGCCGTTATATGTTAAGTTGTGTTCAACAGCAACAGGCGTTGCAGTTGCAACACCGGGTACGCCAGCAGTGATCGGTGTATATCCACCAGCCGCCAAAGCGCGGTGCATGTTGATACGTGCGTATTGTGCGCCACCATGGAAGCGAACAAAACGAGCATCACCAAAATCAACGTGTTGACCGAATTCTAAATTAACAGCATCCCATTTTGGTTTTGATTGAAGTGCTACATCAGGGAAGTAACTGCTAACAACAGTATTGGTAGTGAAACCAGCTCCTGGAGTAATAGTAGTAGAACGGTTCCAGTGGTACCAGTTCAGGTTCAAGTCGTTACCTGTGTTGAAGTGGTAAGAACCTTCAATCATGAATCCCCAACCCCAACGGAAACCGTGGTCATTGTAAGAAGATACGGTACCAGTTTGAGTTGAACCAACATAACCCAAACCAGCAAGGCTTGGTTGAAGGTATAATGCTTGGGCACCGAAATCCCACGCTGTATGTTCACAAGGAACAGTAACGTTGCCAGGTGCGCATACAGGACCCATTGTACCAGCGAATACAGCACTGCCACCCAAAGCAAGCACAGCTATAGCTGTTTTTTTAAGTTTTAACATACTTTTCTCCACTTTTTATTATTAAATTTCCGTTTTTTCGTTAAGCCACAGCGTTGTAATAAGCAAAAAAAAACCCATCAACACTGTGATGGGTTTTAAAGTCGTTACAAAAGCTATGAATTAAGCAACGTTGCCAACCCATTTCAGACCAATGAAAGGTCCTTGTAGGCCGAAGTCACTTCGTGCTTCATAACCAAAACCACGACCTTCATGAGCAGCGTTGAAGTAGTTCAACCACATCCAACCAGCATCCAGGCTTAGATCACCTTGTGCCATAGAGTAGGTGTATACAGCGCCTAACTTGCCTTCAACTTCTGGAACGATTTGTGTGCGTGAACCTGAAGAATAAGTATGACTATTTGCATTTATTGCAACTGTACTGTAGGTGTGGTTAAAGCCTTCTGAACCAACCAACAACGCACTAGCAGCTTTAGCATAAATGCCCAGGCCATTACCAAAACCGTATACTAAATCAGCACCAACTCTAGGACCAAAGCCGTTGTATGTTAAGTTTGCTTCACCAGCAACAGGTGTTGCAGTTGCAACACCGGGTACGCCAGCAGTGAGCGGTGTATATCCACCAGCCGCCAAAGCGCGGTGCATGTTGATACGTGCGTATTGTGCGCCACCATGGAAGCGAACAAAACGAGCATCACCAAAATCAACGTGTTGACCGAATTCTAAGTTAACAGCATCCCATTTTGGTTTTGATTGAAGTGCTACATCAGGGAAGTAACTAGAAACAACTGTGGAATTAGTGAAACCAGCCCCTGGAGTAATTGTAGTAGAACGGTTCCAGTGGTACCAGTTCAGGTTCAGGTCGTTACCTGTGTTGAAGTGGTAAGAACCTTCGATCATGAAGCCCCAGCCCCAACGTAAACCGTGGTCATTGTAAGAAGATACTGTACCAGTTTGAGTTGAACCAGCGTAACCTAAACCACCAACGCTTGGTTGAAGGTATAAAGCTTGAGCACCGAAATCCCAAGCTGTACGCTCGCAAGGAACAGTAACATTGCCAGGTGCGCATACAGGACCCATTGTACCAGCGAATACAGCACTGCTACCCAAAGCAAGAACAGCTATAGCTGTTTTTTTAAGTTTTAACATACTTTTCTCCACTTTTTATTATTAAATTTCCGTTTTTTTGTCAAGCCACAACGTTGTATTGACTTTCAGTACGCCATCATCGCTCTAATACGAAAACGTACATGGAACGATTATCCAGTCTCATTTTCATAATGTCAACTGCATTAAAGCAAATTCACTATTAATGAACCAAATCAAGACGTTAATAGCATCTAAAATCAGTCTTACGGTTAATATACACCAAAATTTAGAATTAGAAACCTCTTCTGCTCGCAATTTAAATGCAAGCCGCATATTACGCAGAATTTTAATACAAACCATGTTATTCTTCACACACATTGTATGAAGGAACCTCGGTTATGCGTACATTAATATTAACTCGGCCTGATGATTGGCACGTTCATTTACGGGATGATGACGCACTGCAACACACCGTAATGGCCACAGCACAACATTTTAACCGCGCATTGCTCATGCCCAATCTAGTGCCTGCTTTAACAACGTTAGAAAGTGTTGATGCTTACCGTGAACGTATCTTTAAGTTTTTAAATAAAACGACACATTTTACACCCTACATGACCCTATACCTCAATGAAAGTGTAAACCCTAGCGATCTAGAAGCTGCCGCAAAACACCCTTTTATACTCGGCGCTAAGTTCTACCCCGCAGGTGCCACAACCCATTCAGAGGAGGGCGCGTCCTCTATACGAACCTTGTACCCCCTACTCGAAATGATGCAAGACCATGGGCTTGTGCTGCAACTTCATGGAGAAGTCACTACCGGGGATATTTTTAAGCGCGAAGCTCAATTTATCACCGAATATTTAATGCCATTAACGCGCGATTTTCCAAAATTACGAATGGTCTTAGAGCATATTTCAACACGTGCCGCCGTAGACTTTGTAAAAAATGCACCAGATAACGTAGCAGCAACCATCACTCCCCACCACATGCTTTACAATAGAAACCATCTTCTAGCAGGTGGGCTTAAACCCCACTATTATTGCCTTCCTATTTTAAAGAAAGCAGGTGACCAAACTGCCGTTTTAGAGGCCGCAACCAGCGGCAATCCTAAATTTTTTGCAGGCACCGACAGTGCCCCGCATACAAAAGCGCACAAAGAAAGTGCTTGTGGATGTGCCGGAATTTATTCCGCACCCTATGCGCTAGCACTTTACGCAGAAGCATTTGATGGCCTTAATAAATTGCCCAAGCTCAATGATTTTATGAGCGTGTTTGGAGCATCATTTTATCAACTGCCCATTGCAACAACGCACATAGAGTTGGTTAATAAACCCCAAGCCATTCCGTTAATATTACCCTTGGGCAAAGAACACGTTGTGCCCGTTGCGGCTGGAAGTATTTTACACTGGAGTGTTCATGAGTCCTGTTAACTGTGCATTATCAAGTCATATAAAACAACGTTTCCGTGGTTTTTTACCTGTGGTTGTTGATGTGGAAACAGCTGGGGTAGATACGCACAAAAATGCACTCTTAGAAATGTGCATTGTCCTCGTCTCAATCAATAAAGACGGGTATTTCAACATGGAAAGCACGCATTTTGAGCACATTTTACCTTTTGAAGGCGCAGAATTAGACGAAAAATCATTGGCGTTTAATCAAATAGACCCTTATCAACCGTTGCGTTTTGCGGTGGATGAAAAGACCGCCTTAGAGCGCCTTTTTGCTCCCATCCATCAGGCATTAAAACAAAGCCAATGTCAACGCGCAGTGCTCGTTGGGCACAATGCATGGTTTGATCTATTGTTTATTAAAGAAGCGGTCAAACGTACCGGCGTAAAATCACCATTTCATGCGTTTACTTGTTTTGACACAGCGACCCTTTCGGGGTTGATTTACGGGCAAACGGTATTAGCAAAAGCTGCAAAAGCGGCTGGCGTTCCATTTGATGTTAACGAAGCTCATTCGGCCATTTATGATGCCGAAAAAACTGCTGCATTATTTTGCACTATCATGAACACTTGGCGGGAAACACAAACATAAAGGCCCCTCTGTTCATATAAAACAAAGAGGCCTTTAACGATAGATCTAGTATTATAAAGAATCAGCATGATCCGCAAGGTATGCGGCGACCCCTTTAGGAGATGCTTTCATGCCTGCATTGCCTTTTTGCCAACCGGCCGGACAAACTTCGCCGTTCTCTTCAAAAAACTGCACCGCATCAATAATGCGCAATAATTCATCAATATTACGACCAATCGGCAAATCATTAACCATTTGTGAGCGCACCACGCCGTTTTTATCAATGACAAATGCACCACGATATGCCACGCCTGCCAAAGGATGTTCAACACCGTAAGACTGGCAAATAGCATGCGTCATGTCAGCGACCATGGTGTATTTAACAGGACCAATTCCACCATTTTTTGTAGACGTGTTTCGATAAGCATTGTGCGTAAAGTGGGAGTCTATAGAAACAGCAATCACCTCCACGCCACGGCTTTCAAAGTCTTTCATGCGATTATCTAAAGCAATAAGTTCAGAAGGGCAAACAAAGGTGAAATCGAGTGGGTAGAAAAATACTAACGCATACTTCCCTTTAATGTTGTCATATAAATTAAATTTATCAACGATTTCGCCTGAACCCAATACGGCGGGCACGCTAAAATCAGGGGCTTTACGCCCAACTAAAACACTCATGTTATCTCCAAAATATAAAATAATTTACCATCCAAGCTGGTTTTATGCCGCCGTAGCTTCACGGAGCAACAGCTCTAATTCACCTTGCTCATACATTTCAGCAATAATATCAGACCCACCTATGAGCTCCCCTTTTACATACAATTGAGGAAACGTTGGCCAGTCAGCATATTGGGGTAATGTTTGACGAATATCCGGATTAGAAAGAATATCGACATATGCAAAATCAACACCGCAGGCATCAATGCATTGTACTGCACGAGCAGAAAAACCACACTGAGGCGCCTTAGGGTTGCCTTTCATATACAATAGAATAGAATTGTCAGCAATTTGTTTTTTTATCTTATCAAGAGTGTCCACGCATATACCTATAAGTCAATAATGTAGGTTAATTATGGCGAAATTCGAACCATATCGCAACTACTATTATTGGAAACAATGTTCAAATTGAATTTAATTTAAACAAAAGTGCCATTGAAAAGAATATTTTCTTCCAAAAAGTACCGAAGGAATGGTCACACAAAAACCGTCAAAACTTTTAGGCATTTTTTTATTGTCATCTGTCTTTTTATCTCATGGAAGATAACCTTGCTAACTTCATAGGCTAATTTGCAATATTTAACATTAGTAAAAATTTCGAATCATTGAAAATTTACGGAAGAAGGTGCGTCCAAAAAATATTAAAAATAACTGAGCTAAATCATCTGCTTGTTCACCCACAAGGAAATCCTTACCTTTACGAATATCATGCAACTTTTTGCTAGAAATCCCTAGGTAATCCCCCCATTTTTAACCGATATTAAAAGTAGAGTGTTAAGCCACCAAAGCTAATTTTTTCCTTGGGGGTATGCCTCCAATAGCCATATTAGGCCTTTCATTGTTATAAGACCAAAGCCATTGGGTAGCAAAATCTTGCACTTCATCGATCGTACTGAATAAATATTGATTTAACCAGTCGTATCTCACCGTTCGGTTATAACGCTCAATATACGCATTTTGTTGTGGGTTACCTGGCGGAATAAACAACAATGTTATTTGATGTTTTTCAGCCCACTGAGCCAGTAAGTGACTAATGTACTCAGGTCCATTATCACATCATATATTCAAGGGTTTCCCACGCCATTCAATGACTTGTTCTAAGGCACGAATGACTCTTTCTGCCGGTAGCGAAAAATCAACTTCTATGGCCAAACCTTCACGGTTAAAATCATCTATTACATTAAATAGCCGATAACTTCGCCCATTTTGCAGTTGATCATGCATAAAATCCATTGACCAGCATTGATTGATAGCAGTAGGCACAGCTAAAGCATCAGGCTTTTCTCTGATTAACCGTTTTTTGGGTTTTATTCGTAAATTTAACTCCAAATCTCTATAAATGCGGTATACCCGTTTGTGATTCCATTTAAAATGCTTCACATTGCGCAGATATAAAAAGCATAAGCCGAACCCCCAGTTCCGCTGAGCACTTGTTAGGCGCGACGGTGCTACCACTTTTTTTTCGATGGCTTCTTTTAATATCTCAGCTTTCAGACGTTCTTCAGCATACA
>CAYTZN010000007.1:0-110947 GCA_964442495.1 uncultured Legionella sp. | reverse complement strand
CGATCGTCGCCTTGGTAGGCCTTTACCCCACCAACTAGCTAATCGGACGCAGGCTAATCTTAAAGCGCAAGGCCCGAAGGTCCCTAGCTTTTCTCCGAAGAGATTATGCGGTATTAGCTTGAGTTTCCCCAAGTTATCCCCCTCTTTAAGGCATATTCCTACGCGTTACTCACCCGTTCGCCACTCGCCACCCATCTAGCAAGCTAGACCGTGCTGCCGTTCGACTTGCATGTGTTAGGCATGCCGCCAGCGTTCAATCTGAGCCAGGATCAAACTCTTCAGTTCAATCTCTGTGTCAGTATCTCTACTAACGTCTTTTTATCTTTTGTGCACTCTTTCTTCTCAGAGCGCCCACACAGTTTGTCTTCTATCTTCTTAATGAACCATGCCCCGAAGGCGTGCTGCGTATTCTACTCATCTGAGTTTCTATGTCAAACACTTTTTGCGTTTTTCTTTGTTTATTTCATGCCGACCGGGATTCTTATGCATACAATTACCGCTTTGATTTGAAACAGACCGTTTTTAAACGCAGCATATCATCTACGCATCGTAACAAAGTTCTTTTCATGCAAAATTAAATTGTAAAAAACACTCTATACTTATCTTTCCTCTACCAAAGGACTAACTTATGCCTAAACAAGAATGTGTTTTAGAAATTAGCTTAGGAGCTTTATCAGAACGTATAAAAAAAAGCCAGGACTGGATGTCTTTTTTACATTCCTTTGAACGCGACAATATCACGCTGAAAAAAGATGCGGTTGTACGAGCATTAGCCGCTATTAACTATCAGGGACTTCCGCTTAACTATCAGCGTATCAAGCTCACCAAGTCATTTGATGGCCAGAAAGGACTTTATTCAAAAATGAATAAAATCCAAATGCAATGCATAGCGAATGGTCCTAACTTTATAACTAAAGCCCTAGACTATAATGATTATTGTGTAAAACCTAAAGAATCATTCACAGACCCAACTTACACAACCTTTAGCGCACCAAATACTATAGATTTAAGAAACTTCACTCTCGGGGTTATTCACCAACAAATTTTAGATTCAGAGAACAGCGAGTCTGCAGCTAAAAGGCTTGGTGTTTCTCTTGAGCGTTTAGAAGCGCATCTTAAGAGTTATCATTTTTCGGGATTAGAGCTTTCCTTCGCTCAATTGAAGAAAGGCATATTAACAAGAGAATTATTATCAGGAATACATTTCAGTGAACCGTCATCACATAAAATTCCAGCAGATCAACTTTTTATAAATTATTGGCAATGTCCCATGAGGGATTTAAAACAGAATTTATCGCATCTAGATATCCAATCAACACAAGAGATAATACTGCATCCACCGCTAGCGGCTCTACCACCCTATCTTCCTTTAGAACCCCATCTTCTTTTTCAAAATGCATCTACTTTTTTTAATACGGCGTCATTAATGACCCAACAGTCCAATGTGGCAGTAAGTAATCATGAGCCAGGCGAGTTTACGAGCCATCAACATCGAGCAGACAAGAGAGGTACTTTATTTACCCCAGCGCCTTCTGCGTTAACTCAATTAAATTTAGTCGTAGATTATTCCACTAACGCTCAAGCAGATGAGCCACCAACGCCCACCTATATTGATCAACCAAAACATTATTACAGTGCGAAAGAGGCACGTGAAAAGCTAGCTCAACTTGATGCTCATCAAAGAATAGAAAATATAGACCCAACCTTACCCGAGTTAGGTGATTCACTTTGGTCGTTTATGGAGATGCCAGCGCCCTAAATTATCAATGCAAAGGAACATCATTTCACAGAACACAAACATATAATGATAACTATTGCATCTCTTTAGCCAGAGAACAGCTAACAGGTTAGGTTCTGTTTAGCTTTTTTTTTAAGTCTCTGGCTATTTATGAATATTTTTGCTAATCTCGCGTTTCAAGAATGGTGGCCCTATTGGTCCCCTCGCGACGATAGATTGTGAACCCCGTCAGGCCCGGAAGGGAGCAGCGGTAACAATTGATTCGAGCGCCGGGGTGTGGCTCTTAGGGCTGCCGCCAAATATCTATAAAATGGCCTACCAATAAAAAATTAAGAAACCTTATGAGCTATATTGCCCTGGCGCGTAAATGGCGACCACGTACGTTTTCTGAGCTAATAGGTCAAGAGCATATCAATAAAGTGCTCGTCAATTCCATTAATCAAAATCGATTACACCATGCCTATCTATTTACCGGAACACGTGGTGTAGGTAAAACCAGTGTGGCACGCATATTAGCAAAAGCGCTTAACTGTGAACAAAGTATTAGCGCCACGCCATGTTTAACATGCGATGCCTGTGTTGCCATTGAGCAAGGTCGGTTTATTGATCTTATTGAAATAGATGGCGCATCGCGAACACGCGTTGAAGATACACGTGAACTTCTCGAAAATGTACAATATGCCCCTACCAGTGGCCGCTTTAAAATTTACCTCATTGATGAAGTACATATGTTGTCGCAGCATAGTTTTAATGCTCTGCTAAAAACATTGGAAGAACCACCCGCCCATATTAAGTTTTTTCTAGCGACCACTGACCCACAAAAATTACCCATCACCGTACTATCAAGATGCCTTCAGTTTACCTTAAAACACGTGACACCCATTGTTATCCGTCAACATTTAGAACATATTTTAAACAATGAACAGGTGCCCTATGAAATTGACGCCTTGGACATCATAGCAGCAGCCGCCCGAGGAAGCGTTCGTGACGCCCTTAGCCTGCTTGATCAAGCCATAGCTGGCTGTGATAGTAAGCTCTTAGTACAAGATGTAAAAGCCATTCTTGGTTATACCCAACAAGATTACGCGCTACAACTTCTCCAAGCATTGGCAAACAGCGAGCCACAAAGGCTCATCAATATTAGCCGCCAAATTGCTGCTGAAGGAGGGCATTTTCACTATGTTGTTGATGAAATACTCAATTACTTACATCAAATCAGCATTAGCCAAAGTATTCCCAACACGCTTTCCTTGCTCGATGTCAGCAAAGAAACATTGTCCATGCAGTCACAATTTACACCTGAAGATGTGCAATTGTTTTATCAAATTGGTATAAAAAGCACTGAAGATTTGCACCTTGCACCTACATTAGCCATTGGATTTGAAATGATGTTATTGAGAATGTACACCTTCAAGCCGCTATCTCACTCAACCACCCCCCCCTTGCATTATCAGCAACCTCAACAAATATTTTTACCCACACCGACGGCCAACATCGATTTAACAACATCATTGCCACCAACACATGAAGATGAAAACCTCGCTGTACCATTGCCCACAGAAGCGAATCCCCCACCCCCTACTCTCACATCACTAGAAAAATCAGATGATTGGAGCACCATGTTGCCGCAACTTAAATTAAGCGGTTTAGCATTAAATGCTGCTGAAAATGCTGAACTTATTGATAAAGCCGGCGCTATGGTTACGTTACGAGTCAATAAAGGTCACCGCTCTGTATTTACTACTGCCGTTATCGGCCGAATAGAGCAGGGATTAACCAATTATTATAACGAAACCATCAAACTAAAACTTCATAGCGAAGAGGATGTTACATCGTCCCCCGCACAAAAACGCAAGATAGCGGAAGTGAAAGAACAGGATGAAGCCTCAACGGCACTACAAAACGACCCGTTTTTTCAACGGCTTCAACAAGAATTTTCTGCAGAATTGGTTAAAAATTCTATTGCGCCACTGAAAGATGACTTATAATGCCTAAACCTGTAAACAATTTTATACCATTCGCGGTTGCTCATTGACCTTTCTACCTCCTGAGAACCTTTTTAAACCAGGACAATCAGACAAGTCAAAACATCAACGCACGAATGCAAATAGCGTAAAATTGAAACAGGGCCCCAACAAACGACCAGAGAGGCTCTAATGGACATGAATCAAAATATCGGCAATTTGATGAAAGAAGCTCAAAAAATGCAACAACGTATGCAAGAGGCCCAGCAACAATTGAGCCTATTAATTGTAACGGGTGAATCTGGTGGTGGAATGGTTAAAATTGAAATGAACGGTCGCCATGACGTGACCAAAGTCAAATTAACCCCATCGCTAATGGAAGAAGATGTCGAAATGTTAGAAGACCTTATTGCTGCAGCGGTGAATAATGCTGTTAGCAAAGTTGAGAAGGCTTCCAAAGAAAAAATCAGCCAACTGACTGCGGGCTTAAACATTCCTACGGATTTCCTAAAAAATAGCGACACAGAATAGTAAGCAATGGATACTTTAGCTCGTTTAATAGACGCTTTGCGCTGCTTGCCTGGAATTGGTCCTAAATCAGCGCAGCGCATGGCATTTCATTTATTACAACATCAACGTCCTCGTGGCCTGCACCTTGCCGCCTGCTTAGATGATGCTATGCGCAACATCCATCATTGTGAACGTTGTAATAATCACACTACAGAGAGCCTTTGTACGCTTTGCCTTAACCAACAAAGAGAGCCTGGCTTACTGTGCGTTGTTGAAAACCCAGCGGATGTCACCGCTATAGAGCAAAGCAATGTTTACCGAGGTCGTTATTATATCTTGATGGGCAAAATTTCTCCTTTGGATGGGATGGGGCCTGATGATATCAACCTTCCCAAATTGCATGCATTGATTGTTCGTGAAAATATACAAGAAATTATCCTTGCCTTGAGTCCTACCATTGAAGGACAAACCACGATTCATTTTATCCAAGAGCTTTTACGCCCCCTTAACCTTCGGATTAGCCAACTAGCGCATGGCATACCTACCGGTGGGGAACTGGAGTTTTTAGACAGTCATACCATTGGTAATGCACTACGTAATCGAGCGTTGTTAAATGAATAAGTTAGGTTGGGAAAATTTTCGCATATGTTTAAAAGCACCGAGAACTTGGGCATGAAAAGCGTTTTTACACGCGTGAGTGTCATGCTGTGTCTTTTTATAATGAGCAGTGTGGTTTCGGCGTCTTTTCATAAACAAATATGGCCACAATGGGAAGTCTATAATCCTTTATCTAAAGACGTTATTTCACATCAAGAATGGCAAGATTTCTTAACACGGTGTGTGATTACAAATGAAGAATACATTACCTTGGTCGATTATCCCAACCTTAAAGACAGTGACTTAGAGTTATTACAAAATTACATCAATCGCCTTTCTCACATTAACATACAAAACTATAACAGGAAGGAGCAACTTGCGTTTTGGATAAATCTTTATAATGCTCTAACCGTACAAATCGTTGCAGATTACTACCCAATCGACAGCATTCAAGACGTCAATATCTCACCTGGGCTATTTAATGTGGGGCCATGGGGCGCTAATCTTGTCACCATTAATGGCACTCAACTCTCCCTTGATGACATACAAAACCGAATTATTCGCCCAATATGGAACGACCCAAGAACCATTTATGCCCTTCATCATGCAACCATTGGCGGCGCCAACCTCAGCAGAGAAGCCTATCAAGGCAAGACCGTGGGTAAACAATTAAATAAAGCCGCTTATGAATACATCAATTCCCTTCGTGGTCTGCAGCTCATAGAAGGCAAATTGATTGTATCTAAAATATATTACTGGTTTCTTGATGATTTTGGGGGCAATGCGAACGGATTAATTCACCATCTTTCTCAATATGCTAAGGAACCGGTGCGCACTCATTTGAAGCAGATTAATACCATTAATAGTTATATTTACAATTGGCACTTAAACAGTACCGTGGGCACTTGATTGTACGGAGCAAACGAAGCTTCTTGAAAAATATTTACTCGGTATTGATAGCGGACTACTGAATATAAAGTTACAAGATTATTTCTCTCAATTTGGTAATAAAGAACAGCCTGCCTGCGCATAAAGAGATACTTAAATAGACCTTGCCCGCACCACCACTTATCATCAATTGGACGAAGCTCTCCTGATTCTCAAATGAAAGATACCTAGGGTAAACGCATCTTAACTGAAATTATAAAATCAAAACGCCCGCGCTTAGCGCTTTATGTACAATGTTGCAACCTGACTAGATTCACGGACCCTACGGACAAGTCAACCAAATACAAATCTCTTTGTATTTTTCTGGTCACTCATGCTCTTATCCTGAAGCTCAGGGACTCCATTCAGTATAAAATTCTTCATCAGGGCATTTAGTTCTTTAGATTTTTCAAACGTTATTAAATGACCACACTCAGGAAAATCGATAAAGGAATGAGGTGCTTCTTTGCTGAAACGCTCGCGCAAACCAGAACGTGGCGTTATTTTATCGTCTACACCTTTAAAAATTATAAAGGGCCTAGATTGATGCACCATTTTTTCCAAACAAGAGCCTAAATCTTCTCTAGCAAGGGTCGCTTTTAATTGGCGAATAAATTGAACTCGTCCAGTCTGAATAGCCATTTCACGAAATATTAATACCTTCTCATCCGTCCACTCAAATCTAGAAGCCGTTTGCTGAATAAAGAAATCACGAGACAGATCCGCTATAAAATCAGCATCACTAGAGGCATCATATTTACGCATAATGCCATTTTTTCTTCGTGCCTCAAACGGCGAGGCACGACCCTCTGCTGGACTTACAAAAATACATCGCCAATTCAACTCAGGGGCTATTGCCATCATCTCAGCTAAAACATGACAGCCCATCGAGAATGCGCCAACATTAATAACCCCCTCTTTTTGAGGAAGAAACGCCATGTTTTGCATTGCCATCTCACGAAGACTATTTCCTTTAAAAGTACTTCCGTAATAAACATGGATGCCTTGTTTAACAAGCTCTAGCGCTTGATTTTCCCAAACCCTTTTAGTGTTTAACATTCCAGGAAGAAGCAAAATATTAGGTGACAAGACCTTTTGCTCCTGAGAATAAAAACGTGAGACTCCCCTTGCGTGACGCAAGATTTTACTTGAAAAAAATCCAATCATAACGTTTAAAAACCTATATTAACGATAGTGCACGCTGGTTTTCTAACGAGTATAGTACTTCTTCTTAGCTATTTTTTGAATTCTTACACTCTTGATAATGTTATCACTGATTTTTAACACTTCTATTTGATATTGATCAATAACCAAACAACAATCTGCGGGAGGAATATAACCTAAATATTCAATGATTAAACCACTTAGGGTGCGCGGCCCAATCAAGGGCAAATGCCAACGGAGCAAACGATTTAAATTCCGTAACGTAATGCTCGCATCGACAATCAACGAACCATCCTCTTGTTGCATAATGTCTTTGCTTAAATCTGCTATATCCGTTGTAAACTCACCCACTACCTCTTCAAGGATATCTTCCATCGTAACCAATCCTTGTAAATCACCATATTCATCCACCACAAAACAACTTCGGCGCTTCATTTTTTGAAAATTCAAGATTTGTACGTTTAAAGAAGTTGCCTCAGGAATATAATATGGCGCTTCGGCAATCTTTAAAAGACCGTCCATGTCGAGCTCTTCTTCCAACGCTAAATTTAAAACATTGCGCAGGTGAATCATGCCTACCAAATTATCAATACTATTGCGATAAAGTGGTAGTCGGGTATGTTGGGCCATTTCCAATTGAACCAACAACTCATGCCAAGGTTGCTCTAGATCAATACCGACAATATCCGCCTTAGGTACCATAATGTCTTCAACTCGAGCTTGTTCCAAATCAAGCAAACTAATCAACATGCTTTTATGTTCTATGGGTAATAACCCCCCTGCCTCATGAACAACAGAACGCAACTCCTCGCCAGACAACACATCTTTGTGCACCTGCTCAAAAGACACGCCCAAAAGACGTAAAATGCTATTGGCTATCCAACTGATAACGCGCACCAAGGGGGCAAAAATAAATTGCAAAACCATTAATGGCCAAGAGCATGCAAAAGCCACTTGCTGAGGATGCAATGCAGCGAGTGTTTTAGGCGTCATTTCTGAGAAAACTAAAATAATAACTGTTAATAGCGCCGTTGCTACAGCAACACCTGTATTTCCATACAAACGCTGCCCTATCAAGGTTGCTACCATTGCGGCGACAATATTAGCCAAAGTATTGCCAATTAAAACCACGCTCAGGAGTCTATCAGGATGTAACAACAACTGACTCACACGCATCGCTTGTTTATGTTTTGTTTTAACCAAATGACGAAGTCGATAACGGTTGAGTGACATCATGCCAATTTCAGCGCCCGAAAAAAAACCAGAGGACACTATCAATATTAGTAAAATAAGAAAAAGTGCGGGTAAAGAAAATTCCACTTAAGATCCTTTTACGCGAAGTCACAAAAAAATAATCATAACAAAAAGCCAAGTAAAGTTCTGCTATTCACCAATACACGTTATGAATACCAATCAACCTTTATGCCAATATGTCTCGCGTTATGTCCGGTTTAGAACAATCTTGCTAAATTTAGAGCTACATTAATAAACAACGCGTCAGCACCAAAATTTATAAAGGCTGTAATTTAATCATAATTTCTCCGAAAACGGGTATATACCCAGAGATTAAAATCCAGCTACCAAGGGATATATAAGCCACACCAAAACTCAGCACTGACCAAAGAAGACAAAAAGAAAAATCGGGAACTATCCAAAGAACGAGTTTCAAATGAAAATGTTATTGGCATGGTTAAGCGATTTAAAATTATTGCTGATCGTTATCGAAACCAAAGAAAACGATTGGGGCTGAGATTCAATTTGATTGCTGGAATTTATAATTTTGAGCTGTAGCGTTGTTATGCAAGAGCTCTAATGAAACAAATAGCTTACAAAACAAAAAAATTATTTATCAGATAAAGAAGGGCCTCTTACGTAATTCTTTGATTCAAGAATTTAAAAATTTTACAGTTTTGATGCGTTTTACGTAAGTTCTGGACCTGTTAACCCGCTCCGTGCGAAAGATGAGTTTATAACCGCTTTCGAAAACATGTTTATATATGCACCAGAGTACGGCATTTCCACTTTAGAGCTCTTGCACCACCACGCTAAAGCTCTATTACCCCCCCCTCATGAGGATGCTTTGATCTTATGATTTAGGGGAGAAGCCAATGGTCATAATTGTGATACAATCGCTATTTTTTATCAGCCAGCGAAGGATGGGTATAAAATGTTTGAGAACTTAACTGAACGGTTGACCCGTACATTTAAAAACTTAAGAGGCCAAGGACGTTTAACTGAAGACAATATACAACAGGCCTTGCGGGAAGTGCGTTTATCGTTGCTAGAAGCTGATGTCGCTTTACCCGTCATTAAAGATTTTATTGACCACATTAAACAAAAAGCTCTTGGGCAAGACGTATTAACCAGCTTAAACCCGGACCAAGCTCTTCTTAAAATTGTTCACGCTGAATTGATTCAAATCATGGGCGATGCCCGCTCTGAACTAAATTTTAAAACCCAACCTCCCGCTGTTTTTTTAATGGCAGGCCTTCAAGGTTCAGGAAAGACTACGAGTGCGGCCAAATTAGCGCGCTATTTAAAAGAAACTGAAAAGAAAAAAATCATGTTGGTGAGTGTGGATGTCTACCGCCCGGCCGCTATTCAACAATTAGCATTGCTCGCCAAGGAATTAGACGTTGCCTTTTTCCCGGCGGATGCCAGTGAAAAACCTCTTTCCATTGCAAAAAATGCACTAGAAAGTGCAAAAAAACAATTCATGGACGTTGTTATCGTTGATACGGCTGGTCGCTTGCATGTTGATGCCGAAATGATGAATGAAATCAAAGCCCTGCATCAAGCCATGAGCCCCATAGAAACACTCTTTGTGGTGGATAGCATGGCAGGCCAGGATGCTGCAAATACAGCTAAAGCCTTCCATGATACCATACCACTGACCGGTGTTATTCTTACTAAAACAGACGGTGACGCACGCGGTGGTGCAGCTCTGTCCGTTAAACACATTACCGGCCAACCCATCAAATTCATGGGGACTGGGGAAAAAATAGACGCCTTAGAGCCGTTTCATCCCGAACGCGTGGCCTCTCGTATCTTAGGCATGGGAGACATCTTAACATTAATTGAAGAAGTCGAGCGAAAGACAGACAAAGCCACGAGCGAAAAATTAGCTAAAAAACTTAAAAAAGGCAAAGGTTTTGATCTGGAAGATTTCAAGCTTCAATTGCTACAAATGAATAACATGGGTGGAATCAACAGCATGATGAGCAAGCTCCCAGGATTAAGTCAATTGCCGTCGAAGGCAATGGGGCACGTCAATGATAAAGCCCTGTCTCAGACCATTGCTATTATTAACTCCATGACAATGAAAGAGCGTCGTATTCCTAGGCTTATTGTAGGCTCCCGTAAAAAAAGAATTGCTCTGGGGTCAGGAACGCAGATACAAGATGTAAATAAACTTTTAAAGCAATTTAATCAAATGCAAAAAATGATGAAAAAGTTTTCAAAACCGGGCGCCATGAAGCAGATGATGCGCGGAGTGGGTGGTATGGCAGGCTTAAAAGGCATGCTTCCAGATGATTTTAACTAAATCAATGGGGGCTCTTCCAATACTGAGGTAATTTTCGTACAATACACGGCATTTTTACAAAAGTTGAGGCAAACATGGTCGTTATACGTTTATCACGAGCTGGCGCTAAGAAGCGTCCTTTTTATCACATCGTTGTAACTGATAGCCGCAAACGTCGCGATGGTAACTACATCGAGAGCATTGGCTATTTCAACCCTGTTGCACGCGGACAAGAAGTACGCTTGCACCTGGAAGTAGAAAAACTAGCCCATTGGGAGGGTGTTGGCGCGCAGTTATCTGATCGTGTCATGGCGTTAGCTAAAGAATTTAAGAAAGGCGCAATTGCTGCATAACGTGGACTTAATAACCGACTGGATCATTGTTGGCCGTTTTGGTCGCCCTCATGGGATCAAAGGACTCATAACTGTAGTGTCCTTCACTGAGCCACGCGACAATATATTAAGCTATACCCATTGGCACGCCCACATCAACAAACAATGGGAGCCTTTAACGCTGTTGCATCTTGAAATGAATAACAAATTCATTGTAGCCCGTGTAGAAGGCTACAATGAACGAGAAGATGTAGCACGATTAACCAATATCGATATTGCTGTTAGTCGTAAGCAATTGCCTGCACTCCCAGAAGGTGAATACTACTGGGAGCAATTGTTAGGAATGAGCGTTGTTAACCAGCAAGGAACCGTGTTGGGCTCTGTGGAAGAGATGATGTCAACAGGCGCCAATGACGTTTTAGTTGTGGTGGGGGAAAAGCGGCATTTAATCCCATACCTTCCTGGACGTTGCGTGGTTAAAGTCAACGAACATGAACGTGTTATAACCGTTGACTGGGACATGGACTTTTAACTCATGATGCATATGGGGGTTATCAGTTTAATACCAGAGCTGTTTGCAGGCCTTAAACTCGGTGTAACAGGGCGTTCAATCGAGCAAGGTTTAGCAAAAATTGAGTACTGGAACCCCAGAGAATGGGCAAGTGGCCTTTATCGCCAAGTAGATGATAAACCCTACGGCGGTGGGCCAGGCATGGTCATGATGTATGAGCCTTTGCAACTAGCAATAACTCATGCTAAAACCCAGATGCCTACAACCTGTAAAACCATTTACTTAAGCCCACAAGGAAGAGTAATTCGACAAGCTGATTTAAATCAACTTGCGAAAAACCAGCAATCGTTGCTTTTTATTGCTGGAAGGTATGAAGGGATTGACGAACGGATCATCACCCATGAAGTCGATGAGGAATGGTCTCTGGGCGATTTTGTTTTAAGTGGTGGAGAGTTAGCGGCAATGGTTTTTATTGATGCCTTGGTGCGCTTGTTACCAGGAAGCCTTGGACACCATGCCTCTGCCGAACAGGACTCGTTTATGAATGGGTTATTGGATTGTCCGCACTACACGCGCCCTGCCGTCATTAATGGCCTTCGTGTACCAGACGTGCTGTTAGGTGGAAGCCATCGTGATATTGAACGCTGGAGAAGAAAGCAGTCCTTAGGACAAACCTGGATAAAACGACCAGACTTATTAGAAAATTTTGAATTAAACACTACCGACATGCAATTGCTTGTCGAATTTAAACAAGAACACGCTGATTCCTGTGAAGGAACGCGCCAGAAATAATGTGCCATTTTAGGAGCAACCACAATGAGCAATATAATTGATCAAATTAACGCCGAGCAAATGCAAGGCAAAGAAATACCGGAATTTAACCCAGGCGATACGGTATTAGTACAAGTTAAAGTGAAAGAAGGTGCTCGCGAGCGTTTGCAGGCATTCGAAGGCATTGTGATTGCTAAGCGAAACCGTGGTCTACATTCTGCTTTTACTGTACGTAAAATTTCACACAACGTGGGCGTTGAGCGTGTTTTCCAAACGTATAGCCCTGTTGTTGATAGTATTACCGTAAAGCGCCGTGGTGACGTACGTCGTGCTAAACTTTATTATTTACGTAACTTAGCAGGCCGTGCTGCGCGCATCAAAGAAAAATTGCCAGGCAAAAAAGCTGATTAATCGCCTACGCAATTAGATACTTCATGCTTATCGTATCCACATTCAATACCCCAGCAGGCTGGCTTGAAGTGACATACGATGAGCATTATATTTATCGTTCTGTCTTCACTAAAACCATACACAACGCACAGCAGGCAACCACGCCTCTGGGCATTCAAATTGCCGCACAACTCAAAGCCTACGACAAAAACCCTCATCATCACTTTCAACTACCTCTTCATCCCTTAGGCAGCAGCTATCAACAACTCGTTTGGAATGCCCTTCTTGTGATACCAGGAGGAAGAACCATGACCTATGGGGAGCTTGCAACCATGTTACAAAGTAGCCCTCGAGCCATTGGGCAAGCATGCAAAAAAAACCCACTCGCCTTGTTTATTCCCTGCCATCGGATTATCGGCAAACATAATCAAGGAGGGTATATGGGACGAGAGGATGCTCTTCCCTATAAAATAGCGCTTTTAAGGCATGAATCTTAACGCTAAACACCCTTGATTAAAGAAGAGCCATAAACGGACGATAAAGTCAGTATGCATCAATGGAGCAATTACATGATAAAAACATGGTCCCTTGCTTTAATGGTATTGGTTTTTCCTTTCAACCAGGCATATGCAAACTGTGATTTAACTCGTTTTCGTTGGGAATGTGATGTGCCACTGCATGTAAAACCCACACGTACGGCGCCAGCCTTGGTTTATTGTGGCAATACACAAGTGTATGTTTCTCAACGAGATTATGACACTTTGGTTCGCTACCAACGCGCCAATGTCAACATGATTTTAACCGTAAATGGTGAATATATGGATAGCCCCTGTATTCCCGATCAGCGCTAATGCTATCATGGGCTATTTTTAGGAAATAGACTCTGTTGATGGCAAGTGACCAAATCGAAATCGATGGCATACCTATAGAAATATTGCGTAAGCCCATTAAAAATATGCATTTACGTATTTACCCACCTGATGGACGAGTTCGTGTTAGTGCCCCGTTAAGATTAAGCCTAAACCATATATTGCAACAACTGCACATGAAAAAAGAATGGCTGCATAAAGAGCGTGCACGCATGCAAGAAAGACCCACCACGCGTGAGCCGCAAATGCAGACGGGTGAACAACATTATTTTCTAGGCGAGGCATATACGCTACATGTTGAAAATAGCTCAGTTAGAACTCCCATCATCTTAACCAACGATAAGATAATCTTAAACATCAAACCCCATGCCTCCACTCATGAAAAGAAATCCTCGCTCAACAAATGGTACCAAACCCAAATGCAATCGATAGTGCCGACTTTAATTAAAAAGTGGCAACCCATCATGGGGGTAACCGTCTCTGATTGGCGCTGTAGAACGATGAAAACACGCTGGGGCTCTTGCAATATTCGCTCTAAGCGGATTTGCTTAAACCTTGTTCTAATAAAAAAACCGCCTCTCTGCCTTGAGTATGTTTTAGTGCATGAAATGGTACATTTACTAGAAGCCAGTCATAATGCGCGTTTTTATCAATTAATGACTCGCTTCATGCCGGATTGGAAAACCCACCAAACACAATTATCAAGCCTTGGTATGCAAAATATGTAGGCGAAAATGAGGTCTTTTGTGCTTAACCATAAGATGCATTTAAGAGCATCTCGTGTAGAATACACTACCGCCTAACAACCCTCTTTTATACTTTGTCTATGCACACCAATATCACAGAAGGGCTCTGCACCCATGGTTTTCATGTTATTGATGGTTTTTTTGAAGAAAAGACCTATCAGTCTTTACGAAGCACCCTGGAAATACTCTATCAACAAGGAAAATTTAAGCCCTCTAAAATCGGCCATCAACATCAAAAAAACACGAATCCCTCCATTCGAAATGATGCTATTTTTTGGCTTGATAAACCCTCTGCAAATGAAGCCATTTCTCTTTATTTTAAGGCAATGGAACAGCTTCGCGATGCACTGAATCAATCGCTATTTCTTGGTCTTATTGATATTGAAGCACATTTTGCAGTTTACCAAGCCCATCATTTTTATAAAAAACATATCGACCAATTTTCAAATACAAAAGACCGAAAAATTTCATGCGTTTATTATCTAAACGATGAATGGTCCGATGAAAACGGCGGACAATTGGTTTTGTATAATGAAAATAATGAACCTAGGCCACCCATTCTTCCTTTGGGCAATCGACTGGTCTGTTTTAACAGTGATATCGCTCATGAAGTTTTAACCGCTTATCAATTAAGGTACAGCATTGCTTCCTGGTTAAAAATTCGCCCTATGACACTTATTACATGAGCAAACACACATTGACGCAACAAATCTAACCCCCTATTATCCATTCAATTATTTTTGAGGTCATCATGAAAAAAATAGCAAAAACAGCAACATTGATAAGTTTAATCATCTTTTCAGTCTTAGCAAAAGCCAATGTTCGCGACGGTTTCTACGTGGGCGCCGGGTTTGGTAAGTCTTATGATAACTATAATCTAACCACGAGCTATGCATTAAACAGTCTGTCCATTCACAATAACGCTGATAATGAAAACTATTTAGGCAATATTTTTGCAGGATGGGGCTACACGTTACCCAGTTTATTTTTTCTAGGGGGAGAGATTGGTACTCGCTTTCCAAACCACGATATTACGATTAATGGACGCCCCGATTATTTATACCCTTACGCACACTTTAACGATAAATTAACCGTTCAAGATTACATCACCGCCGACGCACTGCCAGGCTATATCATCGGTCAAAATTTACTAGTCTATGGCCGCGCGGGTGTCGTCTATGGGGACCTTAAATTTCAACAAACTGCAAATGTTTTTCTCCCCCCCGTTAACGCCAGTGAAAATGTATGGGGCGGACGCTTTGGTGTAGGGGCAATGTTCGACATTGACCCAACCTTTGGTATTGCAGTTGATTATTTCTATACGGACTATCAAAAAATGAAGATGTATACATCGCTTTTTAACACCAATTTTACTGCCAAAACAAACAATAATTTTATTGGAATATCCCTTCTTTACCATGTGTGATTTTAAATGACGTTAAGAGCAGGCTAAGAGCATAAACGGCTATTAAATAACCTGGTCCCCAACTTACCGCGCTTTAGCGCGGTACCCAGAAATCTGGCTAGAGTCATGGTCCCTGCGGCAAACGTTAAGACATAAAAGGGGAGACTACAACCACCGCTAAAAAATCTTACCGCCTTTTTTATTTCAAACATGCCCTTACCTTAAATAAACAAGAACCATGGATTCAATCTTTGCGATATTCTCATGTATACTAGTTTTTTTAGCATGAAATTAACCCATGTATGCACTAGACATCCGCCAATTAAAAAAAACCTATGCCAACGGGGTGGAAGCCTTAAAAGGCATCGACTTGACCGTCAAAACAGGCGATTTTTTTGCTTTATTGGGCGCAAACGGCGCTGGAAAATCGACCACTATTGGCTTAATCACCACTCTTTTAACAAAAAGCTCGGGCGCTATTCATATTAACGGTTATGACTTGGATAAAGAGCCCGCGCGAGCTAAAGCATGCCTAGGTTTAGTCCCACAAGAAATTAACCTCAATATTTTTGAAACGTGTGAGGAAATTTTAATCAATCAAGCAGGCTATTATGGCATTTTGCGTAAACATGCCGCGCCTTATGCAGAATCACTCTTAAAACAGCTAGGGCTCTGGGGTAAGCGACACACCATTGTGCGCCACTTGTCCGGTGGAATGAAGCGCCGGTTAATGATTGCCCGAGCGTTAATACACAAACCCAAAGTACTCATTCTTGATGAGCCGACAGCAGGCGTTGACATTGAAATTCGGCGTGAAATGTGGGATTTTTTAACCCGCACAAATAAAGAAGGCACAACCATTATTCTTACAACACACTACTTGGAAGAAGCGGAACAATTGTGCAAAAAAATTGCTATCATCGATAAAGGGGTTATTGTTGAAAATACCTCAATGAAGAAGTTGCTACAGAACCTTCATCATCAAACCTTTGTTTTAGATACCGTTGAGCCGATTAATACATTACCTGATCTAACGCCCTTCATCGGCATTAAATTAGACACAAATAATTTTGAATTAAGAATTGAGAGCCAACATACGCTGAATGAAGTGTTTACAGTGCTGAACCAAAATGGCATTCATGTTCACAGCATGCGAAACAAAACCAACCGTCTAGAGGAACTTTTTATGGATCTCATCCACCATGACCATTAATGAACAGCTTATTGCTCTTTATACCCTCATACGCCGTGAATTAGTACGGATGTTTCGCATTGCAAGTCAGGTTTTTTTGCCACCCGTAATAACCACCCTTTTGTATTTTCTTATCTTTGGAACCGTCATTGGACATCGTTTAGGACCCATCCATGGCATTGATTATGCAACCTTTATAGCACCAGGCCTTGTCATGATGACGGTCATCACGAATGCATACTCAAACGTTTCAACGTCTCTTTTTGGCGCGCGTTTTCAAAAAAACATTGAAGAAATGCTGGTGAGCCCCATGCACTATGGTTTATTGCTACTTGGGTATACTTTAAGCGGTGTATTACGAGGGGTTATTGTAGCAGCACTTGTATATGCCGTTGCTTGTTTTTTCTTAGACGTTGATCTCACTCGCCTTCCCATGACTTTTTTGGTGGTCATATTGGTTGCCGCATTGTTCTCTCTAGCAGGCTTTACGAATGGCATGTTAGCTCGCACCTTCGATGATGTAGCATTAGTGCCTACTTTTATCTTAGCCCCCATGACCTACTTGGGCGGTGTATTTTATGCCACCAGCATGCTACCGCTTTTCTGGCAAAAGGTTTCCTATTTTAACCCCATTTTCTACATGGTAAATGCCCTGCGTGAGGCCATGATTGGTCATCAAGAAATCAACATGATACTTTCCATGAGCATCATTTGTATTATGTTAGTGAGTTTAATTATTCTTAACGTGGTTTTGCTTAAAAAAGGAATTGGGCTGCACGATTAATTTTCCATTTAGCCCATCAAAAAATAACTTGCCTAAAATCTATGTATACAAGGACATGCGCATGCCAAAAAAAAACACTAACAGCACAACACTGGCCACCGTTCATGAGCTTGCTCTAAAAAAGTTAAAATTAGATAATGTTAGTCTGATGACAAACATTAATTACCTCACATTGCTTAGGCGTTTAGCCACATTCCCATTTGAAGATCATTCAAAAGGAATTCCTTTTAAAAGACACCTAACGTACCAAGATTTAACGGTTAACACGCCAGAAACCTTAAGTAAATTATATGGCGAACAATATAACACGCCCCTAATGACTCGAAAACACAAGCCTGAATATAAAAAAACCATTACATTAAGATATGTTCACGCCTACTGCAGATTATTTATGCAATATGGGTTAAACCATATTGCAGCAAGTTTAGGCATATCTGATTCAGCTTTAAAACATATTCTTATTGTCTACCGAGACACCAGTGGTGTCTCGGTAACACTTGAAGAGTTGAAATGGAACGAACCAGAAACGCTAGCTCAACGCTTTGCCAGTTGTTATGACATTACCGCTCAGGCTCTCTTCAAAAAACCAAACATCATCAATGCAAGCTCGTGGGAAACTCCTAGCACGATCAATGAAAAGGAACCCAACATTTTCGTTCCCGTGCCAAGCATCCATTACACGACAACCACCCCCGCAACTCAAAAAGCCCCGTTAACGACTCTAAACAAATCCGTTGCATCTGAAACAGAAGACCTATGGATGGATTTCTTAAATGACCCCGCGCTTAAACCGTTGTTTAACGACCTTGAAGAGTCTCCGCCCTCCTGGGAAGCGTTTTTAAATGATCCCCTTCTCCTTCCCTTGCTAAATACAAATACCACAGAGAATACTATAGAGCCTGTGTTTACGAAGGTTGGCACCATCCCCCAAAAAACTGAACCACAAAGCCTAATATCCAATGCTGGCTTTTGGAAAAGAGCAGCTACTCCATTACTAAGCCTGGAGCTCACTGCAAATGACACGCATAAAACATTTAAGGCCAAAAATTCCTAAACATACCAAAGCGACCACCCCGATCATTTTTATTTCGTCAACTTAGGGTAGACGTGTGGTTGTTTTTTCTTGCGATGTAAGCTTGTACCGAACAGAACGCTGCTTCAGTAAAAAGTTAAGCTCGTCTAAAGCCTTAAGCGTATTTTCATCTGATGAGGTTATCTTGGTTTTTGAGGTATTTGCAAAAAACATGGGGTTATAAGCCTTTGTATCCCCTCGTTGGACAAGGCCGCTTAACGGCTTTATCAACACATGTATAAAATCAATAAAAGACACTGCAAGCTCATCTGACAATTGATTTAAACGCTCCGAGGATAACTCTTTTTTTAAAGACTCAACCGATTGTAAAATAAGGGTGTTTTTAGAAGGATTAGGATGACTACTATAATCATCTAAAGCCATTTCAAGCTCATTTGTCAGCGTTTTTAAAAGCGCTTCTCGTTGATCCATCTTATCAAGAGAGCCCCGTTCTAGAGCTAGTTTATCAAGCATGTCTTTAAGAGCGGTTATTTCAGGAATCGATTGCCGGCGCTTTTGTTGTACAAACACACGAGCAGTCAGCGCTAGCTCCTTTTCAAAAGCCATGATGTCCTCGGTGACTTTGGTTAATTTATCAAAATACTCTCTAGCAATAACTGGCGGGCTATCAAGCACATCCTGTTTTAACTGAGTAAGCTCTAAAAAAATGCCGTCAAGCCTTCTGTAAGTGGGCTGAGCGCCCTTACCATTCTGAATTTCCAAAGCTTTATACTTTGAGTCAAGAACAATGAGCTGATGCAAAAAAGCCTCTCTTACATGAAACACCGCAAGCTTTACAGGCGTCATATCCGTATTAAGTTGTTGAAGTAATCGATGGTAGGTGAGGTTGTCTATGGGAGGCACTGATGCGGTCGATTTATCACGTGCCAACTCAAAATACTCACTTGCATAGTTTAGTATTTTTTTCACATTCAATTGTGCATAAACAAGCTCTTCGGCATGCTCATCACGATACCAATATACACCAAACATTATCTCTATTTGTTTCAAAGCATTTTCACAAGACACTTGCACGTCTTGAACCAAAGCCTCTGGGACTTGCTCCCAATCCATGACATTAGGAGAAAACGTTTCACCACTGTATATTGAAAGTTCCTCAAAACCCCGCGGTTTATTCTTCTGCCCTTCAGTTTTTGAAGGCGGTATATCGTTGGTGGAAGCTTCGCTGCCGTTTGCAGCAAAGCCATAAATTTTGGCCAACATCACACGAAGATTATCCAATATTGCCATGCTTGCACCAACCAATAAGACACCACCCATTACTTTAATAATAGACCAATGTGTTCAAAAAACAACCTCAAGCAAGCGACGGCAAAGCCCAGCTACTTAGGGCATGGTGTTTTAACCAAAGAAGGAAAGATCCCTGCGTATTTTGTCGCATATAAGGGAAAAAATAAAAAGAGGCATAAAAATAATAATAAAAAACCAAGCCGCTCTGGGAAAAGCAAATTGTACTCTAAATCTAATACAGAGCCCTGGATTCTTGTCTCTTCTCTTCCGCTAACGACTAAAAATGCAAACCTAGCCGTTAATATCTCTCGCCAAAGAATGAGAATAGAGGAAAATATTGCTGAAAATGTTACTTCAGATAAACAAGGAGGCTCAATTGGAGGCTCCTATATAAAAAGGGAGGATCGTTCAGGGACAAGCCACGGTACATAGGACCTATAGAGTAAATTCTAAAAGACCCAATAATGGCTTAAATATGTGCCACATTAAAAATAAAAATATAGACAGTTATATTACCGCAGTCACTGGTGACTAAGTGGATGCTTCCGGAGTGCTTTTGGCGTCTTAGTCAAGGCTAAGCTTGCTCACCACACCCTCAATCTAGCGTCCTAAGTTCTTTACTATTGGCTGCATAATGACCACTGTCTATACTTAAATATTAGGTGAGTTTTCCCATAACCTCTACCCAAATTCACCTATTTTTTGCAAAGATTTCGTAATTTTAGTAGGATTACAATTTATCCGGCAAAAATCCACCCGCCTGCATGTCCTACATGTTTTTATAATAACCGCAACAAGTCACGGTACATAAGAACTGCAGAGCAATGTCAACAAACCCTAAATTGCCATGAAATAAGTAACTTGGACCTGAAACATGAAAACGTGGAGAGGCGAGAATGTCATCTAATGCAAAGATCCTCATGAACGTCAGTGATGTTGCTTCTAACGAGTTAAAGCCTGCTGCAACCACATTATTTCAGGCTTTCGAAAATGACCCTCTAATCAACTGGGTTTTTAATGATAAAGCCCTTTATCAGCAAAATGGCGAGGCCTTATTTCAAACCTGGATTAAGTATTGTGTGCTTTATGGTAAAGCGTTCAAAACCCCCAATTTCGAATCCATTGCCTTACGTAAATGTCCTGGAGATTCAAAGTCTAGTTTATGGCGCATGTTTCGAGCAGGCATGTTTAAAACACCGAGCCTAATCGGCAAAGCGGGCTTTAACCGTTTGCTGCAATTTGATGCCTTATCAATAGCTGAGCGACAAAAAAACATGGGTAACCGATTATTTTGGTACTGCTGGTTATTAGGAACCCAAACCCAACACCAAAATCAAGGCTTTGCGACAGCGTTAATAAACCATACTTTTGCACTGGCGAACGATGTACCCTGTTATTTAGAAGCGACCAATGAAAAGTCTTTAGCAATACAACTTAAAAACGGTTACAAATTATTGTCTTCATTTACACTGCCTGACAGTGATATACAAATATACTCAATGTTACGAGAAAACCCGATGGAGACACTTGGTAAGACCAATGAAACCTCATAACAAATGAATCTTCCTGTTTATTTTTAGCACACGTGCTTTTCGCTAAATAAAAGTTGCATGACAGGGTAATAATATCGTACCGTAGAATGCGAGCTTATCTTGTCTGTGACCTGCCTTTACTTAAACGTAAGGTCGCTGATATGACGTATTATCCTCATTGATTTTGTGAGATGATAGCCATCATGACAAACATCGAACCCACAGCTTGCTTCCTGTTTAATAAAGATCAAAACCACTACGTGTGTGAAGGTAGCTGGTCAATTCTTAATGTAAACACGCTTAACAAGCAATTTAAAGACACAACCACTCTTGATAGCGTCAAAATAAGTGGTGCTGGCATCACTCACTTTGACAGTGCAGGGGCTTTGATTTTATTGCAGTATGTTAACTCATTAAAAAAACAAAAAAAACAGGTGGAATTGATTGGATTTAACTCAAAACACCAGGATTTATTAACGCTAATTGAGGAAAAACAAGACGCGCTCACGTACACCCCACCTGCCCCTCAACAACACAGTGTCCTTTACAAAATTGGCTTGGAAACCATACACAAGCTCAGTCAAGTCGATGGCCTCATTGTCTTGATTGGCAGTTTAAGTGACAAAATATTTGCTGCATTTGCAGAATGGCGACGCTTTCAATTTCCAAGCATCATGTCAAATATTCAGTCAACAGGTCTGAATGCCCTCCCTATTATTGCCCTCCTCTCGTTCCTTATTGGCGTTGTACTTGCTTACCAAATGGGCCTACAACTTGAAACTTATGGTGCAAGCATTTTTATTGCCTATTTATCAGGCATGGCTATTTTTCGTGAATTTGCGCCGTTAATTACAGCCATAATTGTTGCAGGCCGAACAAGCTCGGCATTTACCGCACAAATTGGCAGCATGAAAATCAACGAAGAGATTGATGCCTTAAACACGATGGGTCTATCTCCCATAGAATTAATAGTTGTGCCGAAAGTATTAGGGTTGTTGTTTATTTTTCCCCTCCTTATTTTTTGGGCAGATATATTTAGCATTTTAGGTGCAATGCTCATGTCCAAATTCATGTTACAAGTTGGATACCTAGATTTCATGACACGCCTGCAAGACTCCGTTGGCCTGCAACAAATGATGCTAGGCTTATACAAGGCACCGGCATTTGCACTTCTTATTTCATTGGTAGGGTGTTTTCAAGGGTTTCGTGTAGAACCGAATGCCGATAGCGTTGGAAGCCAAACCACCAAAAGTGTGGTTCAAGCGCTGTTTTTAATCATTATTGCTGACGCCATTTTTTCCGTCGTTTACAGCTGGATGGATCTTTAAATGAACCAGCCTGTCATTGAAATTAAAGGATTAAAAAATTACCTAGGTAACCAATGGGTTCATTCGGATGTAAACCTCAACATAGAAAAAGGCGAAATCGTTGCTATCATTGGCGGCAGCGGCAGCGGAAAAACCACTATATTGCGCAGTGTTCTCATGTTACAAAAACCCACCGCTGGAAAAATACTGGTTTTTGGTAAAGACATCAGCACTCTAAACGACCAATCCGCCGATGAAATCCGACGACGATGGGGAATGTTGTTTCAGCACAGTGCTCTTTTTTCAGGAATGACGGTACTAGAGAACATCATGTTTCCCATGAAGGAGCTTACTTCTTTAGAAGGTCCTTTCATGAAAAAATTGGCCTTACTTAAAATTAGCCTGGTAGGATTACCCAAAGAAGCGGCAGGCAAACTTCCTTCGCAATTGAGCGGCGGCATGCAACGACGCGCCGCTGCAGCACGCGCACTGGCAATGGACCCGGAACTGCTCTTTTTAGATGAGCCAACCACGGGGCTTGACCCCTATAGCGCACGACAATTTGATGAGCTCATTCTTTTTTTACGGGACGCGTTGGATTTAACCGTGGTGATTGTAAGCCATGATTTAGAATCCATAAAACGGTGCACCGATCGCGTGGCCTTTATTGGTGAGGGTAAAATTTTAGCTCTCGAACCCATAAAAAATCTAATGAAAAATAAACACCCACTGATTGCTGAATACTTCAGTAAATTTTAAACTGGTATACTGTTGCAATTATTGTTAAACGAATAAACTGCTACCACCTTACCATTTGAGGAGCAAAGGGCTTGGAATCAAAAACTAATTACACGATCGTGGGACTATCGGTCTTGATTCTTTTCACAAGCCTTCTTTCAGCGGCGTTATGGTTATCTGTGGGCTTTGATAGAAAAAAATACGATACTTACACCGTTTACATGCGTGAAGCAGCTTCAGGGCTAAGTGATGACTCTGTGGTCAAATACAATGGCGTTAAAGTCGGCGTAGTCAATAAAATTGAACTAAATCAATTTGACCCCCAACAGGTCAAAATAGAACTTAAAATTGTAGAAGGCACACCCATTACCACCAGCACACATGCTACATTAATCAATCAGGGCATTACAGGGAACACCTACCTGGGTCTATCAGCAACGTCGCCATCCTTGTTCCCATTGCAAAAAACACCTGGAGAGCCATACCCTGTTATTCCTTATACACCTTCATTTTTTAGTCAATTAGAAAAAAACATCAATGATGTTAGCATTGGGATTAAACGTATTTTTGATAAAGAAAATGCAGAATCCCTAAAAAATTCCCTGAATAACATTGAACGAGTAACTAACATTATGGCTGAAAATGACGCGAAATTTCGTGAAACACTGCAAGACTTGCCAACACTGATTAAAAGCATCCAAAACAGTGTTCGTAAATTTAGCTCCATGACTGGTGAAATGTCGTCAGCAAGCAAGCAAGTAAGCTCCACAATGCTCGCCGGCAAAAATAGTATTGATAAACTTTCACAACAAGCCATACCACCGGCTGTGTTACTGTTACAACGCTTAGATTCGATTGCTGTAAACCTTGAAAAGGTCAGCAATCAAATGCGACAAAATCCAGCCGTGATTGTCCGTGGCACCACGCAGCCTCAACCTGGACCGGGAGAATAATTGTGAAAAAAACGTGGATTGCCATCGTGGTTTGCACCCAAATGATGTTATTGGGCTGCTCGCCCATTAAAACGCCCGTAAGTAACCAATATAAATTAGAAGCATTTAGTGCGAAAAAACGAGTGAAAAAGCACACATCAACCTCGATTTTGGTCTCGCAACCGGAGGCCATGGCGGGGTATCAGACTGAGCAAATGTTTTATATCCAAAAACCTTTTGAGCTCAGTGCGTTTACCCATAATGCATGGATAAGCTCCCCTGCGAATATGCTCTATCCTCTTATCATACAAAGCCTACAGAAAACAGGCTTCTTTATGGCTGTGGCCTCCGGACCCTATGTTGATAAATCAGACTATCGCCTAGATACCCAAGTTATTTTGCTACAACAAAACTTTCTTGTAAAACCGAGTGCCGTGGAATTTGTATCTAAAGTTTCACTGACCCACATTGCTGATAACCGCCTGATTGGTTCACGTATATTTAGCCAACATGTCACCTGCCTAAGCGACACGCCTTATGGTGGAGTTATTGCGGCTAACAAAGCAACGAAGGCCTTTACAGCAGAATTATCTGATTTTGTAATAAGTGAAGTCACTACAGATAAGAAGTCATGAACATTGACTTACATTATTAAAGGACAACATCTTCTAGCTCGAAGCGATGGCAGATCCATAAAAACAATTGTACAATGAGCCGCCATCGGGCCCGATAAAAAATATTGACCCAAAAAGCAAAAATAATAAACATAATGATACATTAAAGGAGAAACCGGATGAATGCTAAATCTTTTCTAAAATTAGGACTTGTTGCTGCAAGTGTTATCATGCTCGCATCTTGCTCTAAAACACCCGGAAGTGCTGATGGCTCTAATGGCGGATTAGAAGCTCACGGATTAGGCTTATCAAATCACTTTGCAGGACAAGAAGCGGGTGAAATGTATACAACGCAAGCCCCCCATAACCAAATCTATCTATTCAGCTATGACAACAGCACCTTAGAGCAAAAATATGTTCCTTCAGTAAATGCTCAAGCTGAATATTTAAAAAATCATTCAGGCGCCCGAGTTCTTCTCGCAGGCCATACTGACGAGCGTGGAAGCCGTGAATATAACATCGCTCTTGGTGAACATCGCGCCAACACCGTTGCTGAGCTAATGCGAATGGCTGGTGTTAGTCGTCAACAAATTAGAGTCGTAAGTTATGGCAAAGAGCGTCCTGCTAATTTAGGGCATGATGAAGCGTCTCATGGCCAAAATCGTCGCGTTGAATTAACGTATGAGGCAACACGATGATTAACACCCATCGTTTATTAATTGCACTTATTTTTACCTGTTTACTACCCTTTAATGCCTTCTCAGAGGCATTGGTCGTAGATGACAGTGAAAATTTTGCACTTTTAGATGAACAACAGACCGCTCATGAGCGGTCTGTTGCCAATGAACGGCGTAACGTACAAAACGATAATGATGACGAAGAGTTACCGCTGGCCAAAGACGATGATGAATCGCATCATAATTCAGGCAACGCATCACTTCTCTTAGACAAAGTTCAAGGGTTACAACAAGAGATCCAAGAATTACGAGGACAACTCGAAATACAAGCTCATGATTTAAAATTATTACAACAACAACAGGTAACCTTTTACAAAGACTTGGATGCACGTCTACGCCATGAACCACTAAAAGCCTCACAAAATGAAACATCCACCGATCTTTCATTAAGCGCACCACCCCCTGCAGAAAGTCTCTCACCAAATACGGGAGCCACCCAAATAAAACCCATAGCGGGACCAGGGATAAACACGCCAACGGCTACGCGCAATAACCCTGCAGACGAACAAATCAGCTACCTTGCAGCTTACGAATTAGTAAAAAATAAACGTTTTGACGCAGCATTAGTCGCCATGCAAACATTTGTAACGCAATACCCACAAGGTGGGTACACAGCAAATGCTCAATATTGGCTGGGTGAGCTTTACATGGTCAAGAAAAATTACCCTGAAGCCATGCAGCACTTTAATACGGTACTAAAGCAGTTTCCATCCTCCAGCAAAACTGCGGCGAGCACTTTAAAAATCGGTTATGCGTTGGCTGCATCAGGGAAAAAGCAAGAAGCCATTCAACAACTACAGCAAGTCATTAAAAATTACCCTGACACACAAACAGCAAAACTTGCCAAAACCAAATTGGAGTCCCTAGGCCACAGCTAAGGGTGCATACCATGACAAAACAATCTGATCAGTTACGTATTACTGAAATTTTTCATTCATTACAAGGTGAGTCAACGACGGCTGGCCTTCCCACGGTCTTTGTTCGCCTAACCGGCTGCCCTTTGCGCTGTGGATATTGCGATACAGCATATGCGTTTACCGGTGGAAAGCGCTTTAGTATTGACAATATATTAGCTCAGGTGGCGACATTCTCCTGCCAACACGTATGCGTGACCGGTGGTGAGCCACTAGCTCAGCCTGGGTGTATCGATTTATTAAAGCGTCTTTGTGACACAGGGCACGCTGTTTCAATAGAAACAAGTGGGGCTAGAAGCGTTGCTGAAATAGATGAGCGCGTCATGATTGTCATGGATTTAAAAACTCCCGATTCTGGCGAATGTGATAAAAACCTGTTGTCCAATATTTCTTATCTAAAACCAAGTGATCAAATTAAATTTGTTTTATGCAGCCAGAAAGATTATGACTGGGCATGCAAAATGATAATTGAACATCAACTAACAAAACGCGTACAGGTTCTTTTCTCCCCGAGTTTTGGTCAACTTAACCCAACACTTTTAGCAGAATGGATCTTAAAAGATCGCTTATTCGTTCGCTTACAACTACAACTCCATAAATTATTATGGAATGATGCCCCTGGCCATTAAATTCTAGGAGAACCCCCATGCAGTGGTTTGCACAAGCCCCATCTAACATCGCTCTTATTAAATATATGGGTAAAAAAGACTCTGAACACAACACACCAATCAATGCGTCCTTGTCCTACACATTAAACGAACTGCTAAGTACGGTCACACTCGAACATCACTCGGGCCCAAAAGATCTATGGGAGCCTCTGAATGCGCCTGGAGCAGAACCTTTTCTTTTATCAAAAGCCGCTCAAGAACGTTTCTTACACCATTTACAACGTTTAAAAACATGGGCCAATTACTCAGGACATTTTATTGTACGCTCTTGTAATAATTTTCCTCACAGCAGCGGATTAGCAAGCTCTGCGTCAAGCTTTGCAGCATTAACCAAGTGTGCCATGCTTGCATTAAGTGAGCTGACTGAAACCCCTTTACCCACTGTTGAAACACAAGCCAATTTAAGCAGATTTGGCTCAGGTTCTTCTTGCCGGTCTTTTTTTACCCCCTGGGCTATTTGGAAAGAGGATGGAGTCAGTGCTATTGATTTACCCTGTCCTAAATTACTGCACCAAGTCATTGTGATAAGCCATGATGTAAAAAAAGTGTCCTCAAGCGACGCTCACCAACGAATTCGCACCAGCAAGCTTTATCCAACTCGAGCACAACGTGCAGAAGACAATCTAAAAGTACTTTTAAATGCATTTGAAACTCGCCAATGGGATGCGGCCTACCAGGTTTGCTGGCGAGAATTTCAAGACTTACACCAGCTTTTTACAACGTGTGACTTACCTTTCAGTTACATGACAGATAAGACTGAATCAGCCTTAAAAACCCTTCAAGACCTCTGGCATAGAGAAGGCGATGGCCCATTGGTGACGATGGATGCTGGACCCAATATTCATGTGCTTTATCGTGAAGATCAAATTGAAATGGCGCTCGCATTTAAACAAGATTATCTTATAGGTCAATACGATGTTTTATGATTTTGAAACAACCACCCATGGAAAATGGATTTTGGTGGGTGAGCATGCTGTTATTAGAGGGCATGGCGCTATTGTTTTCCCCATCAAGACAAAAAAACTCACCCTAAGCTATCACCAATCCACGTCTGAACTAAGCGCCACCTACGAAGGAGAAAGCGGAACTGATACCCACTTACTGTTTTGGAGCGTACTAGAACAAGGCATGCAGTTACTGGGTAGTTCGCTCAATAGCTTAAACGGACATTTCAATCTCTACAGTAATATTCCTGTGGGCGTTGGAATGGGTGCATCAGCGGCACTTTGCGTTGCAATGACACGCTGGTTTGTAGCTCAAAACATGCTTAATGATAAAGACACCGATGATTTTTCTAAACGATTAGAGCATTTATTTCATGGCAAAAGCAGTGGCTTAGACATAGCCGGTGTTGCCACAACCGCTGGCATTTTTTTCAAGGAGGGGCGGTGTTCCCCCCTAGAAAAAACATGGCAACCGCAATGGACATTATCCTCTTGTGGACAAGTTGGAATAACGTCTCATTGTATCCAACAAGTGCAATTGTTATGGGAAAAAAGCCCTCTTCAAGCGTCAAAAATTGATACTGACATGTCACGATGTGTGGAGGATGCACGTCTTGCACTTGAGAAAAACTCACCATCATCCAAAAATTTATTGGCAAGCGCTATGAATAAAGCAGCTGAATGCTTTAAAGCGTGGGGGTTGATCAGCGAAAGCCTAGAAAAACACATGCAAAGCCTACGGGAAGCAGGGGCAATTGCCGTTAAACCTACAGGCTCTGGTGGCGGTGGATACGTCGTTAGCTTATGGGAAAAACAACCGCCTGAAATGGCAATTGATTTTATTACGGTTTAATCAGCACACTGGTAATAGAGTTCACCTTCTTTAATCATACCTAACTCGTAACGCGCTTGCTCTTCTAGGGCTTGTTCGCCTGATTTAAGTTCAAGGATGTCAGCTTCAATAGCACGATTGCGGGCCGCCAACGTTGTATTTTCCTGCTCTTCAACAGCAAGTTTCTGCTCAAGATGCAGCCATTGTGACACACTGCCATCGCCTAACCATAACTTATATTGCAAGCCTACCAGTGCTAACAATAAAAAAATAACCAGTGATCGCATGAGAAAACCCACAATGAACATTAGTTTATTGTATACCGAGTGAAATCTAAGTAACAGATGTACCCGATTGTAATAGAGTAGATTAAATTAAAAAAAGAGGCTCGTTTCTGCTGCAACGCCACGGTACGTAAGCAATAAATCATCAACAATTCATTATAAATAATTGTTTCAGGCCCAAGGCCCGCCCTATATCCACCTTGTACCCCCCAACACTTTTCGTTAAAGTAAGATCTATTTTATTTTTAGGCCAAAAACATGATCCATACCGAAGAAATTGAATATCAATTAGGTAACACAACCTACAGGGGCTTTATCGCCCATGATAAAAGCAATTTAAACCCCAAACCCGCTGTCATGATAGCCCCTGACTGGTCAGGACGAAGTGATGTGTTTTGTAAAAAAGCAGAGCAATTGGCGGGGCTAGGTTATGTAGGTTTTGCGATTGATATGTATGGTAATGCAAAAACCGGGAATACAACAGCTGAAAAAATGGCATTATTTGAACCTGTTATTTCAAAAAGAGAACAGGTTACGGAACGCATGCTGACAGCTTATAACACACTCCTCACAAGACCTCACGTAGATACCTCTCGCATTGGAGCAATTGGGTATTGTTTTGGTGGTCTTTGTGTATTAGATCTCGCTCGCGCGGGCGCTGATGTAGCCGGCGTGGTTAGCTTTCATGGTATTTTGACCGCCCCTGAAATGACACCTTGTAAAAAAATTCAAAGTAAAATTTTAGCGCTCCATGGCTATGACGATCCAATGGTCCCCCCTGCCCAAGTGAACCAATTTGCCCAGGAAATGACAAAGAAAAAGGTTGATTGGCAAATTCACATGTATGGCCAAACCCAACACGCATTTACCAATCCAGAAGCAAACGATGATGCATTGGGATTACATTACAATCCAACAGCGGACAAGCGCTCATGGCTGAGCGCCAAATTGTTTTTAAGCGAAGTGCTTAAAGCTCCGATTTCCCGCAAAAGGTAACGACACTAACGCATTGATACGAAGCAATTGATTGTATTTTGCTATTCTATCAGTACGACACAACGAACCGGTTTTAATTTGCTCACAGCCTGTGGCAACTGCTAAATCGGCAATAAAAGTATCTTCCGTTTCACCAGAACGGTGCGACATCACACAACGGTACCCATTGCTGTGCGCCAAACGGATGGTTTCGCGCGTTTCACTTAAAGTGCCAATCTGGTTCGGCTTGATTAAGACCGCATTGGCTGTCTTTTCAGTAATTCCTTTGGCCAAAATACGTGGGTTTGTCACAAATAGATCGTCCCCCACCAATTGGATTTTCGCGCCCAGCTGCTCGGTCAAATGTTTCCAACCAGCCCAGTCACTTTCATCTAAGCCATCTTCAATGCTCACAATGGGATAATGGTTGGCTAAAATAGCGTAGTATTCAATCATCTCATGACTTGATAATGTTTTATTCTCAGAGGCAAGCTGATAGACACCGTCTTTAAACAACTCTGATGCTGCAACATCAAGTGAAAAAACGATGTCTTTTCCAAGCTGAAAGCCTGCGGCAAGTACCGCTTCACTCAGCATGTCCAACGCTTGACGATTCGACTTAAGATTAGGCGCAAACCCTCCTTCGTCGCCAACCGCTGTCTGCATGCCTTGCTTTTTTAGTACCGACTTCAAGACATGAAAAGTTTCAGCGCCCATTTGAAGGGCCGTTGGAAAGTCCAGAGCACCTACAGGCATTATCATAAACTCTTGAATATCAACATTGTTATCTGCATGAGCCCCTCCATTTAATATATTAAACATAGGGACCGGCATAACCATGGTTTCATCATGGTGCAGCGCTTTAAACAAAGGGACATCCAGGGCTATTGCATGCGCTCTTGCCGCAGCAAGAGATACCGCAAGAAGAGCATTAGCGCCCAGTCTTGACTTGTTTTCAGTACCATCCAATTCACATAAACAATCATCTAATGCCGCTTGTTCGGTCACTGAAAAATGATGAAGCGCCTGATTTATTTCTTCATTAATGTGTCGAACAGCTTTTTGTACGCCCTTGCCTGCGTAGCGCGCCTGATTATCCCGAAGCTCACACGCTTCTCGACGCCCGGTTGATGCACCAGAAGGAACGCTTGCTCGCCCAATGACACCATTGTCCAAGGTGACATCTGCCTCTACAGTGGGATTACCACGTGAATCTAAAATTTCACGTCCTTTAATACCTACAATACGCATACTTTATCCTCAATAATGGGTTTAGAGGGCTCATTTGAGGCTCAAGTATATACAATTGTTTAGTTACTATAAAATTTTAGGTATAATTGTCTTTAACTTTTGCAAGGCGTAAAAATATGCGAAGCATATTTAACATGTTTGGCCCATCCCCCATTAAGCCGATTGAGCAGCACATGCGTAAAACATACCTTTGCGCAAAGCAGCTCTGTCCTTTTTTTGAGGCCGTTTTTAATCAAGACTGGCAAACCGCGAGTCTCATTAAAGATAAAATTGTTGCTATTGAAAAAGAAGCAGACCTTATCAAACGTGATTTACGTCTACATTTACCGACAGGATTATTTCTTCCCGTTTCACGTACCGATTTACTTGAGCTGCTCAGCGCTCAAGACAGAATTGCCAATAAAGCTGAAGACATTGTAAGCCTTATTGTCAGCCGTGAAATGATTATACCCAAAGCGTTATCATCGCTATTTATGCCTTTTTTGAACCGGTGTTTAGATGCCGCTCATCAAGCCTGCAAAGCCATTAATGAACTGGATGAATTGCTTGAAACAGGTTTTAGAGGCAGTGAAGTTAAAGTTGTTGAAGAAATGATTGTTACATTAGATCAAATTGAACAAGATAGCGATGAAAAGCTAGCTGAAATTAGGCACCGTATTTTTGAGTTGGAAAAGGATTTACCTGCGATTGAAGTGATTTTTCTTTATAAACTGGTTCAATGGATTGGCGACTTGGCTGACCACGCGCAAACTGTCGGTGGTCGACTACAAATTCTTATTGCCCGGTAAAATACACTTATGGATTACTCTATTTTCTACTTGATCATTGCCGTTACACTTTGCTTTTTTATGACATGGGGGGTTGGTGCCAATGACCTAGCCAATGTCATGAGTACCACTATGGGGTCTAAAGCCGTTACCGTCAAACAAGCCATGTTAATTGCTGTGGTGTTTGAGTTTGCTGGGGCTTTTTTTGGTGGGACAGGTGTTACGGAAACAATGCGTGATGGCATCATTAACACGAGTCAATTGTCTCAACAACCTTTAATTTTAATTGAAGGGATGCTCAGCGTTCTTTTGGCGTGCACGATTTGGATGAATTTGGCGAGCTATTTTGGCGTGCCCGTCTCTATCACGAATGCATTGGTCGGCTCTATGGTGGGCTTTGGCAGTGTAGTATTAGGCACGGACACGATTCATTGGAGTCAAGTGTCTCACATTGCGATTGGGTGGATAACGTCTCCCTTTATTGCAGGTCTTACAGCATATGCCTTGTTTATTAGTATTCAACAAGCCATTTTCGTTAAAAACGACCCCTTGGAAAAAGCCAAGCTATATATTCCTATTTATCTTTTCTTGGTAGGCTCTATCTTATCGTTTATTACGGTATTTAAAGGATTAAGTCATTTCAATATCCATCTAAATTTCAAGCAGAATTTAGCGGTAACACTTGCCACAAGTATTAGCATTACCATTATTGGAATGATTGTTATTAGAAATATCCCTGAATGGGTAAATATGAGGCGACGTGAGCGCTTCCTTCAAGTAGAAAAATATTTTGCTGTTCTCATGGCCATGACGGCATGTGCCATGGTATTTGCTCATGGGTCCAATGATGTCGCTTTAGCCGTAGGTCCACTCAGTATCGTATACAGTTTAGTGATGCGTGCAAACCAGCCCGTTGGTGCCTTGGATTATCCTGCATGGATTATTTTATTGGGATGTTTTGGGGTTGTTAGTGGTTTACTGATGTATGGTAGAAAGGTTATTGAAACCGTGGGGAGCTCGATTACCGCTTTAACCCCCAGCCGCGCCTTTGCTGCCACCTTGGCCGCAGCGACAACGGTGGTTGTAGCTACAAGCCTCGGTATACCTGTTTCAGCGACTCAAACATTGGTTGGCGCCGTACTGGGTGTAGGCCTAGCACGAGGTATTGGTGCGTTAAATCTGATTGTCATTCGCAACATTTTTATGTCATGGGTACTTACACTGCCTGCCGCATCACTATTAACAATCATTGCTTATAAACTAATGCATGTAAGTATAGGTTAAAACCAAACCTATACTTTCTAAAACCCTTCCCAAACTTTGCCGTCTTTGGCGTTTGCATTTGCCTCATCGCGTAGATGAGCAATGCGCGCATGCTTTTTAATTTCTTTTAATTGTGAAGCTGATTTCCCATGTGTGGCATCGAATTCGAAAAGAAAACGATCGTAGGGACTGACATATGCTTTATCGATATCATGCTGGCTATTTTTCATTGTATTCCTGACGTCAATTCAATATATTCTGCGCTGGTAATTTTAGCGGGTTTTTATTAAAGTTACCACCAAACTAACCAAGAGCAATCAATTATGTCTATTAAAAAAGCAGAATTACATGTCCATTTGGAAGGAACCATTACGCCCACCTTAGCCCATGCACTTGCCAAACGTAACCATTTAACGATTCCGGAAGGCTTGATCGCTGCTGACGGACAAAGTTATTTGTCGCGTGATTTTTTACATTTTTTACAAGTCTACGATACGCTCGCAGCTCTTATTAAAACCCCTCGTGATTATTATGATATTACCTTTGACTACCTCCGAAGTAACGCATTGGAAAACACCATTTATGTGGAAATGATGTATTCACCTGATCATGCTGAACAAGTCAGCGGTATTCCCTCTATTGAACACTTACATGCAATACAAGAAGCCATTGATGATGCAAAAGCACAATTTGGTATTGTTGGTCGTATTATACTGACCGCTGTTCGCCATTTTGGAGCAGAGGCGTCTGTGCGTGTTGCTCGAGAATTTACTAAAGCCTCGGTTCCTTGTGTCACAGGTTTTGGCTTAGGCGGGGATGAAATTAACTTTCCTCCTAAATTATTTAAAGAAGCCTATTTGATAGCGGCTGATGCGGGATTATCATGCACCGTTCATGCAGGAGAGTTCGCACCAGCCAGTGGCATGCTTGAAGCTCTTGAGCACCTTCCTATCCGACGCATTGGTCATGGCGTTCAAGCCATTCACTCCCCAGAAACCATGCAAGTGCTTAAAGAACGTAACATTGCATTAGAGATTTGTCCCTCGAGCAATATAACACTCGGCCTTTTCAGTGACTTTACGAGCCATCCATTTCCTAAATTTTTAGAAGCAGGCATTAACGTCAGTATCAATTCTGATGATCCTCCGTTTATGAGCACAACGCTAGCAAAAGAATACGCCCTCACTCAACGTGCTTATAACTACAGTGATGATGAAATGGAAGCGATCACCGCTATGGCGATAGAGTCCGCATTTGTTGATGAAGCGACAAAAGAAGAGTTGCGGACTAAATTACAAAGTTCCATCATCGCTTAAGAAAAAGGCATACTCCTGCGTAGGGATGGAACATCCCTACGCCTAACTGGGGTATGTTAACAATTTGCTCTACAGTCCCTACGTACCACGAACATATTATTAGCCGCAGAACTACTTCTTGGTTAGAAAGCATAGTGGTTATTTCGTTCCCTCGCAGACGGGGACCCATACAAAATTGTAGCATTGAGCTTATTTTTTGGATGGATTCCCGCTTGCGCGGGAAAGACAAACTATATTATACAGATTGGTGACTAATAATATGTTCGTGGTACGTAGGTACTTTAAAAAACTTACGCGGCGTTTTCCATGTATTGACGCAGTTTTTTCAAAGCATTTTTTTCAAGTTGGCGTATCCGCTCTGCAGACACACCATATTTTTCAGCCAAGGCATGCAATGTTATGGCTTTATCATCAACCAACCAACGTTGATGTAAGATCTCTTGGCTTCGCTCATCTAGACGCGCCAATGCCAAATGCAGTTTTTCTCGAGCTTGGGTACCGCTGTCCTCTTGCTCAAATAAAAGAGCCGGGTCACTATTTACATCTTGTAAATACCGAGCAGGCACTGACTTATAGGAACTATCATCATCGTCCGACTCTGAACCATCGTATGAAGCATCCATTGCATTTAAGCGCTGCTCCATCACTAAAACTTCTTCACGGCTCACACCAAGATCATTTGCGACAGCATCCACTTCGTCCTGATTCAGCCAACCTAAACGTTTTTTCATCTGGCGCATGTTAAAAAATAATTTACGCTGTGCTTTTGTGGTAGCTACTTTAACTATACGCCAGTTATGCAATACAAACTCATGGATTTCAGCTTTGATCCAATGGACCGCAAATGAAACCAAACGCACTCCCATTTTGGGGTCAAAACGTTTAACCGCTTTCATTAAGCCGACATTACCCTCTTGAATCAAATCATTTAAGGGCAAACCATACCCTAAATACCCACGTGCAACTCGAATCACATAGCGTAGATGAGCAAGCACTAAACGACGCGCCCCCTCTAAATCGCCTTGTTCAAGAAAACGTACAGCACAATCATGTTCTTCTTCAGCAGACAGCATTGGAATTTGATTAGCGCGATAGATATAAGCATCTAAACTACCGATAGGTAAGCTCAGGGTAGAAAGCTGCAAATCCAAACTCATATGTTCCCTCCAGTTATAAAAAGCATAACGGATAAAATTAACATTTGACTTAACCTAAATAATGCGATTGTAATTATACCACAATTGTTGAGCATTGTACTGCTCTCAACACATTTATGGTTCAATAATACTCAACTGTCGCTTAACAGACAACGTGGCTCCGAGCCAACCTAACAACATTGCGGTAAGTATTACCAAACCGATTTGACGAAAAGATAAACCAGAGAGAGAGTAATGCATTTGATAAGCAGTAGCGAGCTGGTTCACAAGGGCCGACAAACTTATCATCAAAATATTGACCAAAAGTACAGCAAAAAGAGCGCTGGCCAACCCATACCAGACACCTGCGTATAAAAAAGGACGAAGAATAAAGGAGTCCCGAGCCCCAACAAGTTTTAATACTTTAATTTCTTCGTGCCGATTATGCACAGAAAGCCTCATGGTATTTCCTATGATCAATACGACGACCACAGCCAACAATGCCATTAATCCATGCGCAAGTTCTGCAATAAAATGAAGCATGGCATGTAGACGGTTAGCCCATTGCATGTCTATTTTAGCTTGCTCCACGCCTTGATATGCTTGTAACTCTGTATAGAGTGTTTCTAATTTTTCTGGCGTATCCACATCTGGAGCCAAGCTGACATCAATGAACGAAGGCACTGGATTGTCAGGTAAATAACGCATAATATCCTGCATTCCTTCCTGCTTTTGCAGTTCAAGAAGACCCTCTGCTGCGGGTATTAAAGTGGCATGCCCAACCCCTACTGTTTCTCGGACTCGCAATAACAGCGTAAATTCGTCGGACGAAGAAAGCCCTGACTCTAAATAAAGCGAAACATGACTCCCATGCTGCCAATCATGCGTCAATTGCTCCATATTGTCTGTTAAAATCCAAAAAAGAGCCGGCAAAACAAGTGAAATAGCGATAACCGATACTGTCATGAGCGTAGCAAAAGGTTGTCGACAAAGAACCACAAAGCTCGATAATGCAGCTTTTAGGTGATGAAACAGCCATATTTTTAATGTTGCTAACATACATGCCCCCCCTTTAACATGACGATCCGATGCTTCATGCTAGCAATCAAGGGTAAGTCATGGGTCGCGATTAAAACGGCAACCCCCACTTGGTTAAATTGGGTAAATAATTTCATTACTTCAGCAGACAAGGCAGGATCAAGATTGCCTGTAGGTTCATCGGCTAATAATATAGCAGGCTTATGAACCACCGCGCGGGCAATCCCTAACCGCTGTTGCTCACCGCCAGAGAGGTGGTAAGGCTTCATTTTTTCCTTGCTCAAGAGCCCCACCATATCCAATGCAGCATGAACACGCTTTGCAAGCATCACCGAAGAGACCCCCTGAATGTGCAAAGGCAAAGCCACGTTATCAAATACTGTACGATCTTTAATGAACGTTGGGGATTGAAAGGTAATGCCGAGGCTTGAACGGTAATTCGCTATTTCTCTTTTTTTAAGCTGGTTTAGATGCAAACCATTCACGATGATTTGACCCGCAGAAGGCCGCTCCAGCATTGCAATAAGTTTTAATAACGTGCTTTTACCCGCGCCAGAATGCCCGGTAAGAAAGGCCATCTCACCTTTTTCCAAAGAAAAATCGACATGACTCAATGCTTCATAGCCACCGGAGTACCGCTTACTTACCTGATTAAATTTGATCATCATTAAATATTGCATTCACAAATTGCGAGGCATCAAAAGGTCGCAAATCGTCAAGCCCTTCACCAATACCAAGGTAACGAAATGGTATCCTCAATTCATTAGCAATGGCAAACAATATTCCACCTTTTGCCGTTCCATCAAGCTTTGTCATCGTGATTCCCGTTAAACCGATGACTTGATTAAATTGACGCGCCTGGTTCAGTGCATTTTGACCAAGGCTTGCGTCTAAAACTAGCATCACTTCATGAGGAGCAAGAGGGTCAATCTTTTGAAGAACGCGCTTCACTTTTTTTAATTCATCCATCAGGTTATGTTGTGTGTGTAAACGCCCCGCTGTATCTGCAATCAGAACATCAACCCCACGCGCTTTGGCCGCCTGAAACGCATCAAAAATAACAGACGCCGTGTCAGCACCTGTGTGCTGAGCAATAACGGGAATCTGATTACGCTCACCCCAAGCCTGCAATTGCTCAACCGCTGCTGCACGAAACGTGTCTCCTGCAGCAAGCATTACTTTTTTGCCTTGTTGTTGATAAAGCTTTGCGAGCTTTCCAATGGTGGTTGTTTTTCCAGCGCCATTCACCCCTACCATAAGAATAACAAAAGGTGTGTTTTGAGGTGTAGCCAAGGCCATAGGTGCATCACTCAGCTTTAGCATCTCTTGCAAACGATCTTTTAATGCTACAAAAACGGCATCATCCTGCCCTAACGCTTTTCGCTCGAGCCCTTGGCTTAATTGCTGCAAAATAGTGTTTGTGGTATCAATGCCTAAATCAGCCCCTAACAACAACTCTTCCAATTTCAGAAGCAAAGAGGCATCAATTTCTTTTTTACCAAGCAAAAGCCGGCCAATACCTTCACCGAGCTGAAGACGGGTTTTACTCAACCCTTTTTTAAATCGCGCCAAAACGCCTTGATTATCCATATTATCCGCCAAAAGCGTTTGACTGACCTCGTCACTGCTCACAGATTCAGGCAGCGCATGTGCGACTGTTTCGGACGCCTCGGGCGTCTGATTTCGTTTAAACCATTTAATCATAAGTATACAAAGCCATTGAAATGTGAAATTCTATCATTTTTTTCTCATTGAGGTACGCCATGCGCCCTGTGTTAATAGCATTATTAGCACTGCTTTCCTGCCAAACGTTCAGTCAGGTGCAGCAGTTTACCTTAGATAATGGCCTAAAAATACTTGTGAAGGAAGATCATCGAGCCCCCGTTGCGATCACAATGGTGTGGTACAACGTAGGCTCAGCCGATGAGCCGGGCGGGATCACAGGGGTTTCACACGCCCTAGAGCATTTAATGTTCAAAGGCACTCCGCTCTATCCTGTGGGCATGTTTTCTAAAACCATCGCGAGCCTTGGTGGACAAGACAATGCCTTTACAAATAACGATTATACAGCCTATTTCGAAAAAATTGCGGCACAAAATTTAGAAATGAGCTTTAAGCTTGAAGCCGATCGCATGCAACATTTATTATTGGATAAAGACGAGTTTGGCCGAGAAATAAAAGTTATTCAAGAAGAACGGCGCAACCGAACCGATGACAATCCACAAGCATTGACGTTTGAACGATTTTTAGCGACAGCCCATTTGGCATCCCCCTACCACCACCCCGTCATTGGCTGGATGAGCGACCTTCAACAAATGAACGTTGCTGATGCAAAAGCCTGGTATGGCCGTTTTTATACCCCCAACAACGCAACACTAGTGGTCATCGGGGATGTTGACAGTAAAAACGTTTATGCACTAGCAAAAAACCACTTTGGCACCTTAAATGCACACCCTCTTATCGAACGTAAAGCGCAATCTGAACCACCCCGCTTAGGGAAAAAATTTGTGGAGGTTCATGCTCACGCTGAGCTGCCTATGCTCATGCTAGGATTTACTGTTCCTACCGTGAAAACGGTAAGCGCCAAAGATATCCTGGAGCCCTATGCTTTAGAAATTATTGCGGGCATTCTTGATGCTGGAGATTCAGGACGCTTTAGTAAAGAACTGATACGCACAAAACAACTGGCCAGTAGTGTGGATGTTTTTTACAATTTATACGCACGATATCAGACACAATTTGTGCTATATGGCACACCGAACCAATCTCATCGTGTGGAGGATTTAAAACAAGGTATTCTCACCGAATTAAAACGTCTACAAAACGAGCCCCTCAATGAAGACGAACTACAACGTATCAAAACCCAGATCATTGCACAAAAAACATTTGAGAGAGACTCTATTTTTGGCCAAGCAATGGAAATGGGAATGCTCGAAACCGTGGGCATTGGTTGGCAAACGGCAGAGAAGTATGTGGATAGAATCAATAGTGTCACTGCAAAGGACATTCAAACAGTGGCTCAACGCTATTTTCAAGACAACGACATGACTGAAGCACAATTAATACCTTCAAAAACCGAGGTAACCCAATGACACGAACACAACGTCTTTATAAAAAGCTCCTGCCGATAACATTACTGTTTTTAATGATCACACCGACAATGGCTGCAAAACCTTTTGAAACCAAACGCTGGCAAACAAGCGGTGGTGCTCAAGTGATTTTTTATCAAGCCATGGAAGTACCCATGCTTGATATTAGCATTGCATTTGCAGCGGGCTCAGCCTACGACGGGGAACTATTTGGACTCAGTGCCCTGACGGGGCGTTTACTGAACCAAGGCAACCAAGGCCTTAATGCAACCACTATTAGTGAGTCTTTGGCCACAACAGGTGCCCAATATGAGGAAGAAGCCAATCAAGACATGATTGTATTAAATTTACGAACATTAACATCACCCTCTGCGCTCAAAAAAGCGTGTGATATTTATGCACAAATTATTGCCCACCCAGACTTCCCTGAAAAAGCATTTCTAAGGGAAAAAAATCAACAACTAATGGCCATTGCACAAAAACAAGAAATGCCCGAGGAAGTAGCCAATCAAACCTTTTTCCAGGCCCTTTATAAAGAACACCCGTATGCCCACCCCATTCAAGGCAATAAAACGACCGTAGAGGCCTTAACACTTTCGCAAGTACGTCATTTTTACCAACAGTATTTGGTAAGCAACAATGCCGTTATTGTGCTTGTGGGTGCCATTGATGAAACCATGGCTCGACAACTTACCGAGAACCTAATGAAAGACCTAAGCCCCGGTCAGAAAGCGGCAAGCATATCTAAAGCACCTCAATTAACACAATCAATGGATGTAGAAGTACCTTTTCCCTCTGCTCAAACGGTGTTGCGACTAGGGCAAATAGGCATCGCTCATAACGACCCCCTCTACTTTCCCTTAATGGTCGGGAATTATATTTTAGGCGGGGGTTCACTCGTCTCGCAATTAGCCCTTGAACTGCGTGAAAAAAGAGGGCTAACCTATGGTGTTTCAAGTCAGTTTTCACCAATGCCCAGCAATGGAACGTTCATCATCGGTTGGTCTACCCAAAATAGCCAAACAAAAACGTCTTTAGCCCTTACGAAGGAAACGCTTGCCGCCTTTGTTAACAAAGGGCCTGATGAAAAAGAGCTGCTTGCCGCCAAACAATATTTAACCGGTAGCTTTCCACTATCATTAGCCAGCAATCGCAGCATTGCTAATATGTTATTGAAAATTGCCTTTTACCGTTTGCCTGAAAATTTTCTAGCAACATACATTGATAATGTCAATGTAGTGACTAACCAAGATATAAAGTTAGCATTTCAACAAAAAATTCAACCCAATACATTATTACAAGTTATCGTAGGAAAAGCTTAAGTGAAACAAACCATTCGAATTATTGGCGGACAATTTAGAGGAAAAAAATTGCACTTTCCGAGCGTGGAGGGGCTTCGCCCCACACCAGATAGAGTGCGCGAAACATTATTCAATTGGTTAATGCATAATATTCGTGATGCTTTATGTCTTGATGCTTTTGCAGGCAGTGGCGCGCTTGGTTTCGAGGCTTACTCGCGAGGCGCTGCTCAAGTGCTCCTCCTCGAACAAAACCCTAGCGCTTATCAGCAGTTACAAAAACAAGTCACATCGTTTAACTCGCCTAAGTTAAACGTAAAGAACGTAGAAACTTGTAAATTTTTAGAACAAACAAAAGAGCAATTTGACATTGTCTTTTTAGACCCGCCATTTGCCAGTAACTATCATTCCATCTGCATAAACATTCTTGCCCACGCTCCCTTATTAAAAAAAGGAGGCTTACTCTATATTGAATCTTCACAAGAAATCGCTATGGATGAATCCATTTGGCAACAACTCAAATCAAATCGAGCAGGGCAAATCGTTTATAGTTTATACATGAAGCGTTAAATAGAGCTACTAGACACCATTGTTTCTGAGCCACCTATGGTATGAACCTCTTGGAGTTCTGTAATATTGTCAGATGTTGTCACCGATTTTTCAATTTTCTTGAAATGGTGTATTACAAAAAAAGTTAACAATGCTAGTGCACTAGGTATCAACAAAAGCAATGGTAACCACAGTGAAAGTCCGGCTTTATAATCCGCATCCACACCATCAAATGTTTGTTGATTTTGAGCCAATACCAACTCTTTTTCTTGTGCCGTTACATTTGCTTGATGAAACATGCCTATCAAGCCCGGAACCGTGTTGTTAATTTGTTGCTGCATTTGAGAATAATTTTTAGTGATATTAAATGTCGCAATGGAAGCGGCAAGGTATTTATAAAGTTCGGTTGCTAGTTCATTTGCGGCAAACGCTCTTGTTGCCTCACGGCTCACAAGAGCCATTGTGGTGCTTCGCAGCTCGTCAAGGCGCAGGTATTCAGCAATACGAGACCCATACTGCCGAGTAAAATCAACAAAAACAGCTCCCGATAGACGACTCCCGGATGTAATAGGTGTGCTTTGAGAAACCATATAGGTCTCTGGTGTTATTTGAAGTTCCCGTGAATAATAACCACAATTAAGTGGTTCAATACTAAAACCATTCCCATTGACGATGCTTTTATATTGATTTTCAATTCTAGTAACTTGAACATAGTGGTGTGTTTCAGTCACTCTGTGCCAGTTCCATGCATAACAAAAAGAACTGGCTTTGCCACATACGCTACTACCATGCCTGCCGTAATAATACTCATACTTCAGTATTGACTCGGACCAACTTTTTTGATCGATACGCTCATCATGAGTAGTGGTATCAGCCACAAAATTAACATCCCAAATTAATTTTAATCTATCCAAAGATGTACTTTCAACGGCATCATCCAACGTCTGTTGAAAATCAATCAAACGGTCATTAAAACGTCTATAATTTTTCATAACACAATCTAAATCAACCAGTCGCTGCTGTGCTTCTATAAGATTAGCATTAGCTGTGGTTAAATTTTTTAGAGCCTCATCATAATTTTGTTCTGACTCATTAAGAGAGTCTTTAGCACTACCTTTTCTGCTTGCCAAAGAGGATAACTGTATACAAACTGGAAGCAACAACAAAAAAGTGCTCGCGCCCCAAGCAACCAAAGCAACTGTTTTAGGGTGCTCTAGAATAAGAGCTCTTTTGTTAGATGAAAAAAAACCTGGCATAACAACTCCCTTTGAAAATGAACAATCTATTTATTTTTTATTATCATGTCAATCAGGAAGTATGACCTCTCTAAAAAAATCAAGGCCCGTCCTCAGCGCTAACACCTTTTTACAAGAAAGACATTGAAATAAATTTTTTTTTAATAAAACGTCGCTAGGAATTACCACGCATCTGCTTGACAAGCTGTCAGCCTCCTGTTTCAATCAAGGCAATCCCATCAGATTCATATCGGAATAGATGAACAAAACGTTTCTCATTCTTTTCTTAGCCTCAACACTTCTTACGGGATGTACGGGCACTTATAGAAAACCACCCTATAATCGCCCGAGCGATGACGCTAGTATAAAACTTGCTGAAGCGGCTAACTCCGTTAGTGACTCCATGCAACAAATGGTGCGTATTGAAAAAGTGGTTACACCACCAAATAAAGACAATACATTAACCATCCCCAATACCTATAATTTGCAAGCGCGTGCCTCCGTTGATTGGTCAGGCCCTATCGCTGAACTTACTGCGCGGATTGCAAAAGCGGCCCATTTTCGCTTACGCGTTATTGGTAAAGAGCCGGCTATTCCTGTTTTAATCAGTCTCGATATTAACGATGAAAGTTTGGCAGAAATTTTACGAGACATAGATTACCAAGCCGGAAAAAGGGCATATATCCACGTTTATCCTAACAGTCAGGTTGTTGAATTGCGCTATGCTAAAATTTATTCCTAGTATTATTGTCCTCATAGCTGCATTTATCATTGCTGGTTGTTCATCAAACCATCAAGTGGGAGACACGAGCTCACTTGCAGGCCTTGAAGCAATGGCAAGCACAACCGGTGGAAGAGCAAACCGCATGCCCGCCATGGGTAAAATAAGAGAAATGGCATTAAAAGAAACTGCTTTGAGCCTAGGCGCGCAATCTGCTCTAGCCTGGCGAGCTAAATATGTTGATGACCAACTGGTAAAACAAGCACGCAATCTTGATGCTATTTATGATTTTAACGCACTCACCCTTGAGCACAATATTTTACCCCCAGTCTTATTAGAGGGTCGGAACACCCTAAATTTAGCAGATGCACAAACCATACGTATATCTGACCGCACGTATAAAGTATCGAAGCAAGCCCGATTTATTACCACCCCGCCAAACTGGCGCCAATACTTATGGATGGACTACAAAAAACCTGAGTATCCCCACGCAACTTTGCTGCCAAAAACCAAAGCTGAGCGCAAAATCTGGCGATGTTACATTAAAAAAGGCTGGAAAAATGGCGTTGAACAAGCGAACACGATTCTTGAAGAAAGCATTGCTCGAATTAAAGAAGATTTTGCAGGGATGATTTTATATCGAAAATTACTCGCAATGAACATGGTCTCCCCACCGTTTGTTTCCAATACCGATCTTGGGGTGACTGGCGATGGCGGTGAAATTCATATTGACGACAGAGTATTGCGTATTACTGCACTTCCTGCTTTAAACGTAAACAGTAATGAATGGCGAGCTGCTGTAGCCAAAGATGAAGATGCAATTGAACAATTTAGAAACATGGAAAAAATGGTGAAATCCACAAAGATAATGATTTCGGACAAATCTTGGCAGCCGGTCATCACCCCGGTTAGTTAACCGCTAATATTGTTCATGTTTTATCAAATATAAGAATGCTCAGGAGGCTTGATTGAACACGTCCCACATCAATTTAATGCCGGATGAACCCACCCGATTTACACCGGTCTTTATGGATAGGGTGCTTGAGCATGCAGAAAGACTTAGCGCGTCTGATATTACAATCCAAACCAACGAACCCATTTATGCTGAAGTTTATGGCGTATTGCTCAAAATCACCAACCGTAAGCTGTCTAATACTGAATTAGGTGACTTGATCAATGCTATTTATGGCCCAAATGCAACTACGCAGTTACTTTCTGGTAAAGACATTGACACGCATTACGAGTTCAGACCCAATCGAGGAGTACGTTACCGATACCGCGTTAACGCAACTGCGTGTTTAGTCGACGGTCATGATGCCATTCAAATAACGTTTAGAACCATACCAACCACTCCCCCAAAGCTTGAAACTATGGGACTGCCTGATAATATTCTTGAAGCAATTGCACCTCAAGAGGGAATTGTTTTTATAACCGGCGCAACAGGCTCAGGAAAATCCACCCTTTTAGCATCGATTATCCGCAAGCTTATTGAAACAGAGGACTCAAACCGTAAAGTTTTAACCTACGAAGCCCCTATTGAATTTGTATACGATGAAATTGAAACCATTTCATCTATTGTTAGTCAATCCGAAATTCCCCGTCATTTACCTACCTTTGCTGAAGGCGTACGTAACGCTTTACGAAGAAAGCCTCGCCTAATCATGGTCGGTGAGTGTCGTGATGCTGAAACCATCAGTGCCGCTCTTGAAGCAGCGCTCACAGGACATCCCGTATATACCACATTACACACTTCCGGTGTTGCAGAAACAATGCGACGACTTGTCACGTCCTTTTCAGGTGAAGAGCGCTTAGGACGAACCATCGATATTTTAGAAACCATTCGCCTCTGTATTTGGCAAAAATTAGTGCCCACGGTCGATGGTAAGCGTGTAGCACTTCGAGAATACTTGGTGTTTGATGAACAAGCCCGAGATATTCTACTAGAGGGAGATCCTAACGATGTCACCACAACGACACGTAAACTCGTTCGTCAACGAGGACAACTTATGACTCTTGATGCGAAAGAAAAATTTAATCAAGGGATCATTAGCGAACGCGTTTACAAATTAATCATTGCAGGCACAAAAGAATATCAGCAGTAACACGTCGCTAGGCTTGATCTTTCAGGAGCAATGCTCCTGAAACTCCCCTACTTGCCTACTTGAAAAGACGGTACTTTTAAAAAATTGGCATTATCCACCAGCAGCCGCACCTTCCGCAGCAGCAGCCTCACCACCACCTCCAGCAGCTCCTCCGCCACCGCCTTCACCGCCGCTCTCACCGCCCTTATCTGGGGTAGAGTTTCCACCGCCCTTACCTTCAATCTTACCACCGTCTTTACCACCTTTAGCTTTACCAATAGCCTGGGTAGCATAACCTGCCATTTGCTTACTCATTTGCTCTTGACCCGCTTGAGTGTCTTTACCAGCTTCACTTATTTTACCCTTGGTGTCTTCAGTCCAGCCAGCTGTATCGGCACCATAAGACTCAGGCGTGCCACCAATCCATCGCAATACTTTGTCAGGTAAGACTGAAATCAGCGTAAATGCTTTAGTAACCACCGTGAGATACATCATTGTATAAATAAGAATCGAGAAAAAGAACGCAAATGTACCCGCCCAGCTGGTATAACCACCTGAAATTCCACCAGGAGGTATTGTGCTCTGAGAGCCGGCTGTGCCATAAGCCGCATTTCCTTGCATAAAGCCAATGGCATTGTTAAAGCCGGCATTGATTATCCATACGCTCACATAAGACAACGCAATCGCTCCAATATAACCGATAATCATCATTGCGGGTCTTAAGAACACGTTCAATAAAATCATGATTGCCTGCTCACCTTTACCAAAGGCATCATGTCCCTCGGGGTGGGTAATTCCAAGTGCAACAATAGGGGCTGCAACCATAGACTCAATCACAGCCATTAACCATGCAATGGAGCCAAACGTAAATATCATGTAGGGTAAAATGGGCACGTAATAAGCAGTGGTAAAACCAATGCCCAGCATAATACCCAGCCACGCTAATAGGATAGGTAAAAACAAGGTTAGAAATGCAAAAATGAACACACCAAAAATAGGAATCAAAGACGTTGTAATAGACAATGCAATTAACGACATCCACAAGTTACTGGCAAAATTAATGTAATAGGTACCCATTTGAGCCAAGGCCACAATAGGATTAACCCCAGGCGATGAAATCATCGTTAAACCTGTTCTAAATATAGCAGCCATACCCATAAGAGGATAAACCAAAAATATTTTCATCACCTCATCAACAATTTTCGAGATAATCAGAAGAAAGGCATTAAAAACATTTTTAAAAATATAGTTGTAAAATACATCCCCCATGAATCGTCCAACGCATGCACCCAAAACACTGCCACAAGGAAAATGCACGTTTGGCATCACCAATTCAGAAACCGTGTATGGAACACTAATCTGTTGATCAAAGTCCATCTTTTGCTGACCAGGTTGACCAGGAAGTTGGAGAATAGACGCGTTGTTTGTAAAGCCATAAACAGTTGAGGAGCCTGCACCGTCAATCACATTACGCGATTGCGATAAATTAGGTGGCGTGATCGAACCGCCATTATTGATAAGCTGTACAATAGAGTTTACGCCCGTGGCATTCCCGTTAAGCCAGACACATAATTTAGAATATGGCTTACTAGGGTCACAAACCGAGCTCCCTCCGCTACCAAAAGGCGATAACATCTGTTGGGCATCAAAAACACTTTTATCTAAACCGGTATTACTGTCCGTTGTATCCCCTGCTTGGCTGCCTTCAACATTTAATGTAATTAAATTGAAGAAGTAGCTTCCCGCCATGATCCAGCCTTGGGATGTTGCATCTTGGATAAATTTTCGTGAAGCTTGGGCTGAGTTTGCATTCTGTGCTTGAGTCATTAACGTCAATGTTGGCAACATTATCCCATTATAATCTTGTACAACCCCTTGAAATTCTGAACCATTGAACAATGGCGCGCCTGTGCCACCAGTGGCTGGCCCCCATACGCTACAGCCAGACGTATTGCTGTCGATACAGATGGTACCGCCAGGTGTTTGTGGGACACCAAATTGTTGGACCGCCACAGGGGAAAAATCATTTTTACTTGAATTGCTCTGATTACTGGCAAGACCTGGATTATTCCCTACCATGACTTGTGCCACACTTGATAAATCCATGTACATTTGCTGAATAGCAATTACCCGTGAAAGAGACGCTGTATCCAAATCGCTTTTAGACACAGAAGGTATATTTTTACTGACATCACTCAATGATGGAAATACATTCCAGCTGATGGTTCCACAAATACCCTTCAAACTAGAGTAGGGAGAACTAGGACCAAAATTTGGCATATCAACGCTAAATTCAGTCTGTGTACTAGGGGCATTTCGTTGAACATCTACAACGTTTACAGTTGAAATAAAATTAGGCACTGCTGATGTGCAAAAAGTTTTCATTTGATCGGATGGCGTACCTGCGCAGGGACCTGAGGGTGAGCTTGCACCTTGCTGAGTGATGTAACTTTCCCGTTGGTTTTGCAGTAATGTTTGTAGACCGAGCATGCACACCTGCCCCGCCAAAATAGTTTGGGCTCCTGTAGCTACCGCTGATGCACCGCCAGACAACATATTTTTAGTGGGGTCCATTTGCCCTTCTATAATAACCCCCCCCCGATTGAGGTAACTAAGGGCCGCTTCCCATACCTTGTCAGCCGCACCAACACCTTGGACCACAATCCACATAACAAAAATTTGCATCAAACAATAGCCAGACGCTTTAGGAATAAGCAATGCCAAGCCAATGGTTGAGCGAATAGGAATCCAAATGGAAGACCACTTTTGACCGAGCATTTCACCTTGATGTGCGGTGTTCATGGTCGAAACGATCAAGGTATACATGATGATCATCCCGCCTAAGGCAAGGACAGCTGCATTGAATACACCAAACATGTTTCCCATGATCTGACTACCAGTACCATGTAAAACACCGTCTACAATGCCAAAAATATTACCTAGAAAAACCACTGAGAAATCACTTGCAGGTGGTGCGAAACTTAACGAACCGTCAGCCAGAGCCAACAATGGAAATAGCGTAAGCACTACCGCAAGCGAGAATTTATTCATCTTTTATCACCCATTAAGCCTTGCTTAAACCATTCTTGGATTGTACAACCTAACTTACGCTCTTTGATTTGGAAATACCAAAAATGGTAACGAAAGGCCAATACCAAAGCGATAAACATTAATACAACACCTAAAATCCCACCTTTAATACTTCCTGTATAAAATAAATAGATGGCATAAATAAACACCCCCACGCTCATGCCCACCATGGCGAGGCTTAATCTTAATAAACCTTTTTCTCGAGCGATAAGCTCTGCATCCGACAACTTCAATCGAATTTTAGCCGCAGCAAAGGATTCTGTTTCGGTGGCAGCATTAGGGACAAATATATTTTTAATGGCGTTTATTAGATAACGTGTAAATACTTTAATTCGTTCAACATCAAGCCACGCGGCAAAATTAAACAGGCGTTTAAAGACTCGTCCTATTCTTGAACTGGATTTTATTTTCATAGTATTTTCAGTTTTCCAATAGACATTTGTACTTCATACTATATTATAATAGTCAGTTTAGGTGCAATCTATCAACATATCCACCGTAAAAAAAGAGTAAAAAATGCCCGATCTTAGCCACATAGCATCAGCGCAATATTGGCACGACTACGTAGACCCTATGATTTATCGGGTAGTCACCTTTATGGAAAGCGTTGAAGATTGGACGCTCGACGGCAACCCCCAATTAGAAGAAGCCATCAACCAATTAGGTAAAGAACTAGACGATATAGAATCCATTGACATGACGTCGCTAGCGCAAGAAGACGTTTTTATTCGATTGGTGGGCAACATTAAATCCGGCAGAGGACTTCGTTTATTACAAGCAATTGATGTTGCTCATCCGGGTAGTGCCTCAAAGGTATTGATCCATGCAGAAGAAACGAGCGCATTTGCTCACGATCCCGCTGGTTTTTTTCTAAAGCGCAATATTGTTTTTGAACGATTACGTTTGTTAGCTCGGGTTTTTTCTGGTTATCGCCTTAAACTCATCTCACGTGCACTTGAAGGGGAAGAATAATGAACCGTATCAACCGTCTGGCATTAACGAGTATATTGCTCACAAGCGTTACTTCCTTTCCCGCACTGGCGGATGATCTTGACCCATCGGCACAGCAAACCAGCCAAAATACTCAAACATTAGTCAACTACATCCTCAATTTAGGCGGATACCTCGGTTATGATTTAACTCAACCACCAACCCCAAAAGGGAATAGCCCATCTCAAGAACTTTTAAACCCCAATGCCATCATGGGTCCTCAACTCTCCTTGTTTGATACCTTGCTTGGTGCCTTACCAGTGGACTCCTTTAGCACCCAACTGATGCAATTTGTACCCACCAATGGCAATTCCCCTTATGCCGATTTAAATGCTTTAGCCAACACCACGTTCAAAACACCACCTTACAATAGCCCAACATCGCAACAAGGTGGAATATCCGTAACCAGCCTTATGGATCAAAAAACCTATCAACAAGACCCTGTTAATCAAGCTGTACTTAATATTTTGGGCACACCTGACTCCACCTATTGCATGAATAACGATGCCACAGATTGGATTGATAATTGCTCATTTCTTTATAATGCCTTGGTAACAACAAATGTTATTGGAAAACTACCTGGAACCTCGCAATTTTTTACTTATGATTACAACCAACAGTTTTTAAGCCAACTCAACACAAATACCTTACTGTCACCACTGTTATACTCGACCAATGCGGGTGGATCGGACACAAGCTCTAGTCCCCAACCATCCAACCAATCCGGCTTACCGGCACAAAGCCAAGCCCAACAAGCAGCTAACTTTATTCGTTATGCCTCTGGCGCAGTAGTGCCCGTGGGCCTGCCTCAGCTAAAAGACTACGACACACTTTATTCAAATGCTGCCAATTTGAGCAAAACCGTACCGCAAGCGGTTCAAATGAAAGCGCAAGCTACGCTAACAAACTATTTAGCTTCACTTCGAGTATATGCGGCTCAAAGCTCCGTTGGGTTTAGCAATCTATATTACATCCTCTCAAAAAGAATGCCGCAAAGCATGCCAAACAATCAAATGAGCAGCCAAGCCCTCAGTGAATTTACTATGGCGACCTGGCGCTTATTTAATCCCGACCAAAAAACGCCAAACGTTCAATGGGTGAACCAAATCAATCAGGCTTCCCCCGCTACAGTTGAAAAGGAGATGGTGACATTGCTTGCCGAGATTAATTATCAATTGTATTTAAACCGACAACAAGAAGAGCGTTTGTTATTAACTCAAACCATGCTGCTCATTCAAAATTCACGTACAAACCAACCTAACGCGTCTTCTATCGTTACGGATAATACCCCTTAATAAAAAATCGCATGATGCTTCATTGACACTACGAACACTCCACCGTGATTCGTAACATTGATGAAGCATCACTTCAAAAGCTAAGGACGAACAACTACATAACAGCCGAATGCATCAACACATTTTTTTCATCTAAAAATTAAGCGGCAAGTAATGAGTAATCCCCACTATGAATTAATTTTCTCTTTTAAAAAGGTGAGTGAGTGCTCAAATTTAGATGCGTCCACCGTGAGTGCGCCGCAATGTAGGTTGTGATTTGGAAAATAAGAATATAGAATCGCGAAAATTTACTGCATTTTACGAGAAGACTGTTATGCACTCATTGCGTTTATTTAGAAATATTGGTTTAAATGTACAAAGGATAAATTATTTTTCATCTTGTACTGGAGAAGCAACTTTTGATCGCATAGCTAAAATCATATATGCAGGAAATTTTAAGAATATAAGAGCGGCTATCGATGAAATCGACCTCACTTCAGCCGAGTATTCCGATTTATTACATATTACTGTGGCGGCAACAGCCTCTAATTCAAATGATACTAAATCTCTAGAATATATATTGAGTAAAAAAGTCGATATTAACAAAAAATTTTCTAAAGCTCAGGGTATAAATCCAACGCCTATTCTTGTAGCCGCCATGAATGGAAATAATAAAGCACTCGAAATATTATTGTCGCACGGAGCTGATGTCAATGTGGCTTGTAACATACACAATGATATTTTTCATCGTGCAATTGTTCCATTACACCAAGCAGCAGTGCAGGGGAATTTGAAAATGGCTGAGACGTTAATCAAACATCTTGCTGTTGTTGATAGTAAAAGTGCTGCAGGAGAAACACCTTTACTGCATGCTTGTTGGAAAGGTCATTTACCGGTCATGAACTTATTACTAAATCATGGAGCAGACCCTCTTGCACAGTCAGTATTTGGACTTTTATCTGTGTCTGGCACTACACCTATGGATTTTATCCAACAAGATAAAGAGTTATTAAAATCCTATAATTCCCGTCAGTCCACACTCAATTTCTCTAAATAATTTTTTTAAACGTATAGTATATTGAGCCCGATAAAAAATCGGGCTTCATTGCGGGCAGATTTGTAACGATTACTGTAGCAAGCAACATGTTATAGGGCAGGGGAAAAGCATAAGTGCCTAATAAATAGACTCGTCGCCAACTTACCTCGCTTTATGCGAAGTATCTAACAATCTGACAAGATTCACAGATCCTGCGAACAGGCTGCAGGACGTTTGAAATAAAACCAAGTCAATCCAATATAATCCTTTTTGAGCCACATATGCTCTTTCCCTACCCTTTAGAACAAGGTAAACGCACCCTCATGCATATACTTTAAAAAACCTTGAAGGGCGCGTTCGAACTAAAAATATTGATGCTCCAAAACGTCATCAAAACCGCATCACTTATGTGTTTTTTGCCAATACACTGTCAATTTTAGAGATAACTGCCGCCACCTCCACTAATGTCATTGTATCTTCACCATGAGCGTGCGTTCCCCATACGTTTGTTTCATTTGTTTTCTTTAAAACAAGACTTACCGCCTCAGGGTAGCAATCCACCGCTAAATAGCGATATATGTAAGGGCCTGAAACATCTGCACTTGTCACCGCATGCAAAGCAATCACCGGTGTTGTTACCGCCGCCGCCATGTGTGAAGGTCCTGTGTCGGGACACAATAATAGATCAGCACCGTCTATCAAGGCCAATAATTGTTTCGGTTGGGTCTTACCAATTAAATTAGTAATGTCTGGTATTGCCTTGGTAATAGCATCGCCCAATGTTTTATCGAAAGATCCAGGCCCACCCGTTAATATGACTCGGGCGCTCATGCGCGATGTAAGGTAATTGATAACGTCAATGTAACGCTCTACAGGCCAACTTCGCTCGGGCTTGCTTGCCGCAGGGTTCACAAGAACCACAGGCCCCGTGCCCTCTGGCAACTGTTGTTCTGCCCACTGATGAGCAGTCTCATGAATAGGTAACTCCCAACGAATCAGCTTTTCATTTACACCTAATACATCAGCAAACCTCAAAAAGCCCTCAAGCGTATGATCATTGCCCGGTGAAATCGCTTCATGAATAAACCAACCATGGCCATCCTTTGCACGTAGCGCATCATAACCAATTTTTCGAGTCGCATGAATCAAGGGATATAATAAATTAGCGCGAAAAGACGCCTGAGTGGCAAGTAACACGTCAAAATGCCTTGCCCTCATTTGCTTATAAAATTGCCAGTAATCGCTCAGATTATTAGGTTTATTTATAACGATAAATTCAACACCGTCCATCCCCTCAACCAAATCATAGGCTGGCCGCGAGATAACCCAGGTAAGTGTTGCCTTAGGAAAATGCGCTTGTAAAGTACGTATTAATGGAACCAGCATAAGCACATCACCTAGTGCTGATAAACGTACGATACAAATGGACCGTGGTGAGGCGTTAGTCATCTTGTAAAACAAACCGCGCGCCACAATAAGGGCAAACCTCTGTACCTGTCGTCTCAATCGGCAAATAAATTTTAGGATGAGCATTCCATAATTCCATTTCAGCCGTGGGACAACTTAATGGCAAATCCTTACGATGTACAATGTAGTTTTTCTCGGTGCACGCAGGTCGCTTTTCTGTCTCAGACATTCTTTTCTCCTCAGCTGTTTATGATTTAAAATTATCTAATATTTGTTTTATCATGGCTATGATTTCAACACACACGGCTGGATTTTCTGCTGCATAAACATGAACATCCGTCCAATGGCGCAACCACGTCAATTGGCGCTTCGCTAGTTGTCGAGTCGCCGCAATCCCTTTCAAACCAAGGGTATTGTAATCGTATTCACCCTGTAAAAAAGCAACGGCTTGTCGATACCCCACACAACGCATCGAAGGGTTTGTCGATGTTAATTGCCATTTTGCTAATAGGCCTTCAACCTCTTCAAGAAAACCGCTTGATAACATTTCCTCAAAACGCCGTGCAATACGCTCATGCAACCAAGCTCGATCGTCTGGAATCAGGGCTATATTAACGCATTGATAATCATTCCCCGCCTTTTTCTTTTGCAAAAATAAAGACAACGGCGTTGAGGTGAGATGATAAACCTCCAACGCTCGCGTAATGCGTTGTGTATCATGAGGGTGTATTTTTGCAGCCATAGCCGGGTCAATAGCGAGAAGCTCTTGGTGCATGTGGTCCCAGCCGTATTTTTCTGCCTGTTGTAAGAGTGTTTTTCTAATGCGTTCATCCGCTGCCGGCAAGGATGATAAGCCGTCTTGCAGCGCTTTAAAATACATCATGGTCCCACCCACCAACAAAGGGATATTACCGCGGTTATAAATATCACGGCTCAACTGGTCTATATCACTACAAAATTCGGCGGCTGAATAACTCTCGGGAGGGTCTAAAATATCAATTAAATAGTGCGGTACAGCAAGCAACGTTTCTGCATCAGGCTTTGCTGTACCAATGCTCATCTCGCGATAAATCATTGCTGAATCGACACTGATGACTTCTAAGGGAAAGTGTTTTACAAGTTCACAGGCCAAAGCGGTTTTACCCGACGCTGTTGGCCCCATTAAGCAAAAAAGAAGACGCTTCATCGTAACGCACTCATTATGGCCTGACATTTTTCAAGGCTTAAGCAAAAACACCAGGCTTTGAAGGGGCTAAGGTCTAACTCTTGTTGTTGTAAATACTCAAGAAGATTTGCCGTATCCACGTCATCCAATTGATGCGCATCATAGTCCTGGCAAGCAATGAATAATGTTAACAATCCAGTTGGCGATAAATTATCCTTACGTATGCTTTGCAATAACTTCGGGATATTCAGTTGTGGCAGCGCTTGCGTGATTGCACGCACCACTATGGTATCGTGCCCCATCCAATCAAACTCAAAACCCAATTGTTTAAAAAGTGATTGGTGTTCTATAAATAACGGAACGCTTTCCCGCTCAAGACGGTAACTGACGGGTAAAAGCAATGGGCGCATGGCTAAAGAGTTTGTATCTTGATTTAAGAGATCAAAAAGCCGATGTTGTTCCACCCCCATAAGATCCACTAAATACGGTAATTCTTGCAAAAAAACAATAATAAAATGCGCATTTAAAATATATAAACGGTGACGATTGAGTGGCTCTCGATGCTCCACCCTAAATAGAGGTGAAGGGGAAAATCCATGACGCACGTCATTATACGATGGTGTTAAAGGCAAAGATGCCGAGATGTTTTGTTCAAGCCCTGGCCGTTGTTGGGCCAATGCAGACGTCAAATGCGACACGATAAAATCATGTATTAACCGGGGTTGTTGGAAACGCACCTCATGTTTGGTGGGATGAACATTCACATCAATATCTGCTGGAGGTAGGGTTAAATACAATACACACGCAGGGCTTCGACCGGGGTGCAACAACCCCTCATAAGCACGCTTGATGGCATGGTTGATGAGTTTATCTTTTACCATCCGCTGATTGATATACACCCATTGTTTATCGTTTTGACTACGCTGATACAATTCGCCACTAACCCAACCGACTAATTTTATCCCGCCTTGTTCCACGTCGATGTAAATAGCACTCTCAATGAATGATTTTCCTAACAATCGCCTAATCCGTAGCAATTTGGTTTTTTCAGAATCAACCGCCGGTAATGTAAGCAAGGTCTTGCCATCGCTCTTTAACGTTAGTGCAATGTTAGGTGCACTTAAAGCAAAACGTTTGACGATCATTTCGATCGCTTGATATTCACTTCGCGCTGTTTTCAAAAATTTTTTTCGCACTGGGGCATTAAAAAAAAGGTCAAGCACGTCAACCGTTGTTCCATGGCTTCTTGCGGAAGGGAACAAAGTAGAAGCGCCGTCTTCATAAAGAAGCGTCATTGCATGCTCTTGGTCTAGCGGTTTAGAGCTCAACGACAAACGAGAGACCGCAGCAATGCTCGCAAGTGCCTCTCCACGAAAACCCATGCTATGAAGGGCATACAAATCATCGAGCTGTTTAATTTTACTGGTCGCATTAGCAGCAATGGCAAGAGGAAGATCTTCGGCCAAAATACCGGCCCCATTATCACTGATTTTTATCTGATTTAGTCCGCCATACCCAATCTCAATACTGATTGTATCCGCCCCAGAATCCAGCGCATTTTCCAGCAGCTCTTTTACCACAGACGCCGGACGCTCAATAACCTCGCCGGCAGAAATTTGATTAGCAACCGCTGCCGTTAACGGCTGAATGCGTGCAGGACTCATGCCCATGACATTGGGATATTCAATTTCTGCCCTGGATTCACTTGTAACGTGGGCAAACGGTTAGCTACTTTTAAGGCGTTCACGGTTACATGATAACGAGACGCAATCATGGGTAAAGACTCCCCTCGGCGCACAATATGCAAATTGCCACCCGACATAGCTTCCAAGCGTGAACCATGAGGCGGGTAATCAAGAAAATAGCCCTTGATGCCTTCAAATATCGCTTTGGTTAACTGATCTTGGTAATACGAGCTGGTTAAATTCTTTTCCTCGCGCGGGTTCGTGATAAACCCAGTTTCGACCAATACAGAAGGAATATCGGGTGATTTTAAAACCACGAAACGCGCCTGCTCAACAGCACTGTTATGTAAAGTGGTCACCTTATCTAACCGGCTTAAAACGCGATCGCCCATTTTTAAACTCGCACTGATGGTTGCCGTCTGAGATAAATCTAACAAAACGGTTCGAATCAACCCGCTTTGATCATCCAACCCCGATAAATTAACCCCACCCAATTCCGAGTAGTTTTCTTTTTCTGCAAGCCATCGTGCAGCCTCACTCGTGGCACCACGCGGTGAAAGCGCAAAAACAGAAGCCCCATTCGAATGTTGATTAATAAAAGCATCCGCATGAATGGATACAAAAATATCAGCATTTTGTCGCCTTGCAATATTAAGCCGCTCACGTAAACCTACGTAATAATCACTGTTACGTGTCATTACTGCACGCATGCCAGGTTGTCTATCAATGAGCTTTTTTAATTTAAGGCCTATCGCCAAGACCACGTTTTTTTCCAAACTGTGTCGAGGACCTCTCGCCCCTGGGTCTTTTCCCCCATGCCCCGGGTCTAGCACTATAACAACATCCCGTAAGGGTTTGCGAGGAGCATAAGACATAGGCCCCGAAGGCTTCACTAAAGACGCCCCCCCTGTTTTGACGTAAGGTGTATTATTGATAACTTTTTTGATTGGCGCTCGTGGCTTTTTTGTCCTGACTTGAGACTGAGGATGTAATTGAATCAGAAGCCCCTTTTGCCACGTGTGCAAAGGTCGCCAGGTTGTGGTTTTAATACTGACCGGCGCTTTTACTTCAAACACCACGCGTAACGTTTGTAATGTGGTGCGCCCACTACGCACACGTTGAATGATGCTTTGACCTAAAGCCACATTATTCACATGAATCGCCGTATTGGTCTGAAACAAATCCACCACGACCCGATCTGGATTTTTTAATGTAAACGCTTTATGGACGAAAGGTCCATTCATGGCAAATTCTATGGACGTTATACCAGCGATCTCTTTAACCACAAGTGAATCTAATTTTACAGCGTTCGCCACGTTACAAAGTAACAACAGGACATACGCTAATACAACGCTACTCTTCATTGTTCACCCATAAAAGAAACCAAAACTCGAGCGCCTAAAGGACTTAAGGCCCGCACCTGCATTTCACGTCCATTATCGCTTATATCAAGCGTAAAACTCACATCAATGGCGCTCAACATGCCAGGGGCATGTTCTGGCCATTCAATACAACAAATCGTGCTGTCAGTAAAATAATCACGAAAACCAATGTACTCAAGCTCACTTTCATCGTGAATACGGTACAAATCAAAATGATGGACATGCAAAGGATCAATCCAATAACTTTCCACCAAAGAAAACGTCGGGCTTTTAATTGTATCCTGTAAACCCATTGCTCGAAGCAAGGCTCGAATAAAGGTGGTTTTCCCAGCGCCAATCTGTCCACTGAAGGTGAGGGTTAGGGGCGCAAATAAACACTCAGCAAATCGTGCGGCGACCTTTTCACTCATCTGCTCCGTTGGTAAATCAATTACCGTTGTTAAACTCACCATGAAACACGCCTCACCTTAAATATTAACGTCATTAGGTACATTTATTGATTTGGCGACGTAAATAAGGCACTAAATCACTGGCCAATAAACCGCGCTCGCCTGCTGTCATAACAGCCTCATCTGCAGCTTTTGCATGAAGAAAAACACCCAACTTTGTGGCTTCTCGAAGCGCCACTCCTTGAGCAAGCAAACCACCAATCATGCCGCTTAATACATCACCCATACCTGCACTTGCCATACCAGGATTGCCTGCAGCACAGAGATAAAGATGGTTTTCGCCAGTGCTCACCAGAGACCCCACGCCCTTCAATACCACGCACCCACCGTATTGCTGTTGAATATCTTCAACCGATTTGCACCGATCAGACTGAACGTCAAGGGTGCTACACCCTAGCAAACGAGACGCCTCACCCGGATGTGGTGTAAGCACCCAATTGTCATCATGCTGAGGATTTTTAGCCAATAAATTTAACGCAGATGCATCAATCACAAGCGGCAGTTGTGCTGAAATTGCCGCCTTAAACAGTGCAGAAGCCCACTTAGACTCACCCAATCCAGGCCCAATCACCACAATGGTCGCCTTCACTAACAAGGGCAAGAGATCATCCACGCCCTCAACGCCATGAATCATCGCTTCGGGTAATAACGGCAAAACATGGCCCGCATGCTCAGGCAACGTCGCGACCGTTACCATTCCTGCACCTATTCGCAATGCGGCAAGTGCACTTAAATAGGCAGCACCTGGCATTCCTGGACCGCCACCGATGATAAGCACATGACCGTACATTCCTTTGTGAGAGTTCTTTTGACGAGGAGAAATTACCCCTTGCATTAAATGTTCATCCAATTGATAAACTGCGGGCTTCGTTTTTGCAAGCGACGCGCTCAAGTGTAAATCATCACAGAGGATTTTACCGCAATGGTCAGGTCCGTCCAATGAAAACAAGCCTAATTTTAATGCAATAAAAGTGACGGTGACGTCAGCTTTTACACAAACACCTCGTACAACACCCGTATCAGCATCCAGGCCAGAGGGCACATCTAAGGCCAACACCGGTAACCCACTATCATTAATAAGATTGATAGCATGAGCAATTTCCTCACGCACGTTGCCTTGAAGACCAATACCCAACAAAGCATCAACAATGAAATCAACATCACTATCAATTGCATCGTCTAAACCCCGACAATAAACGCCAGCTGCAATCGCACCCAATGCCGCAGCCTTTGCTGCAAGCGGCAAATCCTCGACAGGGTTATATTGATAAACAATGACAGCATACCCATGCTGAAAGGCAAGGCGTGCAAACACATAGCCATCCCCCGCATTATTGCCACCCCCGCAAAAAACGGCGATGGTTTGTACATCGGGGTAAAGCGTTTTAAATGCGCGAAAAGCCGCGGTTCCCGCACGAACCATCAACGTCTCTTCCCCCATTTTTAATTCATCTAACGCCATGCGTTCAGAACGCCTGATGTGCTCAGTGAGGTAAAGTGATTTGTTGGGGTTCATCATGTGCGAAACAAGCTCCATGTTAGTAACGTTTAAAAGCGCGCCATGCAATTAAAGCGCGCTCTTTACGACCTAAAGCCATGACGGTTTGCCTGTGTTAGAGCGCTCTCTATTCCACAAGTTTCAACATTGGTTTACGTGGTTTTTTTTCTGGTCCGGATGTTACTGGAGGAACAGGCGGTATTGGTCCATCATAATCCTCACCGAATTCCATACCCCGTCCATTTTCTTGTGCATAAATCGCAAGCACGGCGGGGGGGCTTAAAAACACTTGTGTAGCAATTCCTGAAAAACGAGCCGTAAATAATATCTTGTCGTTTTCCATGTGCAGGCCACGGCATGCAGCAGGAGAAATATTCAAGACAATACGCCCCTCACTCACATGTGCCATGGGTACATCCACACCTGGAAAATCAGCATTGACCAACAAATAAGGGGTTAATTCATTATCAACAATCCAATCATAAATAGCTCGGATAAGATAAGGTCTATTTGAAGTCATGATCATCTACGCCGCCCTTAGCTGCCTCTCAGCATCTGTTAAACTTGCCTGAAATGATTCACGTTTAAACAAACGTTGCATATAAGCATTTAAACCTTTTACATCGGCAGAAATGTCCACCCCTAACTGAGGTAAGCGCCAAAGCAAGGGAGCTAACACGCAATCTAACAACGAAAATTCATCACTGAGGAAATACGCTTTATCAGCAAAAACAGGCTCTAAACTCATCAAACTTTCCAATAGCTGCTCACGAGCAGATTCAAGGTCTTCTTTTTTATTGATACGTTGAAGCAAGCAATACCAGTCTTGTTCAATGCGATGCATCATTTTACGGGTTTCTGCACGAGCCACGGGATATACAGGAAGAAGCGGTGGGTGTGGAAAACGCTCATCCAGATATTCCATGATAATGCGAGCTTCATACAATACCAATTCACGATCGATTAACGTTGGTACTGTTCCATAAGGATTAACTGCCAACAAATCATCAGATGCCTCACCATTTTTGGCTGGCATGATATCAACATTGACGCCTTTTTCTGCCAATACAATTCGAACTTGATGACTGTAGATGTCATCGTTATCCGAAAACAATGACATGATGGTACGCTTTGCAACAATAGCCATTAACAACTCTCCTCATCCTTCGTTACATCTAAAAAAGCCACGGGCTCAATACTTAATAACCGCCCATAATCTTTTCTAGGCTAAAGGCCAGTATTTTACCATACTTTCATTGCTCGTGCTGACAATGGATGAAAGAAGGCACCTTACTCCTTGATTTTATAACAATTTTTGCCAATATAATTTTTTTAAAGGGTACGCCACCAATAACCATAGGCCTAAAAATAAAAGGACAAATACCCCTATCCGAAAACGCACCAACTTAACAGGCTCCGCTGTATACATTAAAAAGGTTACCAAATCTTGAAGGGCGCTATCAAACCGCGGAGCACTCATCTCGCCAGGGGTGACTAAAACCAAATCAAGCGGGCTCTGTGTATATGAGGAGTTACGGCGCGTCTTTTCAACCGCCATCACCTCGCCGATGAGAGGCGCTAGTACATTGGGCATAGCCACATCTGGCACCAATAGATTATTGGAACCGAAGGGGCGTTTTGTATCCCTATAAAAACTTTTTAAATACGTATACAACCACGCCGGCCCACGCTCTCTGGCCGTTAATGATAAATCAGGTGGCACTCGACCAAACCATTGACGTGCATCAACGGCAGGCATGCTTATCTCAATAGGGTCATGCGTGCTTGCTCGAGTAAAGATAAGATTATTCACCAACAAATCTTTATCAACATTGCCGTCATCCGTGGTCAATCCCAAATCTTTAGCCATACGATTGTAACGCAAGTACTTTAACGAATGGCAACCTGAACAATAATTCATAAAAAATTTAGCCCCCCGTTGCAAAGCAGCACGATCACGCACCTCAATAGTTACGGGGAGTAACGTTACATTAGCCAAAGCCGGGAGCGAACACATCAAGATAAAAAACAAACACACCAAAAGACGTCTCATGAAGATATCCTACTAGGCGGTATTTGATGTGCCTCATACCGACTGTAAAAAGGCATCAATATAAAATAAGCAAAATACATAACAGTACAAATTCGTGCCACAACTTGCCTTATGGGGGTTATATCTAGTGTACCTAGATAACCTAAAGTAAAAAAACTAAGAATAAAGAACGCTAATGCATATTTTGAAAAAACACCTTTGTAGTGCATTGAGCGTACGGGGCTTTTATCTAACCATGGCATGAACAACAACATAACGACACCACCGCCCATAACGATGACACCAAATAATTTATTTGGAACCACACGCAACATGGCATAAAAAGGAGTCATATACCACAACGGCGAAATATGTTCAGGTGTGACCAATGGGTCAGCCGGAGCAAAATTTGAAAATTCAAGAAAATACCCCCCCATATCCGGTATAAAAAAAACAACCGCAAAAAATCCTATTAAAAACACAAGGACTGCAACAAAATCTTTTACCGTATAATAAGGATGAAGCGGAATCCCATCCAAGGGTTTGCCTGCCGCATCAAGATGCCCATGAATATCTATTCCTTGAGGATTATTGGAACCCACCTTGTGCAAAGCAACCACGTGCAAATAAACCAAACCGACCAACAGCAACGGGATGCCAATCACATGCAATGCAAAAAAGCGTTGCAACGTGGCACTGCCCACATGAAAATCCCCACGTAGCCATGTGACCCAAGAATCACCCACATAAGGAATAGCACCCAAAAGGGACGTAATCACTTGCGCCCCCCAATAAGACATCTGCCCCCAAGGCAAAAGGTACCCAAAAAAAGCTTCCGCCATTAAAAGAATGAACAACAACATTCCGAGTAACCAGACCAGCTCTCGAGGTTTCTGATAAGAACCGTACAAAAGTCCACGAAAAATATGTAAATAAAGAACAATAAAAAAGGCAGATGCGCCCGTAGTATGCACGTAACGAATAAGCCAACCATAGCTCACATCACGCATAATGTATTCAATTGAACTAAATGCACCTGTTGCCGTTGGCGTATAAAACATGGTTAACCAAAGCCCTGTGAGCAATTGCAATACCAACACAACCAATGCCAATACGCCAAAAACATAATAAAAATTCAAATTTTTAGGAACATAATACTCAGCAGCGTGGGATTTCCAGGTGCTTTTCAGTGGAAAGCGCGAATCTATCCAATTTAACAACACATTCATCCTCAACGTCCCTCATCCGAATGACTCTCATCCTCACCAATAATAATAACGTGCTCACTAACAAAACGGTAAGGAGGAACCTCTAAATTGATAGGAGCAGGAACATCTTTAAATACTCGCCCTGCAAGATCAAAACTAGAACCATGGCATGGACAATAAAACCCACCTGGCCAATCAGGGCCCATCTCTTTCTCATAGGGTTTATATTTAGGTGAGCATCCCAAATGAGTGCAAACTCCCACCAATACTAGATAATCTGGTTTTATGGAGCGATAGCTATTTTTAGCATACTCAGGCTGTTGCGCTACAAACGAATCAGGATCACGTAATCGCGTGTTCGAGTCATTAAGATGTTTAAGCATGTCGGGCGTACGTCGGATTATCCATACGGGCTTTCCCCGCCACTCCACCGTCACCTGCTGACCAGGTTCCATCTTGCTCAAGTCGACTTCAACAGGGCCTCCCGCAGCTTCCGCTTTAGCACTGGGCATCCACGAGGCAACAAAGGGCGTTACGGCACAAAGGGCACCAATTCCCCCTAAAATACTCGTGCTGGTCAATAAAAAACGGCGACGCGTCTCATCCACGGGTTCTGGTTTAATTGTCTCATGTTCTGATTCAGGCCCGGTATTATCAACCATTGTTGTATCCATCCTTCATTACAGAGCTTAAATTGGTGGTGAAGAGTATAAAGCAACCATATTTATACCAAAGAATGGCACCATTGAAAACAATCATGGACAGAGAGCCAAGGCTTAAGGATACAAATAAGAAGCAGTTCTACGAAATAAAAAAACCCGCGATAAACGCGGGCTTTTTAATATGATATTTAGATATAAGATTAACGCTTGGAATACTGTGTTGCACGTCGTGCTTTGTGCAAACCGACCTTCTTCCTTTCCACACGACGTGAGTCACGTGTTAAGAGGCCGCGTGCACGCAATTTTCTACGAAACGAATCAGGACGTGGCTCAGCATCTTCTGGTTGATCATGCTCATCATAGTTGACCAATGCACGCGCAATTCCTAAACGAATAGCACCTGCTTGGCCAGAAATTCCGCCGCCAACAACGGTTGCATAGATATCAAATTTACCAAGAACATCGGTAGCTTCCAGCGGTTGCCGAATAACCATGCATGATGTTTCACGGCCAAAATAATCTTCTAAAACGCGATTGTTAACTTTAATTTCGCCTTTACCAGGACGCAAGAACACCCTTGCTGATGAACTTTTTCTGCGGCCAGTACCATAGTATTGCTGCAATTCAGCCATAATACTTATTCCTTAATCTCAAGTTGCTTAGGTTGCTGTGCTTCATGTGGATGTGCCGAACCTACATAGATCTTAAGTTTACGGAACATTTCTCGACCCAATGAATTTTTAGGAAGCATCCCTTTTACTGCTCGCTCAAGAATACGGGCAGGGTTTTTTTCTTGCAGTTTATCAAAAGTCATTGACTTTATACCACCTGGAAAACCAGAGTGATTATAATACATCTTTTCTTTAAATTTGCGGCCAGTTACGGTCACTTTTTCTGCATTGGTAACAATAATAAAGTCACCCGTGTCGACGTGTGGTGTATATTCTGCTTTGTGTTTGCCGCGTAAACGACGCGCAATTTCGGTAGCAAGACGACCTAATACTTTTTCGCTGGCATCAACTACATACCAATCACGTTTAACTTCGTGTGCCTTGGCGCTAAATGTTTTCATTAAACTAACTCCGTACCGCCCTAATGATAATCTTTTAATCTTGGACGGGCGATTTTAACTAAAAGAGGGTTAAGGTACAAGTAAAATGTACAGTAAAATACACATTTTATTCCAATGGGCTGATCAAGAGACGCTCAACAAGGCCTCCAGCGACCAAATGTGTGGCAATAATTTCATCAATATCATCAAAAGAAGAATAGGTATACCACACACCTTCAGGATAAATCACCAATGCAGGCCCTGCGTTACAACGCCCTAAACACCCGGATTTACTGACTCTAAATTGACCAGATCCATGCAAACCTTGAGCGAGCAATGTCTGCTTTAGATAATCAAAGAAAGGTTCCCCGCCCGATAGGGCGCAACATTGCTTACCAACCACTTTCTGGTTGGTGCAAATGAAAAGGTGTTTTGTATAATGGGTCAAAGGTTTATTTATCTCGTATTTCAATTTTTGTTTTTAATTTAAGACCTGGCTTAAACGTTACTACACGCCGTGCAGCCACCGGAATTTCCTCTCCAGTTTTAGGATTTCGCCCCGGACGCTGAGGCTTGTCCCGCAAAGAAAAATTACCAAACCCTGATAATTTAACATGCTGACCGTCTTCAAGTGCAAACCTGATTTCTTCAAAAAATTGCTCAACAACCTCTTTAGCATCAGGTTTGGTTAGCTCTACAACATTACACAAGGCATCTGCTAGTATGGCTTTACTCAAAGCATTCACGATTAGTCCCTCAATATAATGGCAAATTCATTGTCCAATTGATTTATTATAGCACCAATTATCGCATTTATCTCTGTATCAACCAGTGTCCGATGCTCATCTTGCAAGGTCAAGGCTATAGCCAGACTTTTTTTATGTGAAGGTATTTTTTCACCAGTATATACGTCAAACACATCAAATGACTTCAACAATGCCGGTGAAACCACCGCCCGCACCGAGGCTTCAATTTGTGCAGCACTGACCTCTTCACTCACAAGCAATGATAAGTCTCGTCGAATTTGTGGGTATTTTGAAATGGATTGGTAACGTACAGTGTGTGCGTTTACCAAAGACGACAAGTTTAATTCAAACAAGATAACGTCAGCAGATACCTCAAGGGCATCCACTAAGCGTGGGTGAAGTGCCCCAATCCAACCAGCATCTTTACCCGCAATCTGTATTTTTGCTGTTTGTCCAGGGTGTAGCGCATCATGTGTTGCTGCAACAAACTGAACATCATACAGGTTCAATTGCAAAAACAAGGCTTGTAGATCGCCCTTTACATCATAAAAATCGAAGGCACGAGAAGGCTCACTCCAATTCAGCAAACCACTCTGTCCCGTTAATAATCCAGCTACACAAGCACGCTCCTGAAGCGCATCTCCATTGCCATCAAAAACAACACCTGCTTCAAACAATTGAATTGCCGATTGTTGACGATGGGCATTATAAATCATAGACGCAAGCAAGCCTGGCCACATGCCGAGGCGCATTTCAGATAACTCAGATGAAATCGGGTTTAACAGTTGCATGGTAGGGCGCTCAGGATACAGCGCCTGCTGTAATAAAGGATCCACAAAACTATAATTGATGGCTTCGTGGTACCCTCTGCCACATAAAAAATCACTGATTTGGCTGATTAAGCTTTCAGACTCATTGGCTTTGCCCGCTTGTACCACTGCCATCCAAGGCGCTGCTTTAATATTCTCATAACCATACAAACGAATAATTTCCTCCACAAGGTCAACGTCGAGTGAAATATCAAAACGATGAGCCGGCACAGAGACGTCCCAATGCGCTCCTGTATCAACGATTGCCATTCCCAACCCGGTCAATATTGACTTCATTGCGTCTTCAGTAACAGATATGCCCGTTAGTTGCTTTACCTTGGCTGGAGAAAACGCAATTGTAACGCGAGAAGGCATAAAATTAGCATCACGAACCATGATTAAAGGACCGGGCTCACCCCCAACAATGTCAAGCAATAATTCAGTAGCACGCTCTAAAGCCAGCGACTGAAGTGTTGAATCAACACCGCGTTCAAAACGCTGTGAAGAATCGCTAAAGAGATTAAATGCCCGCGCAACACCCGCCACCATTAATGGGTTAAAATAGGCACTTTCGAGAAAAATATCCGTGGTTTCTGCGTCGACTGAACTTGCTTTCCCACCCATAACCCCGGCCAAAGCTAATGGTTTCACGCTATCTGCAATCACTAATACTTTTTCGTTCAACACGACAGTTTGACCATCGAGTAAAAGCAGCGTTTCTGAAGCATGGCCAAATCGGGCTGAAATATCACCTTCAATGCTCTTTAAATCAAACGCATGCATCGGTTGACCTAACTCAAGCATTACATAGTTAGTAACATCAACAACAGGGTGTACAGAGCGCAGACCACTGCGTCGTAAACGCTCCTTCATCCAGAATGGGGTGGTCGCATGAGGATGAATGTTTCGAATGACTCGTCCGCAGTACTGAGGGCAAGCATCTGGAGCTTCTAAATGAATATTTAACGCCTCATCAGTCATTGCAGGCACTACCACCGATGGCACGTCTTGAAGAGGTACTCCATTTAAAGCCGCCACTTCGCGAGCAACACCTAAAATGCTAAAACAATCGGCACGATTGGGCGTAAGATCAATATCGAATACCTTATCATTTAGCAATAAATATTCACGCAAGTCAGTCCCAACAGGTGCATCATCGGCAAGCTCCAAAATGCCGTCTGACTGCTCTTCCAAGCCTAATTCTGTCACTGAGCACAACATCCCTTGTGACAATTGGCCACGAAGCATGGATTCTTTTATTGAAATCCCTCCGGGCAATTTTGCACCAGGCAAGGCCAAGGCCACCATTAGACCCGACCGTACATTAGACGCCCCACAAACAATACTGAGCGGCGCGCCATTACCTGCATCGACTTCACACAAGGTAAGCTTATCGGCTTGTGGGTGAGGAGCCGTCTTTAAAACCTTAGCCACAACAACATGGCTAAATTCGCCCGCAACAGGGGTCAAGCTGTCCACTTCTAAACCTGCCATCGTCAGCTGAGCGCTGAGTTCAGGCGCTGTTAAAGAGGGATTAACCCATTCCCGTAACCATAATTCACTTACTTTCATTGGAGCGTCCTACTGTTATATTTATAATTTCCTTTGCATACACCCGCAAAAAAGAAACTATCAGCGATTAAAACTGGTTCAAAAATGTTAAATCATTCTCAAACATCATGCGCAAATCATCGATGCCATAATAAAGCATGGCTAATCTATCCATGCCCATCCCAAAAGCCCATCCTTGATAGTCGTCCGGGGAAATATTAGCAGCACGCAGAACGTTGGGATGCACCATGCCACATCCTAAAACTTCAAGCCACCCTGTAAATTTACAGGAACGACAGCCTTTTCCTGAACATTGAGTACACTCAATATCAACTTCAGCAGAAGGCTCGGTGAAAGGAAAATAAGATGGTCTAAAACGCACGGCTAACTCACGGCCAAAAAACTCCGCGAAGAAATCATGCAACAATCCCTTTAAGCCAGCAAGTGTTGCCTGCTTATCGATGAACAGTCCTTCGACTTGATGAAACATCGGCGTATGCGTTAAATCTGAGTCGCACCGATAAACCCGACCTGGAGCGATGAGTCGCAATGGCGGCGTTCTATTTTCCATCGCACGAATTTGCACCGGAGACGTATGCGTTCTTAAGAGACGCCCATCCCCAAAATAAAACGTGTCGTGCATTGCGCGCGCCGGGTGATGAGAAGCAATATTTAATGCTTCAAAATTATAAAATTCTGTTTCTATTTCTGGGCCATCAAGCACATCAAAACCCATACGGCTAAAATACGCATTGATACGGCGCTTGACTTTTGTCACTGGATGCAAGGAACCGGATTGGTTACCACGACCAGGCAATGTGACATCGATTTTTTCGGTGGATAGTTTGTGCTGCAGTGCTTCTTCTTTTAACTGCAACATTTTTTCATCAATAGATGCGGTAATGTCTCGCTTTGCTTGATTAACACATTGCCCCATTTTAGGCTTTTCTTCAGCAGAAAGATGAACCAAACCTTTGAGTAACTCCGTTAAACGACCTTTTTTTCCTAAATACTCAACGCGAATCGCCTCTAAACTGTCTGCATTTTTGGCATCCATAATAGCGGCAACGGCTTCTTGTTGTAGAATGGTGATATCTTGCATGCTATATCCCACAAGTAAAAGGGAGGCTAAAGCCTCCCTCTGTTAATATGCTTTTTCAAGATGACTAAACTGTTAATGTTAAACTCTAACTTTCGCAGATAACGTTGGTGAACCAATGTTATTTTGAATTTTTATTGTTTTATATTAACTAAGGTCTATTGACAATTTTGTTTTAAATACCCTAAAGCACCTAGGTACCGCGGTATCTAAAGATCTCGTGGATACCGCGGACAAGCCGCGGTACGTAGGACCTATAGAGCACGCTGCACGTAGAACTTATAGAGTAAATTGTTTACGGACCCTATTTTAACATCCCGTTTGCGTGTACTTAGGCAAGTGCCGCTTTAGCCAGTTCTGCAACTGCTGCAAAAGCGTGCTTGTCATGAACCGCCATATCAGCTAGAACCTTACGATCCAGTTCAATCTCTGCCTTTTTCAAGCCATCAATTAAACGACTATATGAAAGACCACACTCTCTAGCTTGAGCATTAATACGCGTGATCCATAATGCACGGAATTGACGTTTCTTTTGACGTCTATCACGGTAAGCATATTGACCTGCTTTAATAACGGCTTGCTTAGCTACTCGATAGGTTCGGCTACGGGCACCATAATAGCCTTTTGCCTGATCTAATATTTTTTTGTGACGAGCTTTTGCTGTCACACCACGTTTAACTCTTGGCATTATTCATTCTCCTCTTAACTACCATGCAGCATACGCTCAGCCAGACGCGCATCACATTGTTTCAATGTGCCTGAAGCAACGCGCAATTGGCGTTTTTGCTTTGTCGACTTTTTGGTGAGGATATGATTTCTATAAGCGCCACGACGTTTTATCGCACCACTTGCTGTTTTACGGAAGCGTTTGTGCGCTCCTCGATGTGACTTTAACTTTGGCATAACAAATATACTCCGCATTAAAACTTAAAGATCATTCCAAACCATATTGGTTTCTGGGATGATCCCTACTTTGTAACTGGTTCGAGGCATAAATTAAATCTGCATTTAAAAACCATTCATTCTGCACACAACAAACTTGTTGTTCAACATAGAACACAGTTACCCGTGGGATGGTACTAAATAATCAATAAATAGCACATTCCTTTGAGTCTATTGATAACTAATCAACTTAAATCAGAATGAATTATTTTTGGCCATCGCAACGCACCCTACGCGCAGTAGATCATGTTGAAACATGCCAAACTTAAGACAACCCTCATCAATGTCAATAAACCCTATTTTTTCTTAGGTGATAAGACCATTAATAGTTGTCGACCCTCGCGCTTAGCATGCTGCTCAACCACAGCAACCTCTGCCGTGTCTTGCTGCACTCGCTCGAGAATTTTCATACCAAGGTCTTGATGAGCCACTTCACGACCACGAAACCGTAGCGTTATTTTGACTTTATCACCATGATTCAGGAAACGTATCAGGTTGCGTAGCTTGACCTGATAATCCCCCTCTTCCGTCGTTGGACGAAATTTCAGCTCTTTGATTTGAATTTGCTTCTGCTTTTTCTTTGCTTCAGCTTGCTTCTTACTCACTTCAAAAAGATATTTACCATAATCCATGATCCGACATACTGGGGGTTTTGCTGTTGGTGATATTTCAACCAAGTCAAATCCACCCTCTTCTGCCGCTCGCAACGCTTCGCGTGTTGAGACTACTCCAGCCTGATTGCCATCTACATCAATTAAGCGTACCTCAGGTACATTGATTTGTTCGTTGATTCGCGCGCGATCACTATCACGCTTATTTGATGCACTAATGGTTAAATCCTCCAAACTGGTTTAAATAAAAATGGCTCAACAACACCAACATTGAATTCATGGGGTGCCTGCGTAAACCATAATACCTTTTTCTACAAAGCAACGCGTCTTGTAATTTCCTGTTGCAACGTATCGTAAATGGCGTCTATCGTCATTACGCCTAAATCTTTGCCTTCACGTGTTCTAACAGCGACAAGGTTGTTTTCAACCTCTTTATCACCAATGATCAATAAATAAGGCACTTTTTGCAATGTATGCTCGCGAATTTTAAAGCCAATCTTCTCATTTCTCAAGTCAAAATTTGCACGAATACCCTTTTTTTGCAAAATTTGGTTAATTTTCGCCGCATATTCATGTTGTTTTTCGCTAATGGTGAGCACTGAAACCTGTATGGGTGACAACCATAACGGCAAATTTCCTGCATGATGCTCAAGTAAAATACCCATAAAACGCTCAAAGGTACCCAAAATGGCACGATGCAACATAACAGGAATTTGCCGACTACCATCTTCTGCCACGAACTCGGCGTCTAAACGTTCTGGCATGGAAAAATCAACTTGAATAGTACCACATTGCCAAACACGACCCAAACAATCAGCCAAAGAGCACTCAATTTTAGGCCCGTAGAACGCGCCCTCTCCTGGCGCATCTACCCATTCAATGTTTCGGCTCTGCATTGCATTTTTCAATGCAGTTTCTGATTTATCCCATATAGCATCGCTTCCTACGCGCTTTTCGGGGCGAAGAGCCAAACGATAAACAATATCGGAAAAGCCAAAGTCCGCATACACTGATTGCACAAATTCAAGCAACGTCGCCACTTCTGATTGGATTTGACTTTCCGTACAAAAAATATGCGCATCATCCTGCACAAAATTACGTACTCGCATTAATCCGTGCAAGGAACCTGAAGGTTCACAACGGTGACAGTTGCCAAATTCAGATAGCCGATAAGGTAAATCTCGATAACTTTTAATGCCTTGATTGTACACTTGAACGTGACAAGGACAGTTCATGGGCTTTATTGCATAGGTACGATTTTCAGTTTCAGTAAAAAACATATTATCCCGAAAATTATCCCAATGACCTGACTTTTCCCAAAGGACTTTATCCACCAATTGCGGCGTTTTGATGTCTTGATAACCAAATTCAGCCAAGCGCGCTCTCATGTATTGTTCCATGACTTGATAGATAGTCCAGCCTTTGGGATGCCAAAAGACCATACCGGGTGCTATGTCTTGAAAATGGAATAGATCGAGTGTTTTGCCTAATTTACGGTGATCCCGCTTTTCGGCTTCTTCTTGTCGAAACAAATATTGCTCGAGTGATTTTTTGTCAGCCCAGGCAGTACCATAAATACGTTGTAGCATTTCATTGCGTGAATCGCCACGCCAATAAGCTCCAGCTAAACGCGTTAATTTAAATGCTTTTAAACACCCAGTGGCAGGAACATGAGGGCCGCGACAAAGATCTTCAAAATCCCCTTGGCGGTATAAAGACAAGGGCTCACTCGCAGGAATACCCGCTATGATTTCAGCTTTGTATTCTTCGCCTAATTCACGAAAATAAGCAATGGCTTCATCTCGTGGCAGTTCGCGGCGTGTAATGGGATGGTTCGCTCGAACCAATTCCTGCATTTTTTCCTCAATGCGCACCAAATCATCCGGCGTAAAGGGTCTTTCGTAAGCAAAATCATAATAAAAACCATCGTCAATCACAGGGCCAATGGTGACTTGGGCTTTGGGGAAAAGAAGCTTAACGGCCTGCGCTAATAAATGAGCAGCGGAGTGTCGAATAACCTCCAGGCTTTCAAGGTCTTTATCGGTAAGAAGCGCTAAAGAGCAGTCTCCGGTGAGCAAATAGCTAAGGTCCACCACTTTATTATCCACACGACCCGCTAAAGCGGCTTTTGCAAGGCCTGGACCTATGCTCAAGGCAACGTCATGAATCGTCAATGGGTGTTCAAAATGTTTAACGTGTCCATCTGGTAATGTAATATTTGGCATCTTGTGTTCCTTGCTCCACCCATCGTACGCATGAGCTAATGCTCAAAAAAAAACCCTGCAGAGTGGCAGGGTATGTATGGTAGGCACGAGTGGGATCGAACCACCGACCACCACCATGTCAAGGTGGTGCTCTACCACTGAGCTACGTGCCTATTATTCGCTCTATATTAGAGATGGTGTGGCGGGTATTATAAAAAGCCAGCACATTAAAGTAAACCCTTTCCATGAGATAAAAATAGATAGGCAACCTATCACATACTTTATAACGTTCCCTAGCCATGTCCCGCACGAAAAATAGTTAAGCAAACTAGGCGTCGACGTCCCACACAGACAAGCGGCGGGACCATTGAAAATGACTAATAATCGACCCTATCCTAAAACCATTATTTTCTTATGCCGGAGCGCTGGCAGCCACCACATCGTTTAAGTCACTGTTTAGGGTTTTAGCACGGTCCGCTACAAGAGAAGGCTTAACGGAAAAGAAGCCACGATGTTTAGACATCCCAAACGTTCCTAAAAATGCCAACCCTGTAGTTATAGCATTTATCAGTTGTTTAAGAAGGTTTTTTAAATAATCACCCCAACCTAAATCCTTTTGAAGACAGGGGATGGCTTCCTTAATGGCATGACTTGCATTTTTTAAAAAAAGCGCCTTGCTTTCTTCATTCAAATCAACAAATGCCTTTTGTTTTTCCTCTCTCAATGTTGCTAACAAATGTTGAGCTTTGTGTTTTGCTGATAAATGATATTGGCCTACAGATGCTATTTTGCTTTCGAAGTCGTTTAATAGCCCATCAATCCCCGCCGACTGGTCTTTATATGCATGATTTGAAAGAAGGCTCACTCGCTTTAAAAATTCATTTTCATTCATAAATTGCGTGGCCGCTCGCGCCAAATTCTCCTCTGTCCAGCTAGGTTTTATTGCAGATTCCACAGATAACTCAGCATTTTCTCGGACCTGCTTGCCTGGAAGCATGCCCACGCCAGCACCCGTGACTATATTAAATTGCGCGGCCATGTTTAGAAACGCTTCCGCAATACCATTTGCCTGATGCGGGCAAGCCAGCATGCCTTTTAATCGGCAAGCAATGGATTCACGTACAGCACTAAACCTGCTATCAGCGTAACATCTCACCAATTCGGTTAGATGCCCTATTTCAATCAATCGCTCAAATAGAATAGCTTTTTGTCTAGCACTGCCCACGGGGAGATCTATAAGACCTTTGATTTGAAGCGCCGGTCCCTGCCCATTATCTTGAGCTTGTAATTCATCAGTTGAACGAAAAACATTCATGGTTCCTGCAACTAATGCTATTAAATCGAGGTTAAACTCCAATTCTGTTGCAACTTGCATAAATATTTGTGCAGCACGAGGTCCATAAAGTCTATCATCTTGAAAAGAACGCTCGTTCGTTCGCCCCAGTCGATGCATGTAAGCTGCCAATTGCATTATAGCAAGCTCTTCTGTCGTTAAATGAGTTGCCGCCTCTTGGTAAAGCGGTGTGCCATAACGTTTTATCAGGTTCAAATACTGTGTTTGGTGCTCTTTTTGGCGCAAACCATGAGCTGTGCCATGATTTGTATGGTAAGCAATGCGCCCTGAGTGTTGAAGATTACCAGAAAAATAGCCGCCCCTGCGGTATTCTGAATAGTTCTGCTCCATGAGATCCTGCGATATGATTTCAATCACACGACCTCTTGCCTCATCATCAAGCTTTAACCAGTATTGTTTGTGATCAGATAACGACGCTTTGTATTGAAAATAGCCGGTTAAATCAAACCCAGTAGTATCTTTTGCGGGACGACCACTAAGAACAACTGCCTTATACCCTTGCTTTATCTCTCTGGTCATAAAAAACCTTTTAGGTCTATTTTTAGGACACAATAACATAAAACAACGCTTAATGAGAACAAAAAGCTCTCTTTTTCTGGGAGGGAAATGGCCTGTTAACGGCATAGAAGGGCCGGAGTGAGGGAGGATCAATCCGACCACTGTGAACAGTCGAAGTTGGCCACTATGGTAAAACCACCTTATCTTCCTGACATTGGACTTATACAGAGCACATTATTCCATCGTAAGCGCTGTAATGAGCCGTATTTTATTCCTCCATACCAAAAAGTCAACCATTGATTTCGATTGGAAACCAATGATTTCAAAAGGAATCTTTTGTTGCAATAAAAGCAAGGGTTTGTTACCCTTTTGCAATTTGGAACACCCATCATCACTATGGAAAAAGTCGACTTAACCAAACCATTTGCCATTCGTTTACGAGAGGCCATGATTCGTGCGGGGTTTAACTCCCAGCGTTCTGTTTCAGGCGTAAATATTGATAAACTTGCTGAAATCACCGGTTATTCCCTGCAAATTTGTCGAAAATACCTTCGCGGGCAGGCCATTCCTGATCCTACAAAAATAGCGGACATTGCAGAAAAACTTCAAGTATCACCAGGATGGCTTCTCTTTGGCGAGAGCATACGTGATGCAAGCGCGGCCCAACCCCATATCACTATCAATAGAAATTTGCTGCATTATATTTTCGCCCAGGCTCACGAACTGTACAATGCACACCGCTCAAACGAGGAGGTTGCTGATTTTTTGAACGATTTAACCAGGGACATCAGCCATATCCATGCTAATGAAGAGCAATCAAAAAAAATAATCGACCTAGCGCTTTCATCCGTTAGGCATTTTAGAACGACTTAACACGCCTTTGTATTTTCACCATGGAAAAAATACTCATGAATGCTAGCACCCAAAACGCCACGCCTCACCCCGACTACCTAAATAAACTCTTTGCTCACAAGAACACCGTTGACAAAGTTTTCAATGATGTATTGGGGCTTTACAACATTAACCATGTTGCGGTTTCCCAGGTGAATGAAAACAATGAAATATTAACCTTCTCCTCAACACCTGCACTTGAATTTAATCTATTTAGCAGCCATCTTTGGCAATTTGATAAAACGTATCAACCAAGCTGGTATCAAACAGGCGCAAGCGCCTCTTGGCAAACATTATATGCCCCTCATCACTACGACGAACTGTATTACTTAAAACAAATGGCACACCACTACCCTATTGGACGCTCATTCGCAGTAACATTTGAAAACACCCACGTTATTTATTCCATCGCCAGCAAAAAAGACACAGCGCAAACGCATGATGACTTTATAAACCAACAAGAGTGTTTTTATCGAATCGGTGAATACTGTAGCAAAACCTTACTACCGCTATTTATTAGCAGGCAATGGTAACATGAGCTTCAAGGCACAAACGCATCTAAACACGCATTGCTCAAAAAAAACTACGTTCAGAGCTTTATGTGCGCAATTTTACGATCTTGATGCAACATGATATGAATCGTGCATAAAGCACGATACGTAGACGAGGACGCGGTATTTTGTGCTCAAAATTTAGCCGCGTTTTCCCTGCATGAACTTTTCTCCCCACTTTGCCTTTTAAGCTTAATTTCTGCATAATAGCGCGTCTTTAAATAGTCTACAGGTGTAATAATGGGTCTGATGGAAATCAATAGTGGTCGAGACGTTCCTCATGAAATTAACGTCATCATTGAAATCCCTATGCATGGGGAACCGGTTAAATATGAAGTGGACAAAGAATCAGGTGCTTTGTTTGTGGATCGTTTCTTAACCACGGCCATGTATTACCCTACAAACTATGGTTACATTCCCCATACGCTTTCTGAAGATGGCGACCCTGTGGATGTTTTGGTTGTGACCCCAATTCCTTTAATCAGTGGTGCTGTCATTCGTTGCCGCGTTGTAGGTATGCTGAGAATGACGGATGAATCCGGTGTGGATGCTAAATTACTGGCCGTGCCCATTGATAAATTAAGCACAATGTACCGCTCAGTAAAAACCTACAGTGATCTTCCCCAACACTTACTTCTTTCGTTAGAACATTTCTTTAAACATTATAAAGATTTAGAAGAAGGTAAGTGGGTAAAAGTAGATGGATGGGAAGGCCCAGAAACAGCACATAAAGAAATCATGGCAAGCGTTGCACGCTACCAAGAATAGCTAAAAAACCTTACAGACCAATACAAAAAATTCTCTATTGGTCTGTAAGCAACCACCCTTATCGCGGACGAATAGCCAGGGCAATAAAGATATAACTCCAACCATTCACAATCAATTCAATGGCAATAAATAAACCAAGCACCCACAAACCACTGTAAGGCCATTGCAATAATATCATCACGCCCAAGACAATTGCCGTCAACCCGGCTATCAGCAACCATCCCCACCCAGCCGTATGACGAAGTACCATGGCCATAATAAAGCGTGTCAGACCAATAATGATCAACATCCATGCAATAGCTGCAGTGATCACTGTTGAAGCTAGAAGCGGATCATAAATAACCACGCCCCCTACAATCAGGTACAAAACGGCAATAAAAGCATGCCATACCACACCCTTCCAATGCTTGCTTTTAAACACATCGATCATTTGGGAAAATCCCGCAATCAATAATAAAACGCCTAAAAACAACACGCTAGCAAGCGTTAACCCCACAACCATACCAAGACCGATGCCCCCAAGAATGACAAATAGCACACCTAACCCACAAAGCCATCCCCAGCTACGCCCCAATTCTTTAGGGATAACATCAACAACCACTTTCTTCTTTGGCATACAATATCCTTATTTTAAGAAATAAAATGTGCTTTACGTCCCCAAATATCCATCCACCCGTATCCTCATGGATGTAAATCTACTTTATATCAATTTTAGCGAACTGTAATAGCCTTATCGATAAATCATAAAAAATGAGAATCAAAAATTTTTTGATTTTTTTATAAGATAACCAAACTGCCTAAAACATTTTCCAATTTACTATTGACAGCTACAAAAATTCCTTCAGATAATAAAAATGCTATTTTTTTAGAGTTGTTTATGACAGACATCTTACTTATAGATGGAGCACTTCCTTTATCGGTCAAACTTTCTATCGACTTAGAAGCTTATTGCAAATCCTGTAAAGCTCTACGTGATCTTAGATTAAATCATGCTCCCTCTGATGAGGCCTTCTCTACACATCAATTATTAAAAATGGCTTTAAATGAAGACATTGGCTTGTCCGGCTTTAATAGCGGGCTGCAGTGGCTCTCTATAAAAAGCAAAATGAAGCAGCAATTTCAACGCCAGCACGAAAACCCAATGGTTAAAGAAGACATCAAACAAATATTCAATAATCAATCTCCGCCTCTAGCAATTGAAACCCTTGATAAATATTTTATTGAACTATTAAAAAACAGCATGGATGCCATCATTCATCAATACTTAAAAGACGCGAGTAAAAGCCCACTATTAGAAATGGACATTGTTTGGACAGTTGAAAAGGGTAACCTTAGTATCACGCTTACTGACAATGGCGAAGGCTTCCCTGAAAGCTATCTTATAGAATTCAATAAAAAAATTTTAACAGAAAAATATAAACTACCCCCAGGCCCTTCACTGAGCCAAAAACATAATTATTATTTTGGTGGACAAGGACTAGGCTTATCGATGACATGTGATTATATTTTAGATGGTGCGGTACGAAAGGGGGCATGCCCACCAGTACATGAGTATACTGTCAAGAAAAGTAGCACCAGCATTTACCTCCTCAATGACCCATTAAGTCATGGGGCGAAGATCATTCTTACCTCACCACTCAAACCTTTTCCCATCCCCATGCAAATAGAAAATGACTCGGAAAAGCCAATAGAATTGCAATCTGTTAAAGCAATACGCCCATTACCGCTGGTCTTTTTTAAAAAACCAGCCTCTCATGTTAAATGCAACTCACCTGATACAACACAAACGGACCTACACTCCCCCGTTCCATAAATATAAAAATCTGATTGCGTTTTTTTAAAACAATATTCTTGATTGAAAATTGACTTCAGCGTACCATCTTTATCCTATCCTTTGAATGGTCACTCAAATGCAAATTGCGTACTGGAAGGGTCTTATTGTTGAAGCTGAAATTAAGGAGGAGTGCGAAAAAGAAATTGAGCAGTTATTGTCTCATGATTACAGGAGCCTTGATTTAGAAAAACTTCACGTACCCAAAACGGAAATTTACAGTATCCGTGTGAACCGTGCGCATCGACTCGTTTTTACGACTTACAAACAAAAGCTGCTTATTTTAGCCTTTGTGCCGGAGCATGCTTACGAAAAATGTGCTTTTCTTAAAAAAGGTCGATTAAAAACGTATTTGCAGCTCAACGACAAAGCGTTAGCTGACATCGTTAAGAAAGGATTTGAGCCTGATGACGGTGAGACGTTAACGAAAAAAATGGGCAAAAAAAGGGAAAAAGACCCGCATTGGGCGGAGCTTGAGTACCACGGCCATCGTTGGATTGAATTAACCCCAAATCAACGTGAGGTTGTGGCTACAACGAGCTTGCCGAGTATTGTTTCAGCGTTCGCCGGCGCTGGCAAGACCACCTCTGCAAGTGCGATTTTGCTCGCTGAAATACAAAAGCCCGCTGAGGATGGATGCCCACCGATTGTATATGTAAGCAAATCAGGCGGCTTGGTGGATAAAAGGAGGCGCGAGTGGCGCCACATGGTTTCAGAAGAAGAAAACAATCGGGTTGTATTTTTAAGCTACAAAGCGCTTTTAAAAGCACACGTTGGTGACGAAAGGAGGTTTGTAGATAAAGCTGATTTTATCGAATGGTACCAGCGTCATTGTATTAAAAACAATAAGAGCTTACCTCCCTTACTAGAAGACGCCGAATTAGCCTGGGACGAGGTAAAAACCTGTGCCGGTTATGGTTTTAAAACACTGGACGAGTATGACGCGCTTGGTGAACGGCAAAGTGCGTTGCCCAAAGGTGAAGCGCGCCAGTATTTATTCAAAATTTATTTGTCGTACATGGATATTTTACAAAAAGAAAAGGTCATTTTAGCCGAGCTGTTCTCTCCTGATGAACCGATGCGTCAATACCCCTTGGTCTTGGTCGATGAAGCCCAGAATTTGTCGCTTTGTGAAGTGAACCTTCTTAAAAATATCGCCTTAAAGCACCAGATTATTTTTTACATCGGTGAGCAACAAGTGATAACAAGTCGACGTCCCAACTTACCTTACATCCGTGAGCTCTATTACAAAACCGTTGGCATTCATATTTCTGAATTTCGCCTGTCGGAGTCTCACCGTTGTCCTAAGCGTGTTATTACGTTTGTGAATGAATTCACGCGCCTAAAACGTCTCGCCGTGGGTGGAACCGCAGACAAGGCTGAGCAAGACATCATGATTGCGGCAGAGCATGCTATTGAAGGGGATGTCCTTTGGTGTACACCTGAAGAAATGAAGCAGAATGAGGTGATTTATGCGAGAACGAAAACCACGGACTTTGCTGTCATCACGCGCCCCGAGTATCAAGACGAAGTAAAGGCCTTGTTCCCAGAAGGTGTGGTTGTGTTTACCGTGGATGAAGTGCAAGGTCTTGATATACCAGACCCACTTGCCTACAAGGTTATTCCTCAACGGGTGTGTGAAGCGTTAGCGCCCTTCGTTGAATCTCAAGCCACGCATAAAAATCGACCTAAAGCCGATAAAGCGGATTTTAAATATAGCGCAGAGTTTGATGCCATCATTACCATCATGACCCGCTCAGAAAATTCGCTCACGATAGTGGAGAGTAACGGAAGTAGAGCCGGCATTAAACTTGCAGACCATTTAAAAAAATTCATCAAGTCCTTGGCGGTAGAGGACAAAAATGCAAGTGAAGTGCATGAAGCGCTCGTCGTTGCAACACCAGACGATTGGGAAAGAAAGGCCACTGAATATTTATTGCAAAAAAATGAAATCCAAGCACAACAAATTTGGGTCGACATTCTTAATCGAAGCCCCGCTCAATTTGAAACGTTTAAAGCCGCCGTGCATGCAACAGAAGCGGAAAAATTAGCAGAGCAAGCCGCGAGTAAACCACAGGACGTGGCAACACCTGCAACCAAAAGAAAGAAAAAGAAGGCCAAGGTTACAGAGCCGGCGGAGGCATCGCTTGAGGCTAAAAAAGAAGCCATGCTTACGCCAATCGTTTCGCTTGAGGAGAGCGCTTTAAACCTAATAAAGACAATAGATGCCTTAGAAAAGGCATTACAGAGCACTGAGAATTCAATACCCATGGACTCAAACACACTGTCGGTGATGGGCACTGAAACCGAAAACGCTGAAAAAATGGAATTAGACGCTGGTACGTCTGCTTCGGAAGCGCCCTCTAATGGCCAAAAGAAAAAAAAGAAAAAAGCATCAGAGCAAGACTTGGCTCTTATAACTCAAATGAACTCTCAAGCACTTGAATCAGTTAAAGCGCTGTATGACAATTTATCTAGTACGGACATTGAATGGCAAAAGCTAGCCTTAGTCGAGCTCATTACACACCCAAGTTTTATTGATTACCTCTTTAAAACATCTATTAAAGAGTATCTTTGCTTGTTTGATCTAATTAAAGAAGATGAACAACTTTTTCATTTTTTTCACGCGGCAATTACAGGTCTTCCAAGAGTGATAAAGCCGATACTCTCTTATTTGAACAGTAAACATCAAACGTCAGGGCTGTTCCACTGTTTTATTGACAATACTCCTGAAATGCACAAATTTGGTGGGCTCATACTTTCAAATCCAGAGTTAATTAAATCAATTAGTGCCGATATCTTATGCTTTAAACTTCCTCAAAATAACTCAACATTACTCAAGCTTTCGGCGGATCCTATCGGTCAAGAAATACTAGGTATCATGTTTGAAGGTAACGATAAAATAGCGCCTAATATTTCTCCCAAAGCATTATACCGTGTCAAACTTGATGAAAACACGTCCCCATTTTTTGAGCTTACCCTAACAGTAAAAGGTCTTTCTCTTTTAGAAATGCTTTTTAAAAATAAAACACTTATTATAAGCCTTACTGCTGATATCCTATGTAGAATTTCAGGCAAAAGAGGATACTCCGCTTTATTTTCACTAACGCTATCAGAGAAAAGACGCTCTATTCTAGAACTTATCTTACAAGAAAACCCGGCTCTTTGTGACAAAATTACTTTGGAGTCAATGAGTTCAATCACGACAAATAAAAACAATGCGGTTGTGGAACATAACGTTTCTGCTTGGCAGAATCTTGTTAATGCCCCAGATGGTAAGGCTATAATACAACTGTTTGAACAACACAATGCATCCTTAGTCGCCCAGTTAAATGCGCACCACGACATTGCAAGTCCTACTGGACTTGCAATCCAACCATCATCCTTTATCGAGAGCCCATCTTCCGTTTTTGACAATAAAAATCAAGCTCAAACGTTGTTAAGCTGGGCGAAACTATCAGCAAAAGGGGTTGATTATATGTATGAATTACTGCAGCATTCGCCTTGCTCTGATGCCCAATACAACTTTTCATTAAAAATATGGCTAATCTTTGCCGCTGCGAAACATGGTTGTATCGACAAAATTGAATGGCTATCGAAAGATCATGTAATATTTTTAAATAGCTTCTCGGCAGAAGGAGATACACCCATACATGTTGCTGCAAAACATGGTCAGGCAGACATGATGGAAGAATTTGGGCGTCTTGGGGCAAAGCTTGATGAATTAGATGATAACAAACTAACCCCGGCTCATATTGCTTCGAGCAATGGCCACACCAATGTCATTAAAGTACTTATCCGCAGGAAAACAAATTTTGAGCTAAAAAATGCAGACGGCATGAAACCGATTCATCTTGCGGCCATGAATGGGTACGCCGATATTGTTACCTTACTTTACTTGAATGCTAAAGATTCCAATGCTGAGTTACATGAGATAGCCACGCCCGCTAATCTAGCTGCTTATAATGGCCACCTCAACGTTATTAAAGCGCTACATTGTCTCGGAGTAGATCTTAATACCGCACAAAACTTGCCAGGCCTAACACCAATCTATGGCGCTGCATCTGCAGGACATCTTGATATTGTAGAATATTTAATTAATATTGGCGTTCAAATCGACGTGCCATGTAGTCTCGACTCAGAATTTGCAACAACAATTTTCAAAACCAATCAAGATGCAAGTGTAAGCGCTCAACTAAGCGCCCTCGCAACGATCCCCGCAAGCGAAGGCAGCGGCTTTTTACGGCCTTACGACATTGCTCTAAAACAAGGACATACTAAAATAGTAGACGCGTTAAAAAAAGCATCTAGCCAGGCTATCACTGCCGAGCTCTCTAAATTTGGCATGTTTAAAAACAAAACATCGGATGAGAAAAGCGGATTGCTTGATGCTGAGCTAACAACATCCACCAGTCCAAAAGCAATGCTGTAATATGAAAATGATTAAAAGAGCAATGAGCCGCTCTTTTAATCAAGAACGTGTTTATGCCCAATCAACGCTTACGATGAGCATAATCAAATTTTGGAATTTCAATGTGAAAGAAAATAGCAAGCAAGCGCATAATAAAAATTGTCGTCATGGTTATCAAGACATTAATATCTCTTAACACATGAACATGCGCTAATACCACATAAAGTAAAGCGCCAACCAAGGCAATGACGGCATACAGTTCTTTGCGCAAAACCAAGGGAATATCATTGCAAAGAATATCTCTTAACATACCCCCACAAATACCCGTTAACATTCCGCTCATGATAGCCATGCTCATGGACATACCGTGGGCAAGCGTTTTTTCTGTTCCAATAACGACAAAAACGGCAAGACCTAGCGCATCAAGGATTAAAAAAACATTCATGATACGTGCCAATGAATGTGCAATAAAAATGGTCAAAAAGGCAGATAACGATGTGTACAGTAGGTATTCCGGATGCGTTACCCATGTGAGCGGATATGTATTAAACAAAACATCCCTGACGGTTCCCCCACCTAATGACGTGATACATGCTATCAACAACACGCCAAAAAAATCCATTTTTTTACGGCCAGCCGCGATTGCGCCACTACTCGCTTCAACACAAATACCCAAGATGAATAAATACTGTAATATCATCGCTACAACTGTACATTAAAAGCACGATACTACATGTATTTTACCGCTATGTCTAACAATGCATACGGTTTAAATGCCCTTTAAAACGAAGTCAAACGAAAAAAAGAGCCGTTTATACCCACAAATTTTTGTATTACTTTTGTCTAATGCGAAAGACCGAGTATAATTAACAGTAGTAATACTGAATAGGAAAACGATGGACTGCTTATTTTGTAAAATTGCCGCCGGTGAAATTCCAGCGGGCGTCATTTGTGAAGATGAAGATGTTATGGCATTTCGTGATATAAACCCTCAAGCGCCACAACATATACTCGTTATTCCAAAGCGCCATATTGCTACAATTGATGATACAAACGCAAAGGATGAGCAATTACTAGGTCACATGGTACTTACCGCCAAAAAAATAGCCACCACGGAAGCATTCAATAAGACCGGTTACCGGCTTGTTTTTAATGTAAAATCCCATGGCGGACAAACGGTTGACCATGTTCATTTACACATTCTCGGTGGGCGGCAAATGGTTTGGCCACCAGGTTAGGGCTTACACATGCAAAAATTATACAAACAATTATTAAAAGATATTGGCGAAGACACCGAACGTGAAGGACTGCTTGACACGCCTGAACGTGCAGCCAGCGCAATGCGCTATTTAACCAAAGGCTATCACGAAAACATTGAGGATATTATCAACAACGCCCTTTTTGACTCAGACATGAGTGAGATGGTGATTGTGAAAGATATCGAAATGTACTCCATGTGCGAACATCATTTACTGCCATTTTTAGGAAAATGCCATGTTGGTTATATTCCTAACGGTAAAGTAATTGGTTTATCTAAAATCGCCCGGATTGTTGATTTTTTTGCAAGAAGGCTACAGATTCAAGAACGCCTAACCAATGAAATAGCACAGTGCATTGCTGATATTACTGATGCAAAAGGCGTGGCCATTGTCATAGAAGCAAGGCATCTTTGCATGATGATGCGCGGTGTCGAAAAACAAAATTCTGTCATGACAACGTCCGTCATGTTAGGATATCTACGCGAAAACAACAGCACGCGCATGGAGTTTTTAAACTTAATTCGCTAAAGGCACCCGACCTACTGTCTTTTTAAGTAGGAGCTTTCTGATGTTTTATAATCGATTGACTTTTCACTATTGCAGGGAAATTTCCAGGTGTATAGTCAATTCAATTTTAAATGACTGAATCCCTACGTACCGCTGCTTGTCAGCGGTATCCAGAAGAACTCTATGTTTCTCGGAAAAGGCAAAACACGTCTACATTTGGCTAACCAAAAAATGCATCATTTAAAATTGAAAGAAAATGTATAGACTACTCACTGATGATGTCCTAAACCAAACTCACTTGTGCATGCCTCTTGGTGTCATCTGGAGCTACTCCAAGCATTTCTTTTAACATTTTCACGCTTTCTCGAGGCTGACGATGAGCATCAAAAAAACCAAAATTTTTAGTATGACCCTGATTCCATTCATAATTATCCCAAGTCGTCCAAAGCATGCAACTTCTAATGTCCATACCAGACTCAATCTTCGTTTTTATAACCCCAAAGTATTCTTTTAAAAAAGATTGGCGAAGTTTATCACTGGCATCAGCAACACCGATTTCTGTAACATGAATAGGTTTTCCAAGTGTTGCAACTCTATCAAGTGCATCAGCAAACCCAACTGGGTCTACTGGTAAAAACATATCACCCATGACTTGGCCTGTTCGGCAAGTGGGACCATACACATTCTGCCGATTAAAGCCCACAATAGGATTAGCATAAAAATTCAAACCAAAAAAATCATTGGCATTTGGAGCCCGCTCATCATGATAAGCAACGTTAGGAAAAAACACCCGTTTATACTTAAAAATGCCCGTTCTAAAAAAACTCATGACCAAATCATCAGTAATAGGCGTAAACGTTCCTGTAATCAAACAACCAATAGGATCCAACTTATGTAATTGTTTAAAGCGTAAAACATTATGCACTATACCAATCATGGCAGTATCACCTTCGGGCAATCCCTTTAAGGCAAAATAAACATCAACATGTGCCTTCAACAAATTTTTAAGCACGGTAACTGTTAATTGTATATCGTGCTTATGGGGTGGGAAGTCTCCTAAAAAATATCCCATAAAGGCTTGCACTGCAGGCTCATTAATAGTGCACCATAATTTTACTTTTGGTGAAAATAAGGCAAACACGTGTGAGCAATAGTCAATAAAATAAATAATATTTCTTTCGCGCTCAAAACCCTTCAGCTGAGTAAACCATAAAGGCTCATTAAAATGATAGAGTGTCAGCATGGGCGTAATCCCACGTGCAATACAAGCATCTATTATTTTGTGATACTGCCTTATAACATCGTCGTCAAACCTACCCTGCTCAGGTTCAATGTGGCTCCATTCAATAGACACACGGTATTGCTTAGCACCAGTGCTTTGAATTAGATCAAGATCAGCCTCATAATTATCCCAATGCGAACGAGCCGGCGTGGCCTCTGGTACAGTTCCTAAACGAGCGGCCTCAGTCCAATTTGAAACGCCACAACTTGCACCTGATGTTTGAAACATAGAGCTTCCAAAACCAACTGGAAAAGTGGCTGGGAAAAAAGGCGTGAGTGTTTTTTTTGCACTGTATACATTGACTGTTAATTCTCTTTTTTCTTGCATTATAACTCCTCGCTTAAGGCTATGATGAGTGGCATGAGCTTTGATAATCTCATGAGAATATACAGGGTTTTAAGAAAAAGTGAGGTTATGAAAAAAAAGAGGCTTTTAAAAACAGAAAGCCCTCTTGTCGCATAATGTTTTATGCAACAAGAGGGCCTTGAACATTTACCGAAAGCGTGAAATAGACTACTCTTCTTCATCAGAGGAAGAATCTGCTTCATTCCCAGCTGAATTTGCTATGGCTTCAACAGGAGCTGCATTCGTCGTTTCTTTTACTAAACCGGCAGGTTTGTCTTTCCACTCTAATTTAACGCGACCTTGCTTATCAACGCCTGCGACAAAAATTTCAAGTTCTTGACCTTCTTGTAGAACATCTTCCACTTTTTGTGATCGTTCAGCACAAATTTGGGAAATATGTAACAAGCCATCCTTGCCTGGAAGTAAATTGATGAATGCACCAAAATCTACTATTTTAATGACTTTACCACGATAAACTTGACCCACTTCTATATCAGCGATCAATGCTTTGATTTGGCGCTGAGCTTCTTCTAAGGCCTCACCACTTGGGGAAAATAATTGAACAACACCTGCATCATCAATGTCGATAGACACACCTGTGCTTTCAATCAACCCTTTAATGGTTGAACCACCTTTACCAATAATCGTACGAATTTTATCTTCAGGAACTTTCATGGTAACAATCCGTGGCGCATGTTCGGATAGCTCAACGCGGTGTTCAGCAAGCGCATTGTTCATGACACCAAGTATGTGCTGACGACCTGCCAATGCTTGCTCAAGTGCTTCTGCCATGATGTCTTTCGTAATACCTGTGATTTTAATATCCATTTGCAGCGCTGTAATACCTTTCTCTGTACCAGCCACTTTAAAGTCCATATCACCTAGATGATCTTCATCGCCTAAAATATCCGTTAACACAGCAAAACGTGGACCTTCTTTAATAAGACCCATTGCCACACCAGCTACAGGTGCTTTCAAGGGAACACCTGCATCCATTAATGCCAAGCTTGTGCCACAAACTGTTGCCATCGAGCTTGAACCATTGGATTCGGTAATTTCAGAAACAACCCTTAATACGTATGGAAATTCGCTTGTTTCAGGAAGGACTGCCATCAAACTGCGACGCGCCAATCGACCATGGCCAATTTCACGACGCTTAGGACTCCCCACCATGCCTGTTTCACCAACAGAGTAAGGAGGAAAGTTATAATGAAGCATAAACCTATCTTTAACTTCACCGTCTAATTTATCTAAGGTTTGAGCATCCCGATCGTTACCTAACGTTGCTGCAACGATCGCTTGTGTTTCACCGCGAGTGAATAAAGCAGAACCATGAGCACGGTCTAATACATTGGTACGAATAGCAATAGGACGAACCGTTTTTTGATCGCGGCCATCAATACGTGGCTCCCCGTCTAGAATACGATTACGAACAATCGTGGACTCTAATGCACCAAAAATATTTACAATAACATCACGAGTCAATTCTTCTCTTTCAGACATTAACGTGTCAGTGATGTGCTGACGCAGTTCAGATAACCGCTGGTAACGTTGTTGTTTGTCTTTAATCAAGTAAGCATTGGTTATTTCTGCTGTTGCCAACTCTTCAATGCGTGATTGCAATGCCGTATCATGTGGTGCAGCAACCCAACTCCAAGCCGGTTTACCGACTTCGCTAGCCAATTCATTAATGCCTTTGATCACATTTTTCATCATTTCATGACCAAACAACACAGCACCAAGCATCACTTCTTCACTTAGTTCTTTAGCTTCAGACTCTACCATTAAAATAGCATCTTCTGTTCCCGCAACGACCAAATCAAGTGCTGATTTAGCTTTAGGAGCAGGATTAAGAAGGTACACGCCTTCATCATAACCCACACGGGCCGCACCAATAGGACCTTGAAACGGAACACCTGAAATAGCAAGAGCCGCAGACGCGCCAATCATGGCAACAATATCAGCAGGGACTTCGGGGTTTAAGGACATGACCGTGGCAATAATTTGTACTTCATTAAAAAAATTATCAGGAAATAAAGGACGCAAGGGTCTATCAATTAAACGCGACACTAACGTTTCATGCTCACTAGGACGCCCTTCACGTTTATTAAATCCACCTGGGATTTTACCCGCAGCGTAAGCTTTTTCTTGGTAATGAACGGTCAATGCTAAGAAATTTTTCTTTTCAGTGCTTTCTTTAACACCAACCACAGTAACCAACACTTGAGTGCCATTGAGACTCGCAAATACTGCTCCGTCAGCTTGCCTTGCAATCTCACCTGTCTCAAGCTTTAGTGTGTGTTCGCCAAACTGTATTTCTTTAGTGATTTTCGACACGTTAGTTTCCTCGTTTTATAATAGCAAAAAAAAAGCGCAGAAAACTGCGCCTTTCTTTTAGCTTGATATGTAATCTCGCTTAGTGCTGCCTGGAATCAATAGGAATCTCTCAGACCTAATTTTTGAATCAATGTTTCGTAGCGTGATTGGCTGCTCTTTTTCAAATATTTAAGTAATTTACGACGCTTGTTCACCAACGCTTGCAAACCGCGGCGTGAGTGAAAATCTTTTCTATTGGATTTAAAATGGTCAGTTAAGTACTTAATTCGCCCTGTCATTAAGGATACTTGTACTTCAGGCGAACCTGTATCTTTTTCAGCAAGTTTGAATTCGTTCACAATTTCTGCTTTTTGTACGCTCGTTAGCGACATTATGTACTCCTGAAATAATAAATCGTGCTCATCAACAAAATGGAAGTGCACCGGTGTTTCTACAAAGGGGAGCATTCTACCAAGACCTGACAACAGAAACAAGTATTAGCTCATATTTGTGCAATTCCTCAAAAGACGAGTTATGTCTTCATCTTAAGGTCACAGCACATGAGCAACAAAGCCTCTCAAGGGTATTTTAACCTACGAACTTAATAGCCGTTTAACTTTTAAAAGCCCTGTCACGTCCAACTCCCCCAACCCAAAAAAATCCCTGTCATTTTCATAAAGGCGCACTGCCCCTACTATTCCGACATTCGTCATACTGTTTATCATTTTACCCTGTCGTAATGACAATACTGCGTCACTGTCAACCACAATTCGTGGTAAAGACTGAATAGCGCTATCTGTAGGTAGTAACAATGACATTAGCGCCTCAGGCGACTTGCTCTTAAGCTCTTCGATAGTATACATCGGAGCGTTATCAAAACCGGCTGTGTACGAACGATGAAGCCTTACCACATGGCCACCAACGTTCAACGCCTCACCAATATCTTCAATCAATGTACGAATATAGGTGCCTTTACTACAAACCACAGTCAAGGCCAATTGCTTGCCATCAAAATGATTTAAAACCAAAGAACGTATATGTGCATCACGCTCTTTTCGCTCAATATCAACTCCTGCTCGAGCATATTTGTACAATGGTTGACCTTTGTGCTTTAACGCAGAATACATCGGTGGAATTTGTTTGATGGAACCACGGAAGTGCGAAATTGTTTCATTGAGGCGCTCTACAGAAACATTAAAATTATCAACTACGGCTACTGCTTCACCCATGGCATCACCCGTATCGGTTTTTATACCAAGATGCCCTGTGACCTCATAACATTTATCAGCATCGAGTAAGTACTGAGAAAATTTTGTGGCTTCACCAAAACAAATGGGTAACATACCCGTAGCCATAGGGTCTAGGCTGCCCGTATGTCCTGCTTTTTTAGCACGATATAAGCGTTTTACTTGTTGAAGAAGAGCGTTAGAGGTGAGGCCAGAAGGTTTATTAACCAGAAGGATACCGTTAACCAATTCTTTTTCTTCAGTGCGACTCATTATCTACATCGGTCTCGGAGGGTTCATCTGAATCATTAACTTTGTCTATCAAGCGACTTAAGCTTCTGCCATATTCAACTGATTCATCATAAATAAAATGCAACTGTGGAACAGTCCGTAGTGTCATTGTTTTGGCAAGAATTGTCCGTAAAAAACCAGCAGATTCATTTAATATCTCAGCCGTTTTTGCAGGCTCACCATTAAAAACGGTAAAGTATACTTTCGCGTGGCTTAAATCCCTGGCCACCGTTACAGCAGACAGGGTAATAAAGTTAGGTAGCCCAGGGGTTTTGATTTCTTGCTGAATAACTTGTGCCAACGTACGTTGAATCACTTCTGCAATACGATCCGTTCGTTTAAAATGATTGCTCATATACCTTTTAGTCTCGTTTAATTTCGATGGTTTCGAATACTTCTATCAAGTCACCCGTTTTAACGTCATTGTAATTTTTCACTCCAATGCCGCACTCAATGCCCTGGCGAACTTCGGAAACATCATCTTTAAAGCGACGTAAAGATTCAAGAGATCCTTCATAAATAACCACGTTATCTCGTAGTACACGTATTGGGTTGTTTCGCTTAATCGTACCCTCTACCACCATACAACCAGCAATCGCGCCTAACTTTGGCGAACGGAATACATCACGAACTTCAGCAATACCAACAATTTGTTCTTTAAATTGAGGGGCAAGCATGCCAGTTAACGCGCCCTTCACTTGATCTACAATGTCATAGATCACGCTATAATAATGCATAGGTACAGACTCTTGCTCAGCAAGGCGTTTAGCGCCTGCATCTGCTCGAACGTTAAATCCAATCAATAGCCCATTAGACGCTATCGCTAAGTGAACATCAGATTCGGTAATACCGCCCACGCCACTTGCAATCACTTCGACAGTAACTTCTTCGTTGGATAATTTAACAAGTGCATCTGCAATAGCTTCAACAGAGCCCTGCATGTCTGCTTTAAGAACAATGTTTAGAACTTTAGTTTCTGCCGCCGTCATGTTTTCAAAAATACCTTCTAGAGAAGTTTTTTGACGTCTGGCTAATTTCACATCACGGAATTTGCCCTGTCTAAATAAGGCAACTTCACGTGCTTTTTTCTCATCAGGTACAACAATGGCATCATCGCCTGCATGTGGAATGGCTGACAATCCTAAAACCTCAACGGGCATTGAGGGACCGGCACTGTCCACCAGGCTACCATTATCACTGACTAAAGCACGTATACGGCCGTATTGAAGACCCGCAAGAAGAATATCCCCTTTGCGCAAGGTACCACTTTGCACCAAGACGGTTGCAACAGGACCGCGCCCTTTATCCAGACGAGACTCAATAACCACACCTTTTGCAGCGCCATCTGTGTGAGCGGTTAATTCTAGAACTTCTGATTGCAATAGAATTGCATCCAACAATTCATCTATACCTTGACCTGATTTGGCAGAAATATTAACAAACATGGTATCACCGCCCCAAGGCTCTGGGACAACTTCATACCCGGTAAGTTCATTCATAACACGCTCAGGGTCAGCGCCAGGTTTATCCATCTTATTAATTGCAACAATAATAGGTACTTTAGCGGCTTTTGCATGTTGAACAGCTTCAACAGTTTGAGGCTTAACACCATCATCAGCAGCTACAATCAACACCACAATATCGGTAGCTTGTGCGCCGCGTGCACGCATTGCAGTAAATGCCGCATGGCCTGGTGTATCTAAAAAGGTAATTTCGCCTTTTGGTGTGCTTACATGGTAGGCACCAATATGTTGTGTAATACCACCGGCCTCACCAGCCGCAACTTTAGTACGGCGAATATAATCAAGCAATGATGTTTTACCATGGTCAACATGTCCCATAATAGTCACAACAGGTGCACGCGATTGGTTATTACTACCTTTGCTTATAACATCACCTAAAGTGTGTTCAATAGCATCATCTTTAAGAGCACGAGCAATATGGCCCATTTCTTCAACAACAATAATAGCGGTCTCTTGATCAATCACTTGGTTAATCGTCGCCATAGCACCTAGGCCCATCATGACCTTAATAACCTCTGCTGCTTTGACAGACATGCGTTTAGCAAGTTCAGCAACAGTGACCGTCTCAGGGATCATGACCTCACGCACAACAGGCGTTGTAGGCATTGCAAAACCGTGGGTTAAGGACTCTTCTGCTTCGCGGTATTTATCAGATTTTTCATTACCCCGACGCTTTTTATTCTTATTACGCTTATGAAGCGCATCGTGATCATTCTCTTCACGTACAGGGGGTTGGTACTTAGATTTTTTTTTGCCTTTTTTAAAATCAGGCTTAGCAACCTCAGGCTCATCTTTTGTAACTGGCTTTTTCTTAGACTTTTCAGATTTTATACTTTCAGCGACGACAGGCTCAGGGTTTGGTTCAGCAGGAACTTGTGGTAGCTCTATAGCGTCAGACACAACCACTGTTTCTTCCGATACTATAGGTTCACTGCTTTCTGCCTCAGGAGCTTCGATATTGATAGCTTCTACAGACTCATCTATACCTATCTCTTCGAGAATTTCTTGCTCAGGCTCCTCCACTTGATTTTCCAAGGGCTCTGGTACAGTGGGACGCTTTACATAGACCTTCTTTTTGCGAACTTCAATATTAACTGTTTTACTGCTGTGAACATCATGTCCCATGGTTACTTGTGAAACACTTTTTCGTCTTAAGGTGATTCGCTCCGCCGTAGCGCCGGTGTCTTGACTGGCACCACCTTTCAAATGATTTAACAGAATACGCTTTTGTTCTTCATTGACTGTTTGCTGATCATCAACAATGGATAATCCAGCTTCTTGCAACTGGCTCAATAAGCGCTCAACAGGGATACCAACGACCTGAGCCAATTGTTTAACCGTCACATCCGCCATAATTTAATCCCCTTTCAGCTGTTGAATACAGCTCTCATTCTAAATACCTAGCACAACAATTTTTTAATACTGTCCTACTAAGGCCTACTGTTCTATTTACTGCCCGAGCCATGTTGCTTTTACATAAACCATTACGACTCTAAAGCAGGTAAAATGATCAGAGAACCCTAATAATTAAGGTAGCATGGCAAGATTTAACGCCATGCCGTATATCCTAATTAAGAACAGGACCAATCAACCGGCTCAACTACTTCGCTTCATCGCTGTGAAACCACGGCTCGCGTGCTTTCATAATTAGAGCGCCTGCTTTTTTCTCTGTCATCCCGTCAATTTCCAACAATTCATCAACCGATTGTTCAGCCAATTCATCCATTGTGGTTATTCCATTGGCAGCTAATTTTTTTGCAAGTTCTTCTGTCATGCCTTCCATAGATAACAGTGTTTCATCAGGCTCGCCACCCAAGCCATTCCCAGACGTTAAGGCTTGTGTCAGTAACGTGTTGTTAGCACGGTTACGAAGTTCATCGATGATTTCCTCATCAAACTCTTCAATGGCAAGCAGCTCATCTTTAGGCACATAAGCAATTTCTTCTAAAGAAGAAAATCCATTTTGGACCAGCAATTGTGCAATTTCTTCATCAATTTCTAAGGCAGTAGTAAACAATTTAATGACTTTTGTTGATTCTTCCTGGCTTTTACCTTCAAACTCCTCAACAGTCATGACATTCAATACCCAGCCTGTTAATTGGCTAGCTAACCTTACATTTTGTCCATTACGACCAATAGCCTGTGACAACTGATCTTTATGAACAGCTAAATCCATCGTGTGAGAATCTTCATCAACAACAATTGAAGAAATATCAGCAGGTGCCATCGCATTAATAACCAATTGAGCAGGATTATCATCCCACAGGATAATATCAACGCGCTCTCCACCCAACTCACTAGAAACAGCTTGAACACGCGCGCCTCTCATGCCAACACATGCACCAATAGGATCAATTCGTCCATCATTTGTTTTAACAGCGATTTTTGACCGATTACCAGGCTCACGTGCAGCAGCTCTGACTTCAATAATATTTTCACCGATTTCTGGTACTTCTATGCGGAATAACTCAATGAGCATTTCTTTTCGCACACGGCTCACCAATAATTGTGGACCACGTACATTATCTAAAATTTCGTAAAGGTAGGCTCTAACCCTATCATTTGGACGAAACATTTCTTGAGGTAACATTTCATTACGTGGCATGAATGCTTCTGCCTTTCCACCCAAATCAATAATGATATTATCGCGGGTTACTTTTTTTACGGTTCCATAAATGAGCTGACCCAGCTTGTTTTTAAATTGATCAATAATCAAGCGACGCTCAGCTTCACGAACTTTTTGCATGATAACCTGCCTAGCCGTTTGTGCGGCAATTCGACCAAATTCAATCGAAGGCATTGGTTCTTCAATACGATCACCTAGTTCTACTTTAGGTGAGCGTAGTTGTGCTTCAGCTAACGTTAATTCTCTCTCGGGGAATTCGACTGCATCATCAGCGACTACATCCCAATATTGAAATGTCTCATATTCGCCACTTCGGGAATCAAGCTTGACTCGAACACCTAGTTCCATACCTGACAGCTTACGTGTGGCCGATTCTAAAGCAGCTTGGATAGCCTCCAAAACAACTTCTTTACTCACGCCTTTTTCGTTAGATAACGCCTCAGCAACTAATAACAATTCTTTGCTCATTGTTCGCCTCACTCGACTGTCAAATTTGCTTTCACAATATTAGAAAAAAGAAAATCCTGTTGTGTACCATCCACATTTAATACCAAGGTGCCTTCGTTAGCGGAGACGATGTGTCCAACGTACTTCCGCTTGCCACCTACGGGTTTAAATAATTTTATATGCACTTCTTGGCCAACATACCGTTCATAATGCCTAGCATGAAACAAAGGCCGGGGAATCCCTGGTGATGAAACTTCCAAACTGTAATTACCAGGTACTGGATCTTCAACATCCAACAAAGCACTGACTTGACGACTAATTTGCTCGCAATCAGTAATGCCTATTCCTTCGGCTTTATCTATATAAATACGTAATAAGGAGTGTTTACCTTGTGCCAAATACTCACAACCCCAAAGCTCATAGCCTTGGCCCTCTATGGTGGGCTTTAATAATTGTTCAATTTCGTCTTGTAACATATGCCTCTCGTATATTAAGACTGTGGCTTATCTCTAATGAACCTGGCTTTAAAAAGTTTTAGCCATTATAGAGCGCACATGTTTCCGATAGTAAGAGGGAACGGATCCCGGTACAGTGGCTTATTCATTTTGGTCTCTTTGGCGCTAGTTATTTAATAACCTTTAAAGCGCTAGGAACTAAAAAAACAAAACGGATAAGTCTTTATACTCAGATAATAAAAAACCCCATAAATGGGGTCTTATATATAGTGGTAGCGGGGGCAGGATTTGAACCTACGACCTTCGGGTTATGAGCCCGACGAGCTACCAGGCTGCTCCACCCCGCATCAACTGAGGGCAATTATACTCACAGTGCTTCTACTTATCAAGTGATTTTGATGATAAATACAAATTTAGATTCGAAGGTGTCTAAAATAGATTGTATTTTATTCACAGAAGCAATATTTCCCTCCAAACGGCACATTTACTTCACAAAAGCAGCTATACAAGCCGATATTAGCGCACTCGGAAATATACCCAAATATAGCAGTGACAAACAATTTAATGAAAAAAACACTCGAGTTACAGATGATATTTTGACTGGCGTTGCATCAATAGGTTCATCAAAATACATCACCTTAATCACTCGTAAATAATAAAAGGCCCCAATAACTGCAAATGCAAGGCCTAACACCGCGACCCACGTCATCTGAACGTCTACCAATGCTTTTAACACCAACAACTTAGTGAAAAACCCAACTGCTGGGGGGATGCCTGCCATGGACAGCATGACAATCATCATCATAAAAGCAAGCCATGGGTTACGCTTGTTTAACCCTTTTAAATCATCAACCGCTTCAACCTCAATCCCCGCACGAGACATCAAGACGATCAGCCCGAACGCGCCTGTAGACATAATTGCATAGACCAAAACATAATAAAGAGACGCAGCATATCCACTGGCTGTTGCAGCTAATATCCCAAATAAAGCATAACCCATGTGCGAAATAGCCGAGTAAGCAAACATGCGTTTAATGTTTGTCTGGGTAATGGCAAGAAGATTACCAACACCGGCCGAAGACAGCGCCATGATCAAAACCAATTGCTGCCATTGTGTTGCTACCTCAGGTAACGCTATGGTTAGAATACGAAGTGCCATGCCCACTGCTGCAATTTTTGGCGCCGTTCCTATAAACATAGTAACAGAGCTTGGCGCACCGTCATAGACATCTGGTACCCACATGTGAAAAGGAACCGCGGCTAATTTAAACCCTACTCCAGCCAGCAAAAATACCATGCCATAAGAAATTAAACCACGCTGGTCATTCCAATTAGATGATATGGAGCCGGCAATATCAGATAAATCAAGTTGTCCCGTCGCACCATAAAGAAGAGAAATACCGTAAAGAAGCATGCCGGAAGCAATAGCACCCATAACAAAATATTTCATGGCAGCTTCAGAGGCATCACTGTTCGTACGTCTAATGGCAGTCATTGCATACAAAGGAAGTGAGAGTAATTCTAAACCAAGATATACCGTCAACAAAGAATGTGCTGACACTAACGTCATCATCCCTAAAGTTGAAAAAAGACCGAGGACATAATAATCCCCTGTTGGCATTCTGTGCTCCTCAATATAGTGTTTTGAGTATAAAAAACTTAAGAAAACCGTTAGGTAAATAAACAATTTCATGAGCTGTGAAATATCATCACTAATAAAAAGTCCATGAAACACAAGCGAACTATATTGACCAATAAAAAGAACGCTCACAACAGCAGCCAACGCCAAACCACTCGTTGAACAAATAAAAGCTACCGAAGGTAGACGTCGCCCAAAGAATAAATCCATGAGAATTGTAATGGTGGCAGTTGCCAGCACTATCATTTCGGGTAGCGCCAAGTGAATATTGGTTAATAACTCAGTCATATTAATTTAACCTTACAAAGTTTCAATTTAGCCCATGTGTTGCGCTGAAATAAGTTGCTGTGGCTTTGATTCTCCACTCGCATACCCATGGCGTACTGTCTAGTAGACCAAAGATTCATACGATGCTGTACTCATACAACACGTAACAAAGCCTACAATTTTGTTTTATCCGTTGCTGCCAAAGTATGGCTCACCGTTTGATGCACATAATCTAATATTGGTTTAGGATAAACGCCCATAGCGATAACCATAAATGCTAATAAGATGTAAGCACTGACTTCAAAGCGACTAAGATCTTTAAGTTCAGCTACTTTTTCATTGGCAACTGGTCCAAAAATAACTCGTTTGTACATCCAGAGAGTATAAACAGCGCCAATGATCAACGTAGTAGACGCCCAAAAAGCCACCCAAAAGCCCGCTTTGATGCTACCCAGGATTACCATAAACTCCCCAACGAAACCGGAGGTTCCTGGCAACCCTGCATTTGCCATGGCAAACAACATAAAGAAGGATGCAAATACAGGCATGGACGTTACAATACCGCCAAAATCTTTAATCTGCCGAGTATGCATTCGGTCATAAATAAATCCGACCCCCGCAAACATTGCGCTGGAAACAAACGCATGAGAGATCATGACGATAATTGCCCCCTCCAAAACCAAGCCGGCACTTCTTAAGCTCGCATGGTCGCCAATAGCAAAGATAGCAAAACAACCCAAGGTCACAAAACCCATGTGTGATATAGAAGAGTATGCAATCAGTCGTTTCATGTCTTGTTGAATAATTGCAACCAAGCCAACATACACTACCGCAATCAATGACAGAACAACCATAACCATGGCATATTTGCTACATGCATCTGGAACAATTGGCAGAGCAAACCGAATAAAACCATAAGCACCAAGCTTTAAAAGAATAGCCGCCAGTACAATAGAACCACCAGCAGGTGCTTCTGTGTGAGCATCAGGCAACCATGTGTGAACTGGAAACATAGGGATTTTTATAGCAAAACCTAAGAAAAAGGAAATGAAAATTAACGTTTGTGCGGTCATTCCTAGCTTCACTGCATACAGTGTTTCAATGTCAAAAGAACCTGCCAGGTATCCTAAGTATAAAAAGGAGGCAAGCATTAGTACTGAACCTAAAAAGGTGTACAAAAAGAATTTAATGGCCGCATAAACACGGTTCTCTGAGCCCCATATCCCTATGATAAGATACATGGGCACGAGTGTCGCTTCCCAAAAAATATAAAAAATAATGGTATCCATCGCAGAGAACACACCAACCAACAAACCTTGCATGATTAAAAATGCTGCCATGTACTGACCAACACGTTTTTTAACACTATCCCAAGTTGATAAAATAACAATCAGGTTAGTAAAAATACTTAAAACAATGAGAAGAAGCGATAGGCCATCAATACCTAAATGATAATGAATACCTAAGGCTGGCATCCAAGGAATATCCTCAACAAATTGCATGTCCATGATGTTTAAGTTAAAACCCGCGACCAAGGGTATGCACATAAGCAAGGTCAGAATGACCGTAAACAATGATACGTAGCGAGAAACATTTGGATTGTTATCATCGCCTGTCATGAACACAAACACGCCGCCAATAATCGGCAACCAGATCAATAGATTGAGCAAATGATGCATACCCTCACCTTAAATTCAGTCTGAACTCAGTTTCGTTATTAAAAATTCTACCCACAATTAAGTGTTGCAGACGCATTTTAAAAAGAAACGAGCTTATAATAATAACCAGCAAAGAAAAACCAAGACTCCAAATACCATAATGGCCAGGTAGTGGTATAAGTAACCACTTTGAATTCCTCGCCCTTCGAGCGAGAACCACCTAACAGCATGAGCAGTCCCATTGACAAAGAAACCATCAATCAGTTTTTTATCACCAACCTGGTAGAAAAACCGTCCTAATGCTTTAGCACCACGAACGAATACAAAATCATTAAACGAATCAAAGCCATATTTGTTTAATAAAATTTTGTATATTCCATTAAATGTACTCACTAAACGAGCAGGGATAATAGGAAGAGCGATGTAGCATACCCACGCTATAAAAATACCTGCCAACGTCAACCAAAAAATCAATGACGTTACTGCATGTATCATACTGTGGAACGGTGAAATAACTTCTTTGCCAATCTCGGCAAGCACGTTGTGCTCAGGTAGCACAAATATGGATATATTCAATAAAGTTGGCATCTTGAATAACATAGGCATATACAAAATATACCCAACAATAACGGAAGGAATTGCCAAAATAACCAACGGTAACCAAACCACCCAAGGAGACTCATGCAGATGAGACCATGTATGTGCATCCATACGAGGCTTACCATGGAATGTCATGAACAGTGCACGGAAAGAATATATAGCCGTCACCATGGCACCTAATGCAACACAAATATAGGCATAGTGAGCACCAGGAGTCGCACTTAGTTGTACCGCTTCTATAATAGTATCTTTCGAGTAAAACCCCGCAAAAGGAGGAATAGCGCACAACGCTAAGCTACCAATTAAAAATGTGACGTAAGTGATAGGCATTTTTTTCCACAAACCACCCATTTTGCGCATGTCTTGCTCGTGGTGCATTCCAATAATAACAGAACCTGCGGCTAAAAAGAGAAGTGCCTTAAAACACGCATGCGTCAAGAGATGAAAAACGCCTGCACTATAAGCAGAAGCACCCATTGCGGCCATCATGTAACCCAACTGCGAGAGGGTCGAATATGCAACAACGCGTTTTATATCATTCATAACCAGGGCTAATGCACCTGTAAAAAGGGCTCCAGTCGCGCCAATAATCAAAATAAAACTTAGCGCTGTGGTGGAAAGTTCAACCAAAGGAGAAATTCTCGCAACCATAAAGACGCCCGCGGTAACCATTGTTGCGGCGTGAATCAATGCGGAAATAGGTGTCGGGCCTTCCATCGACTCAGGAAGCCACACATGTAATGGCACTTGAGCTGATTTACCCATTGCGCCAACAAATAACAACAAGCAAATCACAGTAATAAGTGACCATGCATGCCCCGCAAAAATCTCAATCGTTTCGTGGGAGAGTAACGTCGCGCTATTAAATACCGTGGCATAATCAAGACTACCGACATAAGCCAGAACCAAGCCAATACCCAATATAAAACCAAAATCACCAACGCGATTTACTACAAATGCTTTTAATCCACCCTGAATAGCAGACTCTTTGTGATACCAAAAACTGATCAGCAAATAAGAAACAACACCCACACCTTCCCATCCAAAGAAAAGCTGCAAAAAATTATTACCTGTTACCAACATCAGCATCATGAACGTAAAAAGCGAAATATAACTAAAAAAACGCTGGTAGCCATCATCATCGACCATATAACCAATGCTATAAATGTGAACCAATAAAGACACAAACGTTACAATAACCATCATGACCACGGTAAGCGGGTCAATCAAAAAACCAATATGAAAAGCAAAAGGAAACAGGTCACCACCACTCGCCCATGTGTATAAATTGGTGTTTAGAACAGGAGCCGCACCGGATAGGATCAACGTAGCTACATAAATAGACAACGCTAATGAAATCGCAACACCTGCGATAGTGACGCTATGAGCACCCATTCGTCCAATTTGTTTACGAAAAAATCCAGCAACCATGGATCCAACCAACGGTGCCAACACAATAATCAAACAACACTGTAAAATGCTCACGTTGTTACCCTTTTAAATGATTCATTTTGTCTACGTCTATATTGCCCCGGTTTCGGTGGAGCAACATTACAATCGCCAAACCAATTGCTGCTTCTGCTGCAGCAACAGTCAATATAAAAAACACAAACACTTGCCCTGCTGTTCCACCGTAATAATGCGAAAATGCAACAAAATTAGTGTTAACAGCAAGAAGCATTAGTTCGATACACACCAAAAGATGAATAACGTTACGTCTATTTATAATTATTCCAACTAAACTTAAGCTAAATAGAATCACGCTTAATATTAAATAATTTGTTACTGGTATCATGCAGACGTCCTCAGGTTATTTTTCTGACTTCATTTTAACGAGGGTTACCCGGTCCTCACGACGGGTCATGATTTGCCGGGTAATATTTTGCTGTTTTGAACGTATTGGAGCACGGTGCACCAGCGTAATTGCAGCAATAATCGCCACTAACAAAATCACAGCCGCAAGCTCAAACGCAAAGACATACTCGGTGTATAAAACCAAACCAAGCTCTTCTGTGTTGGAAATGGGTTTTGCAGGCACAAATTGCGTATCTGGAACGAAATCCTCCGCCACGACTTCTTGTACGGCGCTAGACACTTCTACGCTTGTTTGAAAACGATCTGCGGGCAGTGTCTTTAATAATAAAGCCGTCAAAAAGGCGACTAAAATCAAACCAAAGGGTAAATACCGAAGAAAATGGGCATGTTTAGATGCCATATCGATGTTTAACATCATGACCACGAAAAGAAATAGCGTCATAACGGCGCCTACATACACTAATACAAGAATCAACGCCAAAAACTCTGCATGAACGAGAAGCCACAATACAGAGCTTGCAAAAAAAGCCAGCACTAAAAAAAGCACGCAGCGCACAGGATTGCTTTGAATAATCGCAAAAAATCCAGATACAAGTGCTAATCCAGCAAACACATAAAAAATAATATTTGGTAACAAACCTTGCATATCAAACCCCGTTATCGATATTTTCCATCAGCAGCTCTATCTGCTGCCAATTTGTGTTCCATCATATCACCCACAGCCAACAGCTTTTCTTTAGTCATGATATTCTGGCCACGTTCACTAATGTGATAGTGATGAATCGGCGTTACAACGATTGAATCAACAGGGCAAGACTCTTCACACAACCCACAATTAATGCATTTAAACACATCGATATCGTATCGGGTGGTACGTCGTGAGCCATCCAAACGCGGCTCTGACTCGATGGTAATCGCTAACGCGGGACACACCGCCTCACACAGTTTACATGCTATGCATCGCTCCTCGCCATTTGGATAACGGCGTAGAGCAAGCATGCCACGAAAACGCGAGGAAATAGGTGTGGCTTCCTCTGGAAACTGTACCGTTATTTTTTTCTTAAAAAAATATTTACCCGTAAGCTTTAAACCGCTTAACAGTTCTAACAGTAAAAAACTGCGTAAGTAATGCTTCACATAACTATATACTTTTTTCATTAGCCCGCTCAATTGATTAGAACCAGGGTTTTACTTGTGCGACAACCATAACGGCTGTAACAATTACCCAGATAATGGTTACCGGGATCAAAATTTTCCAACCTAACCGCATGAGTTGATCATAGCGATAGCGTGGAAAGGTAGCTCTTACCCATAAATACACAAACAAGAAGAAAGCTACTTTGACAAACAACCATACAATGCCTGGTACAAAGAAAAGAATATCATTTAATACCGGGATTCCTTCAAATGGAGACAACCACCCACCAACAAACATTAATGTCATGATGGTTGAAATCAAAATCATGCTGGCATATTCAGCCAAGAAAAACAGAGCGAAACCTACCGCCGAATATTCCACATGAAATCCAGCAACAATTTCTGACTCGCCTTCGGCCAAATCAAAGGGAGCTCGATTTGTTTCTGCGATTGCGGCTATCCAAAACACCATAAACAACGGAAACAAGGGAAGAAACCACCAATGCAAAATTCCACCGCGCTGCGAAAGAACAATGTCGGTTATGTTCATTGTGCCGGCCGCTAACAGCACACCCACAAAAGCAAAGCCCATGGCAATTTCGTAAGAAATTGTTTGAGCAGCACTTCGCAAAGCCCCAAGCATGGCATACTTAGAATTGGATGCCCAACCGGCAATTAATACTCCATAGACACCTAAGGAGCTCATTGCAAAAAGATACAAAACGCCGGCATTAATGTTCGCAAGAACCATGCCTTGCTCAAAAGGAATTGCAGCCCAACCTGCCAATGCAGGGGTTAACGAGAAGAGCGGTGCGATAACAAAGAGGTATTTATTAGAGCGGGTAGGAACAATAATTTCTTTGAAAATCAGCTTTATTAAATCCGCAAACGGTTGCAGCAACCCCCGAAAACCAACTCTATTTGGTCCAATACGTACCTGAATGTAACCAATAACTTTGCGCTCTGCATAAGTGAGATAAGCAACACTGATTAAAAGCGGCACGACAATAATCAAAATCTTGATGATAATCCACAACAATATACTGATGTCTTGTAGCATGTTCTTACCTATTTATGACTTAATGGTTATTGCAGCAAAAGCATGCCCTAAATCTACTGTTTCAGGAAGCGCGTTTGCTACCCACACAACATCTGGAGCAATACGCTCATCGCGTTTGAGTGGCAATGTTATCTCAATATCACCTTGAGATACAGTAGCTGTATCGTTCAATTTGAGTCTATCTGCTGTTGATGGGTGTAAACGCACACAGGCTGAATCTGCCGCTGCACACTCTTGAAGCGCTGAGGCATGGCGAACAATGGCATCACAACGGTATAGAGGCCATTCACCAACACGCACTATATCCGCTCGACTCACAGGCAATGACTCAGGATAAAATGCGGTATACACGCACTCGGGCATCATTTCTGCTCTTTCTTTAATCTCTTGCAACACTTCTTCAGATGAACTGTACTCAAAACCGTTACAATCTAACAAGTTTGCTAATACCCTCAATATTTTCCAGGCTGGGCGTGCCTCACCAAACGGCACCATCGCACCTTTTACTGTTTGCCAGGTGGTATCAACGTTTATATAGGTGCCTGATGTCTCAGCGTAGGGCGCCATTGGTAAAATCACGTCCGCATACTCACGAATAGCATCATTCTGGTAGGCTGATACCATAACTACAAACTCAGCAGCTAGCATGGACTGCCTAGCATTATAAGGGTTTGCAATATCATAACCTGGCTCAACACCTAAGAGGAAATACCCTTTAAGCTTGGCCTCTATGGCACTCTGAACATCCACCCCGGGAGTATGGACTGCTCTGCCTGCTGCAGATCGATGTGGAACCATACCTGCAAGCCATGCACCTGCCGTGTTGGCACCTGAGGTCAAACGAAGCACTCGAGCCCCGCTATAGTGTTCAAGCAATGAAATTAATGTACGTAATAACGCGGCATCCGGATGATTTTCGCAAAGAGCGCCCGTGATAATTGTAGCGTTAGATTTTTGCAGGCCTTTAGCAATGACCTTTACTGCTTTCGTCGGCTTCAAGCCAATTAGTAATTTTTGAACATCAAGGGGCAATAGACTTGTCTCTCCAACCACAGCTAAAAGCAACGTAGCTAATTGCGAAGCTAGCTCTTGAGGAGATACAACAATCGCTTCAGCCACATCAAAGTGGTAGTCATAATCCACTGCATTCAGTGCATAAATTTGGGCACCATTCCGAAACGCTTTACGCACACGAAGGCCGGCTAAAGGCACTTCTCTATCAATATTACATCCCACCAACAATACGGTGTCTTGTTCATCGAGCTCTGCGTATTTCAAAGAGCTTTTAGGCATTACAGTTTGCCCATTTTGGTCCCTAAAATCGACTTGCTGTAAACGATGGTCGAGGTTATTAACCCCTAATTCACGCATTAATTTTTGCAGTAAATAAAGTTCTTCTAAAGAGGACGATGCTGATGCAAAAGCGGCCATTTGCTCAGGCCCATATTGTTTTAAAACACGACACATGCCTTCCCCAGCGAATCGAAGCGCCGTCTGCCAATCTACCGTTTCCCACTGCCCGTTCTTTTTAATCATGGGCTGGCTGGCTCGTTCATTGCTTTTTAGGCCTAAGTAACTAAAACGGTCCCTATCGGATAACCATGTTTCATTCAGTGACTCCTCCTCCCTTGGAACAGCACGCATTAATTCTTCCCTGCGGGTATGTAAATACACATTAGAGCCCAGACAATCATGCGGGGCGATGCCTTCATGTTGTGTCATTTCCCAAGATCGAGCTGTGAATCTATAGGGTTTTGAGGTCAATGCACCCACAGGACACAAATCGATTATATTTCCAGATACTTCTGAAGTAATACTGTGTTTAACGTAGGTACTAATTTGCATGTTTTCACCACGACCCATGGTGCCTAGCTCAGGTAACCCTGCGATTTCATCCCCGAAACGTACGCATCGTGTACAATGAATGCAGCGTGTCATTTCAGTGGAAATCAACGACCCAAGATCATCATCAGCAACGGATCGTTTAGTATCCTCATAAATAGAAGCATCTTGCCCAAACCCCATGGATACATCTTGCAACTCACACTCGCCACCTTGATCGCAAATAGGGCAATCTAGCGGATGGTTAATAAGCAAAAACTCCATGACAGCTTCTTGAGAACGAATGGCTTCGTTAGACTTTGTGAAGACCTTCATGCCATCTGTAATTGGTGTCGCACAAGCAGGTAAGGTTTTTCGGCTGTTTTCTACGCCGACAAGGCACATGCGGCAATTGGCAGCAACGGATAATTTTTTATGATAACAAAACCGAGGAATATAAATACCCGCTTCATCCGCCACTTCAATGATCATTTTGCCACTTTCAACCTCAAAGGGCTTGCCGTCAATTTCAATGTTAGCCATTAGTCAACCTTCTTTGCTTTAACGCTTGAATGCTTATGCTGAATAAAGTATTCAAACTCAGGATAAAACTGCTTTACAAAACTTTGTACAGGCCATGCTGCCGCCTCGCCTAAGGCACAAATGGTGCGACCCTCGATATTATTAGCGACATTGACTAATTTTTCAACATCACCCGGTTCACCGTGACCACTCACAATGCGATGCAGTAACCGAACGAGCCAACCAGTACCTTCACGGCATGGCGTACACTGCCCACAGGATTCTTCCATGTAAAATTCAGAAATACGATAAAGAGCCTCAACCATACAAGTGGTTTCATCCATGATAATCACAGCACCTGAGCCTAACCCTGAGCCGGCTTTTTGAATGCTGTCATAATCCATGTCAAGTTTCATCATCACATCACCGGGCAATATCGGCATGGAAGTCCCACCTGGAATAACGGCTTTAAGACGCCGTCCACCTTGCATTCCACCGGCTAATTCTAATAATGTTTTAAATGGCGTACCTAAAGGTATTTCGAAATTGGCAGGCTTGTTCACATGCCCACTGACGCTAAAGCACTTTGTACCACCATTATTCGGTTTACCCAATTTCAAAAACCAATCCCCGCCTTTTTCAAGAATAACGGGCACTGAAGCAAATGTCTCTGTGTTATTGATTGTGGTTGGTTTGCCATATAAACCATAGTTTGCTGGAAACGGCGGCTTAAAGCGTGGTTGACCTTTCTTGCCTTCAAGAGAATTTAAAAGTGCCGTTTCCTCTCCACAAATATAAGCACCTGCACCCAGGTGATTATATAAGTCGAAATCAATACCGGAACCTAAGATATTTTTTCCTAAAAGCCCTGCAGCATAGGCTTCTTTAAGAGCCGCCTCTGTCCGCTCAAAGGGCTCCCAGAATTCACCACGAATGTAGTTATAACCAACCGAAGCACCCATCACATAACCGGCAATAGCCATGCCTTCAATCAGTTGATGAGGATTAAACCTAAGAATATCACGGTCTTTACATGTTCCCGGCTCACCTTCATCGGAGTTGCAAACAACATACTTCTGAACCGGGGCATTACGGTTCATGAAACTCCATTTTAAACCTGTCGGAAAACCAGCGCCACCGCGGCCCCGCAGTGCGGAAATTTTTAGCTCATCAATGATCTGCTGTGGAGGGGTTTGTTCTTTTAAAATACGACGCAAAGCACTATAGCCACCAACGCTCTGATAAGCCGCTAGCGTCCATGACATTGGTAAATGCAGCGTTCGGTAACAGACTTGATTCAACTCAACCATGGTATTCATCTCTATTTAGGTTCATGTTCAACATGCGTCCTATCGGTACTCTTCTAAAACCGCGTTAATTTTATCGGCAGTTAAGTTCTCATGATAATCTTTATTTACTTGCATCATCGGTGCATTTACGCACGCACCTAAGCACTCAACCGCTCGGAGTGTGAAACGTCCATCCTCTGTGGTTTGACCCATTTTAATGCCTAAAGACGTTTCTAAATGCTGAACCATTTTTCCTGCATTGCGCAATTTGCAAGAAATATTGGTGCAAACATTAATTAAATTTCGTCCATGGGACTTGTGCTCATACATTGTATAAAAAGTTGAAACCTCATAAACTGCCACAGCTGGCATACGTAGATAATCAGCCACAGCATCCATAGCTTCTTTTGTTAAATAGCCGTGTTCTTCTTGAACGACCATTAACGCACTCATGACTGCCGATTGCCGCTCATGTTCTGGATATTTTGACACCCAATGATCTATTTGAGCGAGCCCCTCTGCACTGACATAATTTCGAATAAGTAGAGATGAATGTTCTGACATTATTTTTAACCTTTTATCTATCAATTTCGCCAAAGACAATATCCTGACTTGCCAAAATAGCAACACCATCTGCAAGCATGTGCCCTCTTACCATTTCATCGAAGCTGGATAAATGTGCAAAACCAGGAGCACGGATTTTCATGCGGTATGGTTTATTTGCACCATCAGAAACCAAATAAATACCAAACTCACCTTTAGGTGCTTCAACAGCACTGTAAACCTCGCCACGTGGCAAACAAAACCCTTCACTAAACAATTTAAAATGATGAATCATGGATTCCATATCATTTTTCATCTCTAATCGAGTGGGGGGAGTGATTTTATGATCATCAAGCCGGACAGGTCCAGGGTTTTTCTTTAACCACTTAATGCATTGTTGAATAATACTGTTGGATTGCCGAAGCTCTTCAACGCGAACCAAATAGCGGTCATAACAATCTCCTGTTTTTCCGACAGGAATATCGAATTTCACTTTATTATAAGCAGCATAAGGTTGTTTTTTTCGTAAGTCCCACGCGACACCTGATGCGCGCAACATAGGACCAGTGAACCCCCACTGCAAAGCATCTTCTGGGGTAACTACACCGATATCAACTGTTCGTTGCTTCCAGATACGGTTATCCGTTAGTAATGTCTCGTATTCATCAACACAACGGGGAAATCGCTCAGTGAATGCCCATAAAAAATCAAGCAGACTGCCCTCGCGTGATTCATTCATTTTTTCTACTTCACGATCATTATGCCAACGTGAAGGCTTGTATTTTGGCATTGTATCCGGCAAATCACGTGCTACTCCGCCTGGGCGGTAATATGTTGCGTGCATTCGCGCACCAGAAACGGCTTCGTAACAATCAAATAAGTCTTCTCGCTCACGAAAACAATATAGAAATACAGTCATCGCGCCAATATCAAGGGCGATTGCACCTAACCATAACAAATGGTTAAGAATACGGGTTACTTCATCAAACATGGTTCGAATATATTGAGCCCGCAATGGTGCGCTAACGCCTAACAATTTTTCAATAGCAAGAACATATGCATGCTCATTACACATCATCGAAACATAATCTAACCGGTCCATGTAACCAATGCTCTGGAGGTAAGGTTTAGTTTCAACTAATTTTTCTGTAGCGCGGTGCAATAATCCAATGTGCGGATCGGCCCTAACGACTGTTTCACCCTCAAGCTCCATCACTAAGCGTAATACACCATGTGCTGCAGGGTGTTGAGGACCAAAATTAAGGGTATAGTTTTGTAATTCAATCATTTTGCACCCTCATTCTCATTCGAATTTGGTAAATGAATATAACGATTGTCACTGCGAATAACTTTCGGTACGAGCACTCTAGGCTGAATATCAACAGGCTCATAAATAACCTGCTGTAGCGTTTTATCGTAGCGCATTTCAACATGCCCACTGATAGGAAAGTCTTTGCGAAAGGGATGCCCAATAAAGCCATAGTCGGTCAAAATACGTCTTAAATCAGGATGATCTTCAAATAAAACACCATATAAATCATAAGCTTCACGCTCAAACCAATTTGCACCTTTCCATAAGTCATGCACAGATGGAACAATCAAGTGAGCTTCGTTAATAAACACTTTCACTCTCAAACGATGATTTTTAGAGGTGGAGAGCAAATGATATACAACCGCAAAACGAGGCTTGCTCATAGCAAAGGCTTTAGACTCCTGACGTTCAACCGCCCTTGAAAACCCTTTTTCACTTGCCGCTTTCGTTTCCCAGTCATATTCACCAAAATATAAATAGTCAACAGCACACAAATCGATAAGCTGATCAAAGTCAAAAAATGTATTTTCTCTCAACTCATAGAGCGTGGCTTTTATAGCAGAAACATCACACTCAATGGTGATTTCTCCATGCTCACGGTTCATGGAGAGTAGAGAGTCCCCAAACTGGGTATTTAATTTTTCTGCTAAGTTATCTAATTTAGTCATGTAGTAAGCACCTGTGCTGGCTCAGAGCTTGATAATTTTGTTAATGTTCGTGGACCATATCTGATACACGTGCTTTATCTTAAACAAGCCATTAAATGATCGAGTGACTCTTTGAGTAACCGTTCAAATTAAAAAAGCGATTAACACCGAATCAGGGCATAAATCGCTTTTTGATTAAAGTTCTATTATTGCTTTACGTCTAATTTTATTTTGGAGTTGAATAATACCATACAACAACGCTTCAGCTGTTGGCGGACACCCTGGCACATAGATATCAACAGGAACAATTCGGTCACAACCCCTAACGACAGAATAAGAATAATGGTAATAGCCGCCACCATTTGCACAAGAGCCCATGGAAATTACCCAACGTGGTTCTGGCATTTGATCATAAACTTTACGTAATGCTGGTGCCATTTTATTACAAAGCGTTCCCGCAACAATCATAACATCGGATTGACGAGGGCTTGGACGAAAAATCACACCGAAACGGTCTAAATCGTAACGAGCAGCGCCAACGTGCATCATTTCTACAGCGCAACAAGCCAAACCAAACGTCATAGGCCACATAGAGCCGCTTCGCGCCCAACCTACTAACTTTTCCACTGTCGTCGTGGTAAAACCTTCTTTATGCAACTCTGCAACAGCCATTTTAAGCCTCTATATTCATTTTTTGTTTGGACACATCGTAAGGACGTTTTTTATAACCAACTGATTTACCGATGTTTAAGCAGGGTGGTTACTCCCACTCCAAAGCACCCCGCTTCCACTCATAAATAAAGCCAATGACCAACAAACCAAGAAACATCATCATGGCAGAAAAGCCAAACCAACCAATTTTCCGTAAAGCGAGCGCCCACGGGAAAAAAAAGGCTGTTTCTAAATCAAAAATAATAAATAGGATCGCAACCAGGTAAAAACGGACATCAAAGGGAATGCGAGAGTTTTCAAATGCTGGGAAGCCACATTCATAAGGCGCATTTTTTGCAGCATCAGGACTGTGCTTAGACAACAATGTACTTGCCGTCAGCAGGACCAAGCCCAGGGCTAACCCTACAATGATAAAAACCAGAACAGGCAAATATTGTGATAGCATCATTCGTTACATCGCTCGCGATATTTTGGTGCCGAAGGCCGGACTCGAACCGGCACAGCTTTACGCCACCGCCCCCTCAAG
>CAYTZN010000006.1:0-117401 GCA_964442495.1 uncultured Legionella sp. | reverse complement strand
TTAGAACGCTCATTTTTTGCAGGCTCTATGACATTCTTTGGTGGGCGGCAAGATGAATCGTCGACATATAGCCGATTAGAGCCGTCAGTCGTAAATTCGCCATAACTATGTTTAAAATAAAAACTTATTGAAAATAAAGTGTTCTAATGAGGTAATGTTCATTATTTGCGCTATCAATGGATTCAATTATGAAATTCAATTCAGAGACGAAGAGACAAAATCACCCTCAAGCAAAACTTATTCCTCGAGTAATATGGGAGCATGAGATATTTTTTAATGAGAGCATTTCTCAAACGACCCTCTCTCTCATGAAAATGTCGTTTAATGATTTAATGCGCAATTTATGCGGTGATCATTTGTTTACGAACGAAAAAATGAATCGTTGGCTTGCTATTGCCTATAGTCAACCTGAAATGACTGATAGGAGGTTTTTGTTTATAACCAAGCGACTTGCTTTATCAGCCAAAGAATTTTTTTATTGTAGTGTGGCTCTTGGGCGTTTAAGTTTAATTAATTACCTTACAAATATTAGTCTTTTTAGGAAAGAAATTGTTAAAGACGATTACGCTCTTTTTAGTTTGGCTGCTAAAAAAGGTGATCTAGCTGTAATGAAGCGTTTAATGGCGATTTTACCGGTTGCTAAAGTAGCCGTGATGATTAGAGCTCAAAATTATAGGGTTTTTATTAATGCTGCAGCAAATGGTCACTTAAACGTTATGAACTTCTTAATGACGCAACTACCTGATGAAGCTGTTGCGATGGCTGTAACAGAGAACTATAGCGCGTTTAGCAGTGCGGCTGCAAACGGCCATTTAGCAGTTATGGAATGGTTAATGGCGTTTTTGCCTGATGACGTAACCGACATGATCAGGGCTGAAGAGTATGTTTCTTTTTGGGCGGCAGCTAAAAATGGCCATTTGGAGGTCTTGACATGCTTAAGGAATCTTTTGCCTGATGAAGTAGCAGATATGATTAGATCACAAGAGTATAGTGTCTTTTGTGCTGCTGCGGCGAATGGAAGCATAGAGATCATGGAGTGGCTCGTGATGCTTTTGCCGGATGAATTGACAGAGATGATTAGAGCGCAGGAGTATCGTGCTTTTTGTAACGCTGTAGAACTTGGAAATAGAGAGGTAATGGAATGGCTGATGGCACTTTTGCCGGAAGAGGTTCCAGAAATGATCAGAGCTTCAAGATACAGTGCTTTTATCTTGGCTGCTAAAGGCGGCTACTTAGATATTATCAATAGGTTAATAATGATACTGCCTCGTGAGGTTGAGAGCATGTGTGCAGAAGAGGACTATGCAGCGTTTCGCCTGGCTGTGAAAGGTGGTCATTTAGACATGATGAAATTGCTGATGAAGCTTTTGCCCTGTAAAGCCCGAGAGATGATTGCGGCTGAAAATTATCATGCTTTTAGGATTGCGGCACATCATGATTATCTTATTGTAATGGAGTATTTAAGTCGGTATTCGCCGGGTGACGCATCAAAAATGGTTCGATCTGAAAATTATCAGGCATTGCACTATGCTTTTAAAAACGGCAATTTGAAAGCCTTGGAGGCATTAATTCAGCTTTTGCCCGAGCATTGCGATGACGAAGACACCCTTGAAGAGCGAACAGGTTTTCTTGCTAGATTAGATAAATTTAAAATTGCTCAAGATCAACGAAAGGGTCTTTTGAAGGCATTAAACTTTGCGCTAACTAAAAAATTTGGTGAAGAATTCAAGAGTGATGGGTTTGAGTATAATTTCTGCATGGGGGATGAGGTAGATGTGTTTATTCATGATGCTCCTCCTGTGGCTTTAGTAAGGCAAGGCATTTTTGCTAGAACTTCTGAGAAAAAATTGTTTGTGAATCGAGAGGTTTCTTCCTGTTTGATTTTGTAAAGGTATGCTAAATCATTGCGGCTCTGGTGTTTAATGTTTGTAATTCTTTTATGTTGGGATTCAGTATACTTACTGCTGCAACGGCAGGCAAATGAAGAAATTGAGCTGTTTCTTCTTTATTGATTTCCGCAGGAAAGAGTCGTAGAAGTGGTAAATATTTATTTAATAGCGTACAGAACGTGAGTGTGGCTGGATAGGGTCTTACAGTCTGACAACCAACAGCCATGGCTTGCATGGCCTCTGAAAAAGTAGCAATGCCTGGTAGGTAATTGATTGAATAAATAAGAGCTGTTTGAGCGATTGCAGGTAGAAAGCCTGGGCTTGTTAGAAAGTGCGCGCCAGCTTGATGGTATTCTTCCAGTTGTTGAATATTTGTAACGTTGCCCGCTCCAATACGAAGCAATGGAAAACTATGAAGTGCACTATTGAGAATGCTTTGATCTGCGCCGTTTAATTCAACCATTGAAAAACCCGCATCAACTATTGTGCGGAGCTTATCAAAAATAAAGGCATCGACATCAAGAGTAATAATAATAGATTGGCTATGGGGTAATGTGTCCATCATCATCGCATCGCGCTTACAAGTACATCGTTCTATGTTAGAAGACTTGGTGAGGGTTAGCAAGAGGGCCTGTGTTTGCTTATAACGGCGTTTTTTTGAAAGGGTTCATCGAAAACGGCGAAGGCCCCGTTTTTGTATCGGTTAGGCCTTTTTCAAGCACGTCCATGTCCATCCATAAACGACCGGGGTTTCTACTTTTCAATAAAGATTTTATCAATGAAGGTGGAATTTTTTCGCCTTCTTTTAAGTTATTTAATTCTTTTTGAAACTTAGGCGTGTTTTTGGCATGAGATTGGCTTTTTTTAAGCCAGTCAACAGCGTCCTTCGTTGGGTTTAGGCCAATTAACAGAAGCATGTGGTGGTAACTATTGTTCAAACATTTTTGACGTGATGGCGTGGATATGCTGGTTTGAGTCGCCTGTATTTTTGTTAATTGATGGGCTAAAAGAGCAATTTCATGTCGTATTATTTCACTACGTTTTAGTAATAACGACTTTGTCTCATCGTGTACTTTATGTTCTAAGCGTTGATTATGTTCTACCAATTGCTTGACACCCATGAGCTGAGGACGAAGACGAAGATAGGCCCTTTCGCCGGATTCTTTTTCTTCTGAAGAAAGGCGCGTTATGTCTTGGTCAACTTGCAAAAGATAATATGTTCCATTTTCAAATACCAATTTTTTTTGTTTAGGAAGAATAAAATGGGCTTCAGCAAAAGAGTTGGTGATTTTGCCTTGAGGTGTGTATAAAATTTTATCGCCATTAATCACTGATATCATGTCTTTTAATGTCGCTATTTGTAAATTATAGGCATTACAAATGGCTAATAAAGCATGAGCTTTCTCGTCCTGGTCATTAAGAAGCAGCTTCTGAACGTTGTTGGACTCCTCATCCATTTTTAGAGTGATTTTTTGTATTTTTTGTTCAATTGTATGGAGAGATATTGTGGTTAAGTCAGTAACTTTGTTTAATTCTTTATAGGTAAGGGTTAATGCTTTTATATAATGCATGTATTTTACGCTAGAGCGTTGTATATCGTGTTCAAGGCACGCCATGTCGTTCTCTAGCGACTGTGATTTAACCAATGTTTCATTTAGTAACTGCTCAAGCTCTTCTGCAGCTAATGAATAAGGAAGGGCGCTTTTCTTTTGAGGCAATAAAATTTTATCGAAGGCGGGTTGGAGCTTTCTTTCTTGATTTGCCAACGGTTTTTGGGCAGGCATTTTAGCGTATTTTTCGTTGATCTGTACCGTTTCCTCTTTTACTCGACGAGCTTTTGCTTCACGCTTGTAGAGCAAGCCCATGAGTAAAAATGCTAAACCACGCTTTTCTAATAACCTACGCTCAAATTGGTTACTCATGACTTGCTCATCTATAGCAACCAGCTCTGCTAACTGTTTGCCTATCAACGCATATACAATTTTTCCACGAGGCGAATTTAAATAGACAATAACATCTTTGAGCGTTTTCAAGCCAAAGCGGCTAATAAATTGGGTAGCCAATCCTCGAGTTTCTTCTTCTGTTAATAGTGTATTTTTGGGTTGTCGTAATGACAATTCTGTGGTTGAAAGCCATTTTTCAAGCAGAGAGAGAGTTGGTTTTTTTAGTATTTTTGGCGGCATAAGCGTTGATGTTGCAAGGTCTCCGAGCGGTAAATGAACCGGTTGAGTAGGGGGCTGCTTATTGTTTGCCATGGTATTTTCTCTCGAAAAATGCACAATATTGACTTTAATTATACATGTAAATGATTAAGGTCTCCACCCTTTCAATGGATCTCATGCGCACTACTGCTCCCACTTTCTAAAATAAGGGATGTATCCCCAGCGCCTCTTGCTTTCATCGGCGTAGCTTTTAGAGTGTATTGGTCCGGCGTAGCTTTGTTTATGGATAATCGATACCATCCAGCTGGAGATAAAGTATCGTTTAATACGTCGCTATCGGTGCCTTTGCCAATAGTAGCCATCTCATACGTGTTGTGCTTTAAATAATAGTGTTCCATCCGGTTAGCAAGATCAAGCAGGGCTAACTTCCCATCCGAACGTTTTGCATCAGCAATATAATAGCTATAGCCTGAGAGTGTTATGGAGCTTAGGATACTGATAATTATCAGGGCTATTAAAATTTCAATCAGTGAAAATCCTTTGCTCACAGCGTGGCAACCTAAATAGCGACAACAATACGTTATACGTCTCTATCATATTAAACATAGCCACACAATTAAAATAGCTTGGCCTGGAAAATAGTAAGCGATGCTGGTAATATGTTTTAAAAATAAACAGGATTCATGGGCAATGACAACATATTGTGGCTATATCGCTTTAGTAGGGCGGCCAAACGTAGGCAAATCAACATTGCTTAACTGTATTTTACAACAAAAATTAAGCATCACTTCTCGTAAACCCCAGACTACCCGGCATAGTATTTTAGGTATACGTACTGAAGGTGATCACCAATTTGTGTACGTCGATACACCGGGGATTCACCAAGGTTCCAAAAAAACAATGAACCGGATGATGAATAAAACAGCCATTAGTGTATTGCGTGATGTTGATACCGTGGCTTTTTTGGTGGATGGTACTCACTGGGAAGATGAAGACGAATACGTGCTTGAGTTGATTAAGCAGGTCAGTGTGCCTTGTTTTCTGTTGGTGAACAAGATAGACAAAATTGCTGATAAAACAAAATTACTGCCGTGGTTAGAAACCATGAGTCAACGCCATTCGTTTGAAGCTATTATTCCTTTATCTGCAAAAACTGGGGTGCAGGTGGATGTATTGCAAGAGCGTTTAAAAGCCTTTTTACCCGAAGGCCCGCACTTGTTTGGAGATGATCAATTTACTGACCGCACCACCCGTTTTTTATGTGCAGAATTATTACGGGAAAAAATTTTTCGTATGTGTGGTCAAGAGCTTCCTTATACCACGACAGTTGATATTGAATCTTATAAGGATGAAGGGCACTTTATTCATATTCATGCATTGATTTTAGCGGATAAAGAAAGCCATAAACGCATGATCATTGGCGATAAAGGTAGCAAGCTTAAGGAAATGGCAAGCAGTGCGCGGCTAGACATGGAAAAACTACTTGGGAAAAAAGTCTTTTTGCAGTGCTACTGTAAAGTTAAATCAGGCTGGTCGGATGATGAGCGATTGTTAAAGCAATTAGGCTATGATCACTGACGCTCTTCAAGCATGGGTGATTCACAAATACTGGTCAGGTGATACTAGTGTGCGTGTTGTTTTTTTTACGGAAGAATTAGGGCTTGTCAATTGCTTTTATAAGGGAGGACGAACCCCTAAAAAGCAAGCATTGCTTCAAGCGTTTCTGCCATTATGGTTAGTGATGGATAAACGCGGTGAGGCATATTTCGTGCGTAATCTCGAAATGTCAGCATCGTCTTTATCCCTCCTTGGGCAAAGTCTTTTTGCAGGCTTGTATGTTAATGAATTGCTTCACCTCATGTTGCAATTGCAAGATGCTCATCCCGCTCTTTATTTTGCTTACCAAGAAGCCTTGCACGCCATTTCAATGGCAGAGGGGCGTTCCGCTTTGGAAGTTATTTTACGTCGTTTTGAACGCTCAATTTTATCTGCTTGTGGTTATCATCTCTCATTAACGCATGATGTTTATTCTTTAGACCCCATTGATAAAAATAGTTATTACCGTTTTCTTCCCGGAGAAGGGTTTATTTCAGCGGATAACGGTATTTTAGGAGCCCATATCATTGCTTTAGAAGAGGATAAGTTAGACAATTCAGCCGTGCTACAGGCCGCCAAACGCATCATGCGATGTGCTATTGATCACGCGTTAGACGGTCGGGCTATCAAGACACGGGCGTTGTATCGTTAATCAGGGTGCATTTTTTTTAACATATTTCCTAGAGATTTTGTTCTTACTCGTTTTATTTGTCGCTAATATTTGTTACTAATAGATAGAGTTTACTTCAACTTTTAGCTGGATTTTTACAAACATGCATATAAAAAAATTATTCATTCTTCTTTTGGGCATGCTGTTGGTGGGGTGCGTTAGTCAGCCACCTAGAGATGTTAATAATATATGCAATGTTTTTAGGCAATACCCAGGTTGGTATAAGGATGCTTTAGACGTGCAAAAACGATGGCTTGTGCCCGTGCCCGTGCAAATGGCAATTATTCATCAAGAGTCAAAATTTGATGCAAGAGCTAAACCCGGGCGTCAAAAATTATTATGGGTCATCCCTTGGCGACGTCCGTCTACAGCCTATGGTTATACTCAGGCATTAGACGGTACATGGGCTTTATACAGAAATTCTGCTGGCAGTTTATTTGCCTCACGTAATGATTTTACAGCAGGCGTGGATTTTATTGGTTGGTATGCTAATCAAGCCTACACTAGGGCCGGTATTTCTCGAAATGATCCTTATGCGTTATACCTTGCTTACCATGAAGGCGTTAGTGGTTATCAAAACAAGACGTATTTGAAAAAGAATTGGTTAATTGGGGTTGCGCAAAAAGTTCGTGCCAGAGCATCTTTATATCAAGCACAACTGGCTTCTTGTCATAAATCACTTGCCTCTAGGTCTCGATACAAAAAATGGATAAATTGATCTATATTAAATCTTATTCATGCATTTGTGAGTGACAATAGGGATTTGACGCTGTAGGATAGTGGCCTTCGCGCGGGCATGCGATATATGGCCAATGTTTGGAGAGTTGATTTATGAGGTTGATGCGATTGATGTTATTGGGTGGTCCTGGTGCCGGTAAGGGTACGCAGGCGCTGCGGTTAACTAAATATTTTAATATACCGCAAATATCCACCGGCGACATGTTGCGCGCGGCGATTACTGCGGGAACAGAGTTGGGTTTAAGTGCAAAAAAAATCATGGACTCAGGCCAACTCGTCTCTGATGATATTATTATTGGATTAGTGAAAGAGAGATTGCAGCAGTCTGATTGCCGTGGAGGCTTTTTGCTGGATGGATTTCCTCGGACTATACCACAAGCACAAGCTTTAAAAGACGCCGATATTTTTTTGGATTATGTCATTGAGATAGCGGTGGATGATGAGGAAATTGTTAAGCGAATCAGCGGTCGTCGCATTCATCCCTCCTCTGGACGGGTTTATCACACGCTGTCTCATCCTCCGAAGACAAAAGGCTTTGATGATGAGACCGGAGAGCCTTTGATTCTGCGTGATGATGATAGAGAAGAAATTATCCGAAAGCGCTTAGATGTCTACCATGAACAAACCGAACCTTTAATTGATTATTATAAAGATTGGTCGAAGAATAAACATGAAAATGCACCTGTTTTTGAGCGTATCTCTGGCTGTGGTGATGAAAACATGATCTATGAAAGGATTTTATCTGTTATTAATAGGTAGGAGCACACCATGGCTAATGGAATAACACAATCAGTAAATATGGCCCAGCTAGAACCCCTCATTAATGCTAATGAAATCGTGTTTATTGATTTTTGGGCGTCTTGGTGTGCACCATGCCGGCAATTTTCTACTGTTTATGAAAAAGTTGCGGCATTGCATGAAAAAATTGTGTTTGCAAAAGTGAATATTGAAGAAGAATCAGAATTGGCTGAGACTTTTCATATTCGTTCCATTCCGCATCTTATGGTCTTTAAACAAGGAATAGTGGTTTATTCTGAGTCAGGAAGCATGCCAGAGTCTACGCTTAAAGAGCTAGTCCAACAGGCAGTGGATGTAGATGTGAGTGATATTAAAGCTCAATTAGAAAAAGACGGCGTATAATTTACACCGTGATTTCTTTAGAAGGTGCGCCAAACGAGAAGATCTGTATTGGCGTCTTTCCGTTCAAGTAATTGGTTAGTGCAAGCTTACCCTCTGCGTCCATGGTTAGTCCCATTTTTGTTCGTCGCCACAAGATATCATCAAGGTTTCTCGCCCATTCTTCCTGTAACAAATAATCAATTTCGACTTGATAAAAGTGGTTTGCAAAACAGATGCCAAGGTGAGAAACGTTTTTGCAATTGGCTAATATTTTTTCTGTTCGTGTACCGTAAGTGCTTAGATAATGGTTTAATGTGAGGCTATCTAACCATGCATATTTCTTACGAGCATAACTTTGATATTTTTTAAAATCCATTTTTCCAAAAATGGCTCCTGGTAGGGGTGTTTTGTTTGTTTTAGAAAGGGGGATGTGTGGGAACAAGGCCTTCAATTGGTTGACGGCGTTTAAAGCCAGTTGACGGTAAGTTGTGATTTTACCACCATAGACAATAACAGCAGGGGCCCTAGCGCTTGAGTATTGGTAAGCATAGTCACGACTGAGCGCCGAGGGTGTTTTGTTAGGCGACGAGAGCAGTGGTCTAATACCGCTCCAGGTATTGATAATGTCATTTTTTTTTATTTTTTTGTTGAAATAGTGATTAATAAGCCCGCATAAATAGGTTATTTCATCTTCTTCTATGTGAATGTCGTCCATATTTCCTGAAAAAGCGACATCTGTCGTGCCTATCATGGTGAAGCCATGGTAAGGGATAACAAACACAATGCGTTTGTCATGGTGTTGTAACATATACGCATGCTCGCCTTCATAAAGCTTAGGTACGACCAGATGGCTTCCTTTTACCAATGACATGCTCTGTTGAAGAGGGATTTTTAGCACTTGAGATATGTTTGTAACCCACGGACCCGCTGCATTGATGATTGATTTTGTTTTTATTGTAAAAGTAGGAGCGTTTTGTGGTTGTAAGATTAGTTTCCATATACCGTCGACCACTTCTGCATCAATAAGTTTTGTGCGGGGCCAAATGCCCGCACCATATTCTTTTGCTTGTAATGCATTGGCAATGGTTAGTCGGGCATCATCGGTAGCTCCATCGTAGAAAACAAAACCTTTATTTAAGTGATTATCAAGAGGAGCAAAGTAGGCGGCTGATTTTTCTCGGTGGACAATTTTGCTGTGAGGTAAGGTGTTTGCGAGGCTTAAATGGTCATAGATGAAAAGGCCGATGCGCAGCATCCAGAGTGGGCGCATTTCTTTTTTATAAGGTAAAACAATCGGAAGCGGGTGCACTAAATGCGGGGCTAGTTCTAGTAGCGTTTGCCGTTCGCTTAAGGCACTTCGTACTAAAGAAAAATCATAATGTTCTAGGTAGCGTAGCCCCCCATGAATTAATTTACTGCTTTGGGAGGACGTTTTTGAGGCTAAGTCATCTTGCTCAATGAGTACGACAGAGAGCCCACGTAAAGCGGCATCAGCAGCGCAGCCACAACCATTGATACCTCCACCAATGATTGCCACATCAAAAACGTGTTCCATGTTTTTATCTCCGAGGATAGATTATCTTGACTTCCGTCACTTAGGCAGTTTCAAATGGATATGTCTTATCATAACCGGGAAAGAACGAGCAATGCATTATCTTCTTGCAATTGATCAAGGAACGAGTAGCACTCGCGCTATGTTGTATTCTACAGCAGGGCAGTTCATTTGCATGAGCCAGTTTTCGCTAACGCAATGTTACCCTCATCAGGGTTGGGTTGAGCATGATCCTGAAGAAATATGGCAGAAGACACTATTGGCCATTCGAGAGGTGGTGGCTCGTGTCAAGTTGTCTGAAATTATTGCTTGTGGAATTACAAATCAACGTGAAACAACATTGGTTTGGGATAAAGAAACGCATCGTTGTTTAGCACCGGCCATTGTTTGGCAAGATAGACGAACAGAGGTGTTTTGTACCTCATTAGCGTCTCACCGTGTAATGATCAATGATAAAACAGGACTTTTGCCAGACCCATATTTTTCAGCCAGTAAATTGCATTGGTTATTACACCATGTCCCAGATGCAAATGAGCTGGTTCAACAAAACCGATTGGCGTTTGGAACAATCGATAGTTTTTTGCTTTGGCGGTTAACAGGTGGTAAATCACATTTAACAGACGTCACCAATGCGTCTAGAACCCTCTTATTTAACATCCATAATGAGTCGTGGGATGATGAGTTATTGGCATTGTTTTCTGTACCCAAAACGGTATTGCCGAAGGTCGTGGCCAGTGATGCCTACTTTGGGGCAATGACAGAAGATATTTGTGGTGCTGCAATTCCTATAACGGGTGTTGTTGGTGATCAGCAGGCTGCATTGATTGGCCAAGGCTGTCTTTCTGATGGCATGCTTAAAGCCACTTTTGGTACAGGCGGCTTTTTGTTTTTAAATACAGGCAGTAAGCCTGTAATGTCCAAGCACCAATTATTAACAACCATTGCCTATCGCATTCAAGGACAAACCCATTATGGACTAGAAGGGAGCTTATACCAGGCGGGTACTATCATAAAATGGTTGCGTGATGAACTTAAATTATTTGAGTCGGCTAGTGATAGTGAAGTGCTGGCAGAAAGCTTGACGAGTAATGAAGGGGTTTATCTTGTGCCATCCTTTACAGGCTTGGGCGCACCGCATTGGTTATCTACTCACGGTGCTGCCATTGTTGGGCTGTCTCGTACCAGCAATCCTGCGCATTTTGCCCGGGCAGCGCTTGAAAGTGTTGCTTATCAAACTTTTGATGTATTGACTTGTATGCGTGAAGACAGTGGCATGCTTCTTTCTTTGTTACGAGTTGATGGTGGCATGGCCGCGAATCAATGGCTTTTACAATTTATAGCGTCTTTGTGCGAGGTTGTGGTTCAGCGCCCTAAAGGCCTAGAAACCACAGCGTTGGGAGCGGCTATGCTTGCAGGTATTGGTTGTGGTGTTATAAATTCTCTCGAATCACTCAAAGACCATTGGGTTTACGAAAAACAATTTTTTCCTGAAACGGGTATCGCCGGAAGACGGGCGTCAGATTACCTAGGATGGCAGCACGCATTGCAGATGGTGAAAGCAGGTTCTTAAAAATATTCAGCCAGTGATGCACACTGGCTGAATATTATCAGCTAGATAACGTCGCGGTGCTTCTCGCCTGTGTAAAGTTGGCGAGGGCGTCCAATTTTTGAGTTCCCAGCGGTCATTTCCATCCAATGAGACATCCAACCCACTGTGCGTGCTAGGGCAAAAATCACCGTGAACATGTTTGAAGGAATGCCAATGGCACTCAAGGTAATACCTGAATAAAAATCGACATTTGGATATAGTTTTTTCTCAATGAAATAGTCATCTTCTAATGCAATGCGTTCAAGCTCCATCGCAAGTTTAAACAAGGGTTCGTTATGAGCGCCCACAGCGTTTAATACTTTGTGGCAGGTTTCCCTCATTACTTTGGCTCTAGGATCATAACTTTTGTACACACGATGTCCAAATCCCATCAAGCGGAAGGGATCATCTTTATCTTTTGCACGTTTGATGAAGTGATTGATTTTACTGATATCGCCAATTTCTTTTAGCATGTTTAAGCAGGCTTCGTTTGCACCACCATGTGCAGGACCCCATAGAGCGCCAATACCTGCAGAAATACAGGCAAAAGGATTGGCTCCTGTAGAGCCGGCTAAACGCACTGTAGAGGTCGAAGCATTTTGTTCGTGATCGGCATGGAGCGTGAAAATCGTGTCCATGGCTTTAACAATCACCGGATTGGGGATAATGTCTTCGGAAGGAACACCATACATCATGTGTAGAAAATTTTCCGCATAAGACATTTTGTTTTGCGGATACATATAAGGCAATCCAGTGGAGTATTTGTAGGTCATGGCTGCCAAGGTAGGGATCTTCGCAATAAGGCGAATAGCCGAGGTGTAGCGGTCTTTTTGATTGTTTAAATCCATGGAGTCATGGTAAAACGCCGAAAGAGCCCCCACAATGCCTACCATGATAGCCATCGGGTGAGCATCCCGACGAAACCCATTTAAAAATTGGTACATTTGTTGGTGTACCATTGTGTGATTGTTAATTAAGCTATTAAATTGAGTTTTTTCTTGGATATTTGGGAGTTCACCGTTCAATAATAAATAGCAAACATCTAGGTAATCTTTTTTTTCAGCCAATTGTTCAATAGGGTATCCACGGTAGAGAAGAATACCTTTTTCCCCGTCAATGTATGTGATTTTTGATTCGCATGCAGCGGTAAACATGAATCCGGGATCGTAAGTGAAAATACCAGCCTCTCCGAGTCGACTGAGGTCCATCACATCTTTACCAAGTGTGGGTGAGTAGATAGGTAACTCCAGCGATTCTTGGCCTTGTATGCTCAAGAGAGCAGTCTTTTGTGTCATGGAGGGGCTCCTAATAGTTGGGGCGTACAGCAGTGGTCTGAACGAATGATCGGAACTATATAAAAATGGGCCCTCACAGTCAATTTTATGTTTTATATTCTTTAGTCATTAATGTAGAAAAGACGAGCTTATTGAAGGGTAACTATTATTGTGTTGTATTGATTAGCCACGGCGCATGACAAATTTTTTGTCATGCGCCGTGTTGATTTTGTTTAGCTTTATTGTTTAATTTTGATTATTGCCCAATAAAGTCAAAGCACTGCTTGTTGTTGTATCAACATCTTTTCTACCAAAAAAACTATCTTTCACGTGCAATGAAGCTGATAGTGTTTTTAGGCGTTCTGTCGATTCAAGAACCAAACCTTCCTTTTTAAGGAAGGCATTTACTTCTTCTATGGTTTGGCTATTGTCGGTGCACTTGTGAAGAGCAAACAATGTCAATACGTCTGAAATTGAGACATCGTGAGCCATGCTTATACCCGCGCCACTTCCCCATTTGCTTTTCGCAAGAATGAGGGCGGTGTTTCGTGTGAAAGGGTCTAAGTGTTTCTCTACTTTTAAAGGTATTAGCCGGCAGAAGATGTGGCTTAGCATTTCTGCAGCTAGGGTTGTGAAATTGATAGTATCTTCCCTCCATGCATCATTTGTGAAGTAGTACCAAGCGTTGATAATCATCGGAACTAAGTAGAGAAGGTTTTCTTCATTGACATGCGCTATGTTTAATTGAAATAGACACGCATGTTTTAATTGCATGATGTCATCTATCGTATCTGTGTTTTTATTTTCATCATCGAGAGCAATTAAAATTAATTCACAAAGTTTGCTGTTGAGTGGGTTTTTATCGCCATGTGCTTCACAATATTTTTTCATAAATGTTTTAATACATTTGAGCTTATTCGCAATGGGGTTTGCTCTATGGCAATCGTACTCTATAAATTCAGCTATAAGTTGGCTGTTTTGAATGGCTAATTCCACTGCTTTTGCAATATTATCTTGAAGCATTGCGTTGTGATAACAAAAGACGTCTATGGGTGTGTTGTTTAAGTAAAAAAATGCAAAATTATGTTGTTTTTCTGCCGCTCGACGAAATAATCTTGCAGCCTTTGTATTATCGACGGGGCCGCCAACTCCATGTTGATGCATGCATGCACGATTGTACATGGCAACCACATTATTAAGGGTTATCGCTTTTTCAAACAGTGCTATGGCGAGGTCTGTATTGATTGCCCCACCTATACCCACTGCGTGCATGATGGCGCGATTACACATGGCATCCGTGTGCTCAAGTGCAATTGCTTTATCATAAAGTAGAATGGCTGCTGGAATGTCTACTGGACTGCCTATGCCATCATGATACAACATTGCACGGTAATACATTGCATTTGCAACCTCTAGCTCAATTGCTTGTTCAAAAAGCGTGATTGCAGAAGCAATGTTTATTGGACCGCCCTGACCATATAAATGCATATTGCCGCGATAAACCAGAGCTTCTTTATTACCTGATTTTATTGCTTGATCAAAAAGTAGAATTGCCGCCTCAAAGTCAACCGGACCTCCACAGCCATTTTGATGCATGAATGCGCGATTAAGCATGGCTTCAGAATAACCAAGCGCTATCGCTTTTTCATACAGTGCAATGGCGGCAGGAAGGTCTTGTTTACTCTCTTGGCCTGTTAAATACAAATGGGCACAATTATTCATGGCCACCGGATTATCAAGCATTATTGCTAGCTTATAAAGCTTTATTGCTTCTGGAACATCGACTTTACCACCTATCCCATGCACATGCATTATCGCGCGATTAACCATGGCATGCGTATTGCCAAGAGCTATTGCCCTTTCATAAAGTTCAATAGCTTTTAGAATATTCGTTTCACTGCCTTGGCTATTCTGATGCATGGCAAGTGCGCAATTCACCATCGCTGTACTGCAGCCGAGCTCTATTGCTTTTTCATAAAGCTTAATAGCTAATCGTAAATTTATCTCACTACCCAAACCATTCAGATGCATATTTGCGCGATTCACCATGGCATGAATGTCACCAAGCGCTATTGCTTCTTCATAAATCCGAATAGCGTTTGCGAAGCTCACCTCATTACCTTGACCATTTTCATGCATGGTTGCGCGATTGATCATAGCGCTGGTATTTCCAAGCTTTATTGCTAACTCATAAAGCAAACTTGCTGCAGTAAAGTTCACAGGATTGCCTTGACCATGTTGATGCATGATTGCACGGTTATTCATGGCCTCAGCGTTACCAAGGAGTATGGCTTTTTCATAAAGCTCTATGGCTGCTTCATAATCGATCTCTACGCCGATGCCTTTTTGATACATGAAGGCTAGATTAACCATTGCTTGGTGGTTCTCAAGTTTTATCGCTTTTTCATAAAGTTGAATGGCTAATTTGAAATTTTTTTCATTGCTTTCGTCCTTTTCATACATATAGGCACGACATCTCATCGCAGTGCTGTTGCTATGTAGTTCTATGGCCTCATCATAAAGTTGAGCGGCTAAGGTTAAGTCTATTTTTCCACCTTGGCCATATTGGTGCATGAAGGCGCAACTCACCATGGCATTTGAATCATCAAGCTCCATCGCCTGCTCATAAAATGCCCTGGCTTGACTATAATTCACCTGACACCCAATGCCTAATTGGTGTAAGCGTCCTTTGATAAGCATGGCGTAGCTGTCATTTTCTGCAATGCCATTCTCACAATATTGAAGCAGGTCCTGGATGATTTGTTCAATTTCTATTTTATCATCACTTAGCATGGCTGACTTAACAAGCGGTGACAATAGCTGAATTTATTTGTTGTTTTTTTCTTTTAAATCATCCACCAATAGCCGTATTAATTCTACTCGGCTTCTTTTTTCTATGTCGTTTGTGGTTAGCATGTGTAATATCTCATTGATTTAGTGTCGATTTTATTGTTTTATTATGCTCTTGTTGTTCTTTATTTTATCATAAAGGTTTTTTGCAGATCAAGTTTGGGATGTAAGTGTGTTTCAGTGGCATGAATTATTTGGTATTTTGGTGATGAGCAAAGGGAATTTATTTAGAAATTTCAACATGTGAAATGGGATTGTTTTAAGAGCGTATGACTAATAATGCCAGTTAGTAGCAGGGGGATAAACGCTCGCGTACATAATGCGCATAAAGTATTTTGCATAAGAGAGCATGAAGTCATATGTGCTTAAACATTTGAGGCATGTATTTTCTTATTACCTCATGCTCGCTCGCTTTTTATGTGTTTCCAGCTTTAACTTATAAAGCGCAAGCACCTGTTGTTTTTTCGTCTTCTGACGTTTGGCGGGGCTCTTCTAATGAAGCGTGCCTCAACTTGTGGTTACCAAAAAAGGAGGGGGCTCTATTCATTGCAGTTTGATTTATAATTAATCCACCTAGAAATTTATTCATGTCTTCTAGGGTGATTTTTACAGGGTATTTATGGTGTGCAATCAATATCATTACTTGTTCTATTGAAACATCATTTATGTTAGTCCTACATGTGCTCCCATACATGTTTTTTAATATAATTATTGCAATGTTTTTTAAAACAGCCCCCTCTATTGTGGGTCCTCTTGAAAGCATTAATTTATACATTGCGTTACATATAATTGGATAAACCATTTTTGTGTAACGCTCAGCATCTTCAGTCAACATGTTGCTAGTGACGTAGTACCATGTGTTGGTGAGTATTAACATGATAGTGGGAATGTTATTGTTATTGATATGAGCAATATCCATTGCGAATAGACAGTCGATTTTTAATTGCATTAGTTTATTTATATTGCCCTTAAACGCTGTTACACAATCATTCAACGCAATTAAAACTAATTCATGCAGTTTGCTTTGTAAGATTTTATCGCTATTTGCAGTGCAATATTGTTTTATAAAATCATTGATATATTCTAGGCGATAGGAGTCGATGCAAAGCATATATTTACAATCAAATTCTATAAATTCGGTTAATAATTCACAATCAGCCGTTACTATTTTTACAGCGTTTACAGTATGCCGTACACGCATTGCATAGTGATAGTTAAATATGCCTGTTTTTTGATTTCTGAGGGTATTATAGGCTTTAACATGTCGTTTTTCTGCAGCGCGACGATATAATCTAGCTGCTTTTTTCATATCGATAGGACCACCCTGGCCTTTTTGATGCATGAGTGCACGATGATACATGGCATCGGCGTTATCTTGCTCTATGGCCTGCTCATAAAGTTTAATAGCCAGAGTAAACTCTACTTTACCTGATATACCCGTTTGATAAATACGTGCAAGACGGGTTATAGCATCGATATTGCCAAGTGCTTTTGCTTTTTCATAAAGTTTTATAGCCGCCTCTATACCTGGCTCATCAGCTTGAGCTGTCTCATATATTATTGCGCACTGCAACATAGCTTTTTCGTCATCCAGGAGTATCAGTTGGTTATAAAGTTTAATGGCTGCAGGAAGGTCTATTCCACCGCCTTGGCCATTTTGATACATGACTGCGCGATGATACATGGCATCGGCGTTATCAAGCATTATAGCTTCATTATAAAGTCTAATGGCCGCAGGAATGTCCACTGGGCCGCCTTGGCCATTTTGGTGCATGACGGCGCGATGATACATGGCATCGGCGTTATTAAGCATTATAGCTTTATTATAAAGTCTAATGGCTGCGGGAAGGTCTACTTCACCGCCTTCACCCTTTTGATACATGCGTGCGCGTCTAAACATTGCTTCGTCATGATCAATGTTTATCAATTTGTCATAGAGTGCTATCGCTTGAAGATAGTTTACTTCACCACCATGACCCATTTCATGCAAGTATGCGCGATTGAACATAGCATTGGTATTGCCGAGTTCTATTGCCTTTTCATAAAGGGTAATGGCCGCAGAAATGTCCACTGGGCCGCCTTGGCCATTTTGGTGCATGAAGGCGCGACTGTTCATGGAATCTGTATTACCACAGATTATGGCTTGCTCATGAAGGCTGATGGCTGCAGAAAAATCAACTGGACCTGCTTGGCCATATTTGTGCATGCGGGCACGTTCATGCATAGCGCCCACATGTCCACGTTCTATTGCTTGGTCATAAAGTGCCGCGGCTTTGTAAAAGTCTACTTCACCACCTTGACCTTTTTGATGCATCCTCGCGCGATGAAACATAGATTGGCGATGACCAAGCTGTATGGCTTTTTCATAAAGACTGATCGCTGCAAGTAAATTCTTCTCGTCTGCCTGATCATTTTCAAGCAAGACAGCTCGATTATACATCGCCCTTGCATGTCCACGTTTTATTGCTTGGTCATAAAGTGCTACGGCTTTCTGAATGTCCACCTCACCACCATGACCCATTTCATGCAAGTATGCGCGATTGAACATAGCATTGGCATTGCCGAGCTCTATTGCTTTTTCATAAAGGGTAATGGCTGCAGAAATGTCCACTGGGCCGCCTTGGCCATTTTGATACATGGCTGCGCGATTATACATAGCAACGACGCTACCAAATTCTATTGCTTTTTCATAAAGTGCAATGGCAACTAATACATCTTTCTGACCTCCGTTACCTTTGATGTACATATTTGCGAGGTTACACATCGAATCCACATTACCAAGTTTGATTGCTTTTCTATAAAGCCCAATTGCATGTAAATTCAGTTTACCTGGTTGGCTTTGTTGATGTATAAGTGCACGCATATGCATTGCTTTTACATGACCAAGGGTTATTGCCTGGTCAAGCAGAGCTATTGCTTGAATACGGTTTACTTTACCACCACGACCTTTTGCATGCATGATCGCGCGATTAAACATGGCACTGGGGAGCCCTAGTTTTATCGCTTGCTCATAAAGCTCAATGGCCGACGCTAAATTTACTTTACCGTTTTGGTGATATTCATGTATTTGCGCACGATTAAACATGGCTTCCGCGTTACCTAACCTTATTGCTTGATCGTAAAGACCAACGGCGGCAGTTAGATTTACCTTGGCTCCTTGTCCTTTTTCATACATGGTTGCCAGATTGTTCATGGCTTGGGCATGTCCACGGTTTCTCGCTTGTTTATACAGGTCCATGGCGGTAATAAAATCCACAGGACCCGCTTGACCATTTTGATGCATGAGAGCGAGATTATACATGGCATTTGCGTCTTCCAGTTTTATCGCTTTTTGAAAAAGTTCCGCAGCAGCGAGTGGATTTATTTCACCACCATGTCCGAGCAAATGCATGCGCGCTCTTGCGTTCATCGCACTGGTATGACCAAGGGTTATCCCTTGGTCATATAGCGCAAGAGATGCATTAAAATCTACCTGATAGTCATCATGAAGTTGAAAAATTTTTTGACTTATGTATATGGCATGGTGGCTATTTTGGTTAGTATTATTTGAAAAATTTTGGATGAAATCTTGAATAATTTCTTTTGTTTTTATTTTATCTTTGCCTAACAAGCTAGATTTTATAAGTGCTTCTAAAATGTAAGTTTGCTCAGTTTTTTCCGCTTTTAAATCGTCTATCAATTGTTTTATTAATTCAAGTTGGCTTTTATTTTTAATGTCATCGTGGGTCAGCATGATTAAGCGTTCCTGTTTTTTATATCAGCTTGTTTTTATTGTTAATTTTCTGGCCAGCTATTGTAGCACACTGATTGCATTTGAAGGGTTTTTGCTAAGATTCATTTAAACCTATCAGTGTGGTATTCTATTTGGCATTTCAATCATTGCACAAGGATACGTCCTCATCATGGTTTACTCAGCCAAAGAAGTCACACCAGTCAATATTGAAGACGAATTAAAACAGTCTTATCTTGATTACGCGATGAGCGTTATTGTAGGGCGTGCATTGCCTGATGTACGGGACGGTTTAAAGCCTGTTCACCGGCGAGTTTTATTTGCCATGAGTGAGTTAGGCAATGATTGGAACAAGCCTTATAAAAAATCTGCTCGTGTGGTGGGGGATGTGATTGGTAAATACCACCCTCATGGTGACACGGCTGTTTACGATACTATCGTTCGAATGGCCCAACATTTTTCCATGCGCTACATGTTGGTTGATGGGCAAGGTAACTTTGGGTCGGTAGATGGTGATGCTCCTGCCGCCATGCGTTATACTGAAGTGAGAATGTCCAAATTAGCCCATGCCTTGCTTGCTGACCTTGAAAAAGAAACGGTGGATTTTAGCCCAAACTACGATGAAACAGAGTTTGCTCCAGTGGTTATGCCATCTAGAATTCCTAATTTATTGGTGAACGGATCTTCGGGTATTGCTGTGGGAATGGCAACTAATATTCCCCCTCATAATTTAACGGAAATTATTGATGCATGCATTGCATTGGTGGCTAATCCGGAACTTAATGTTGATGATTTAATGACCATTGTACCGGGTCCTGATTTCCCTACAGCGGCTATTATCAATGGGCGAGCTGGTATTATTGAAGCTTATCGTACTGGGCGTGGGCGTATTTCTATTCGTGCAAGAACAGACATTGAAACAGACGAGCATACCGGTCGACAAGCAATTATTATTCATGAGCTTCCTTATCAAGTGAATAAAGCGCGCCTGGTTGAGCGTATAGCGGAGTTGGTGCGTGAAAAACGTTTAGAGGGCATTTCAGGCCTTCGTGATGAGTCTGATAAGCAGGGCATGCGGGTGGTCATTGAGCTTAAGCGCGGTGAGGTTGCTGAGGTGATGCTCAATAATTTATATGCGCACACACAAATGCAAAACGTATTTGGTATTAATATGGTTGCCTTGGTGGATGGTCAACCAAGAACATTAAATCTCAAACAAATTTTAGAGTATTTTATTAAACACCGCCGTGAAGTGGTTACGCGCCGTTGTGTTTTTGAGTTGAAAAAAGCACGTAATCGGGCGCATTTGTTGGAAGGCTTAGGCATAGCCTTAGCAAATATCGATGAAATGATTGCTTTAATAAAAAAATCCCCTACACCACAGGATGCTAAAGAGGGATTGTTATCGAGGGTTTGGCAGCCAGGGTTAGTACTTGGAATGCTGAATAAAGCGGGAAATGGTGCCTCTCGTCCAGATGATTTATTACCAAACCAAGGATTGTCAGACGAGGGTTACCGTTTATCCACTCAACAAGCGCAGGCTATTCTTGAGTTACGTCTCCATCGATTAACTGGATTGGAGCAAGATAAGATTTTAAGTGAGTTTGAGCAGTTATTAGATTTTATTAAAGAACTGCTGGATATTCTTGGTTCGCCTGAGCGTTTGATGCAAGTAATACGTGACGAGCTATTGGAAATGAAAGCGCAGTTTGGTGATGTGCGACGTACAGAAATCACGGCGTCTCAAGAAGATTTAACCATAGAAGATTTGATTACCGAAGAAGATGTGGTTGTTACACTGTCTCACCAAGGTTACGTAAAATATCAACCTATTTCAGCTTATCAGGCACAGCGCCGTGGTGGTAAAGGCAAATCAGCCACGCATGTGAAAGATGAAGATTTTGTTGAGCGTTTAATTATTGCAAGTACCCATGACACGTTGCTGTGTTTCTCTAATCATGGAAAATTGTATTGGTTAAAAGCATATCAACTACCGTTAGCTAGCCGTATTTCTCGCGGTAAGCCCATCATTAACATTTTACCATTGGCTGAAAATGAGGCTATCAATGCCATGTTGCCTGTGCGTGACTATCAGGAAGGTTTTTTTGTCTTCATGGTGACAAAACGAGGTACTGTCAAAAAGGTTCCTCTAGAAGCTTTTGGCCGACCACGCTCTAACGGCATTATTGCGGTTGATTTAGATGAAGACGACCGTTTGGTTGGTGTTGATATCACTGATGGTAGCAAAGATATTATGTTGTTTTCAGACGCGGGCAAAGTGATTCGATTTGGTGAGCAGCTGGTCAGACCAACAGGTCGAACGGCCCGTGGTGTGCGTGGGATACGCCTTGGAAAGGATCAGTCGGTGATTTCGTTGGTTGTGGCTCATCCAGGAGGCACTATTTTGACAGCCACAGAGTTTGGTTATGGTAAACGTACAGATGTGGACGAATATCGTGTAACAGGACGGGGTGGTCAGGGTGTAATTTCCATTCAAGTGAGTGAGCGTAATGGTAAAGTGGTTCGTGCCTTACAAGTTACAGATGGCGATGAAGCGATGCTGATTACCGATCAAGGTACTTTGGTACGGTTTAAAGTAGAGGAGCTTTCTATCATCGGTCGTAATACGCAAGGCGTGCGTTTGATTAACGTTACAGCAGGAGAGCATGTAGTAGGGATGCAACGTATAGAAGAGATTCAGAATGACGGAACAGAGCTAACTGATGTTGACGATGCATCACCCCATGACGATGAGAGCGTATAATTTTGGCGCAGGCCCTGCTATGCTGCCAGAGCCTGTCTTACTTGAGGCGCAACGTGAGCTTTTAAACTGGCAGGGTTCTGGTATGTCGGTGATGGAAATTGGTCACCGTACCGAACCTTTTATTCGTTTAATGGAGGAGCTCGAAAGAGACTTACGAGCGCTTATTTCAATACCTGATAATTATCACGTCTTGTTTTTAAATGGCGCGTCACGAGCGCAATTTTCCATGGTGCCCATGAATTTACTGAATAATACCCAAGAAGCGGGGTATCTTATCTCAGGCATTTGGTCTGACATGGCGTTTGAAGAGGCCTGTAAAATAAAACGCGCCTATTGCCTGGGTAGTACAAAAAGCCAAGGTTTTTTAACCACGCCAGAGCTCTTGACTGAGCATGTTCGAGAAAATACAGGGTATGTCTATTATGTTCCTAATGAGACAGTCAACGGTGTTCGTTATCCTAGCACGCTCAAAATAGGTCATCTGCCTTTGGTTGCTGATATGACGTCTTGTTTTCTAAGTGAGCCTATTAATGTCTCGGATTTTGGGCTTATTTTTGCCGGCGCTCAAAAAAATGTTTCCATTGCCGGACTAACCATTGTGATTATTCGACAAGATGTATTAGAACAAGCAGGTGCCAAGAGCGAGATTTTGCCCACACTCATGGATTACCGAACGCACGTCACACATCACTCTTTATATGCAACTCCCCCTACCTTTAATTGTTATTTAGCGGGTTTGATGTTGAAGTGGATTAAAGCGCAAGGTGGCGTTCAGGCGCTTTATGAAATCAACTGTCAAAAAGCCGCTTTATTGTATCAATACATTGATACGTCCGATTTTTATCACTGTGCTGTGCAAGACAAATCGCGCTCTATTGTGAATGTGTGTTTTTCTATTGTAAATAAAACGCTCGAGCAAGCGTTTATAGCAGAAGCAAAGCATCATGGTTTATACGCGTTACAAGGGCATCGCACCGTGGGTGGCTTACGAGCGAGCTTGTACAATGCGATGCCCTTGGCAGGCGTTCAGGCGCTTGTAACTTTTATGCAAACATTTTGTGAGAAACACCGATGAGCTCACCTCATTTTATAAGCTATCCTGCAACTTCTTTACAGGGTGATATTACTGTTCCTGGTGATAAGTCCATTTCACATCGGGCTATTATGTTTGGCGCTATAGCAAAAGGTATAACCACTGTTAGCGGTTTTTTGGAGGGAGAGGATTGTCTTCAGACGTTAAATGCCTTTAAAGCGATGGGGGTTGTAATTGAAAGGCCTGCATCTCAACAGGTAGTGATTCATGGTGTGGGTAAACAAGGGCTACAACCCCCAACATCTTCAATTTATTGTGGAAATTCTGGCACAACCATGCGCCTTTTGGTAGGACTTTTGTCAGCTCAGTCGTTTGATAGCGAATTGACTGGCGACGACAGCCTTTCTAAGCGGCCAATGGCACGCGTTTGTCGTCCATTGCAGCAAATGGGTGCCAACGTAGAGGCAATGAATGATAAGCCTCCTTTGCATGTTCAAGGTGGCCAGGTTTTGCAGGGCATCACGTATGAAATGCCAATAGCCAGCGCACAAGTGAAGTCTTCTTTATTGCTTGCGGGTTTATATGCCAAAGGCGAAACCCGTATAATAGAACCTCAAGTAACACGAGATCATACTGAGCGTATGTTAGCGGCTTTTTCTTATCCCATATCCAAGTTAGGCAATACCCTTACTGTAAATGCCAATGGCGAGTGCCAAGGGACTAATATTGATGTTCCTGGTGATATTTCATCAGCGGCATTTTTTATTGTGGCCGCAACTCTAGTGCCCGATTCGTCATTAGTGATTAGAAACGTGGGCGTAAACCCTACACGTATTGGTATTCTTCATATTTTAGAGCGCATGGGGGCAAGCATAGACTTGATGAATCCTCGTTTTTTTGGGGAGGAACCTGTTGCTGATATACATGTTAAGCATTCTGTATTAAAAGGGATCGATATCCCATCAGAAATGGTGCCTTTGGCTATTGATGAGTTCCCTATTCTTTTTGTTGCAGCCAGTTGTGCGAAAGGCCAAACCTCGTTGCGGGGCGCAGAAGAATTACGAAGCAAAGAAAGCGATCGTTTGGCTGCAATGGCGGATGGTCTCGAAATGTTAGGCATTCAGGTGAAAACATTTGATGATGGCATTGTTATTCAAGGCGGGGCTTTCCATGGTGGTGTGGTCGATAGCCAGCACGATCATCGAATAGCAATGGCATTTTCCATTGCAGGCAGTGTGGCATCTTCCCCTGTAACCATTTTAAATTGTGCAAACGTGGCCACGTCTTTTCCCACGTTTGTGGGCACGGCCAATAAAGTAAATCTCTTCTTGCAGGAAACCGATAATGAATGTTGAAAAAACAGTGCCAGTGATTACCATTGATGGTCCCAGTGGAACCGGCAAGGGCACGCTTAGTCAGATGTTAGCAGCGCATTTAGGTTGGCATTTTTTAGACTCTGGGGCGTTGTATAGAGTACTTGCTTATGCTGCCATTAAAGAAGGCGTGGCTTTAGATGAGGCTGTAAAACTTGAGGCTTTGGCGCGGGCTCTTCCCTTGAAATTTAGTGTTGACGACGCAGGTCGTAATGTAGTGTTTCTTGAGGGCATTGATATCAGTTCCAACATTCGTATGGAGAAATGTGGGCAAAATGCATCAAAAATAGCAGCACTTCCTGGGGTTCGGCTGGCATTGCTTGAACGTCAACGTGCTTTTGCAGAGCATCCCGGCTTGGTGACAGATGGTCGTGATATGGGCACGGTTGTCTTTCCTGATGCATTATTGAAGGTTTATTTGTATGCCAATACTGAGGAAAGGGCGAATCGGCGTTATTTACAGTTGAAAGAAAGTGGAAATGATGCTAGCCTCGCGCAGGTTGTTGATGAATTGGTTAAACGTGATGCAAGAGACAGTGATCGTGCGCATTCACCATTGAAGCCTGCATGTGACGCAGTGTGGATTGATACAACAGGCCTAACAATTGATCAAGTATTTAAAAATGTTTTGCAATTGGTGGGTGAGCGGTCGTTAACTTAAGGCCAGGTCATTGATAGTGCTGTTCAGAGGGGGGAAGGTGTGCCAATGCATATGCTTCCATTTTTTTACTAATAGAGTTTACTAACATGTCTGAAAGTTTTAAAGAGTTATTCGAGAAGAGTATTGCTGGTGCGCAATTTTATCCAGGTGCCATTATCAATGCTAAAGTAATTGGTATTGATGATGATTACGTGACGCTAAATGCCGGATTAAAATCCGAAGGTATTGTTGCAATAGAAGAGTTCCATGATAAAAATGGTGAGTTGGAAATCAATATTGGCGACACCGTTGAAGTCGCGTTGGATTCCGTCGAAGACGGCCACGGCGAAACACTCTTATCAAGAGAAAAAGCAAAACGTCAAGAAGCTTGGCGTCGACTGTCTAAATCACATGAAAATAACGAGACAGTAACAGGATTGATTTCTGGTAAAGTTAAAGGTGGCTTTACGGTTGAAATTGGTACTATTCGTGCCTTCCTACCGGGTTCACTGGTTGATGTTCGACCTGTTCGTGATCCCTCTTATCTAGAAGGTAAAGAGCTTGAGTTTAAAGTTATTAAAATGGATCTTAAGCGTAACAATATTGTTGTTTCACGCCGTGCAGTTGTTGAAGAAGAAAGTAGCGCTGACAGACAGGCCTTGCTTGATTCTTTACATGACGGACAAGAACTCAACGGTATTGTTAAAAACTTGACAGACTATGGTGCATTTATTGACTTAGGCGGTATCGATGGTCTATTGCACATCACTGACATATCTTGGAAGCGTGTTAAACACCCAAGTGAGTTATTGACTGTAGGTCAAGATGTTCGTGTTAAAGTATTAAGCTTTGACAGTGAGCGTAATCGTGTGTCTCTAGGAATGAAACAATTGGGCAATGATCCTTGGGTTGACTTGGTTGAGCGTTATCCTATAGGTCGACGATTGGAAGGCAAAGTCACAAACATCACTGATTACGGTTGCTTTGTTGAAATCGAAGAAGGCGTTGAAGGTTTGGTTCACATGTCTGAAATGGATTGGACCAATAAAAACGTACACCCAAGTAAAGTTGTGTCTATGGGAGATGTTGTAGGCGTTATGGTGCTTGAAATTGATGAAGAGCGTCGTCGTATATCCTTAGGCATGAAACAATGTGTTGGTAATCCATGGCAGAATTTCTCACAAAGTCATAGCAAAGGACAAAAAGTTAGCGGTAAAATTCGTTCTATTACTGACTTTGGTATTTTCATTGGCTTGGATGGTGAGATTGATGGCTTGGTTCATTTATCTGATATCTCTTGGAGTGTTGCTGGCGAAGAAGCCGTTAAACAATTCAAGAAAGGCCAAGAGCTTGAAGCTGTTATTCTCGCCATTGATGCTGAACGCGAACGTATTTCTTTAGGCTTAAAGCAATTAGAGGGCGATAATTTCTCTAGTTTCTCTGAAGAGTTCACGAAAGGTGCTATTGTAAAAGGTAAAATCACAGCGGTTGATGCAAAAAGCGTGACTGTTGAATTGGCTGACGATGTAATTGGTACTATTCGTGCTAGCGATTTGTCAGATGATAAAGTGGATGATGCGACAACGTTAGTAAAAGAAGGCGATGAAATTGAAGCTAAAATCATTAACATCGACCGTAAAAATCGTACTATCTCTTTATCTGTAAAAGCTAAAGATGCACAAGATCAAGCTGAAGCCATCAAAAAATACTCTCGTAGCGGTGAAGTGGCTACTACGCTAGGGGATTTATTGAAAGAAAAAATGGGCAACAAAGAGAGCGAATAATTTCTCTTTCACCTATAAAAAAAGCGTAGTTATCTACGCTTTTTTTATATTTAAAATAAGGACATGTTGAATGCGCATCGTTATTTTATTTTTTTATCTTTTACTGATTATATTTGGTGTAAGTTTTGCTGCATTGAATGCGTCACCTGTTGAGGTTAATTTTTATTTTACAGTGCTCAAAATGCCCATATCAGTCCTTATGACTGCTATGCTGGGTGTTGGTGTTATGGTTGGGCTCTTTTTGTTTTTGTGCCGATATTGGCGCCTTAAATCAGAGTGTCGTAGTATTAAAAATCAATTAAAATTGACTGAAAAAGAAATTAAAAATTTACGTTCTATACCACTGAAAGATTAGCATTAATACGTTGATTGTGATGACTGTCATTGTTTTTCTGGGAGATTTCGGATGATTCATTTGTGGCCATTATTACTTCCTGCTGCAGCTTGCTCAGGATGGTGGGTTGCTCATCGCAATTACTCTATTAAAGAAAAACAGACTGCTCATCATTTTTCTCGTGAATACGTGGTCGGCTTAAATTACTTATTAAATGAACAACCCGATAAAGCTGTAGACGTTTTTATTAGGCTTTTAGAAGTAGATAGCGATACGGTGGAAACCCACTTGGCTTTAGGAAGTTTATTTCGCCGAAGGGGTGAAGTGGATAGAGCGATTCGAATACATCAAAATCTTATTGCAAGACCCCAGTTAAGCTTGTTGCAGCGTAAAGAGGCATTAATGGCATTGGGTCAAGATTATATGAGCGCAGGCGTTTTTGATAGGGCTGAGCGTATTTTTACTGAAGTGGTTGCGTTAGGTGGAAGCCGCGAGGTGAGCAGTTTGCACGGTTTATTGGCTATCTATCAACAAGAAAAAGCATGGGAAAAAGCCTTAGAGATCATTAAAAAGCTTGAGGTTTCTACCGGCAATAGTCTGCATTCGCAAGCGGCTCATTATTACTGTGAAATAGCGCACCATGCATTAAAGACGAATGCTTATGATAAAGCTCATACGGCCATAAAGCAGGCGTTAGCTATTGATAAATTATCGGTGCGCGCAAGCTTAATGCTCGCTGATTTTGAAATAAAAAATGGTCGATATAAACAAGCTATACGTGCATTAAAAAATGTTCCAGAGCAAGACCCTGAGTTCTTAACGGAAATTATTGAACCTTTGGTGCATTGTCATCGCGAACTAGAAGCGATGGACGAGTGTGTGGATTATCTTGAGCAAACCCTTGCAGATTATCCTCGTGCATCGGTGATTTTCGTGGTAGGGGAATATTTACGCCAAGAAAAAAGTGTTGATTTAGCCATTGATTTTGTTTCTGGACAACTTAGTCGGCATCCATCTATACGTGGGTTAAATCGACTTATTTATTGGCATTTAGAGTCTGCGAGTGGAAAAGTACGTGATAAATTACAAATGCTTCATGACATTACCAGTAAATTTTTAGAGAATAAACCTATCTACCGTTGTAGCCAATGTGGATTTGGGGGGAAACTGCTCCATTGGCATTGCCCAAGCTGCAAGCAGTGGAGCAAAATGAAACCTATTCACGGTTTAGAAGGTGATTAGGAATTGAGATAGGAGATGTTAAATGGCTGCAAAATTAATAATAGCGCTTGATTTCGATAACCAATTAACAGCCATGGCATTGGTTAATCAATTGGACCCCTCTCTTTGTGCACTGAAAGTTGGCAGTGAAATGTTCACGTTATTTGGCCCTCAATTTGTTCGGGCCTTGGTTGAGAAGCAATTTAACGTTTTTCTCGACTTAAAGTTTTTAGATATTCCCAATACGGTAGCTCATGCCTGTGCCGCGGCAGCGGAGCTTGGGGTCTGGATGATTAATGTTCATGCATCAGGCGGTTTAACCATGATGCAGGCAGCGCGAGATGCATTAAAACCCTATGGTGCTCATCGTCCTCTTCTTGTTGCTGTAACTGTATTAACAAGCATGGGTGCTGACGTGTTCGCATCTAATGTGTCAGTAGAAAGCCAGGTGTGTGAGTTAGCGCTCTTAGCACAAAAAGCATCTTTGGATGGGGTCGTCTGTTCTGTATTGGAAGTACCAGCTATTAAAGCCGCTTGTGGGGGGGCTTTTCTCACCGTGACGCCAGGTATTCGGTTTTCTATGGATAACTTTGATGATCAAGTGCGAGTAAGCACACCAGCGGCTGCGTTAAAAGCCGGAAGTGATTATTTAGTGGTGGGTAGACCTATAACCAAAGCATCTGATCCGCAGCACGTTGTTCGAAATTTTTTGCAGATAATGAATGCGGCTGCTGCATCTAGCATGCCTTAATGCCATTGAGATATAACAGCATGCCTCAAGAGTTACGACAGTATTATTTAACGCAAATGGGCATTGATGTCTGGTTGCAACGAGTTGCACCAGACCTTCAAAAAGAGCTAGAGCTGCTTGCGCTTAAGGTGTCCGCCTGTATGCGCTGCCCTTTGCAAGCGAGTCGTACCAACACCGTTTTTTCTCGTGGAAACCCTAATGCTTCATTAATGATTGTAGGCGCGGCGCCTGGATTTGAAGAGGATCAACAAGGGGTGCCTTTTGTGGGGGTATCGGGACGCTTTTTAAATAAAATGTTAAGTAGCATTGGTTTGTCCAATGAGAATGTCTATATTACCAAGGTATTAAAATGCAGGCATCCAGGTAATGCCACACCAAGTGAAGATATTATTTCTCAATGTTGTGATTATCTTTCTCAGCAAATCAAACTAGTAGCACCTAAGTTGATTTTAGGCTTAGGCCATATTGCTGGGCAGTTTCTTCTTAACGCACGTTTGCCAATTCACGATATGCGCTCTAAGCTGCATGATATTAATGGCATACCTGCCATTATTAGTTTTGATCCTGCTCATTTATTGCAAAATCCACATGATAAAAAACAGGCTTACAGCGATTTATTGTATGTTAAGCAATGTTTAGATCACTAAGTAATTCTAACCCCCAAGTGCTTAAGTGCTTCTCTTTCCGTGGGGTTAGACGGCAAATGCTGGGTTTTACATTGATAGAACTTCTTATTAGTTTAGCTTTGTTAGGTGTTGTTTTACTGTACGCATTTTCATTTACGGCATCGTTTGAGAATAAAAATCGGGTACAAGTGCTAGCCGATGAGGTTAGTGGAGCAATCCGCTATGCCAGAACAGAAGCTCTGTTGAGGGGGGAGTCTTTAATTCTTACGCAAAGCTCTAATGGCTCCTCATGGTCTGAAGGAATGGTGCTTTTTGTTGATGATGGTACGCATCGTTATACCCCAGGTGTAAAGCTTCTTCATGAATGGCGTTGGACGTCAAAAGGTATTGTCATGGCGTGGCATGGTTTTAATTCAGAAAAATATTTACTATTTTCAAGTAAGTTGGGAAAAAACACTATAAATGGTCGCTTTGAAATCAGGTCTTCTGTTCATCAAAAAATATCTTTAATTGTGAATCGATGGGGACGCGTGAGGGTGTCTCAGGAGGGCTGATTTCGGCTTTTTTATTAAACATTACAGTTGATTAAACTTTAAATGACACATTTTTTTGTTAGCCAAATGTAGATGTGTCTTGGCATTTCCGAGAAACATAGTGCTCCTCTAGATTCCGCTGATAAGCAGCAGTATGTAGCGATTCAGTCATTTAAAATTTAATTAACCACATAGTATGATGTCTTGTACTTACTACAGGAGATTTTTCGCTACTTTTGGAGCGACGTGCTATTTTAATGGGACAGTCTTGGTAGTGTGAATTTAATTCATATAAACTCATGTTCAATTGCTGTAAAATAGTTTGGATTTTAATGGCTTTCATGACTTATTACATGCTAATACTATGTTAATTTTACCAAGTGCAGATGCATTTTTACCTGTTGATGGCCTTTTGCCTCCGTCATTGTTACCTTGGGTTTTATGTCAAACCTCATTGACTGAAAAGCTTAAAAAAAGGGCAGGTGAGGCGCGTTTGCAGGTTTTAGGCCAAGCCTTTTCTGCGCCCAATTTGTGGGAAAAACAGGTGTTGCATGTGCATTCTGAGACGGTATTGCGTCGTGAAATTCTGATGTGGGCTTCACATCAGCCTTGTTGGTATGCCCGTACTATTATTCCTCACACCACATGCAAGGCACATCAGCAATTATTCCATCGTTTAGAGCAGGAGTCTTTGGGGGAGCTTATTTTCAACTCCTCAGACATAAAGCGGCTGTACTTTGTACACTACCCCATAAATGAGCATTCTCTTGAATACTATTGGTTGAATCCTTTAATGTATGTTCATGAAAAAAAATTGTGGATACGGTTTTCAATCTTCATGATTGCTGAAAGCTATCCTTTTTTTCTCATTGAAATGTTGTTACCGGGTTTGAATAGGTACCTAAATTGAAGGGCGGAGCATACTTTCGTCTGATGCGTTTTAATAAAGTGTCAGGCACCTTATTGTTGTGGTTACCTACTGCGTGGGCATTATGGATTGCTAATCAAGGAATGCCACCGTTTGCCCTGTTGGGTTATTTTTTGGCGGGCACTGTTTTAATGCGAGCGGCAGGTTGCATTGCAAATGATATGGCAGATAGGCACATTGATAAGCATGTTAAAAGAACACATTTGCGCCCATTGACCACAGGCGAGGTCGGTTTGTTAGAGGCACTGGTGCTTTTAGGTATGTTGCTCTTTGGTGCGTTGTATGTGGTGATACAACTTCCAAAAATATGTTTTTACTACGCCTTGGTGGCTCTTTTTATAACGATTCTTTACCCCTTTTGTAAGCGATTTTTCGAGGCTCCACAGTTTGTTTTGGGGTTAGCATTTTCCATGGGTATTCCAATGGCTTATGCAGCGTCTGGCATTGGCTTTCGATTTGACATGGTTTTGTTATTTATACTTAATTTTGCTTGGATTGTGTCGTATGACACGATGTATGCAATGGCTGATAGAGAGGATGATTTGCGGATTGGTGTAAAATCCACTGCCATTTTCTTTAAACATCATGATCGATTGATTCTTTTACTCCTCGAAATAGTCTTTCATATGATGTGGTTTTTTTTAGCCATTCTGCTTGGTTGTTCTGCTTGGTTTTATACGTTTTGGTCGCTTGCTTTGTTAGTGTTGATATATCAGCAAAGGCTTATTCGTCAAAATAACCCTAGTAGTTACCTAAGAGCTTTTTCATCAAACGTGGGTTATGGTGTATTAATATGGTGTGCTTTGTTAGGCGGGCTTTGATAGATTAGGTTATAAAAAAGAGGCTTATTTATTCGGTTTATCTCCATGTGATTTTAATAGAGCATTTGCCTCACTCCAGATGCTTGTCATCACATCAAACATTGTATGTTTAATTCCTCTTAGTTTACAAATTCCATCATGGGATTTGTCTTTGATTTGTTTGAATTTTATAGACATCCCTGCCAAAAAATAAGAAATTTAATGAATTCGTTAGTTTATTTAAAAGCTCTATTGCATATATTATTTTCGTTTTTGGAGTTAGTGTATGGGTTTAATTGATTGGATTAGAAAAGGCACTAAAGATAATGAGTTGGTGCTTTTAGAGGCCCTTAGTTATGATGATGTTTATGCGCTGTCTCACTACTTACGTAAACATCCAGAAATTACATCACTTGATTTATGTTATAATTTTATTGATGACGCGGGAGTAAAGCTCCTAGCTAACAATACAACGCTCACAACACTACGTATTGTTGGTAGTCGAATTGGTGTTGAGGGAGCAAAGGCTCTGGCTGAAAATAAGACGCTCACAACATTACATATTGGTGACGATCATAGTGGTGGTAATAACATTAGTGATCAGGGAGCAGCCGCCCTGGCTCTTAATACAACTCTCTCAACACTACGTATTGTTTCAAATAAAATCGGTGATCAAGGAGCTAAAGCTTTAGCTCTTAATACAACGCTTTCAATACTTGATCTTAGTTTTAATGGAATCAGAGTAGAGGGGGCTAAAGCCCTGGCTGGTAATGTAACGCTCAAGACATTACATATTCGTGGTAAACAAATCGGTGATGAAAGCGCTAGAGTCCTGGCTCTTAATTTTACCCTTACAGAACTGGATCTCTCAAATAGTCTAATCAGTGTTGAGGCTTACACATGCTTGGCTGAAAACACAGCTCTTAGAACGCTTGTGCTTCATCATAATAAAATTGGTCCTGAAGGGGCTAAAGTGCTGGCGCTCAATAAAACACTTACACTACTTGATGTTAGTGATAATCAAATCGGTCCTGAAGGCGCTAAAGCCTTAGCGGGGAATAAAGTACTTAGAGTGCTTGATGTTAGTTTAAATGGTATCGGTGATGAAGGAGCTGTAGCTTTGTCAGAATGTGTAACCCTAGTTAATTTGAATATGAGTAACAATCGTATCAGTACTGAGGGAGAACAATGGCTTAAGAAAAGAGATCCTATAAAAGCAGCCAATTTTGCAAAACCTGGGTGTCGAAAACCCCCAACATTACTCAAGATTGGGCTTTTTGCAGTTCAACAGCATATAAAAGCAGGACGTCTTGCGCCCATTAAGGAAGACACTTTAAATCGTGAATTAGAGAGGATTCTGATAAATCATTTAAGACCATAGAGTGAGTTTTTTTTGGTTGGTGTTATATAATCATACCAATGTGCCACACATTTTTAAGCACAAATAACCTCATAATCGTCTACGTATCTAGTATTAGGTACGGTATCTATACAATTTCACGTTAAGATCGTACTGGATTCCGCGCATAAAGCGCGGAATGTAGGTGTTTTGGTTTTAGAAGGGGTGTTTAGACGCGTTTTCCCTGATGCCTGTTCATTTCTTCATTTTTTTGATATTAGTGTATGCCCATAATTATTAAGCAGAGGGATTAAACATCTGCCACAAATAATTTTGGGTAATTGTTTTTTTGCAAGAACCAAAAGCGTGTATCAAACCCATTATCCAGCCAGAATGCTTTGGTTTTTAATTGCTTTGTGCTAACCCCTTTTCCAATGGCGCTTTTTTTAATCCCAGACACTTTCTTATCCCAAAAAACAGCGTGCGAATAAGATGGCTTACTGGTTAGTGAAGTGCCTACAGCTCCACCTTTATCACTAGGAGTGTTGTCCACTGATATATTTCCTGCATAATAAGCACTTGAAAGGTATGAGTTTGAGATATAACCAATTAGCCCGCCGACACTTTTGACTTGCTCAGGGACTGTAAGCACCGTAGAGTAATCAATATTGCCATCGGAATAAACTTCACGAATACGGCTATCAGCAGCAAAGCCAATCAAGCCACCAATTTTTGATACATCACCAGTACTCGAGGTTTCTTTATTTACCAAATTTACGTGGCTAGTACAAGAAAAAATATCGGCTCTTGTTGCTACACCTATCAATCCACCAATAGATTTGGTACCAAATTGTTGCATCAAGGTTCCTTTACTGGATGAGTTATAGACTAAGCTATCTATAAGCTCGCCAACCACCCCCCCAGAAGAATCAGATGCTTTTATATTTAGCCCATTTACATGAACATTCACAATATGTGAATGTTCAGCAAGAGCGACCAAGCCTCCAACATGATGAGCACTGAATTCGGCAAGGGTTATTCCATTAATAGATAAATTTTCTATTTCGCCATTTTGTACATGTGGAAAGGGGGCAATGTAGCCATCAGTCTTCAAGGGTAACATAATAGAAGAAAAGGTATACCCACTTCCATCAAAACCGCCTTTAAATGGTTCGTTGTATGTGCCAACAAGAGGGAATATTCGATTTTTAAAGTTAATATCAACACCTAACTTGAAAAAAAGGGTTGAACGTTTAGCATCTTCAGCAAAATGCTTGAATTGTTTAAAATTGCAGATCATGAAGGGGTTTGTTTTGCTGCCATCGCCCGCAGTGTACTGCTCACCTTGAGCATTGATGCACAATTTATTGGGGATTTTAGCAAAAAGTGGAAAACTACAGATAAACAACATTAAAAAACGAAAAATGTTAGGCATACAGCTCATCCTTAAACTGAAAAGGACAGCATACTAAAGAAAATTTGCTTTTAAAAGATCATTGCATAAAGTATTTTTTTACGGATGTGTTGTCTAGAAAAATGATTGCTAGGCGTTGTTACAGAAAAAGGCTATGGCGCGAGCTCGTTTAACAATTGGCTTGCTCCAATTCGAAATTTGGTTTTATTGGGGTTGTTTTTGAGCATATATCGGGTTAATTGCATGTAACTCAGAGCATTTTTCACTGTTTTTATGCCTCCCGAAACTTTTATTCCCGCAGGGCTTTCGCTGTCTATTATAGCTAAAAGCATGGCAAAAGCGGCAGGAAGTGTTGCGCCAGAAAGTAGTTTACCAGTGGATGTTTTTATAAAATCACAACCCTGCTTAAGTATGGCACGACTGAGAGTATATACGGCATCAGTAGAGGGAAGCGCGCTTGTTTCTAATATCACTTTAAATAAAAGATTGTTTTTTTTACAGCATGTATATATTTCTTGGCAATGCATGAGGGCTTCATCTTCCTGGCCCATAAGGTATCTTTGATAAGGAAAGACATAATCGATTTCATCTATTGGGTAATATGAGCAGATATGCTCGAGTTGCTTTAGTAGATCTTTCAAGGGCTCATTGCCTTTCGGAAAATTAAGAACAGTGGCTAATTTGACTTGGCCCGTTAGGGATATACTTTTTAGGTGCACAGGTAAAAGGCAAACTGCTGCAACTTGCTCTTGATTTGCCTTTGAAACCAGCGCATTAATATCATTGGGTGTGGCTTCTGAGTTTAGAAGAGTGAGATCAATAACGGATATGATGTCTTTAGCACTGAACGTATTGCATGCATCTAATGCATTAATCTCACTCAGTGCTCTTTCTAATTGTTCATTTAAGCTCACGCTAAACTCATGACAAATTGTTTTATTAATCGATTTAATTTTTCAGCAGCGACCGACGCGGTATGCACGACTGCATCGTGGTTATGGCTTGTGGTGGAGAGGCCTGTGGCAAAGTTGGTAATGGTTGCAATAACGGCTACTTTCATTCCGCAGTGATTAGCGACCAGTACTTCTGGAACAGTGGACATACCTACAGCATGAGCGCCCATCATACGAAATGCTCGTATCTCCGCAGCTGTTTCATAATTAGGACCTAAAACTGCTATATACGTTCCTTGATGAAGCGTTATATTTTCTTTTTCAGCCAATTGCAATAATTTTTCACGCATGTCTTTGTCATAAGCATTGTCTAGAGGTAAAAATCGAGGTCCAAACTCTTCATCGTTAGGGCCGACTAGAGGGTTTCCTGGTTGCATATTGATATGATCAGTGATCAACATGAGCTCACCTGGTGCGACATATTCTAAAAGTGACCCAGAAGCATTCGTGGCTAAAAAATAATCACAGCCCATGAGTTTTAATGTGCGTATATAGGTTTTTACTGTATCTCCATTGGGGCCCTCATAGCCATGAGCGCGGCCTTGAAGGCATATAACCCCCACGCCATCTAAATGGCCCAACACTAAATTTCCACCATGGCCATGCACAGTAACCTTAGGAAAACCGGGTAAATCTTCATAGCTGATGCTTATCGCGTCTTCTAGATGTTTTGTAAAGCTTCCAAGCCCTGAACCGAGCACAATGCCTATCATTGGTTTAAAAGAGGGAAGTTGTTTTTTAATTTTTGCAGCTGCGAGGTGAGGCTGAGAGTCTGTACTATTCATTTTTAAAATCCATTAAGGCTAAAGGCCATTGGTAAAAGATCATCAATTGTTACTGTTTTTAAAACAGAATGAGCATCACATAAGTGAATAAGGGTTTCGGGCGTTGAAAACTCTTGAATCCTTTGTCTACACGCGCCACAAGGAGAACAAAGCGAATTGTTGCCCGCTAAAATCACCATGCTATTAATGGATGTTGCGCCTGAAGCCACCATTTGACATATTGCGGAGGTTTCTGCACAGATAGTTAATCCATAAGAGCAATTTTCTACATTAACGCCGGTGAATAAGCGATTATCCTTTGTAGAAATACAGGCTGCAACGGAAAATTTTGAATAAGGTGCATACGCATTTGCCAATGCTTTGTGGGCGTTCATGATCATTTCCAGGGCAATATCGTTCACAAAAGAGCTCCTAATGCAGGGGGGAAGACTATACTCATATTAAATTTTACTGACAAGTAATGCGAGGTAAATTATTTGGATTTTCAATTATATCTAGATCTTTATTAGAGGTGCGTTTAGATGATAGGGGGGAGGAGTGGTGCATATTCGATGTATCCTGATTTGCAGGCGAGGGTTTGTCTTTTGACGTTAGTGAAAAGGATAGTTGGTTGGATAATTGATGGTAGGAATGTTTAAGTGAATCTGGACGAAAATAACCGAAAACAGATTTTAACCAATAATAAAATGCTGGAATAGCAAGGCCAACACCTACAATTAAAGAGCCTGCGAGAATAATAATAGTGGCGGCGGGAAAGAGGGATATGGCTGTGGCAGAGACGGCGCTTAGTAAGCTGCTAGCAGCAATGATCGCTGCATAACGAAGGTACAGCGCTTGTCTTTTTGTAGAGTAGAACTTGTCGTTAGGATCGGGATTTTCCTTTTTATGGTATTCACTAATGCCCCATATCACGTTACTGAGAGTATAAAGCCATGCAGCGAGGAGAAAAAATGCAGGCGCTATTAAAAAGATTAGTGTAGAAATAGTTCCCAATAGGGCCGCCATTTGATATTGGTATTTGATGTCTGCAAATCCAAACCAACGATTATCTTTTCTTGGGACGTTTGGGTAAAATAAAGAGGCTGAGTACCAAATCAAATAGCCAACAAAATAAGCCAATAATGAGGTAAGGTTAAGAACGGTTCCCAAGACGTAAATAGGAACACTTTTGAGTCTTGAAAATAAAGCCCCTACAAGAAAGAGCCCACCACTTGCTTTATTGAGTATATCTGTTTTATTTTTCAAATCCTGTCCCTAGCCTTACTGCAAGCGTATCCTTGTATATTTTTCAAAATATATGGAAGATTAATTTTTAAATGATGTATTTTTTTTAGTTTCAGTCGAATTTTTAGGCGCGTTGTAAACATTGCCGTATACATGCCATTAAAAATCCAGTCAACTATACTATTGTGTCAGGGCAAACGCATCTAATTTTTTTGTTCAAATGACGTTGTACTTGCCTACCTACCGTGGTTTGTGCACGCTACCCATGCGATTTTGCGTCAATATGGTAAGGAAAATTTTCTAAAAAAATTTATGCATGAAACAAATAACCAAATCCACGGACGGTTTTAATTAAGCCCTCCTCGTCTGACTTATTATTATTGAGTTTATTGCGTAAATTACTGATATGAACATCGATACTTCTATCATACGCCGTGTATTTACGGCCTAATGCATATTCTGTTAACTCTTCCTTAGAAAAGGCTTGCCCCGGGGATTTAATGAGCATTTCAATGATATTGAATTCAGCGTTGGTTAATTCTAACACTTTACCCAATGAAAGCACTGTGCGCGTTGTACAATCTACTACAATGCCATGGTGCTCGATTAGTGGTTTGTGAACAGGTGCTTTTTGAGTGCGTCTTAAAATGGCACGTAGTCTTGCAATCAATTCACGGGGATTGCAAGGTTTTTGTAAATAATCATCGGCACCAATTTCAAGGCCTACGATGCGGTCAAGGTCATCGCCACGAGCGGTTAACATCAGAATAGGGGTCTCTAAATGCTCACGAATCGCCCTCAATACCTCAAAACCATTTAATTTGGGCAGCATGATATCGAGTATTACAGCATCAAAAGGTTGATTGAGAGCCTTTTTTACGCCATCTTCACCATTGTGTACGCAAGTAATTTCAAATCCTTCGGGTTTTAGATATTCAACAAGCAAGTCTGTAAGTTCTGCATCATCATCTACTATCAAGATATGACTCGTCATTTTCAGGAATCCCTTATATTGGCTTAGCTATCAGTCAGATTTTTTAGGCGTGTGGTTGCTTGTTAGGGGTAGTGCCCTTTTTTCAGGTTGATGAAGACGTAAATCAAAGCACTCCAATAATTTAATGCGCCTAGCGTCTGCATTAATGACTTTAAATTCAAATTGATCAATAGTAATCACTTCGCCCCGTTTAGGCAGATGCCCAAAATTGGTCATTACAATCCCACCGATCGTATCATAGGATTCATCACTAAAGTTAGCGTGTAATTGCTCATTAAACTCATCAATAGGCGTATGGGCTTTGATAATATAATGACTATCGCTGTGGGCCTTTATATAGGCCTCTTCATCAATATCAAACTCATCTTCAATGTCACCAATGATTTGCTCAATAATGTCTTCTAAAGTAACAAATCCTGCCACAGAGCCGTATTCGTCGACCACAATGGCCATGTGATTGCGATTTGAGCGAAATTCGCTAAGCAATAGATCAAGGCGTTTACTTTCAGGCACAAACGTTGCTTGTCGCGCAATGTCGAGTAGATCAAAGGAAGCATTCTCTTCATCTTGGAAACGTAGTAAATCTTTAGCATGCAAAATGCCAATAATGTCGTTTTTACCCTCACCTGTAACCGGAAAACGTGAGTGCCCAGATTGTGTGACGATTGCAATAATTTCATTTATTTTTGCATCGTGAGGTATACATGTCATTTGTTGTTTAGGAAGCATGATGTCACGAACTTTCATCTGCGCAAATAAGATAACACCTTCAATCATGGCTAATGTTTCTGAATCAATAAGAGTGCGAGTGTGTGCATCACGCAACAATTTGATTAATTCGTCTTTGTTCTTTGGTTCAGTCCTAAAACATTGTTTTAATCGCATGAGCCATGAACGATGCTTGTTTTTTGTATTCACTCTAGTTGGCCTCTGTTTCGATGGATGCGTAAGGGTCCTCAAAACCCAACCCGAGAAGCAGCTCAATTTCTTTGGTTTGCATTACTTTAGCTTCAGCCTCCTCAATATGATCATAGCCTAGCAAGTGAAGAACCCCATGAATGACAATGTGTGCCCAGTGAGCGACCAATGGTTTTTTTAGGGAAATGCTTTCTTCAAGTAACACTTGGGGACAGATAACAATATCGCCTAAGAGAGGGTAGTCTAGCGCGATGTCTTTAGGGTAGCTTGCAGGAAAGGCGAGCACATTTGTAGCTTTATTTATTTTTCGATATTCGTGATTAAGATGGGTTATTTCATCACTGTTAACGAAACGGAGCGTCAGTTCCGCCGTGTCTTTTAATCCATTCAGAGCATAGGTTGCCCAAGAAGTTAACGTTGCATCCGTCACAGGATTGATGGCTTCAGAAGCATGTTGAATATCAATATGGTAATTCATTGTTAAAGCGTTCATGTCAGGGTTTCGTAAGTTGCATTCCACAGGAAGTGCATGGGCACCTGTATTAGAGAAATGGAATGATAGGTTAAAATATAGATCACTCAATGAGATATTTGGCTTAGGAAATATACTTCAAGCATAGTCTATGTACACGTTGTTGTACAAGTTAAATCATGCAATCTACCGGGTAAATCCATCTGATTTTTAAGCACAAATGACCTTTTACTTGCCTGCATTCCGTGCATTATGCTCGTTATGCATCTTTTCTTGCATCAAGATCGTACTGGATCCCACGCATAAAGCCTGAGATGTGTGTGTTTTGAATTTATAGTGCGCGTTTAAATGTGTTGACCCTGAAGTACTCTATGAGCTTACTAATTGTTTAATATCCATTGAATTTGGCTTTTTAAATCAATATGTACCTCTGATAACTCTTCTAAGTCTCTTATTTCATAAGCATTTGATTCGGGATGTTGTAATTTATATTGTTCTAAAAAAGCATCGCGTTGGTGGTGGAGCCAATGAATTTGTGGCTCAAAGAGGTGAAGCATAGCGTCTATCCATTGATCCAGTTTTTGCCAATACGGGTCATCTTGTAAGGTCATTTTATACCGTTTGATAAATTTAGGTAGGTGTTTTGCGTCATACCAAATTTCGGATGATATCCAGCGATTAACCGTAAATAAACGAATGGGTTGACCATAAAGGTCCATTCCAATAGCAACAAGGTGTGTCATGGGATTTTCAATGTATTTATCCCAATCTGGTAATGGTGTTGGTTGAATGTGCTTAGGGATGAATTTATACCTTAAAAAACAATGAAAATGCCCATGTTCAGCGCGATCCAGGTCTTCTCGGTGGCAATGGTAAAAATATTGGGCGCCTGTTTTTTTATCTATTCTATCGCCCTTAGGATAATGACTCAGGCGTTCGTGTTGACGTTTTTTTTGCAGGGTATAATGAAGAATATTTTTACCTTTTTTGGTGGTCATCTCGTGTTGGGAAGAGAGCACTTTTTCAGCATAACTCAACATTTTTGCTTTTCGCCATCTTGTAAGGGGAGGGAGGTTAAAAAGGGATTCTTCTTGCATAAAAAATATTCAATAGTAGTTTTTGTATTAATAGATGTTGATCACTTATAAGTTAAACCAAGTGATCAACTTAGTCGTTGTTTAATAAATACGAACTATTGGATTAACTGCCGCTGCAAGTACTGCCACCACAAGTGCTTCCGCCGCAAGTGCTGCCACCGCAAGTACTGCCAACACAACTGCTACCGCTGCAATTTTTACCAGAACAGGTGTCTTTTCCCTTGCAACCAGTGCAAGTTGTTGTAGTGGTTTGTGTGCTAGATGTATCAGCAGCATATGCTACAGGAACAATAACTGCGGCTGATAATGTTGACAGTAATGCAGCAACTGCTAAAGATGATTTTTTCATTATAACCTTCCTTGAATATTAGTGAAAACTAAAATACCACGCTAGTCATCCTAGCAAAAGGCTAAGATGTTATATAGAGTATAAATACAAAATTATTAAAAACAATATGTGTGTTTTTTCTGTGTATTCTATTTTTGTTCATTATTGAACAATTCATCTCAATATGAACTATAATCAGGTACCTAAATTTACCGGTGAGTGTTGCACGATTAATATCTTGTACAAAATTACTTATGATTGATTTGCATTGCCATAGTTATTTTTCAGACGGGGAACTCAGCCCCAGTGCGCTCTTACAGAAAGCTATGGATTTGGGTGTCCGTGTTTTAGCGCTCACTGATCATGATACAATTGAAGGTCTTTTGCCATTGCATGAAGTCGCTCTTGGTAAAGATATCACTATTATTAATGGTATTGAGCTTAGTGTCCGTTGGAAAAAACATGATATTCACATCATTGGGTTAAATATTTCATTAGACGATATTGGGTTAAAAACATTAATTGCCTTGCAAAATGATAGGCGAATCGAGCGGGCTCATCAAATTGCAACGTCTCTTCTCGCTTGTGGTATTGAAGATGCTTATCAAAAGGCTTGTGAAATAGCGGGCCATGCTCGTGTAGGCAGGCCTCATTTTGCACAAGTTTTGATAAACGAAGGTGTGGTGCCTGACATGAAGTCAGCCTTCAAGCGCTTTCTGGGAAACGGCCGCGTCGCTTACGCGGCCACTGCGTGGATAAGTATTGAAGAGGCAGTTGCTGCGATTATAGAGGCTAAAGGGGATGCGGTAATTGCCCATCCTTTGAAGTATTCGTTGACCCGTTCGAAACTGCATGAGTTAATTAAACTTTTTAAATCGGCAGGTGGTGTGGGCATGGAGGTTGTTTCTGGTGAAATGACCGTGGCTGACGCGAACGAATTGGCGGGTCTTTGCAGTCGATTTGAGCTTTTTGCTTCTACAGGTTCTGACTACCATGGCGATAGGTTATCTCGTAAAGGGCTTGGCCAGCAACGTGAATTACCAGTAAACTGTACGCCAATTTGGCATCAATGGACTATTTAAAAAAGGACTAAATTTTATGGGGCAGTTTTTCGCAATTCACCCTGACAACCCACAGTCAAGATTATTACGTCAAGCAGCTACAATTGTAGAGGAGGGTGGATTGATAGTTTATCCAACTGACTCAGGGTATGCGTTAGGCTGTGCGCTGGGAAATAAATCCGCCTTGGAGCGTATTAGACGTTTGCGGCAGCTGGATAAGAACCATAACATGACATTGGTTTGCAGTGATTTATCACAACTTGCAACTTATGCGCGCGTTAGTAATCCTATTTTTCGCTTATTAAAAGCCTTTACTCCAGGCTCATACACGTTCATTTTAAATGCAACTAACGAGGTGCCACGTTTAATGTTGCATCCTAAGCGTAAAACATTAGGTTTACGCGTTCCTGAAAATATTATTACTCTCTCATTACTGGAATGTTTAGAGGCGCCTTTGATGAGTACAACACTCATTTTGCCAGGTGCTACAGCACCTTTAGGGGAACCCGAGGCTATTAAAGATTTACTGGGAAATCAAATTGATTTAGTGATTGATGGGGGAAATTGTGGGCAAGAGCCTACAACAGTGGTGGATTTAACCGGCGAATATCCTGATATTTTACGGGTGGGGAAGGGCGATCCGGAGCCTTTTAGGTAGTATACTGCAGTAATTTTTATATTGAGGATTGTAATGTCAGCTTTTGGTAACAACAAACGGGTGGTTTCAGGAATGCGTCCTAGTGGTGCATTACATCTAGGTCATTATCATGGGGTCTTGAAAAACTGGCTTAAATTACAACATCAATATGATTGTTATTTTTTTGTAGCAGATTGGCATGGTTTAACCACGCATTATGCAGAATCTGGTGTGATAGAAAAATATTTATGGGAAATGGTTATTGATTGGTTGGCGTGTGGGGTCAATCCAAGTTTATCGCGTATTTTTATTCAGTCCTGGGTGCCTGAGCATGCCGAATTGCACTTGCTATTATCCATGATAACGCCACTTGGATGGTTAGAGCGTGTACCAACTTATAAGGACCAACAAGAAAAACTGCGTGAAAAAGATTTATCTACGTATGGTTTTTTAGGGTATCCCCTTTTACAAAGTGCTGATGTTTTGCTTTATAAAGCAGATTTTGTCCCTGTAGGGGATGATCAGGTCGCTCACATTGAGTTGATTCGCGAGGTAGCGAGACGTTTTAATCATTTGTATGGTCGTGAGCCAAATTTTGAAGCATTGGCGCTTGAAGCAATAAAAAAAATGGGCAAAAAAAATGGCAAATTATATTCGGAGCTTCGAAAAGATTTCCAACAAGAAGGTTCTCACGAGTCTTTAAATACCGCACGAGCGTTGCTTGCAAATCAACATAACCTGTCGCTTGGCGATAAAGAACGTTTATTAGGTTATTTAGACGGTATTGGAAAAATTATTTTGCCTGAGCCACAAGCCATGTTGACAGAGCATGCTAAAATGCCAGGCACAGACGGTCAAAAAATGTCCAAGTCATACCAGAACACCATCAGTTTACGGGAAGAGCCCTTGCAGGTTGAAAAGAAAATTTTAACCATGCCCACTGATCCAGCGAGGATTAAGCGCAACGATCCGGGTGAACCAGAAAAATGTCCTGTTTGGCAATTTCACACGATATATTCGGATGAAACAACAAAAGCTTGGGTGCAAAATGGATGTCGCTCGGCGGGTATTGGTTGTGTTGATTGTAAGCGCCCCGTGATTGATGCAATTGTGCGTGAGCTTCTACCCATACAGCAGGCAATAAAAGAATATGAAGACGATTTGGGTTCTGTGAAACGTATTGTGGCTGAAGGGAGTGAGCAAGCTCGCGAAGAAGCGAACAAAACACTGAGCGACGTGCGTGAAGTGATGGGTTTGGATTATTAATGGAGGCCATAGCGGTTGAACACTCGGTTATAGCGACGGTTGCAGGTCAACCGCTAACTGAGTTTCCGACCGATTTGTTCATTCCGCCAGATGCATTAGAGGTTTTGCTTGATTCGTTCACAGGCCCATTAGATTTATTGCTTTACCTGATTCGCCAGCAAAATATAGACATCATGGATATACCCATGGCAATGATTACAGATCAATACATGCAATATATTGATCTGTTAGAAGAGCGGCGAATGGAATTGGCCGCCGATTACTTAGTCATGGCCTCGGTTCTTACTGAAATTAAATCTAAATTGTTGTTGCCAGTCCATGCGTTAGAGAACGATGAAATAGAAGCCGACCCACGCATGGAATTGGTGAGGCGGTTACAGGTTTATGAGCAAATAAAAGCGGCAGCACTCTATATGGATGCTTTGCCAAGGTATGAGCGAGATGTGTTTTCTGTTCAGTCTTATGATGATAATACGTCAGCGAACAAAGTGCTGCCTGACATTGACTTGTCTTCGCTCGTGATGGTGATGGTAAATGTACTGAAGCGCCAAGGCCATTTTATTCATCATCAAATTAGTCGAGAGCTTTATTCTGTAGGCGAGCGCATGACGCTGATATTACAGCATTTAGAGCGGGAAAAGTTGGTGGAGTTTACACGTCTATTGGCACATGATGAGGGGCGTATGGGATTGGTGGTGACATTGTTAGCCATTTTGGAATTGGCAAAGCAGTCTTTGGTGCTTGTGATACAAACTGAAGCGTTTTCTCCTATTCATTTGCAGGCCAATTAGCATGGAAGATCTTGAGCTTAAATATATTCTTGAGGCTTTGTTAATAAGCCAAGGGGTGCCCTTAACCATTGATAAAATGTTAATGGCATTTGAGGAAAAAGATAAGCCCACGGCCTTACAGTTAGAAGAGGCACTTCATTGTTTAAAAAGGGATTATGAAGCTCGAGCAATAGAATTAAAAAAGCTTGCAAGCGGGTATTGTTTGCAAACCAAAAAGCGTTATAGCGCATGGATAACGCGTTTATTGATTGAAAAACCAGCAAAATATTCCAGTGCTTTTTTAGAAGTCCTGGCTATTATTGCTTATAAACAACCAGTAACGCGCGCGGATATTGAAGATATTCGTGGTGTTGGGGTTAGTAGCGCTATGTTAAAGACGTTACTTGAACGTGAGTGGATTCACGTTGCGGGTCATCGCGACGTTCCAGGAAAACCTGCGGTTTATAAAACAACCGATGTTTTTTTGGATTATTTTAATCTGGCGAGTCTCAATGATTTGCCTTCATTGGATATATGATGAGCAGTGAACGGTTACAAAAGATACTAAGTCAAGCAGGTTTTGGTTCCAGGCGAGAAATGGAGCGATGGATTGAGGGCGGTTTAGTCAAAGTGAATGGGATACAGGCAAAGCTTGGGGATGGCGCTACCGCTGAGGATAAAATCAGTGTTAAAGGACGTGTGATAGAAAACCCTTTACAGCTTGAATCTAAGACCCGCATTTTACTGTATCACAAGCCTGTGGGAGAAATTTCAAGCCGTCGTGATCCTAAATTCATGAAAACGGTATTTGATAATTTACCTCATTTAAAGCAAGGGCGTTGGGTTCAGGTGGGGCGATTGGATCTTAACACCTCTGGTTTGCTTATTTTCACCAATAATGGGGAGCTAGCAAACCGTTTAATGCATCCTAAATATGAGCTTGAGCGTGAGTATGCCGTTCGTGTTCATGGACAAGTGAGCCCAGAGACGATCCAATCCTTATTGAAAGGTGTGATGCTGGATGACGGCATAGCTAAATTTAAGCGACTTGAATTTAGGGGTGGAGAGGGTACTAACAGTTGGTATCATGTGATTTTGAGTGAGGGGCGTAATCGAGAGGTACGACGTTTATGGGAGTCACAAGGTTTGGAAGTGAGTCGATTAATTCGTATCCGTTATGGGCAATTATTGATGCCACGCTTCTTAGCTCGAGGCGATTTTATTGAGCTTACTATCAAAGAGGTTGATGCATTTATGGGCAATTTATCATGAGTGGGCGTCGCAGAAAGCGTCTCCCAGAGGCGCCAGTAACAACACACGTGGAAAAGTTTAGCCATGATGGACGTGGTATTGCTCGTATTGATGGAAAAACCACGTTCATACAAGGCGCGCTTCCTGATGAAACAGTGTCTTTCCAATACACCGTTCAAAAGAAAGATTTTGATGAGGGCCGCGTATTATCAGTGTTGCAACCCTCCCCTCACCGCGTTTCGCCGCGTTGTCCTCATTATGAATTATGTGGTGGATGTTCTTTACAGCACCTTGATGCAGCATCACAAATTCATGAAAAAGAGGCGTTGCTTTTAGATTTAATTCGAAGGGTTGGTCGTACCGAACCTGAGCAGGTGATACCTCCTTTGGAAAGTGAGGTATGGCATTACCGGAATAAAGCTCGGCTGAGTGTGCGGTATGTTGAAAAAAAGCAGGCGACTTTTGTGGGTTTTAGAGAAAAAAGTAACCCGCGCTATATTACTGATATAACACAATGCCCTGTTTTAAATGCACGTGTTGATGCGGAAATTGTGGCTTTGCGTCAACTCATAGATTCCTTGGATGACCCACGTACCATTGCTCAGGTGGAAGTGGCTGCTGGTGATGAGAGCGTTGCCTTGATCTTCAGAAATCTGTCCGATCTTAGCGAAATGGATAAGGAAAAATTATCTGATTTTGGGCAAAAAGCCGATTTTCGTATTTTTTTACAGCCCGGTGGAATGGATAGTGTCTATTTGTTATACCCACCAAAAGGTGATGATTTTTTAACATATAGCCTTCCGTCTGAAGAGATAACATTTCGTTTTCACCCGACAGATTTTACTCAAGTGAATGGTCGATTAAATCGATTAATGGTTCAAAAAGCACTACAGCTGCTTTCATTGGAGCCTAACGACATCGTCCTTGATCTTTTTTGTGGTTTAGGTAATTTTTCACTACCTTTAGCCAAACATTGTGCAAAAGTCATTGGCGTTGAGGGCAGTGATGCAATGGTTTTACGTGCCAAAATGAATGCTCTTGCGAATGGGTTAACTAACACTGATTTTTTCTGTGCTAATTTAGACAGTGAGTCGGCTCTGAGTGGGTTTAAAAATGAAGGCATTACTAAATTATTGATAGATCCACCCCGTCTTGGCGCATTGGAAATTGTAAAGCACATTCATGAAATTGCGCCTCAAAAAATTGTGTATGTGTCATGTAATCCTGCAACCCTTGCCAGGGATGCAGATATTTTAGTTAATCATCAAGGCTACAAAATGCTTTCTGCGGGGGTAATGGACATGTTCCCCCATACAGCACATGTGGAATCTATTGCTGTGTTTGAGTTAACATCAAATCTCTAATGATTCCTTGGCGTGAAAGCTAGCCAGAATAGAACTTTCATTAAGGTCTAATACAAAGCGATTTTAAAAGGGACATTAAAATGGTTAAGGTAAAAGAAAATACACCGTTGTTGCCTGATGGAAACATTGATGTTGAGGCGTGGCTGCATCAATTAGGTAGCAAAGGGTATTTTCAAGACTTAGATCTTATTCGAAATGCTTGTGCTTTGAGTCAATTGGCAGGTATTGAACACGCCACAGAAACAGGAGCCTCATGTTTACAGCAAGGGCTTGCAATGGCTGATGTACTTGCTGATTTAGAAGTAGATCAAGAAACACTTGCCGCCGCTATTATTTTTGAAAGCGTGCATTATGCTGAATTGTCCATTGATGATGTTGAGGAGCAATTAGGTAGTAATATTGCTCGACTGGTTAATGGCGTAAAAAAAATGGGTGCGCTGTCTAATGTTCAGTCGTTAAGCAAATATCCTCAAAACAAACATCAAATTGATAATATCCGTAAAATGCTGCTCGCTATGGTTGATGATGTGCGGGTTGTGCTCATAAAATTGGCAGATCGTCTTTGCGTATTACGCTCCTCATCACCGATGCCCACTGTTATGCGTCATCAAATAGCAACTGAAGCGATGGAAATATACGCGCCTTTGGCTAATCGTTTAGGCATTGGGGCCATAAAATGGGAAATGGAAGATTTAGCTTTTCGTTATTTACGTCCTGAAGAGTACAAGTCCATCGCCAAAGGGTTGAAATCGAAGCGATTGGACAGGGATAGATATGTTAATTTGATAGTCGATGCATTAAATCACCACATGACAGCAATCGGCGTTTTACACTTTGCTGTTTATGGGCGCTCAAAACATATTCATAGCATATACCGTAAAATGAAGCGCAAGAATGTCTCCTTGGATGAAATTTATGATGCCACTGCTGTACGCATCTTGGTTGAAACAAAAGAGCAGTGTTATGAAGTATTAGGATTGGTTCATTCGCTTTGGCAGCAAGTCAGTGCAGAATTTGATGATTATATTGTTCATCCTAAACTCAATGGTTACCAATCTTTGCATACCGCAGTCATTGGCCCTGAAGAAAGGGTTTTTGAAGTGCAGATTCGTACCTTTAAAATGCACGAACAAGCTGAAATGGGTGTGGCTGCTCACTGGAAGTATAAAGAGGGTGCTGCCAGGCATAAGGCAAGCCATGAGCGAAAAATTGAATGGTTACGTGAAGTATTAGCATGGCATCGTGAAATGGCGACCAATAAAGGTATCGCCAATGTTATAGAGGGCGAGTTTCTTGATGACAGGGTCTATGTCTTTACACCGGATGGTGATGTTCTTGATTTGCCAAAAGGCGCTACCTCATTGGATTTTGCCTATCATGTGCATAGCAATTTAGGCCATCGGTGTCGTGGTGCAAGGGTGAATGGTCATATTGTACCTTTAACTTATGCATTAAAAACGGGCGATAAAATTGAAATTTTAACGGGCAAGCAAGAAAAGCCTTCCCGTGATTGGATAAATCCCCACTTAAATTACTTAAAAACCACAAGGGCCAAGGCTAAAGTTTTGCATTGGTTCAAGATGCAAGATTACGATAAAAACAAAGAAGAAGGTCGTGAGGTAGTAGACAAAGAGCTAAAAGCGTTAGGAATTAAAATTGAACGTTTAAATGATGTGGTTCTTGCTTATAATTTTAAGCGCATGGACGATTTACTCGCAGCGATTGGACGTGGGGACATAAAGCTTGGGCAAGTTCTTAATCGTTTAACACCACTGGATGTAAAAGAAGAGCCTATTCAACATATTATAAAACCGCAACAAAAACCTGCACTGTCAGCGAATGATTTATGCATTGAGGGCGTGGGCAGTTTACTGACTCACATGGCGCGTTGCTGTCAGCCAATTCCGGGTGAGCAAGTGATTGGTTATATTACGTTGGGTCGTGGTGTATCTGTTCATCGCCAAGATTGTTCAAATATTATTCATGCTAGTGAAAAGCAACGTCATCGATTTTTACAAGTGAGTTGGGGGGATGCAACACGAGAGCGGTATGTGGTTGACCTCTTCATAAAAGCATTTGATAGGCCTGGGTTATTGCGTGACGTGACCTCTATGCTTTCCAATGAAAAAGCACATGTTTTTGCTTTGCAAACAGAAATGAACAAGCAAGAAAACATGTTTTACATTAGGCTTACAGTAGAAATTGATGGTCTAAATGGGTTGTCTAGATTACTAAATAAATTAAACCAAATACCAAACGTACTAGAGGCTCGTCGACAAGTTTAAGTATTTTGGGATGTCAAAATTATTCCTATCACAACCTTGCGGTGTTCCCCGAGTAATACATTAAACGTCCGGCATGCAGCCCCAATGGACATGCATTCAATGCCTATTTTTCGTTGGGATAAATATTGGAGAATGCTCATAGGCGTTGGCACATTAAGATGTTGATGGCCAATAATGATAATCTCAGGTTCGCTCATTAATAGCGGTTCTAGTGTGGTTTTATTTAATTCGTTAAGGGCATGAACTGCCCAATTAGAATGAAGGGTATCTTTACTGACAACAATACTTTGCCTGTATTCGATTCCATCGATGGTGACCTGTTGCTCCGTGTACGAGCGGATAGTGTGTTTATCGTGTGCTTCTAATTGTATATGCATGGTCTTTAGGGGGGTGATAATTTATACTCTCTGTAAGTATATCATTGGTTGGTGATGGTGAGCCAATCAATCTTTATAAGTCAGGTTCTGAACAGGCATTAAACCTGGTGTGATTAAAAATAGGATAGTGACGTTTAGAATGAATATTGTAATTAATCAACAACTCCCCACGATACCTCTTGATACCACACCGCTTCGGCATCAAGGTAACTTTTATCATCATATATTATCTTGTTTAGGTTATGCGATTGAATCACCTCCAGTGGGTGATTTATTACGTCGTTTTCATGGCCTAGAAGGTCAATGGGTGGTTGTCTCACCGATTTTTTGGCAAGCGACTCATAATGATGCAATGATCGTTGACAGTGGGGATGCGTTGTCATTATCTGATGAGGATTCACGCCGTTGGTTTTCTGTGTTTTCCGATTTTATTCGTTTTGAAGATCTCCAAACGCACTACCATGACGCTCATACTTGGTTGCTGAATATTGATGGCAAGCCTTCTGTTCACGCCAAACCCCCTTGTGCATTGCACCACCATTCCTTGATGCCAGAGTTAAATGCTCTCGATAACACCTTGTTTTGGCAATGGCTTCTTACTGAAAATCAAATGTTTTTTAGTGGACATGACTTGAATAAAGAGCGGGTAGGTGTGGCACCCATTAACGGTATATGGATATGGGGTAGTGGTCAGCTGCGCGCACTAAGCAATTGTCCTATCTATTGTGATAATCCTATGTTGCTTCAATTGGCGAGCTTTTTATCTACAAATGTTTCTGTGCTTGATACGGCCACTCGGGTTGCTAAAGACGCCTTATTATTGTTCGATAGCCTTGACGCTAAGCATTTTGCGGCATTAAATGCTCACGTTCAAAAAGCGAGTGTTCAGTGGTATTGGAACAATAGTGCCTATCTTAGTAAACCTAAACGCTGGTTTTCACGTCTTTTAAAGAGAATATAACCCATGATTATCAAACGACGCCCTTTGTCAAATTTGCCTTCACTTGATGTTGCCATGCCTGTATTACAGCGTATTTATGCGGCCCGAGGCATTTTATGCAATGAGCAATTGGATAAAAGCCTGCAAGCGTTGTTGCCGTTTAATACCTTAAAAGACATTGAAAAAGCCGTGGCAAGGCTTGAAGCAGCCCTCCACTTACAGCAACGCATCTTAATTATTGGGGATTTTGACGCAGATGGTGCTACCTCAACAGCCTTAGCCGTAGCTGCATTACGGGCAATGGGAGCGCTTCATGTGGAGTTTTTAGTGCCTAACCGCTTTGAATTTGGGTATGGTTTAACCCCAGGTATTGTTGACGTGGCCAAAAACTGGCATCCCAATCTTATCATTACGGTTGATAATGGGATTGCGAGTATTGAAGGGGTTGATGCCGCGAATAAAGCAGGCATCGATGTATTGATTACCGATCACCATTTGCCTGCAGAGCATTTACCTAACGCCTGTGCCATTGTTAATCCTAATCAGCATGGGGATGCTTTTCCTAGTAAGTCTATTGCTGGTGTTGGTGTGATTTTTTATGTGATGCTTGCTTTACGTCGACAATTATTGAGTACGGGATGGTTTAAAGAGGCGAATTTAGCCGAGCCTAACATGTCGCAGTTTCTTGATCTTGTCACACTAGGCACTGTAGCTGATGTGGTAGGGTTAGATCAAAATAATCGTATTCTAATTAATCAGGGTCTTATGCGTATTCGGCAAGGGCACTGTAGGCCAGGTATTCGTGCACTTATTGAAGTTGCGGGTAGGCGTTGTGAGCAATTGCGAGAAAGTGACCTAGGCTTTGCAGTTGCTCCTCGGCTAAATGCAGCTGGTCGGCTGGATGACATGTCGTTAGGAATAGAGTGTTTATTGTGTGACTCAGTGGAAAAAGCCCATGTGTTGGCAAGTGAACTTGATGCCTTAAACATTGAGCGACGCCGAATTGAAACAGAAATGAAAGAACAGGCCATGCAAGTGTTAGACAAGCTTGCTTTGAATGATACGGCTCATCTACCGTTGGCATTATGTTTAGTTGATAAAACATGGCATCAAGGTGTGATTGGTATTTTAGCGGGGCGTTTAAAGGAGCGTTATCATCGGCCTGTTATTGTTTTTGCAGCCGTTAACGATGAAGAGTTGAAAGGTTCAGCGCGCTCAATTCCTGGTTTAAACATTCGAGATGTATTGGCGGCTATAGATAAAGACTCTCCAGGTCTTATCACCAAATTTGGGGGGCATGCGATGGCTGCTGGTTTAAGCTTGAGACCAGAGGCGTTTATCCCCTTTCAACAAGCATTGCTTTTAGAAGTGAGTAAGCATATTACTATAGCAGAGTGCGCAGGCGAGCTCTTGAGTGATGGTCCTTTGAGCCCAAGTGAGCTTAAGCTTGAGTTGGCAAAGGTATTACAGGAAGGTGGTCCCTGGGGCCAACAGTTTCCTGAGCCAACGTTTGATAATGTGTTTGAAATACTTGAGCAACGCTTGGTAGGCCAACACCATTTAAAATTAACCTTGCAACATGACGAGGGTGGTGAAGCTATTGATGCGATTGCTTTTAATGTAGATCTTAAGCAATGGCCTAATCACCGTGCCCGCTATGTTCATGCAGCTTATCGGCTGGATATCAATGAGTACAATGGCCGTACTAAGTTGCAATTGATGATCATGGGTCTAGAAGCGTTATCAAGTACAGCGTAATGGCTTTTTAGGCGTTACGTTAGTCCCGCGAAAAATAGGGGCTTCATCGCGGGATTAACTTGTTTTTTGGTTAGCGGATGTTCTCTTGTTTTTTACGACGCAGAAAATTAACAATAAAATAAAGTGCCGTGCCGAGCATCAGGAAGGATATAAGGCTACCACCAAAACCATGACCCATGAATAAACTGGTCAGTAGACTACCCATTAAAAGACCCGTGAGTGCGCCTCTCCAGCGATTGCTCTGGCCTTTACGAGCATTGGACGTGTATGCTTTAGCACGAGGTGCGTGGTTGAACATGCTTTTAGAGCGCATCATATTAAACCCTCTGCTCCCACCAAAACGACCCGCAGAGGCATCATTTACAATTAATCCAAAGCCAATAAAAGCCAATAGAGTACATAAAAATAATTTTTGCATAGTGTTATCCTTATCAGAGCGCTAAAATAGCCAGCATTATAACTGAATATACGAAGGGTGTAATGGAAAACGACATTCCTTTGCTCAGAGTGTGAGTTAACATGAAAACCTCCAGTCGCCCCAAAGCCTTGTTACAGCAGTTACTGACATACCTGATTGTTTGTTTATTTTTTTTAGGGTTACAAACTCCTGCTTGGTCTGTCAGTCATCACCCACAAGATTTTTTAAGGCAAATTGCTGGAGCGAAGGATGAGGGTGCTCAAATTGTTCAACACTACTGTGCAAATTGCCATGCTTTAAAGCCTATTATCCAGATAGGCGCACCCCGAATGGGTTTTTCATCAGACTGGAGTGCACGTTTAAAGCAAGGAATGGATGGGTTATTTAAACACACTGATGAAGGCTTTAATGCAATGCCTGCGCGTGGTGGGTGCTTTGAATGCAGCGATAAGCAGCTCTTATTGGCGATTCAAGCCCTATTACCACAAACACCCAAAAAGGATTTTTAATCAATCACATAACATATAAAAAAACCATTTAGATCATTTTTTTTACTAAAAAAGCTAAACCTATTCTAAATCCACCCGATACAGTAAAAAAAAGGGGAGGATTAAACTGTGAAAAAACAACTCGTGATTGTACCATTATGTGTGTTAACGGCTGCTTGCGGTTCAATGAGTAATAGAACAGCCATTGTGGATGATGCGGGCTATACGCATTATACCATGAATCACATGTCTGATACGAAAGGTAGTTTTTATTTTCCTGAAAAAAGACCTGCTACAGGGAAAAAAGTCTTCGTGTTTGACCCTAAAGCGACCGCTTGGGCTGCATATGATGCGGACGGCAATCGGGTGAAAACAGGTAGTGCTTCAGGTGGTAAAGATTTTTGCGAGGATATTGGCCGCTCTTGCCACACGGTTACAGGCACATTTAGGGTTTATTCTAAGAAGGGAGCTGAGTGTACATCAAGCCTTTATCCAATAGAAACCAATGGTGGCGCTAAAATGCCGTATTGCATGCATTTCCATGGTGGTTACTCTATTCATGCGGCATATGAGGTTCCTAATTATAATGCAAGTCATGGATGCGTTAGGGTATTGCCGAGTGCCGCGAAGTGGCTGAATGAAAACTTTATCGATGTGGGCACCACGGTAATTGTAAAACCTTACAGTTAAGCATTGGATTTCTAATATAAATGACAGCCATGGCTGTCATTTTTTTATTTTTTGAAATTGAAAAACCACTAAGAAATTGATCATAGTAATAATTACTGTATTTTTTGTGTACAAAAATTAGGCTGTAGTCTACAATATAGATATAACTATCTTATGAGAGTGATTAATGCCAATACAAGGTGACGGAAAAGAGCGATTTATTGCTGTCAATATTCTTCCACCGCACCCATCGCAGGGTGATGTTGTCGCGTTGTTAGACGCGCAAATTGAGAATGCTAAGCGTATGGGATTTACACACGCATGGTTGAATCCTTTGTATGTGGTGCCGCCCGAAACTGTATGCGAAAGGCGATGTTACGATACAGGGTTATTTACTCAATTGAGCGGTAGCCTGTATGCGCCTGATGATCTACAAACAATAAGAGAAGAATTTAAAATAGAAGACATTCGAAACATTAATGCTAAAGCTCGAGATAGTCATTTTTTTATTTTAGCTGATTTTGTATGGAAGCATGTCAGTGTGAACTCTAGTTTGTTAAAAAAAAATCCAAAATGGTTTGGAGCAAGAGTAAAAGATATTATTGAATATAATTTTGAAGCTCAGTCCCAATTTTCTTTAATCATTGCTTATTTGAAAAAAGCCATAGATTTGCTGCTCAGTAAAGACCAAGGGTATGGTTTTGCAGGATTAAGGATAGATGCGGCTTCTCATTTAACGCCTAAGGTAAGACGTGAGCTATATGAGCATGTGAGAAAACATTATCCGCACGCCATTATATTTGAGGAAGTGCTATTTGATAGGGCGCATGGAGAAGGTATTGCCAGTTTGTTGTCTGATGCATCAACTTGTGGGCTTACGTCAGATTTTGTTACCAGCAATCTTTATTTTCAGCGAACTGATGTTTTTGGAGGAATAAAACGTCCTCAAGACATGGGTGATTCAGAAAAAATACAATTGGCTGCTGGTAATGGCATTTCGTTTACGGGGAATCATGACCATTTTTCAGTGGGTGGAGGTGCTCTGCTGAACTTGGTGCTTAAAAATGCTCAGGAAGATACAAATTTTGCAAGTTTGGAGGGTTTCGAAGATTTTGTAAAATTTGCCTCGAAAGTTAGCGTTTCAATGTTGACTAAAAGTGATAACCCCAAAGTAGATGTATTTGAAAAATATTTAGATGCCATTAAAAAAGGTGAGTATCGTGACAAAGGTATGGAGAGTATAGACGCAGTTCAACAACAATGCCTTCGCTATGTTTTGCCTTTTGCAAATGAAATAGCAAGGACATTACTTGAAAAAGCAGCGCCACCAGCATTGTTAGAAAAATTTCGTTTAGAGATGTTTGAAAATATAGCCACTCGCACCATGGCAAGCATGTCAGGGTATTTTTTTCTGTATTCAGAACTTTTATCGCCTTTTGAAAATCCGCGAATTTTTTTTAATAAAAACGGAAACCCTTTGCCAAGTTTGCTATTAACTGCAAAAGATTTGAAAAAAGAAGAGGATGTTACTTATAATGTTTATGAGGCGATGTTAGCAAATAAAAAATTATATGACAATTTTAGTAATTTTGAAAAAAAATACTCCCTTTTTAAGGAACCAAAAAAAGGCAAGAAGCGCGGAGAAACCACACCAGAATTAACAGATGATGTGAATGTCTTGCGCATTTGGTTGCCTTTTATTATAGAGTTTCTTAGAAATAATCCAGAATACAATAAGTATAGTTTTTATCAAAACGAAAAAAGTGTTGATGAAAAAATAAAGTCTCTACATGCACGCCTAGGAACTGAATTATTTATTCAAGAAATAAACGAAATATATTCGGCACTAACCACTATGAAGTGTGCTGATTATCATACGTTTATGTCCTCAGACCAATATAAAATTGTTGTTCGGTGCAGCGATGATACAACAGATATTATCGTTTTAAATTTAAATTCAGGTGTACAAAAAACTATATTTGATAGTTTGGATTTAGAAAAAATTGCTTTATGGTTTCAATCGCGGTTATTTCCTCAGCAGTCGTTTACATTGCATGGAAAAGCAGCTGTAGTAGGGCTTTCAGCACCTTTTACAGCAGAATCCAAAACTTACCCAGCCAGTGGTTATATTGACTATTGGATGGCACAAGGTAAGGGCGTGGAGCTTGAGGATAGTTATAATCGAATCATAGGAAAAAAAGCGAATCATACAACTAATTTATATCTAGGCTATGGATTTGATTTACGTTATGGTGAGCATATAAGCGAGAGGATGGTAAAAAAACATTTACAAACAGCAAGAGACGTTGAATATGCAGCGTTTGAAAATTTCGATTCGCCTCTTGTTATAGAGCCTATTGAGAAAGAAGGCAGTGACAGCGGTATAGAGTCGTCGCATTCTGAAGATAGAACACCTACCCCTGCGGTAATTCAATCCCTCGAGGGGGCGCATGCACTACTGTTTCGCGACAATTATAAGGTTATTGTTAGGTATACTTCTGATTCGTCTACAGAGGTTGTTATTTTAAATTCAAATTTGAGTGGTCCAAAAATAATATTTGATGATAAAGATTTGGAAAAAATTGCATTGTGGTTTCAGTTAAAACTATTTCCAAGTCATTCATGTATAGGAGAGATTATGTCATTAGCTCACCCTTTCTCCGCTGAGGCAAAAAATCTTCCGTCTGTCACTTATACGAAATATTGGCAAGAACAAAACGGAGCGTTATTTGATGAGAGCTATACCCGTATTACTGGAGAAAAGCTGAATCATAGTACGCATTTTTATGTTGGTAATGGTTTTGATCTTCAATTGGGCTCCCACCTAAATAAAGAGCGCGTAATGAAACAGTTGCAGTGCGAAAGTGGTCATGATGAAGCTGCTAAAGTAGCTGACGCGAAGATGTTGCGAGACTTAGGTTTAGAGATGGTTAATCTTGATGTTTCTATCAGCACGCCAAATGCAGAGGGTGTGGCGTTAGGTGGTTTAACAAGAACCTCGCGACGACTTAGCAGGCCCTCTAGTTTTTGTTTTTTTGGGAACCCGGATGCTCAACAAACTGATCTTATTAGACCGACACCTCTTGTGGTCAAAAAAAATCCATGAAAATTATTGAATAAAAATAAGGCAGTACTGTATACTGACAAACTAGCAAAAATAATAACCAATATCTCTTAATGTGAGTATTTTATGCAATCAAAATATGAAATAGGTCTACGTTTTTTGAGTAGTAGTCCTGAGTTAATAAACAATTCTGTTGAAACTATAATTACAGAGTATTTTGATGTTTACGTCCTGACTAATCTTGAAAAATTATTGAAGATTGAACGGTCAGAGGTTATTAAAGATTGTCTTAATCACGCAAAAAATGATAAGCAAATAGATTTTGAAAAAAAATTAATTACAATATATGGGAAAACAACAAACCGAGAAATAAAAAATATTTTTATGGTGTTACGAAGACTTCTTCAAGGTGAGCTTGATTGCAGTGAGCCACTAATGGGACATGTATTAAAAAAGATGAAATATGATGACTGCAAAGCTAGTGAAGAGCTTATTCAACAATATAATAAACTTATTTGTGAATGTATATCCATCAAAATGGAAGAATTTTTTCAATCTAGGTCGTTTAGTCCTTTTCCTCGTTTTTAAAAAAATTAAAAAGTATCGTCGGTAGTTATGCTTCTAGAGAGTGTTCATCTAACTGTGTCACCTCATTGATTATCTAAGTCTCAGGCAACTGCTGAAGTTTTTTCTAAAACAGAAATTCAACTGTGTGTGGTTCGGTAATCCCCCCTAAAAATAACTGATGTCAAAAGTAGAATTTTCTCGTAACCTACACACAGGAGATTCTGCATGAAAAAATCGAACTATAGTGATAGCCAGATACTATCCATTTTAAAGCAAGCCGAGGCTGGCCAAGCCGTTTCAGAGCTATGCCGTGAGCATGGTATGAGTAGTGCAACATTTTATAAATGGCGAGCTAAATATGGAGGCATGGATCAAGCAAAATTAAGCGATGAAAACGTGGAAATCGCCGATTGGTTGTTGCGCCTAACAAGTGCTCAGCGGAACTGGGGGGATTACCCTCATATAAGAGGGCGGAGCTATTAGTGTTTATTTGGGTCTTGGTATGTAGGAGGAGAGGCCTTTAGTCGGTTCAATGGCTTTACTATCTTCAGAGTCACTTGTGCTTGGTGATCTAGATGCACTAAAAAGTCTAAGTGGTAAGTAAAGATGTTTCATCATCTCTTGATTTGAGGTGGGTTTTTCTACTAAAGCAGATTTTTTTAAGTATTTTTTAAATCGCTCATCTTTAGGAGGCTCTGGTTTTAGGCTGTATACATTTTTAGTCTCTTTGCCATAAAGCACTAGTCCAGTATTGTAGATTAGTGATTTTTCTATGGCATGTTTAAATTCTGATTCAGAAACATCATTCTGTTGTAGCGCATCTAAAATTGTGTGTGCTTTTGACTCATCAGAGTTTGCGATTAATTTACCTGTGGGTGATAAAATAGAATTAAACTCTTCAAAGTGCATTGCTCCAAAGCAACAGTCAATCGCAATGCTTTCAAATTTTATTTTTTTTTTATTAAATAAGCATACTACACGAGCAATTGATTCTTGAGGTAAGTTATTAAGAAATTGTTGAGCACCATGCCCACCAGTAAACAGCAATCCCTTTAAGAGATGGGGTGATTCAATTTTATCAAGTTGTTTGGCTAAATCTATAAGGAGTTGAGAGTCATCTGTTATGGGGGATTTGGCATCAGAATAATCATATACAACCATGGGGTTATTTAGAGCAGTAGTTGATTTTACTATTATAGCTAGTTGTATTTTATTAAAAATTTCGTTGTAAGAAGAAATCAGTGTCTCAAGGTCATGCTCTTTAGAGTCTGATGACTCTGGTTCAAAGTGGAATAGATGGTGCTCGATTAATGATAAGCTTACAGGGTCTAAGGCTCTATTAAATAATGGAAAGGTTGTAATATTTTTTCTAAAGCTAAAAAGATTTTGGTTTTTGTATACATTAATAATAAATTTTTTAAATTCTTCTGTGAGACCATCTTTTCCAAGTTTTTCTTTGGCGAACTCAGAAAGGGTTTTAGCAAGACTCTTCGAATCTGATGAGCTTAATATTTTTCTAGTGAGCTTGTTTCGCTCAAGAAAAGTCTTAAAGTCAGGAGTATTCTTTGCTAGTAAGGTTATAAACATAGAATCAAAATGTAGTTTGTTTGTGTTTAAGTGTAGCACAATTGGTTTATTAATGCACGATAAATGTTTTTTTTAGCATGTTTTTGGTGTGAAATTTTACCGGAAGCCTACTTTATGGACTTGGGTCGGCAAGAGGCTTCACTTTGGCGTCGAATATTGCTTTTTCAATGGTTTTAATCCTCTCTTTTGTGAGGTTGGGTTCTTTCGATAAGTCTTTGATAAAATTTTTGATTTTTTGGATTGTTTCTGAATCAAAAAATCCGATTTCGAGCTTTTCCATTGTCTTAAAAACGACGGAGCTAATTTGTTCTACTCTTTCTTCATCTGGATTTGCAAAAAAAGTTGTTTGTCTATGAGTTTTAAGCTCATCTTTCACTGATTTTTTTACCCAATTATTACAGGCTTTTTTATAAGATATAGTAAAGTTATCTTCGGCCTGGCTAGCAAGAATAAATAACGTATTATCTTCGGTTTCATGAAGCATATTGAGACAGCTTTGTTCTAAAAAACCTTCAGTATTTGTACTGTCAGGAAAGGGGATATGATGTTTCTCAGAGACTTTATATTTAAATTCCTCGCTTTCGACCGCATATATAAAGACTTCATCTAATGCTAAACAAAATGCTTCAAGCATTTTGAGTAAATTTGAATGAAATTCAATAGCCTCTTCTTCAGATAAACCATCTTCCTTCAAAAGACACACTTTGCGATCTTCAAAGTGTTTTTTTAAACAATCATTAAATTCTATCTTAAGGCATTGCGTTTCGTGGGCACTTAATACTCTTAGAGACCAAATAAGTTCTCTAAAGTAGCTTGATTTTGAATATACAATTTTTAATGCATCATTACTTTTTTTAAATTCCTCTAACATTTGATTCAATATTGCTTGAAATTTTTCCATAATAACAGAATTCGAGGTATCGACAATTTGTCTTTGGGTAGCACAATGTCTTCCAATTTCTTTTTCAATTTTCTGAAGAGTTTGTATGCTTCTATTCAGCTTAGCGATTCTACATTTTGATCCGTCGGTGCATACAAACTGCTCTCCTTCAAACAAATTATCCAGTGCTTCAACTATCGATACAAAGCTTCCTGTCGCTAGTTCTTGAGCTATTAATTTATCCAGGTAGGTAATTATATGTGGGCCCTCGTTAGCGGAACGAAGCTCTTCTCTATGCAGAGTTTTTATTGCAGCCCCCAGTGACTTTTCTAGCTCTGCTATTACCCCTTGTTTATCTGCTTCAGCTACTATTTTGTCATATTTATAGTGTTTTACTGCATCGTCGATAAAGTTTTTATTAAGGCTAGATGTAATCCTCTCAATAGCGTTATCTAGCTCGGAAGCTTTAAGAACGGTAGTGCCAGATTTTAATTTTGTATACTCGGATAACAATATGCGATCATGCCCTGTTGCTGCATGCGCAATATTTGCTTGTATTGGAATATCAATTTGATATTCGACTTCTGGTTTAGCTGTTTGTATTCGAGAGAGTAAACGCTGTAGAGCTGAAAAATCCTCTTGAGCAGAGTCGCAACGCCAAATCGGGCTGGTGGGTACTAAATTAATTTTAGTTTCACTTTTTATAAACTTAATTATTTTAGTGGTATCAGTTATGTCATCAATGCTTATTGGTACGTCTGTTTCTAAATTTAGACTTTTATCTATTTCCTCTACCAATTTTTTCAATCTCTGTTGAATTTTTTTCTGATCATTTGGAATAAGCCAGGTACGAACAGGAGTGTTATTTTCAAGCTCCGATATTTCAATTTCATCAGTTGAAAGTTTTTTTATCAAAAGTCGCATGTCATATCTCTTTATTTATGATCATATTGATGATTATATAATCATTTTTTGATCGTGTCAATATTGAGCGCATATTCAAAGCAGGTGTATATGGCCTTCAATCGTTGATAATCTTCGTAGATGAAAATAGAGAGATGTTTTTATTTTTTTTCCCCAAGATACGAGCGTAGTAAATCATTTACTAGTGCAGGATCTCCTTGACCTTTTGTTTGTTTCATGACCTTTCCTACAAAAAAAGGTAATAATTTGTCTTTTCCTGCGCGATATTCTGCAGTTTGTTGTGGGTACGTTTCTATTAGGTCACGAATAATATTCTCTAGAAGAGTTGAATTGTTTTGTTGTTGGTAGCCTGACGCTGTAATCAGCGCGTCAATGGAGCCCCCGTCATTGTTGGCCAATTGGGTGAAAATGGTTTTAGCCAGTTGTGCGGGTATGGTGTTGTTTGTCACGCGGTTTAGTATCGAGGCCAGATCAGCTGAAGACACGGGCGGTGCGTCAAAGGTATGCCCTTGCTCATGAAGCAGTGCTTTATAAGTGCCTTTAAGCCAATTTACAATGGTTTTAGCACTTGCATGGCTTTGTTGCCTTACTTCATCATAATAGTGAATTAAAGCACGTGAGGTAAGCAAAAAATCAATGTCGTCTTTTGGTAAACCATCTTCAACATCTAGGCGTTTTTTAATATCTGAGGGCAGGGCTGGGAGCGTTTCTTTAAGGTGGGCAAAGTCTTCTGCTGTAATGTGAATAGGTAATAAATCGGGGTCTGGAAAATAGCGGTAATCATTCTCATTTTCTTTTGTACGAAGCACTTGCGTTGTATTGGTTTTGGGGCAATAAAGGCGTGTTTCTTGCAGGATAATCTGGCCTGATTCAAGCAGGTCTTGATGCCTACATTCTTCATAATGGATCGCTTTTTCAATAAATCGAAAAGAATTGAGATTTTTTAATTCTGTCCGTGTGCCAAGGGTGTTTTGGCCCTTGGGTCGAAGTGAAATGTTAACATCGCACCGAAAAGAGCCTTCTTGCATGTTTCCATCACAAATATCCAAAAACACTAAAAGTTGATGCAAGGTTTTTAAATAGCAAATAGCCTCTTTGGCGGACGCAATGCAGGGGGTGGTTACAATTTCCAACAACGGATTACCTGCACGATTTAAATCGATTCCGGTATCAGTAGGGTGGGCTTCATGAAGGGATTTACCGGCATCTTCTTCTAAATGTGCACGAAGAATTTCAATTGTTTTGGTTTGCTGATGGTCATCAATATTGATGTATCCATCGCTGACAATGGGGCGTTGAAATTGACTTATCTGGTAACCTTTAGGTAAATCCGGGTAAAAATAGTTTTTTCGTTCAAAAAAAGAATTGTTATTGATGGTCGCGTTTATTGCAAAACCAAATTGTATGGCCATGTGCACGGCTTTTTGATTTAGAACCGGTAAAATGCCTGGTAATCCTGCATCAATGTAACTGGTTTGTGAGTTTGCAGGGGCGCCATAACGAGTGGCACTGCTTGAAAATAATTTTGAGCACGTTTTTAGCTGTGCATGGACTTCAAGACCAATGACAGTTTCCCAGGTCATACTTTACCTCTATACGCGTTACAATTCATTCGGCCGAGCATGATGCCAGTCCGTTACTTGTTGATAATAATCGGCAATATTTAAAAGAGAAGCTTCGCTAAAATGCGGGCCTATCATATGCATGCCTATGGGCAATCCTTTACTAAACCCCATGGGTATAGATAATGCTGGAAGCCCTGCAAGATTTGCCCCTACTGTAAAACTATCGGCTAAATAACGTTGAGTGGGGTATTGAAGCGCTGCACCAAGTTTAAATGCAGTGGAGGGTGTTGTTGGTCCTAAAATAATATCCACAGTAGAAAGTGCTTGTTGAAGTTCTTCTTGAATGAGACGCCTAACTTTTTGTGCTTTTACATAGTAGTCATCAAAATAGCCCGAAGATAGTACGTGAGTGCCCAGCAATATTCGTCGTTTAACTTCCATGCCAAACCCTTCGGTTCGGGAGCGAGTGATCAATTCTTGAAGGGTTGAGGCATTGCTGGCTCTGTGGCCAAAGCGTACGCCATCATAGCGGGATAAGTTGGATGATGCTTCAGCAGAGGCAATCACATAGTAGCAGGGCACCCACATGGACTGTAGGGCTAAATCAAGCGGCACAACAGTAGCGCCTGCTGCTTCAAACAGGGTTACAGCCGCGTGGAGGGCTTCCTTTATTTCACCATCAACTTCTTCATGAAAAAAACCCGCTGGCAGTCCTATTCGCAATTTTTTGATAGGCTTTTTTAATGCCATAGAATAATTCGGAAGGGGACGCTGAATAGACGTGGAGTCATGTTCATCAAAACCGGCCATGGTTTGCAGAATCAAGGCCAAATCTTCGGCGCTATGGGCAAATGCACCTGCTTGATCAAGGCTTGAGGCATAAGCCACCATACCAAAACGTGAGACCAAGCCATAGGTGGGTTTCAATCCTGATAAACCACAAAAAGCGGCAGGTTGTCTGATAGACCCTCCGGTGTCTGAACCTGTTGTAAATGGGACAAGGCTCGCAGCAACGGCGGCGGCAGAGCCTCCAGAGGAGCCTCCTGGGACACATTCTACATTCCAAGGATTTTTCACAGGCCCGAAATAGCTGTTTTCATTGGTTGACCCCATCGCAAATTCATCCATGTTGGTTTTACCCACAAGGACAGTGCCCGCGTTTTGAAAATGCTTAACGATGGTTGCTGAATAGGGTGATTTAAAATGTTCAAGCATTTTTGAAGCACACGTGGTTGGCATGGCTTCTGTACAAAAAATATCTTTGTGAGCCATGGGTATACCCATCAACGTTGGCGCTTCAGCCTTTTTTAATGCTTTATCAGCAAGGGCTGCTGCTGAAAGGGCTCCTTTAACATCTATTGAAATAAAGGCGTTGAGCCCTTGGTATTTTTCGATACGATTAAGATAATGCTGGGTGAGCTCAGTGCTGGAAAATTCGCGCTGTTGTAGTGCTTTGATTAGAGCGGTTAATGACAGGGTATGCATACGTTTATTTCCCTGATTCAATGATTTTGGGGACTAAATATAAATCCTTGGTAAATGATGGGGCAATGGCTGCTAATTGTTCTATACAGGGTGTTTGATGTACTTCATCGAGACGCAAGCGTTGGTGTAACTCTAGCGGATGGATTAATGGTGTTACCGAGGTAGTCTCAACTGCACGTAATTGCTCGACAAAACCCATGATGGAACTCACATCGCTTGTCAATTGCTGGGCACTTTTTGCATCCGCCTCTAAGTAGGCTAATGCCGCAATTTTTTTAAATTCTTGCTTTGAGGTTAGCATGATATATTTTAAGCCAATTTTCGAAGATTGCAGTGCGAGCATTTTACAGTAAAATGACGCGAATGTGATGTCTTTTATTAAAGAGCATAAAAATGTTACAACAGATTAAAACAGCGGGTGGTGTTCACATTGAGTATGAAGAACAGCGTCTTCAGTATACAGAAGCAATTGAGCCTCTTTTAGACAGGTTGGATTCACATCGTGGCGCATTGTTTGCCTCGAGTTTTGAATACCCAGGACGCTACACCTGTTGGGATATTGGTTTTTGTAATCCTCCTTTGGTTATCACCTGTGTCGGGCCCACTATTCATCTCGAGGCTTTAAATCAGCGCGGCGAAATTTTACTAGCAATGATATTGCCTTTAATGTCCGCATCAGACGCATTAACCATTCTAGACTACTCAAGCGTTGCATGTAGGCTACAGGTTAAAACCACACAACAGGTTTTTAGCGAAGAAGAGCGAAGTCACCAACCCTCAGTGTTTAGTGTATTGCGTGAATTGCTTGCTTTCTTTAAAGCAGATGATGAGCCTTATCTCGGCTTGTATGGTGCATTTGGTTATGACTTGATTTTTCAATTTGAAGATGTTCGGCAGTGTAAGGAGCGTTCTGTAGCCCAAAGGGACATGGTGCTCTATTTGCCAGATGAGATTTTCGTGGTGAATCATCGTAAAGAAGAGGCTTTTGTAAGGCGCTATGATTTTCAATACCAGGGCAAATCAACCCAATCCTTACCTCGAGATGGTGCTTATGAGGCTTATAGGCCCCTTAAAAAACCGCTCCAAGAATGTGATCATGCGACAGGTGAATATGCGGAAGTGGTTGAAAAAGCAAAAGCGCTGTTTACTTCAGGTGACCTCTTTGAAGTAGTGCCAAGCCAGACATTTTACTTACCGTGCCCTGATAGCCCTTCAGTTGTTTTTAGACGCATGCGGCTTAAAAACCCCTCTCCGTATGGATTTTTCATGAACTTGGGTGAGTCGGAGTATTTGGTTGGGGCGTCACCTGAGATGTATGTGCGTGTGCAAGGTTCTCGTGTAGAAACATGCCCCATTTCTGGGACCATCAAACGCGGTGTGGATGCCATTGAAGATGCTCGCAATATCCAATTATTGCTTGATTCTGAAAAGGAAGCGTCCGAACTTACCATGTGTACGGACGTGGATAGGAATGACAAATCCCGTGTTTGCAAAGCGGGAAGTGTGAAGGTGATTGGGCGTCGTCAAATTGAAATGTATTCGCGATTAATTCACACCGTTGATCATGTTGAAGGGCACTTGCGCGATGAGTTTGATGCCGTGGATGCCTTTTTAACACACATGTGGGTGGTTACCGTTACCGGTGCTCCTAAGCTTTGGGCCATGAACTTCATTGAGCAACATGAAAAATCACCCCGCAAATGGTATGGGGGAGCTGTGGGTTGGTTTAATTTTAATGGCTTTTTAAACACGGGCCTTGTGTTAAGAACCATGCGCATTGATGAAGGCATTGCTGAAATTCGTGTCGGCGCTACATTGCTTTACGATTCAAATCCCGAGGCTGAAGAGGAAGAAACCCGATTAAAAGCATCAGCATTTATTGATTTGTTGCGCTTGCCAGATGAACATGCCCCCGTCATTTCGACGGTGAAGCAAGAGGGGGTGGGTAAAAAAGCATTGCTGATTGATCATCAAGACTCTTTTGTGCATACCTTGGCTAATTATATTCGTCAGACAGGGGCTGATGTGGTAACAGTTCGCCGTGAATTTGCGTTAGCATATTTGGAGAAAGAGCATTTCGATTTGGTTTTGCTCTCACCTGGGCCTGGGCGGCCAGATGATTTTAATCTGAAAGAAACCATCGCTACAGTATTAGAGAAGAATATACCCTTGTTTGGTGTTTGTTTAGGATTACAAGGCCTTGTTGAATATTTCGGTGGGTCATTGGACGTGCTTGACTATCCTATGCACGGTAAAGCTTCAAACATTCATGTGTTGACTAATAAAGGGCTTTTTAAGGGCTTTGATGAATCCTTCGTGGCGGGACGCTATCATTCGCTGTATGCGAATAAAAGTGAATTTCCTGATGTGTTAACCATCACCGCGATGAGTGAAGATGGTGTCATCATGGCTATTTCTCATAAAACACGGCCTATCCATGCGGTACAATTTCACCCGGAGACTATCTTATCGTTACAACAACAAGCAGGGTTTCGTATTATTAGTAATTTAATGGCAATGTTATAACGTTTTTGGCGTGTGCATTTGCCAATGTTTATCGTTATACTTTCAAACTTGCCCAGCATGAAGCGTTTAATATGGCTAAGTATACTCACCACAAGACCATAGCCTTTTTTTTTATGGCTCCACAGGTCTTGGTGACATTGCTATTTTTTATTTGGCCCTCATGCAGTGGGCTGATGCAGTCGTTGTTTTTTAGTGATGCATTTGGGTTACATTGGCAATTTGCAGGCTTAGGCAATTATTTTGATTTGTTCAAGAGCCCTGAGTATAGTAGCGCTCTTTTGGTGACAGCTATCATTGCTATGGCCATAACGTTTTTAACAATGGGGTTTGGGCTTTTGTTAGCGGTTGTTGTAGGTAATCGGCGCCGTGGTCAGCAAGTTTATAAATCATTACTGCTTTGGCCTTATGCGGTAGCGCCAGCGGTTGCAGCTATTTTGTGGCGTTTTTTATGCCATCCAACCTTGGGGTGGGTCACTTCGGCGCTGCAGGGGATGGGCTTCGAATTTAATTATCTTATTCATGCTAAACAAGCCTTAATGGTTGTGATCTTTACCTCAAGTTGGCAGCAGTTTAGCTATAATTTTTTATTTTATTTTGCTGCTCTTAAAATGATACCCCAGGCTCTCATTGAAGCAGCCATTCTTGATGGTGCCTCGGGTTGGCGTCGATTTTGGCAGGTTATTTTCCCATTGTTGTCTCCAACGACATTTTTTTTATTGATAATGAACTTAATTTATGCGTTCTTTGACACGTTTGGCATTATCCAAGTGATGACAAACGGTGGACCTGGAATCAGTACAACTACATTAGTTTATAAAGTATATAAAGATGGTTTTATCAGTATGGACCCTGGAAGCTCAGCGGCTCAGTCGGTCCTGTTGATGCTAATTGTTGTGGTGTTTACCATGGCACAATTTCGTTATCTTGAAAAAAAGGTTCATTACGAATGAAGGTGCCTCCCTCTGTTGCCATACCGTCATCTTATGCCTATAGCGACGGTTTGGTGTTAGTCTCTAACGTGGCGAGAGTTTGCCGAAGACTTCTGCCGCATCTTTTTTTATGTGCTTTTGTGGCGGTCATGTTTGTTCCTTTATACCTTGCGTTGGTCGCTGCAAGTCATGATGGTGTTGATCTGATGACGGCTCCTTTGCCCATTTTTCCTGGGCCCCTCTTGTGGACAAACATTAAAACAGTGTTGACTCAAGGATTTGTTGCAACAGGCGGAGAGCCCATTTTACATATGCTTTTGAATAGTTTTTTGATGGCTCTTTTAATCGCGGCAGGAAAAGTATTGCTAGCATTATTGTCAGCATTTGCGCTTGTATATTTTGCGTTTCCTTTTAAAAAATCTTGTTTTGCACTGATTTTTGTTACCATGATGTTACCTGTCGAGGTTCGCATTGTGCCTACGTTTCAAGTGGTTGCATCTTTTGGATGGTTAAATACTTTTGCAGGTTTGACGCTTCCCTTGATGGCCTCGGCAACGGCTACATTTTTGTTTCGACAGTTTTTTAAGACCGTACCTAAAGAGCTGGTTGATGCAGCAACGATAGATGGAGCTGGACCTGTCAGGTTTTTCTTGGATATTCTAATACCGTTGTCTAAGCCGCAAATGGCTGCATTGTTTATTGTGATGTTTGTTTATGGTTGGAATCAGTATTTATGGCCTCTTGTGATGACCACTGATACCAACATGGCAACTATTGTGATGGGTATTTATTACTTGGCTGGTGTGGCAGATCAGCTTCCTCAATGGCACTACATCATGACGGTAGCCCTGTTGGCTTTGTTGCCACCAAGTGCCGTGATCATTATCTTGCAGCGTTGGTTTGAAAAAGGATTACACCAATAATGGTTACAGTAAATATAAATGCTGTTAGTAAATCGTATGAAAAGCAGCGCATATTGGACAATGTAAATGTGCACATTGAAAAAGGAGAGTTTGTTGCTGTAGTGGGGCCTTCTGGGTGTGGAAAATCTACCTTGTTAAGATTGGTCGCGGGTCTTGATGGGGTAACCTCTGGAAACATCCTTATTGATGGTAAATGTATCAATAGAACGCCACCAGCATCTAGAGACATAGCGATGGTTTTTCAAAGTTATGCACTTTACCCACACATGACAGCTTATGACAACATGGCTTATGGTTTAAAAATGCGAGGCATGAAAAAACAGGCTATTCGCCAACGTGTACAAGAAGTTGCACAATTATTACAGCTGACCGACTATTTAAATAGAAAACCGCATTTACTTTCGGGTGGGCAGCGTCAACGCGTTGCTATGGGGCGAGCCATTGTTCGTGCGCCGGCTGTTTTTTTATTTGATGAGCCTTTATCTAATCTGGATGCGAAGCTGCGTACGGAAATGCGTTACGAAATCAAAAAGCTTCACCAAGAATTAAGAACGACCTGTTTATATGTGACGCATGATCAAACAGAAGCAATGACCATGGCAGATAGAATTGTTATCTTAAACAAAGGCCGAGTTGAGCAAGTCGCTACCCCTCAAGTGCTTTATCAATATCCAGCATCGGTCTTTGTGGCAAGTTTTATCGGCCATTATCCTATGAATTTTTTGCCTGGCAAAATAGATTTAAAAGCGGGGGTTATTGAAACGAACATCGGCGTTGTCTTCCCTTTGCCCCGCTTAACGCAGCAAATGGTCTGTGGTGATTTAGTGACGATTGGTATTCGTCCCGAACATTTATTTTTAACGACAATGCCCACGTCAAATAGCGTCTTAGCCCGTGTTGAGTTTATCGATGACATGGGAGCTGATAAAGTGATTCAAGTGATAACGGCACGTGGCGATTTGCGTGTTTGTGTGCGTGTTTCGGGAGATACGTTACTGACTGATAGTCAATTACATTTAGAGTTAAACATGCAAAAAGCAAATGTATTTTGTCACCAAACAGGGATGCGAATAGGGGATTGGAATGAGTAAAAAAAATCACGCGCTACGTCAGGTCGATACTGCTTTTTTTAATTATTGGCAGGCATTGTACATGGCTTTCTATTCACGACGTTTATTTGTGGACGTGGGAAAGCGTTGGCGTGGGTGGGGTATTCTTTACATGTTTCTCTTGATTACTATCGCTTCAACCCCTGCGTCTATCCGCATTATTCTCGATTTTAGGCAGTACTTTGATGAGCAAATGATAGCGCCTCTTGAACAATTACCGCCTCTTTATGTTCAAAATGGGCAGGTCGTGTTTGATAAACCCATGCCATATCTCATTAAAAATAAAGAGGGCGATGTGGTGGCGTTAATTGACACCACGGGTAAAGTGACTGGCATGAGTCTTAAGTATCCAAAATTAGCAATATTGATTACCAAAGAGACGCTTCATTTTCGTACCCCACCTTTTCAATTGTTTTTTAAGGGCTCAACACCAGCTGCGGAACCAAGCGTTTTCACTCAATCTTTTGATAAAGATACGAATGGGGTTTTTGTGGGCAAGGAATGGGTGGTCTCCAGTGGGGTATTAAAATTAAAATACCTGGCGGAGTTTCTTATTTATCCAGTATTGGCGGTTTTTTGGACGTCTACCTATGCCTTTTTTATGATAGCCCTTGCTTATATTGCACAATTATTTTCAATCATTGTTTTTAAATACAAATTACCTTTTAAAGAAGCGTGTCGTGTGTTTTTAGTTGCATCTACTGCTCAAGTGTTTTTGTATTTTACCCTGCTTGCTGTAAAAATTACGCTTTTTGGTGGTAGCTTTATCTATATGGTGATCCTTGCTGTATATTTTAATTATGCGCTCATTTCTATTAAACGGGAGAGCCACAAAATGGTGCGTGTGTGAAAGAAATTCTGCATTTTGTCCATGGGAATGGTTTTCCCTCACCTTGTTACCAACAAATGTTAATGCATTTAAGGCCTAGGTTTGATTGTTATTACATTGATAAAGTGGGGCACACAGACGAATTTCCAGTGAGTGATAATTGGCATCATTTGGTTGATGAAGTGATTGTGAGTATCAGACAACAGGCATCTAAACCTGTGATTGCTGTTGGACATTCTCTGGGAGGCGTTTTAAGTTTATTAGCAGCCATTATAGAACCCTCCTTATTTAAAACAGTTATTTTGTTGGACTCTCCTTTAATTGGTCGATTAAAGTCTAATGTTGTACATCTTTCGAAGAAAATGGGCATGATAGATAGGCTAACGCCTGCGTTTCAAACACGTGCTAGGCGCACAAATTGGCCGAGCCGTGAAGAAGTAGTCTCTTATTTAAAAAGTCGTCGATTATTTCAAACTTTTACTGAAGTTTGTTTAAACGATTATATTGATTATGGTTTGCAAAAAGACGGCAATGGTAGCTATTCGCTTCGATTTGATCCTTTTGTTGAATATCAAATTTATCGTACGATTCCTCACATTCTTTATAAATATGAGGGTAAATTACATGTTCCAGCTGGGGTTATTTATGGAAGTGACAGTAACGTCCTAGATAAGCTTGATTTGCGCTATATGAAAAAGCAGTTCGGTATCGTAAACTTCAAAACCATTGGGACACACATGTTTCCCATGGAGTATCCTGAAGCTACGGCTACATTAATCATGAGTGTGGTAGATAAGCTTACCGAATAGGAATTGTTTATTATAAGGAGAAACCTGTGTTATATGGACTGCTAGCGATTGCTGTGGTTGGCTTCTGTTGTGTTTTAATGGCGAAACAAGCCTCCCTGTCGGTTTGGACCATCAGTTATGCTTTATTTATGAGTTTGATGTTGCAATACTCATCCATAGGTTTGCTCACAACCGCAGGGTTAGGGATTATTTTAACCGTTCTTATTGTTGCCTCTGTAAAACCCTGGCGCATGCAGTTTTTATCAAAACATATCTTTAAAATCGTCGCTCAAACATTACCACCAATGTCTGTAACAGAGCGTGATGCATTAGAAGCTGGCACGGTCAGTTGGGAAGGCGATATATTCACGGGTGCTCCCGATTTCACCACGTTACTCGATGCTAAAACTGTGGCGCTAACCGAAGAAGAACAAGCTTTTCTGGATGGCCCAACGCATACGTTATGTCGTATGCTGGACGATTGGGATATCACACATAACCATACCGATTTGCCACCAGACGTATGGGCTTTTATTAAAGAAAATGGCTTCCTTGGCATGATTATTCCAAAATGCTATGGCGGCTTAGAGTTTTCTGCAACGGCTCAAATGTCTGTATTGGTAAAACTGTATGGCCGTTCTGTGTCTGCAGCAACAACGATTGCTGTGCCTAATTCTTTAGGGCCTGCTGAATTACTATTAAAATATGGCACTGAAGATCAAAAAAATCATTACTTACCCCGGTTAGCCAACGGCACTGACATCCCATGTTTTGCACTGACAGGCCCCAATGCCGGCTCTGATGCAGCGTCTATTCCTGATAAAGGGATTGTTTGTCGTCAAACTGTCAATGGTAAAGATGTTCTTGGAATTCGTTTAAATTGGGATAAGCGCTACATTACATTATGCCCAGTGGCGACAGTTATAGGTTTAGCGTTTAAGTTGTTTGATCCTGATAATTTACTTGGGCGAGGATATGAGCTTGGTATTAGTTGTGCATTGATACCCGCAACGACACCTGGGGTCATCAAAGGTCGACGACATTTTCCTCTCAATACAGCCTTTTTAAATGGCCCTACCCAGGGTCGTGATGTGTTTATTACTTTGGATTGTTTAATTGGAGGCGAAGCACTTGCAGGGCAAGGCTGGCGCATGCTCATGGAATGCCTAAGTGCAGGTCGTGCTATATCGTTACCTTCCAGTGCATTAGGAGGCTGTCAAGCCGCGGCAATGGCGAGTGGGGCTTACGCACGGATTCGTAAGCAGTTTAATCAGCCCATTGGTAAATTTGAAGGCATTGAAGAACCTTTGGCAAGGATTGCTGCAAATACTTATATTATTAATGCTGCACTCACAATGGCCGCAGCAGCTATTGATCAAGGCGCAAAACCTGCTGTAGCGGGTGCTATTTTGAAATACCACACGACTGAGCGTTCTCGCCAAGTGGTTATCGATGCTATGGATATTCATGGGGGTAAAGGTATTTGTTTAGGGCCTAATAATTATTTAGGCAGAAGTTATCAAGGTTCTCCAATCAGTATTACGGTGGAAGGTGCGAATATTTTATCGCGAAGCTTAATTATTTTTGGTCAAGGGGCTATTCGTTGTCACCCTTATGTTTTACAAGAAATGGAAAGTATCAGAAACAATGACTTGCAGGTTTTTGACAACGCCTTTTGGGGGCATGTTAGCTATACATTAGCAAATTTTGTGAAATCAATAGGGTTTGCTTTTACGAACGGGCGATTGACAAAAACACCAACGGTTAAATTCTCACGTTATTATCAACAAATTCATCGATATAGCAGTAATTTAGCTTTTCTTTCTGATTTTTCGATGATATTACTCGGTGGTGAATTAAAGCGAAAAGAAAAGCTTTCTGCTCGGCTAGGTGATGCTCTGAGTTATTTGTATTTAGCATCAGCTGTGTTAAAGCAATTTTACCATGATGGAGAACCCCCAGCAGACGAGCCTTTGGTTCAATGGAGTTGCCAGCATTTACTGCATGAATGCGGACGTGCTTTTGAGGGGGTGATTGCAAACTTTCCTCAACGTTGGGCAAGGGGCGCTTTAAAAGTAATATTACAACCCTTTGGTTTAGGATCATCCAAACCATCCGATAAATTAGGTCATGAATTAGCACAGCTTTTAACAGCGCCCAGTGATGCGCGATCACGTTTAACTCGTTTGGTTTTCTCGGAAGCTAGGGAAAACTGCCCCCTAGGACGGCTAGAAGAAGCATTTCTAAAAATATGTTCAGTTGATGCACTAGAAAAAAAGATGTTGCGTGCTGTTAAAGAGGGTAAATGTCAAGGGCTGACATTGCTTGAACAAATAGAAGATGCGCAAGCAAAAGCCCTTTTAAGCGCAGAAGAAGCACAAGACCTTCGTGATGCTGAGCTTGCAAGACAAGCGGTGATTGCTGTGGATGACTTTAGTCACAACGAGTTATCTCGACAGACAATTTCTCAAACCGTGAAGACAAAAAACAATACAATGCATCCCAGCTCTCTGCCCATTGACGTTGCTAATGTTGTTTTGCCATCGGTTGAGATCTAGCTGGGGGCTTTTGGGGACGGACGTTAATTTCAATGGCTTTTAGTCATCAAAGGGGGGATGACTAAAAGTGATAGCCCGTTGATTTTAAATGTGAACGCAGCTTACCGCCTTCGCGGGAAAGACATAACCGGAACGTACCGTAGCTTGTCAGCGGCATTTAGAAGAATTTTAGGTGTTTCTGAAAAACCACAACAGATATACATTTGGATAACATAACGACCAAAACTCTACGTACCGCTGCTTGTCAGCGGTATCCAGAGGATCCTTGTGCGTCTCAGAAGGCCAAGACTTAAGCACAGTTGGTTAATACAAAGACTGTGTCATTTAAAATTCAATCGACGATATAACAGCGGGTCAAAAGCTATCTTACGATCGAATCATCAAGCCATTATCTCATCAGGCATCGTGACATTGAGTTCAAGTACAGAGCTATCGCCTAAACGTTCTAAATTCACACTGACTTTATCTTTGTCAATCGGGATATATTTAGCTATAACTGCAAGAATCTCTTCTTGCAGTTTTGGTAAATAATCGGGCGTATTCCGTTGCGTACGTTCATGGGAAATGATAATTTGCAAACGTTCCTTGGCAACAGATGCAGTGGTATTTCGTCTGCGCAAATAATTGAAAATACTCATGCTGAAACATCCTCCTTATGTTTACCAAATAGGCGGCGCAATAGTCCTTTGCGTTCATTATTGATAAAGCGCATGGGTCTTTTTTCGCCTAAGAAGCGTGCAACAGCATCTTCATAAGCGTGTCCCGCATCACTGTTTTCATCGAGAATAACAGGGGTTCCTGTATTAGATGCTTTAAGCACGGCTTTTGATTCAGGAATAATGCCAATCAATGGGATGGCTAAAATGTCTTTCACATCTTGCACCGATAGCATTTCACCTTTATCAACACGCTCAGCATCATAACGCGTGAGCAGCAAATGCTCTTCAATAGGCTCGCGGCCTTCAATGGCGCGCTTGGTTTTACTGGCAAGAATGCCTAAAATTCTGTCTGAATCCCTTACTGAGGATACTTCAGGATTTGTCACAATAATGGCAGCATCAGCAAAATACATTGCCATTAATGCGCCAGCTTCTATCCCTGCTGGCGAGTCGCACACAATATAATCGAATTCTTTAGAGAGTTCGGTTAAGATTTTTTCAACGCCTTCAATGGTCAGCGCATCTTTATCTCTGGTTTGTGATGCAGGTAAAATGCATAATTTTGGAAGGCGTTTATCTTTTATCAAAGTTTGTTTAAGGCTTGCCTCGCCATTGATAACATTAATAAAATCATAAACAACACGTCGCTCACAGCCCATGATGATGTCTAAATTTCTAAGGCCAATATCAAAATCGATAACAACGGTTTTATGACCTTGCATTGCAAGACCACAAGATATGGCAGCAGACGATGTGGTTTTACCTACGCCACCTTTTCCAGAAGTAACAACGATGATTTTTGCCAACTTCGAGCCCACCCTTTTAAGTTAATTGAACATAATTGGTTCCAGTTTACACTTTTTTATCAAATATATTCAACTATACTTTGTTTGGATAATTTTTAATTTATTTCGTCGTCCTAATATCGATGATTGTGCTTTCTGGGAGAGCATGTTGTGATGTAACGAGTCATTTTATGGGTGGTCCTGATAAAAAACATCATTGACTTGCTCTAATATCGAAATGCTACGAAAAATATCAAGGGCGTCCTGCATCGTCATTCATAAATAATGATAGTGCAGGAATTCTCATTTTATTGATTTAATTGTATAATCTTTGGTTAATTCAACTACTGAGGTGAGATATGTCACTGTCTATCGTTCAAGAAGCCTACACATTTGACGATGTTTTGTTGGTGCCGGCTCACTCAACGGTTCTTCCTAAAAATGTCTCGTTAACATCTAAATTGACCCGTGACATTCAGTTGAACATGCCTTTGCTTTCGGCAGCTATGGACACCGTTACAGAGGCACGATTGGCTATTGCCATGGCTCAAGAGGGCGGAATTGGCATTATTCATAAAAACATGAATTATCGTGAGCAAGCAGCCGAAGTCAGAAAAGTCAAAAAATTTGAAAGTGGTATGGTTAAAGACCCTATTTCTGTCCCTCCTACGCTTACTGTTCAAGAGTTGCTTGATGTTATGTCTAAACATAATTTCTCAGGTGTTCCCGTCGTTGATGGTGAAAAACTCATAGGTATTGTAACGAGCAGGGACATTCGATTTGAAACCAATTTATCTCTACCTGTTTCCGCAGTAATGACCCCCAAAGAGCGTTTAGTGACGGTGAAGGAAGGTGCAAGCCGTGAAGAAGTGAGAAGTCTTTTGCATAAACATCGCATTGAGAAACTTTTGGTGGTGAATGAGGCTTTTTGTTTGCGTGGGCTAATCACAGTTAAAGACATTCAAAAGGCCAAAGAGAACCCTTATGCCTGCAAGGATAGCTCCGAGCAATTACGTGTAGGTGCCGCTGTGGGCGTTGGCGACGGTACAGAAGAGCGCGTTGAAGCCTTGGTTGATGCAGGTGTTGACGTGATCATTGTTGATACTGCTCATGGGCACTCGCAAGGTGTATTAGACAGGGTTAAATGGATTAAAAAACATTTTCCAAATGTACAAGTTATAGGTGGGAACATTGCTACCGCTTTGGCTGCTAAAGCCTTGGTGGCTGTGGGTGCTGACGCTGTTAAAGTGGGGATTGGTCCGGGTTCTATTTGTACTACTCGTATCGTAACGGGCGTTGGTGTTCCACAAATCACAGCCATTGCAAATGTGGCTGCGGGTCTTAAAGGTGAAGTGCCTGTCATTGCCGATGGTGGCATTCGTTTTTCAGGAGATGTTTGTAAAGCATTGGCTGCTGGTGCTTCAACAGTGATGTTGGGTGGTATGTTTGCTGGTACAGAGGAATCTCCTGGAGAAATTGAGCTTTTTCAAGGACGCACTTATAAAAGTTATCGTGGCATGGGTTCAATCGGTGCCATGGCGCAAGGGCAGGGGTCTAGTGATAGGTATTTTCAAGATCTAAATCAAGGCGCTGAAAAATTGGTTCCCGAAGGCATTGAAGGCCGGGTGCCTTACAAAGGTTCTGTGCACACTATTATTCATCAAATTTTAGGTGGTTTACGCTCCTGCATGGGTTATACAGGTTGTAGTACTATTGATTTGCTTCATAAAAATGCAGAGTTTGTGCGCGTTACAAATGCAGGAATGCGTGAGTCGCACGTTCATGACGTTAGTATCACAAAGCAAGCCCCTAATTACCAAATAGATAGCTTATGAAAAATATAAAAATCAATCCCCTTGTCATTCTCGACTTTGGTTCACAATATACGCAGCTTATTGGTCGACGTGTTCGCGAAATGGGTGTTTATTGTGAAATTCATCCCTTCAATGTAGATGTTGAGCGTTTAAAAAGCTTGGCGCCTGTGGGTTTTATATTATCAGGTGGCCCTGCAACAGTAACAAACATGAGTGATCCGCGAGCACCTGAGTGGGTGTTTGAGGCGAATCTTCCTATATTAGGTATTTGTTATGGCATGCAAACCATGGCAGTACAATTAGGGGGTGCAGTAGCTGCTTCTAAGGTACGTGAATTTGGTTACGCTGAGCTTTGTTTGCACGGTGAAAGCCAACTCTTAAGTCATATTGAAGACAGGGTTTCACCAAACGGGGAGGCGTTGCTTGATGTTTGGATGAGTCATGGGGATAAAGTGGTTGAAATACCCCCGGGGTTTAAGGTGATATGCGAAACTGATAATGCACCGATTGCTGGAATGGCCAACGAATCTTGTCATTGGTATGGTTTGCAATTTCATCCGGAAGTGACACATACCTTGCAAGGTTTACGTATTTTACAGCGGTTTGTTTTAGATATTTGTGGCGCTAAGCCCCATTGGACGCCTGGAAATATTGTTCTTCAAGCAGTTGAAACCATAAAACAACAGGTGGGAGACCAACACGCGTTGTTGGCTTTATCAGGTGGGGTTGATTCATCGGTGGTTGCGGCTTTATTGCATCGAGCCATTGGTGGTGAGCAATTGACCTGTGTGTTTGTAGACACAGGCTTATTGCGGTTAAACGAAGCGAGCCAAGTATTGGCCATGTTTAAAGAACACATGGGCATTAAAATCATAGTAGTGAATGCGGAAGAGAAATTTTTAAGTGCTCTCGAAAACGTTGAGTGTCCTGAACAGAAGAGAAAGATTATAGGTCGGACGTTCATTGAGGTTTTTGATGCAGAGGCAAGCAAAATTCCTAATGTTAAATGGTTGGCTCAAGGGACAATTTACCCGGATGTTATTGAATCTGCAGCCACTGGAATGCAGGGCGGAACAGAGGTCATAAAATCACACCATAATGTGGCGGGATTGCCTGAAAACATGACGTTAAAATTACTCGAGCCTATCCGTGAATTGTTTAAAGACGAAGTGCGTCAGATGGGGCTTGAGCTTGGCTTGCCGTATGACATGGTCTATCGTCATCCGTTTCCTGGCCCAGGTTTGGGAGTGCGAATTTTAGGAAAGGTGAAGAAGCAATACGCTGATATTTTACGTGCAGCGGATGCAATTTTTTTAGAAGAGTTACGTGCAGCTGATTTATATAAGACTGTGAGTCAGGCCTTTGCTGTTTTTTTGCCTATCAAAAGTGTGGGTGTTATGGGGGATGGGCGACGTTACGATTATGTGATTTGTCTTCGTGCAGTTGAAACTGTTGATTTCATGACAGCGCACTGGGCTCAATTGCCTTGGGATTTTTTAGCGACTGTTTCAAATCGTATCATTAATGAAGTTAAAGGCGTGTCTCGTGTGACCTATGATATTTCAGGAAAACCACCGGCAACTATTGAATGGGAGTAAGCATGGCTTCTTCCGATCTGTTTTGGATGAAAGAAGCGTATCAACTTGCAAAAGTGGCAGAAGAGCAGGGCGAGGTACCTATTGGTGCTCTTATTATTGATGATCAAGAGCGTATTATTGGGCGTGGTTGGAATCAAGTGTTACAGAAAAACGACCCGACTGCTCATGCAGAAATAGTCGCAATCCGAGAAGCAGCTCTTTATTTAAACAATTATAGGGTGGAGAACACAACCCTCTATGTGACACTCGAACCCTGCTGTATGTGCGCTAGTGCTTTGGTGCATGCTCGTATAAAGCGCCTTGTGTTTGCGACTCGTGACGTTCGTGTGGGTGCAGCGGGATCGCTTTTTAATTTACTATCGGGCGCGCCATTTAATCACCAAGTGCATATTGATGAGGGCCCTCTGCAACAGGAGTGTTCTATCCTGTTAACACAATTTTTTAAAACGTACCGATAATTTTATTTATCAATTCATGATTAACTAGGGCGTGAATTTAAGTCCCCGTCATCCAGAGTAACGCGAAGGATCTCCTGAAGAGGGTACTCTGTGCTAATGTTTATAGCTCACTAACTACATTTTGCTATGTAAATCAATATCGTTAATTGATTTGTTTTTTTATGGGTTGTTCAAATTATGCGCGCATGCTAGAATCTTAACATATACTTATTATCTAATCATATTTAATGAGAGATGCCATGACAAAAACTATAAAAATAGACAATAGTGGGCGAGGAAACTGCATGTACTATGCCTATAGTATTTCTTTAATGAATTTTCTCAGACTTCAATTGCGATTAAATGATAATATAAAAAATAATGCAGAAGATATCTTTATCAAGCTTGGATTGGATGACACTCAAAAAAAATCACTTCACGATCTTCTAATAGCTTCAAAAAATCGTTCGTTTACAAGTAAAGAAATTAAGTGTCTCATTGAACCTATACTTGGTCCCGCAACTAGACGACTGGGTGCAGAGCATACTAGAGAAGAGTTCCTTAAAAACCCAACGTCGTCACCAATATTCGCCTCGGCCAATTATGGTATTGAATATGCATGTAAAAAATCATTCATCAATAATAAAAACGCTGAGTTAGCAGCACTCATTGATAATGATTTTAATAACAAAGAGTTTAAGGCTGCGGAAATATATCGAGTTGCAGGTATTAATTCTTTAATGGAGATGTTTGTAAAAAATGAAAGGGAAGCTGTTGAGAAAGAATTTCATGATCAATGGGAAGCCAAGCAGGCTGACCTTGTAGATAAACCTCAGGAAAATGTCATATTTCATCAGACGCAGCTTTTAAACGAGATTATACGAAAAAAAACCATTGAATTTTTTACGATAGAGGGCAATGCCAATCTTGATTTGTATGCGAATCATTTAAACACAGATACCGTATGGGGCACTGAAGAAACGCTTATGGTTTTGCATCGCGCGCTTACGGGTGAGAAAGTTGTGCGTGATCCACAAACCGGCAATGTCACATCCCTTGCCTATGATACTGAGATTCAACTCAATGTTTTTAAAAATGGTGTTCCTACAAATACTGCGCCCAATACACCGTTCTTAGATAAAGTGGGTATCATTTTAAATAATCAAGGCAATGCCCATTGGACCTCATTGATTCCTGTTGAACCTGGTGAGGCGTTGTCTGAGTCTCGATTAAGAGAAAATGCATTGTCTATGGTAGGCTTTGATGATGCATTAGAACTCATCAAACCTTTGTGTTCAAAAGATGATGATGTAAAAATTATGCATGATGCATTGTTAACGATAAAAAAGACGTTTGTTGAAAGTAAAGAGGTAAGATTAGCTGCAGTTTGGGCGTTTGTTAATGATTGTCGAGCAATTATCAGTCATTTTCCAGCAGCGAAACTACAAGACCATACAACGTTGAATAAAGTGTTTAACGTTCTTTTAAATGCGCTTATAGCATTGATTACTGGATTTACACTAAATCTTTTCTTTGGAACGTTTCACCTTGTTAAACCCTCAGAAACGGAGCCTAAAAAGTCAACGCATCTTTTAGCCGCCTCCTTAGGTAAATTTATTTCATCCCAGCCGAAACAAGCCGAGGCAAGGGATAAGCCCGAAACGGACGATCCCACGCCTGGTCCTAGCGTTTAAGGTGGTTCAACTACCATTGAAGAAATAGACGGCTGTTTATCCCTGAAATTTATTGGATCATGTATCTTCAAAATGGCGGTGCAGCTGAATTTTGCCAATCAGCAGGGCGTGCCATGCGGGTGTTGAATGACACAAAGGTCGCTCATGTTATTGCGTTTAAAGATGTTGATGCAACATTGGTGTTTCAAGGCAAGTCTTACGTGGATAGTAAGGCTTGGGCGCGAGCGTCTGAAGCGTACAAGGCGCATCGTCAACAAACGCACGGTAAAATAGCCATGGCTTCAAGCGCTAAAAAACGTCTTAACACAGACGCGTGTAGCGGTTTAGAGCCTGAGCGTAAACAAGAGCGCTTAGAGTCCTCATTTTTTGCGGGTCCTATGACGTTCTTTGGTGGGCAGCAAAAAGAGTCGTTGATACATAGCTCATTAGAATTTCCAGCCGTAAATTCGCCATAAGTGAAAGCTCTTGCTATTGAAATATAAGATGTTGAGGACACCCTTATTAAAGATGGTCAATTCTCATTACCTGGACGTAAGGCCTTACTTAAAAGTGATTTTGAGTATGAGATTGTACTTATTGATGCAACGGAAAACGGCATGATTTTAGGTTGTTGAAGGAATCTGGTGTTGATATTCATCTAAAGATTAAAAGCCCTATAGACACAGACTACCAAGGGATACATAAGTTACACCAAAACACAGCACTATCAAAGAAAAAGACAAAAAAGTATCGATTGACCAAAGAAGACAAAATGTTATTGGCATGGTTAAGCGATTTAAAATTATTGTTGATCGTTATCGAAACCGAAGGAAACGATTTGGGTTGGTGATTGCTGGAATTTATAATTTTGAGCTTTAGCGTGGTTATGCAGGAGCTCTAATATCATCTTACGTCCAGGAGATTCTTCGCGCAAAAGACCGCGCTCTAGATGACGTCCTTGGGGAGTTACATACCCCTCGGAAAGTCATAAAAAATACTTAATGTTCACTTAACAATCATTATCTATACTGAAGCTAGAGTGGATTGATGTTTTGGGGCATTCTGATGGGAAAAAATACTGAAAAATATAATGGGACGAAAATACGAGGGCTATTAGGAGCTGCATTTGTAAAAAGCAGTGAGGGAACGCTTTTAGAAGAAGGTGATACCCGTTTGCAACAATTCGGTGGCAATGCTGAAATGTATGTTGGTCACTTGATATCAGATGTTGATAAGAGCGCTTCAATTGATAAAACGCGTTCAGTTGAAGTCGACAGTGAAGGACGTAGAGACGCATTGTATTATAAAAATATGGGCACAAAAGCAATTGTGATGACCCCATCGTCTGACAGAGCTATTCTAGGGAACCCAATGTTAACCTCTGATATATTCAAAAATCTTGGAGAAAATACAAAAAAAGACTTAAATAGTGCCAACACAATTATTTTCCCCATTGCAGAAAGTCGAAATATTTTAGGAATTTTTAAACGTAACCATTGGGTCACTGTGCACTATGATAAAGCCACACACACAGCAACTCTATTAGACTCAAGACCTCGGTATGCTTCTATTTTATACCCAACATCTTCTATGGAAAAAATGATTCGTAATGGTTTGGAGTCTGTTTTAGGCGTACGTAATGATAAAAAATGGCAATTTAAAGAGGTTAACCAAGGTGTGCAATACAATGACACCCACTGCGGCGCGTGGACGGCAGCCAATGTAGCTTGTTTGGCAACAGGAGCAACCATTGAAGTACAAAAACAAGCATTTAAGCGTGCTGATGAGCAAAAAATTGTGAGTTTTAATGCGGATAAATGCAATTGGAAAAATAACACTGTTGAAAATAAGACTTTTTTACAAAAATTAAAAGAATTCTTTAGCCCAACCTCAAAAATTGATAACAAACCTCAGTCATCTTACAGTGAGGAAATGGGTGCTCTGGGAGGGATGCGTGTGGGTGACGGTATTAATGGTAGTGACTTATACCAACAAAGCAGTGTTGGTAATAATCACTTAGCAACAGTATCTCCGGATCCAAAATATACTAATGCGTTTGTAAAGGTAGATAAAAAAGATGCGGCCATATCTCAAGGCGATAATTCGAGTAAATTTTCTTCAGAGACAAAGAGTCTAGACGATTTTGAAATAGTTGATGATGAATCACAACGTAAATGTTCAATGTAATCATCCCTCATGCACTACAGTTTAACGAACTGTGGTGCTTACTAGCTCAATCATTATTCTTTTGTACACTGTATCCCTTTGTTTTTTCGTTAATTTAAACCCTCTCTGATTGGTAATATAAAACATATCCTCCACTCGTTCTCCTGCGGTAGCAATTTTTGCATGATGCAGGGTAATGCGTTCACTTAAAAAAATGCGGCTGATGTTTGCTAATAAGCCTGCTCTATCACTGGTGATTAAAAATAAGCAGGTATGTTCGGCATCTTCAGTGAAGGTCACGTGGGGTTTTAAGTTAAAGTGAGCTTGTGTGCGGGAAAGACGGCGTTTGCTAATAAGGGGGAGCTGTTTGGACGTTAACGCTTTAGTGAGTGCTTGTTGAATGTCCAGCGCTCTTTTTTCATCGATAAAGGCTTGGTTTTGTTCATCGAGAATAATATAGGTATCCATATCAAAGTTATGATCGGTACAAACGATGGTTGCTTCTTGGATAGTGACATGATGGTTACTGAGAATTGTTGTTGTAATAGTGAATCGCTCATCTCGGTGTGGCATGTAAATAAAAACTTCGGTGCCTCCTTCTGTGTGGTGCGGCATGATTAATACCAATGGAAAGCTTGTAGCGTTGAGAATGGCTTTGGTATGCCTTGAAATTACGTGAGGAGGTTCATGAAGAAAATATTTTCTTTCAAAATGTTTCCACAACGCGTGAGCAAGATGAGGTGCTATACCTTCAAGCTCAAGAAGGGTTAAAGCATGTGTGCGACGGTTTTCAATAAAGAGAGTTTCATCCTGCAGTGCTTTTTCGTGTTGCATCGTGTCGCTAGCTGCAACATACAAGACTTTTAGTAAGGAGTCTTTCCATGCATTCCATAAATTAGGATTTGTTGCACAAATGTCGGCAACGGTCAGTAAATAGAGATAATCTAAATAGTCTTTGTGGGGAAGCAATGCACAAAAGTGAGCAATGGTAGCTGGGTCATAAATGTCTTGGCGTTGCGCTGTGTGGGACATTAATAGATGGTTCTGAACCAACCAAACCAGTAGTTTTTGATCGTTATCCTCTAGGCGATGTCGGCTTGAAAAGTGTTGGGCTTCAAGCGCACCAAGTTCTGAATGGTCGCCTCCTTGCCCTTTAGCAATATCGTGAAAAAAAGCTGCTAAGTACAGTATTTCTCGTTTTTTAATTGAGGACATGAGTTTGGCACAGAGCGGAAAGTGAGACATGTATTGTGGGTTTAGAAATCTTGCTAAATTGCGAATAACAAACAATGTGTGTTGATCAACAGTGTACACATGAAATAAATCATACTGCATTTGTCCGGTTATTGTAGCGAAGCAGTCTAGGTAATGCGAAAGCACGCCATAGCGATTCATGCGTTGTAAGGCATTGTAGGGATTATCTGTTGTTTTTAAAATGGCCATAAACGTTTGTGTGGCTTTGCTAGAGGCACAAAAACGTTTGTCCATAAGGAACAAGTGCTGACGAATAAGGCGTATGGTATTGGCGCGCACACCTTCAATATTGGGGGTTTTAGCTATCCATAAAAATAAATTTAATAAAGCGTTTGGGTTATCTTTAAATACATTGGGATGCCTCGCTTCTATATAATGATTTGAGAGTTGAAAGGCGTCGTCTAGTGGTATCAGGGTTTGTTTTTTAGGGTCAACAATGGTTTCAGCAAACCACTGCAATAACATCTCGTTTAATTCACGCCCTCTTTTTATGACTTTAAAATAATCTTTCATGAATTGTTCAATGGCAAGTGACCGCTGGTTATCTTCATAACCAAATAGTTTTGCTAGGCTGACTTGGTAGTCAAACAATAAACGCTCTTCATTTTTTTGTGCAAGCATGTGCAATGCAAAGCGGACTCGCCAAAGAAAGTGTTGGCAATGACTCAATTCATCGTATTCTTTATCCGTGATATAACCACAACTGATGCCATCTGAGAGCTTTTTAAAGCCAAATTGGCGCTTGATGATGTGTGATAACACTTGTAAATCACGAAGGCCACCAGGACCATATTTCACGTTGGGTTCGAGGTTATAGGCTGTTTCATCATATTTTTTATAGCGAATTTTTTGTTCTTGGCATTTTGCAAAAAAATAATCAGAGCTGGTCCATAGGTGCAAAGGATGAATACGGTAGTGTAATTCCTCCATAAGAAGGCTTCTGCCACAAAGAAGATGCATGTCCATTAGGCTCGAAATCACACTCAGATCACGGCTTGCAAGCTCTACGCAGGCATTTACCGTGGTGATTTGATGGCTTACTTCGAGCCCAATATCCCAGCAATCTTGAATAAAAAGTTGGGCATGTTGTAATGTATTTTGTGAAATGGAATTGTCATACAACAATAATAAATCGATATCGGAATGGAGTTGTAATTCACGACGACCATAACTACCCAAGGCAAGCAGGCAAAAATGATGGTCTTCCTCAAGGTCACGATTTTGAAATAGAATGATTAACATTTTATCGATATGAGCGACCAATTTGTGCGTCAAGGAAACAATATTGGTGTGGGGCCCCAATTGGGAGCAGAGGTCCTTTTTAAGGGCCTTAAGGGATTGCCTTAAAAAGGCATTCGTAGCTACCATGGGTAGGAAAGCCCACAGGTTTTATGTTGTACCAAATGGGACAAATTTATACTGCTTATAAGGCGTCTGTTCATGGGGTGATTGATTGACGTTGTTTTGTGCTGGTTTGCTTTTTTTTGATGTCTTGCATTTTTATCCTGGGGTGGGTATCTGGGTTCCCGTTATTATTATGTGTTTTTATTGATGGGGGCAAGTAATTGTGATATAAATACGGCGCTTTTAACTACACACACGTTTCGTCACATCCGGCGGGGTCCCATCAAGGGTGTCGTATGGGAAACGTGGAGGCCTAACCCTGGAGAATAAACATGAAAGTAAGTATGCGTGAACTACTGGAAGCTGGTGCCCATTTTGGACACAGAACCCGATTTTGGAACCCTAAAATGTCTGAGTACATTTTCGGTTCACGAAATAAAATCCATATTATCAACCTTGAAAAAACAATGCCATTGATGAACGATGCATTGAACTATGTTGGTAAATTGGCTAGCAATAAAGCTAAGATTTTGTTTGTTGGTACAAAGCGTGCTGCGCAAGAAAGCATTCGTGAACATGCTCGACGTTGTGGTATGCCTTATGTTGATCATCGTTGGTTAGGTGGCATGTTGACCAACTATAAAACTGTTCGTCAGTCTATTTTTCGTTTAAAAGAATTAAAAAAATTGCGTGATGACGGCGGCTTCAATGGCATGATTAAAAAAGAAGCCTTGATGTTGACCCGCGAATTAGAAAAATTGGATAGAAGTTTAGGTGGTATCGAAGACATGGGTGGTTTACCTGATGCTTTGTTTGTTGTTGACGTAGGTTTTGAACACATTGCTGTTGAAGAAGCCCGCCGATTAAAAATACCTGTCATTGGTATTGTTGATACAAACAATAACCCTGATAACATCGATTATATTATTCCTGGCAATGATGATTCTATGCGTGCTGTAGATATTTATGTTCGTTGCGTGGCTGATGCTATTTTGGATGCTAAAAACAGCAATACAGTTGGTGGTGTACCTTCTGATGCTGAGTTTATCGAAATTTCTATTGATGAGAAAGAAGCTGAAAAAGCGCCTAAGGCACCAAAAGCATCTAAGGCTCCAAAAGCTGAAGCTGAAAAAACTGAAAAAGCTACAAAAACTGAAGAGTAATTAAACGTGAATGAGGGGGGATGTTATTTAATTGACAGTCCCCCTTTTTTGTTATTAGGGTCTTAGAGCATGTTGAACGCCGACCCTGTTAAGCTACTTAGTATAGAGGAACAAACATGACGATTAGCGCAGCAATGGTGATGGAATTACGTGGTCGTACCGGTGTAGGTATGATGGAGTGTAAAAAATTCTTGATCGCTAGCAATGGTGATATAGAGCAGGCAATCATTGAAATGCGGAAAGCCGGTCAAGCTAAAGCCGATAAAAAAGCGGACAGAGTTGCTGCTGAAGGTGCTATTTTTATGGCGCGATCAGCTGATGGTAAACGTGCTGTGATGCTTGAAATCAATAGTGAAACAGACTTTGCTGCTCGTGATGAGAATTTTACGCGTTTTGCAAATCAAGTGGCTATAGCTGCTTTAGATACAAGTACCGTCGATGTTGCTAAGTTATCAACTGTGGCACTTAAAGAAACAGCAACTACCGTTGAGGAAGCTCGTCAAGAGCTTGTTGCTAAAATTGGTGAAAACATTAAATTAAGACGTGTAGAATTAATGCAATCTGAAGGCGTTGTCGGTACTTATTTGCACGGCACGCGTATTGGCGTTTTAGTTAGCTTGAAAAATAACGACGAGGCACTAGCAAAAGATATCGCAATGCACATTGCTGCTAGCCGTCCTGTGGTTGTTAGTCACGAACAAGTATCTGCCGATGCTATTGCAGCTGAGCGTGATATTTTCAATGCGCAAGCGCGTGAAAGCGGTAAACCACAAGAAATCATCGATAAAATGATTGAAGGTCGAATCAGTAAATTCTTAGATGAAGTGAGTTTACTAGGACAGCCTTATGTCAAAAACCCAAACATTAAGGTCGCTCAATTTCTGAAAGAGAAAGGCAATGAAGTGATTGCGTTCACGTGTTTTGAAGTGGGCGAAGGCATTGAGAAAAAAGAGGACAATTTCGTCGAAGAAGTTATGGCACAGGTTCGCGACTAATGATGAAAGAGACTAACCTAAAGCTTAAATACAAACGTATTTTACTCAAATGCAGTGGTGAAGCCTTGATGGGTAGTGCTCAGTTTGGCATTGACCCGTCAGTGCTTGATAACATTGCTAACGATGTTGCTGGCCTCATTGAAATGGGGGTGGAAGTTGGGTTAGTCGTAGGTGGTGGTAACCTATTTCGGGGCAAGGCATTGTCGAAAGCAGGTTTGGGCCGGGTAACAGGCGATCACATGGGGATGTTAGCTACAGTGATGAATGCTTTAGCTTTACGTGATGCTCTAGAGCGCATTGACTTACCGGCCCGGATAATGTCTGCTATCCCTATGATGGGTGTTGTGGATTCTTATCATCGGCGTAAAGCCATGACCCACTTACGCAATGGTCAAGTTGTTATTTTTGCAGCGGGTACTGGGAATCCCTTCTTCACGACGGATACAGCGGCGTGTCTTCGGGCTATTGAAGTAGGCGCTGATATTGTGCTTAAAGCCACAAAAGTAGACGGTATTTATTCTGATGATCCAGTTACAAACGCAGATGCTAAGCGGTATGATTTTCTCACGTACAGAGAAGTTTTAACCAAGGGTTTGCAAGTGATGGATGCTACTGCTATTTGTTTATGTGAAGAGCAAGGCATGCCTTTGCAAGTGTTTAATATGTCAGAGCCAGGTGCTTTAAAGAAAATTGTTCTTGGTGAGCACGTTGGGACTATTGTAGGAGCACAGCATGATTAATGACATCAAGCTCGATACAGAAAAAAGAATGAAAAAAACGGTTGAATCATTGCAACATGAAATGACAAAAATTCGTACTGGAAGGGCTAACGCAAGTTTTCTAGATCACGTTCAGGTTGATTATTATGGCAGCCTAACGCCGCTGAATCAAATCGCATCTGTTACCAGCAGTGACTCTCGAACATTATTAGTCACACCGTTTGAGAAATCTATGGTTGCTGCCGTTGAAAAAGCCATTTTGACGTCTGATTTAGGGTTAAACCCAGCAACAGCTGGCAGTGCTATTCGCGTGCCAATGCCTGCATTAACCGAAGAACGTCGTAAAGAAATGATTCGTATTGTGCGTGCAGAAGCTGAGCAAAGCCGTGTATCGATTAGAAATGTACGCCGTGATGCTAATAGTCATCTTAAAGATTTGGTGAAAGATAAATCCATTGCTGAAGATGATGAGCGTCGGGCAAATGATCTGGTTCAAAAATTAACAGACAAGTACATTGCTGAAGTTGATGCAGTCTTGGCTGAAAAAGAAAAAGATTTGCTAGTAATATAAGCGTTTTTTATCCTTGGTTTTGTGATTCTGATAAGCACCGAACTGGATGCCGCGGACAAAGCCGCGGCACGTGGGATTTTATGTTGTGCGGTTAAGAACGGGTTTATTGTTACAATAGTATTTAGCTTTAGCTACCATTGCAGCTTGCTGGGGGCAAGTCTAAAGGTTACAGTCGTCTCTTCATCCCTTTATTCACTCCTTGACTCCGTCACCCCACGTGCCGCGGCTTTGTTCGCGGCATCCAGGCGATCTCTCAATAAGACTAAATACCAGCAATGCATCCCCATTCCGCGTGCCAACACAATTTTTTTAAGCGCCCGCTATTTTTCAGTAAATCCAATAATGGTGTAATGCTAGAGCCATTATATGCAAGCATTACCATGTTGGAGGCGCCTTTTACAGGCAATAAAACGGTGCGTTCAAAAAAGATATCGCGAACGTAATCAAATAGCATATGTTGTTCTATCACGTTGGTTAAGTTGAGTGCCAAAATACCTTTTGGAAATAATAGTTCTCGACAATGAGCAAAAAAATCATGTGTGTTACAGTGACTAGGGAATGAACGCGCATCATAAAGATCGATCATCAAATGTTGATAACGGGCACTGGATTCTTGTACAAAGTCGTTGGCGTCCTCATGATAAACAGTGAGATTATTTAAACGCTCTGTCATGAAAAATCGGCTCGCTATATCAATTATCTCAGGATTATTTTCGACCGCATGCAGTGCAAAGTCTTTAAGATAAGGCGCTAATGCATGAGCAACGCCCGCGCCGCCCAATCCCAGCAAACAAGATTCTCCAGGTTTCTCTCGAGCGGCAAAACTAAGTTGATGTATATAATTTAAGCGTGGTTTTTCAGGATGGCGTCGGCTTATCAAGGTATGAATGGCGTCACTGCCGAATGTTAGCCATCGGTAGAGATGATTTTGATGAACATGCACCTCTTCTGGTGTTTTATAAATACAATGCCCACCTAGGGTTTTCCACATCATGGGCTCGTGGTCTTTTCGCGTTGAAACGGGTAGATAGCGTTTAAGCCTAGTATCGCTGTGAGCTCATCAAGGGCTGTAAAACATTCGTTTATAAGATACGGGTCAATGAGATCATTTGTGTGTAATTCTGAGCGATAATGTTTATCTAGCCATGCATCCAGTGTGTCTAATAAAGCGTCATTTACCAATATACCTTGGTGCATGGCAGACAATTCAGTTTCAGTTAGTGGTACTCTAAGCCGAAGACACGCAGGCCCGCCACCGTTTTGCATGCTTTGTTTGAGATCCAAATAGTGGACTTCAGTGATGGGGTTGGCTGTGTCGGAGATGAGCTCATCAATGAAGCGTTTAATCTTGGCATGTTGTTGACATTCCAAGGGGGAAATCAGCATCATTTTTTTCTTATCTGCATCGGGCAACGTTATGAGTTGTGAATTAAACAAGTAACTTTTTACGGCATCTGCCACGCTAATCTCTAAGCCATTCACTTCGATTATCTGTATTGGAAATTGAGCTTTATTGCGCAACTCATCAAGCACTTTTGATGGGTGCAAAAATGCATTGCTGTGAACTAAAAAGAGCGATTCATTCGCTACAGAAATAACATCATTGTGAAAAACCCCCTCATCGATGGCCGCGGGGTTTTGCGCTGCGTAAACCACATTTTGGGGGGGCAATTGGTGATTGCGTGCGACTGCTTCTGAGGCTTCTAGCGTTTGTCGTGCGGGAAACCGTTGAGGTACAGGATATGCGTTTCCAATGGGAAGCGCTTGTTTTCCATAAACAAAAAGATGCATGCCTTTATCGGCATGGTTTTTACAGAGACGGTTATGGTTGGCCGCACCCTCATCACTCGTAATGATCGTTTTAGGTAAGACAGGGTGATGTTTAAAATAGCGCTCATCGCTGAACACGTGGCGCAGTAGACTATGCGAAAAGTCAGCTTCTTGATGTCGATGAAGATTGCTGATCAAATTAGCTGCGGTGAAATGAACGCGCCTATCGTTTGTATCCATGCTGGGTGATACGGTTGCTGCATTGGCAGTCCACATGCTTGATGAAGAGTAGCTCGCGCTGAGTAGTGCGGGATTGGTGCGAAAAGCTTGTGTAATTTGGTCAATCGGGCATCCTTTAAATCCCAATTGATACAATAGATGAAGGTTAGGGCGTTGGTGAGGCGGAATGACGGCTTGTTTTATTCCCATACGATGTAATAATCGCATTTTATGAATGCCTTGATGGGCGGCACCTTTTGGATTAGCAATGCTTTGTGCATTGGAGGTTGAGGCAAGATTTCCGATAGAGAGCCCTGCATAATGATGGCTTGGACCCACCAGGCCATCCATGTTTAATTCATAAACGTTCATAAACTATCCCTTAAAGTGCAATGCCTGGTAAAAGTTCTTGAGGTAGAGTAATGTCTGCTTGCTCAAGGCTTGCAATGGGGTAGGCACAATAATCAGCAGCAAAATAAGCGCTGGGTCGATGGTTTCCGCTGTTGCCTATTCCTCCAAAAGGAAGACTACTCAGAGCGCCAGTAGTGGGCCTATTCCAATTTATTAACCCTGCCCGTACGGTATGATAAAACGCCTGATAGTGCTCTTTATTTGAGCTCAATAAACCGGCAGCTAATCCATAACGGGTTTGGTTGGCGAGTGCCAGTGCGTCATCAAAGTGTTTGTATCTATACACTTGAATAAGGGGGGCAAATATTTCTTCATCGCCAGGATGTACCACATGACTCATGTCTATGATGCCTGGAGAGAGAAAGCCAGTATTTTCAGACAGTAATGCCATTTTGATGAGGGGATGTCCGCCCGCTGTTATTAATGATTGTTGAGCGTTTAAATGGCTTAAGGCATGTTGGTGACTTACCACAGGCCCCATAAAAGGCTCAGGCGTGTGCGTATATGTTCCTATACGTAACCGTTTGGTGGCATTGATCAATTTGGATAAAATCTCATCTCCTTTTGCATCGTCTGCTATCATTACACGTCTTGCACAGGTGCAGCGCTGTCCCGCAGTGATAAAAGACGAGAGTATGGTTTGATACACCGCGGCATTTATATCAGTTACTTCATCAATGATTAAGGGATTATTTCCCCCCATTTCTAACGCTAAAATAACGTCTGGTCGAGTGCTAAATTGTTGATTGATTTTTACGCCAGTGTTGTAACTTCCCGTGAAATAAACCCCTTGAATGTCTTCTTTTAAAAGATGAATGGCCGAATTTACGTCCCCTTGGACACAATTAATAACGCCCGCGGGTAGAGCACTATCATGCCAGCATTGCATGATCCATTCAGCAACCGCAGGGGTTAATTCGCTGGGTTTGTAAACAATAGTATTGCCTGCAAGCAGGGCTGGAATAATATGTCCATTGCTTAAATGTGCAGGAAAATTAAAAGGTCCAAGAACGGCTACAACGCCATGTGGTTTGTAGCGAAGGTAACTGGTGCCCTCAGGTATAACCCCTTTTTTTTCTGGCGTGCGCTCAAGATAAGCTTGTATAGATAAAGCCCCTTTACCAATAACGGCGCTCACTTCGGTCGCTGCTTCCCATAAAGGTTTTCCAGCTTCCTCTGAAATTAGAGTGGTCAGCTCAAGGCGTCGGCTTTCTACAATCTGGCAAAATTTTTTGATATGTTTTGAACGGACAGTGAATTCAAGTTGGGACCAGTGACGTAATGCGCTCTGTGCCGCGTTTACTGCGTTTGAAATTTCGGTGGTCGTTGCGTGTGTACCCGTCCAGAGTATGGCGTTATTAGCTGGATTGATAGACGTGAATGGCTCTCCACGTCCATCAATCCAGCGTCCATTGATGTAATGTTGTTTGACCTTAGTGTTCATGTGATTCCTCGAAAAACGTTACTCTGAAAGCTGTAAGGGTGCCACACGTATTGAGTCACCAGGGGTTACTTTTAATAATGTCGCAGTTTCATGGCTTAAAATACAGGAGTTTTGTTCTTGATTATAAATAATGTGGCCGATTGTGGCGCAAAAATGAAGTTTAGTGTTCGATAGTAGGTAGCGTGGGCTGCTCACGTCATCCATCATGCTTTTTAGCGTAAAGGTATGACTTTGTACAATGGTTTGAATATGGTCTCGGGGTGCTTCAAGGGTTGGGCCTGCATCAAAAATATCGACATAGTTGTTATAGCGAAACCCTTCGCGCAATAAAATGTTCATGGCGGGTACAGTTGATGGGTGGGGTTTTCCAATCACGGCTTGTGCGGTTGGTGCTAATAATTTTATATAAATGGGGTTTCGGGGCATTAAATCCGCAATAAATTGTTTGTTTGTCGAAAGGGTAAGGCTATCGGCTTTGGCAAAGGACATATGAAAAAAGTGTTTTCCAACGTGGTCCCAGAAAGGCGATTGGCCTTTTTCATCTGAAACCCCCCGCATTTCGGCAATAACGGTGGGTGAAAAATAGTTAGGGAATTGTGCTATAAATAGAAATCTAGCGCGTGCAAGTAAAACCCCATTGTTGTTATGACGATAGTTAGGCTCTAAGAAGAGCGTGCAGAGTTCGCTATGCCCCTGGTTATCATTCACAAGACTCAATACTTCATACTCACTGCGGATGTTTAATGAGTGACACATTCGTGTGCGCTTTGAAACTTTATACGAGTAAAAAGGGGCGTCATGGCCAGCTACTGATTCAATCGCGGATGTGCCTACAATATCGCCTGTTTTGGTGTCCTCGAGAACAAATAAATAATACTCACTTTTAGGGTGAGTGACTTTTTTGGCAAATGACGCGTCAGACCAAGCTATACGCTCTTTAAGCAACGCAAGGTTTTTAGGCAAAGTCGTCATTCCAATGCCACTTTGTTCTGCTAAGCGGTGTATGGGCATTAAGTCACCCTCATGAGCGCTTCGAAATAGCATCATAGATCACCTTTATTCTGGGCAAGATCCATCAGTATTAGTAAGCTTAGACTTGCACGTTCAATAAGGCTATCCAACAGGATAAATTCATTCTGGCTATGGATATCCCCACCTCGAACACCTAACGTATCAATCACGGCTAAACCATGTTGTGCGAGGTTATTGCCATCACAGCAACCACCACTGTCTTGCCAGTCAAGTGTTAAGCCTAAGGATAGGCCTTGGCGTTTAATGCGCTCAAATAAACGTTGTGTTGCGGGATTTACGCGTTTAACCGGACGGTTAAAATCACCGTGAATTGAGAGGGTGTAGCCTTCATGCTGCATGCAAAGCACTATATTGGCGATGTTCTCGCGCACCCAGTTTTCATCTTCAGGATGACTGATTCGAACATCAAGTTTGGCTACGGCTTTATCAGGCACTACATTCAGGGCTTCGCCACCCGCAATGAGACCCACATTAATCGTAACCCCTTCTTTTTGACCATTTAACGCGTGAATCTTAGAAACGGCCTCAGCCAAAAAACAAATGGCGTTTCGCCCTTCATTGAATGAGCGACCTGCATGGGCAGCAATCCCTGTTGCAATAATCGTGAGTTTGCCACTGCCTTTTCGATTTTTTGCAATGGTTCCTGAGATGTTCATGGCGGGCTCGTAGACAAGCGCTGCTTCATAGTTTGGTGTGATTTCATTAAAAAAATCGCGGGAAGCGGGCGAGCCAATTTCTTCATCGGCATTAATGACCACATCCCATCCTAAATCTTTAGCATAAGGGGACTGTTCAAATGCGCTCAAGGCATGCAACATGACAATTAGTCCACCTTTCATGTCGGCAACCCCTGGTCCATTTAGATGGTTTTCAGTTAATTGGGTTAATCTTTGAAAAGGGTGGTCTGCACCATAGACCGTGTCCAGGTGTCCACTTAAAAGCACTCGCCGCTTCAAATCAGGCCTTTTTTGAATAAAAAGCAGGTCACCACACTTTTGTAGCGTGGTATGGCCTTGCATATCGATAGTAGACACTGGCAGCAATGCATGTGAATAGCATTCATCAGCAATAGGCGTAAACACTGTTTTCAAGATGTTATGCATACTCTCTAATCCAGCGAGATGAGTGCTTCCTGAATTTATCTCACAAAATTGATAGAGTTGGTCTACCATAGTGGTTTGCTGTGAAGAAAGATAAGACAATAGTTGTGGTAATGATTTTCCCATGATTATTTTGTTATCCTTAACTTATACTCACGCGGTTTATGTCTTGCAAAAGTGCCAGAGCATGAGTGGTCGTTCTCTTCCATGCAATTTGTGTATAATGGCATCTTTTTTCGGGGTGTGCATGCAAAATTTTATTAGACAAGCTCATCCAGAATGGCATGATTTTCTTTGCTGTGCACTTAGTTCAATGGATGCATCGTATTTATCAACGTTACAATCCAGTGCAGGCTGGTTGCCAGGGCTATCTTCACTATTTGCAGCGTTTAGTGTGCCTCTTTCCTCAACACATTATATTTTATTGGGAGAGTCTCCTTATCCTCGGGTTAACTCTGCAAATGGCTATGCGTTTTGGGATAAATCAGTGGGCTCTTTATGGTCGTCTACGGGGCTTTCTAAAGAAGTTAATCGGGCTACATCCTTACGCAATTTAATTAAAATGTTAATGTTAGCAAGAGGGGATTTAACAAATGATTTCTCTCAAGAGGCAATAGCACGTGTTGATAAAGACTCTTGTGTAAAAACAGCTGCTAATTTATTTACTGCATTCATGGACAAAGGGTTTTTACTCTTGAACGCTTCATTGGTTTATACCGAGGGTGAGGTGCCTTATCATGCACGCATGTGGCAGCCTTTTATGAAATGTCTTTTACAAGAGATTGCAGGCTATAATCCTTCTTTAAAGCTGGTTTTATTTGGGAAAATTGCTGAAAAAATTCCAGAAACATCGCTTTTGCCAGCGCTTGTTGCTGAACACCCTTATAATATAAGTTTCATCACTAACAAAGCGGTCGTCGAATTCTTTAAGCCGATGGACCTGCTCATGGATAAGAGTTAATTATGACTGTAAAAACGACCATTGATACACTAGAAGTGGCTAAATTTTCGCAACATGCGAGTGAGTGGTGGAATAAAGAGGGTCCTTTAAAAACGTTGCACGACATCAATCCACCTCGCATTCAATTTATTGAAAAATACACAACATTTAATGATCGTAGAATTTTAGATGTTGGTTGCGGAGGAGGGATTTTATCCGAGGCTATGGCACTAAAGGGTGCTACGGTCGTAGGCCTTGATGTTGAGGAGGATGCTATCGCTGCAGCAATTGCACATGCACAAAATAAGAACACGAGCTATGTGTGTCAGCCTATTGAACAGTATGATGCCGCCCTTTTTGACATTATCACCTGTATGGAGATGTTAGAGCACGTCGCTGATCCACTATTAGTTATTGAGCATTGCGCGCGCTTATTAACACCTGGGGGTTATGTGTTTTTCTCGACGCTTAATCGAACGCTAAAGGCGTATGTGACTGCTATCGTTACCGCGGAATACGTTTTGCGATTGTTACCTCGTCAAACCCATGATTTCGACAAATTTATTAAGCCCAGTGAGCTTGTTGCTATGGCAAGAAGTGCGGGATTAGAAATGGTTGGTATGTCTGGCATGTCTTATAACCCTTTTACACGTGTAGCAAGTCTCGAAGACTCCGTCAGCGTTAACTATTTATTGGCTTGTCGGAAGGCTTAGACGCTTGGGCTGGTTTATTTGAATTCACGATATTTTTTCTATTGGTATACCGTTGTTTATAACGTTGGACGGCATATTTGGCTTGTTCTTCAGACACCACATCAACTTCATTTCCATACAAATCAACGCGTGCAACATTGGCTTTTTGGCAATTGAGGTATGCTGGTGACGAACTGTAATAGTTTAATGCTTCACGCAGTGTTTTTTTACTAAAAGGAGGCGCATCAAGACGTTCATAAAAGTCAATGATGTCATCAAAAATACCTATTTTAAGTGGTTTAACTTGGTTTGCTTTTCTTAAAAAAGCGGCAGGAAAATGTTCTGTTAACCAATCAATTGTTTTTAATTTGTCTTTTTTTGCAATGTTTTGTTGTTGTTCCATAAATATACTCTGCGGGAAATTTAAATCCCAATTAAGCTACCATACTATTCTGATCATTTCACGCTATCTAGAGCACAATCCCGTTATCTGGAATATTGATAACAAGCCAAGTGCTTATCGTTGTTTTTCTTAAAAGCGACCAAGAGATCTCTTGAACTTCACGGAGACTTTGGATAGAAATAGCCGCGACAATTTTCTAACTTTATGAATAATATAGTAAATAAAATTATGGCGTTTCGTTAAGATGCCGGATGAGTCGTCATACTGACTTGCTTGTGAGCATTTGTGCTGTTAAATTTAACGCATGACTTCTAACGGATCTGAAGTCTTGAACAGGGATGTGTGTTCAAAAGGATTTGATTCTCAAGGATGAATTCAAGGCACTGTCTTGAACTGACGGTTGTGAAAAAGCCAGGGTATTGCCCTGGCTTTATTTATTACGCAACAGCATAACCTGAATGTGATAAGTAATTTCTATCAGGATAGTAAGCAAATACAATGGAGCCGCCTTTAATCATGTTGATGACTGGACGGGCCAATGTTTTAGCAATCGATGGACAACCCCAACTACGACCGGCTCTACCCGCCTTTTTAATAAAGCTAGGTTCAACATACCATGCGCCATGAATAACCACTCGACGGTTATATGCGTTGTCATTAAATCCTTTTTCTAACCCTTGCAAATTTAAAGAGTAGCCTTTAGAGCCAATATAAGTATCACGTGTCAGGTAGGTACCTAAGCTTGTTTGTTTGCTAGAGGTTCTATTTGAAAACTGATGAGGGATGGTCATGCCTGAGTTTTGACCATGTGCAACGTACGTATTATATAAAAGACGCTCTTTTCGTACATCGAAAATCCACATGCGTTGTTTAGACGATGGAAGTGAGTAATCAATAACAGTAAGAACAGGTTTTTTTACTGTGCCTTTAACCGCAGCTTTTTGATAAGCAGCTAGCGCTAACTTAAGAACATTTTTATTGAGCTGGGGGGCTTTGCTACCTAAATGCTGAACTTCAGTATTGATGTCAAAAGTAGGCTTTGCAAAAAGAGTGGCACTTGATGTCATGTTGCTTGCAAGTATCACTAAAGAAATAATTGTGGCAATCGTATTCATAATGCTCCATTTTTTAGTTATGTGGCCTTAGGAGTAAGGCTCCTAAAAAGTGGTTATTATATTGCCAAATGAGATAAATGTAAAATCCAAGGTTATTTATTGAGCTGTTTTTTAATAAAGTCGTTTTAAATCAATTATTTAAAAAACATTGATCTGGATGCATATGGATCATAACAAAGCTTTTTGACTAATTTTGGTTCTAAGGCACCCTATTTTGGGCGTCAAATGTGATCTAAATTTACACTTATAGTTTTTAATTGCATCTAATTTAGGGTGTTAAAGGGTGTTTTATGTTGCTCAAAAAGAAATATTATACCATGCGGTTAGTCTATATGTGTACCATTAGATTATAAAATACACTGATTTACTGGGTGAAAAAGCGTAAAAAAAGGGTAAAAGTGAAAATTTAATTTTATTTATTAGCAAATTGCATTATTCTTCGCCGAATATCGCAATAGGGTTCACACACGTATTCACCAAATAGCACCGTTAAAGAACCCTTTGCAAGACATTATACTGTTCGATTGGAGGCAATATGCTTGATAGACGTTCTTTACAATCCCCGGAAAATTTACGAGCCGCGATCAATGATTTATACCGCGCCAGTGAATTAAACGCGGTTACAACACTTATCGAACATGCGGTTTTAAATGAACGTCAAACGAGAGATGTTCAAAGTATGGCAACCCGCTTGGTTGAGCAGGTACGCTGTGAGCGTAAAAAAACCACAGGTATTGATTCTTTTTTAACAGAGTACGCTTTATCCAGTGATGAAGGTGTCGCCCTTATGTGTCTTGCAGAAGCACTTTTACGTGTTCCGGATAATGCTACCATTGACCGTTTAATCAAAGATAAGCTTTCTGCAGCTGATTGGAAATCGCACCGTGGGCAAAGCGATTCTTTTTTTGTAAATGCGACTACTTGGGCTTTAATGTTGACAGGAAAAGTACTTACGCCTGAAAAGGCTGAGTCAGTGTTGAGCAGATCACTCATGAAATTGGTTAATCGCAGCAGTGAGGGCGTGGTTCGGAAGGCCGTCGATACAGCAATGCGAATCATGAGCAAACAATTTGTAATGGGTCGTACCATTAATGAAGCTTTGTCGCGGGCTAAGAAAAAAGAGGCCTTAGGGTATCGTTATTCCTATGACATGCTAGGTGAGGCAGCCCTGGCCGCAGTTGATGCTGAACGGTATTTTCAAGCCTATACCCAAGCCATTAAAGCGATTGGTGAGCAGTCACCCCCAAATTTAGATGTTTTTGGAAAGCCTGGTATTTCCATTAAGTTATCAGCGTTACATCCTCGTTATCAAGAAGCCCAGCACGCGCGCGTTTTAGCAGAGTTGACTCCTAAATTATTATCATTAGCACAATTAGCAAAGCATTATGATATTGGGCTGACAATAGATGCTGAAGAATCTGAGAGGCTAGAGCTTTCGTTAGATGTGATTGAGCGAGTTTTTAATGATGATAGTTTGTTTGGGTGGAATGGTTTTGGTATGGCCATTCAGTCCTATCAGAAGCGGGCTTTTTATTTGCTTGATTGGGTTGCGGCTTTAGCGCGAAGCAAGCAGCGTCGAATCATGGTGCGATTAATAAAAGGCGCTTATTGGGACAGTGAAATTAAAAAAGCACAAGCTCTAGGCTTGGCTGATTACCCAGTGTTTACACGAAAAGTGTTCACCGATGTTTCTTTTCAAGCTTGCGCGAAGAAGCTTTTGACCATGACCGATGCTATTTATCCGCAATTTGCTACTCATAATGCGTATTCTGTCGCGATGATTTTAAATATAGTCGGGGATTATCGTGATTTTGAATTTCAATGCTTGCATGGCATGGGCAATGAATTGTATGAACAAATTGTCCCAGCCAATCAATTGGGTATTCCATGTCGAATTTACGCCCCAGTCGGTAGCCATGAAGATTTATTACCTTACCTTGTCAGGCGATTGCTTGAAAATGGTGCGAATTCCTCGTTTGTAAATCGCATTGTTGATGATAGCGCTCCCATCAGTGAGTTGGTTGAAGATCCTGTAAGCAAAGCACAACACCTTTTAACCAAGCTTAATCAAAATATACCGTTGCCTTCTGCTATTTTTTTGCCTGAGCGCAAAAATTCAGTCGGTATGGATTTTACCGATCGTGCATTTGTTAAAAACTTACAAGAGCAATTGGCATCTATGGAGATTGCCAAATGGAAAGCGGCTCCTGTTCTTGCTGAAAAATTTTCGTCAAATGAGAAAGTGCAAGACCTTTTCTCCCCTCAAGAGCCTGGTCGTGTCATTGGGACAGTGGTTGATGCAACCATTGATGATGTGAATGTAGCATTGGATAAGGCCACTATTGCTTTCACAAGCTGGAGTCAGACGCACGTATCAGAGCGTGCTGCGTGTCTTGATGCGTTGGCTGATTTATTAGAAGAAAACATGCCAGAACTGCTCGTGCTAGCGTGCCTTGAGGCCGGCAAAACGTGGACGGATGGGGTTGCTGAAGTCAGGGAAGCCATCGATTTTTGCCGTTATTACGCAGTCATGGCTAAAAAAATGATGAGCCATCCTTTACGTCTCCATGGCTATACGGGTGAATTAAATGAATTGAGCCTGCATGCTCGGGGCGTTGTGCTTTGCATCAGTCCTTGGAATTTCCCATTGGCTATTTTTACAGGGCAAGTCGTAGCGGCACTTGTTACAGGTAATTGCGTTATTGCAAAACCTGCGGAACAAACACCTTTGATTGCACAGTTGGCGGTTAAACTCATGCTTAAAGCGGGCATCCCTTCAGGTGCGGTGCAATTATTGCCAGGCCCCGGTGAAACGATTGGTGCGGCATTGGTGGCGGACAAACGAATTAAAGCGGTTATTTTCACGGGCTCAACTCAAACAGCGGCTTCTATCAATACAACCCTTGCTACGCGTGGTGGGGAAATTATTCCTCTTATCGCTGAAACAGGCGGCCAAAATACAATGATTGTTGATTCCTCTGCATTGCTTGAGCAGGTGGTGTCTGATGTTATTACTTCAGCCTTTGGAAGTGCTGGGCAACGTTGTTCGGCTTTGCGCGTCCTTTATGTTCAAGAAGACGTTTACCCGCGCATGATTGAGCTTTTAAAAGGGGCAATGGCTGAGCTTGTCATTGGTAATCCTTGTTGGTTAACAACGGATGTTGGTCCTGTTATTGATAAAGAGGCTTTGGCTGGATTAAAACAGCATGTTAAGCAGTTGACCGAAAAATATGAGTTGATTTACCAATGTAAATTGGGTCAAGAGCTAGGCTCAGGTTATTTCATGCCACCTACCGCTATCGCTATTGATTCTATCAATGCGTTGGAAAAGGAAATTTTTGGCCCTGTTTTACATGTTATCTCTTTCAAACTTCAAGATTTGGATCGTGTGATTTCTGATATAAACAATACAGGCTTTGGCTTAACGCTTGGTATTCATAGTCGTATTACCCAAACGGTTGAGTACATTCGTCGAAAGGTTCACGTGGGTAATTGTTACGTTAACCGTAACATGATAGGTGCCGTGGTGGGGTTGCAGCCTTTTGGTGGAGAAGGCTTGTCGGGAACAGGACCAAAAGCTGGAGGCCCACATTATCTACAACGCTTATGTTTTGAAAGAACATACACCATAGATACTACTGCTGCTGGTGGAAATGCGAGTTTGATGTCGTTACCAGACGAGCTCTAAAAGCCATGGTTTGAAAGGTAAAATTAAAATATAGTCGATTAAATTTTCAATGACACATTTTTTTGTTAGCTAAATGTGTATGTGTCTTGGCCTTTTCGAGAAATGTAGAGATCTTCTGGATGCCGCTGATAAGCAGCGGTACGTAGGGATTCAGTCATTTAAAGTTTAATTGGCTATAGATAGTCATTTCTTACTGTTCAGATAATGCTGTTGATAATAAGGTTATTTGAATCCTCTGATCTTGCCCTAATTAAATAGACACTAATTTGTTAAACTTATGAGAAGAAACAAAGAGGTGTTAGCAATGAGCAGAAAGCTACGAAAATACACAAATGAATTCAAAGATGAAGCGATTAAATTAGCGTTACAATCGCCATCGATAGTAAAGACAGCAAATGAGTTAGGGATCCCAGCAGCCACTCTGCATACATGTATTAAAGACGCAAGGAAATCTTGGGGCTATTAATGCTGCTGGTGCGAAAGATATGTCAGCATTAGTTGAAGAGAATCGTCGTTTGCATAAAGAGCTCGCCATTGCTAAAGAGGAGCGAGAAATTTTAAAAAAGGCGGCAGCGTACTTTGCTCAGCACCAGAAATAAAGTACGCATTTATAAAGTCGAATAAATACGCTTTCAGTATAAAACGGATGTGCCATATGTTGAATGTTGAGCGCAGTGGTTTCTACAGTTGGTTAAAACGTACGCCAAGCAAGCGACAACAAGCCAATGCAGCTCTGGATAAAAAAATTATCGGTATTTTTGAGTATCATCGACGTCGTTACGGCTCACCAAGAATTACTGATGAACTGCATGATAAAGGAGAGCGCTGCAGTAAAAATCGTGTTGCACGTAGAATGCGGTATCTTGGTTTGAAAGCTAAGGCCAAGAAGAAATTTAAAGTGACAACGGATTCGGCGCATAATTTACCTGTTGCATCCAATCTCTTGAACCGTGATTTTACCGCAACAGCTCCTAACCAAAAGTGGTGTGGTGACATCAGTTATATTTGGACTGATGAAGGCTGGATGTATCTAGCAGTTGTTATCGATCTTTATTCACGAGCAGTTGTTGGTTGGTCAATACAATCTACCATGTCTCGTCAGCTAGTGTGCGATGCGCTTACCATGGCGTTATGGCGGCGTGGGTTTCCCCGTGAAGTGCTTTTCCACTCGGATAGAGGTAGCCAATATTGCTCCCATGATTACCAGAAAATGTTAAGACATTATGGCCTGATTAGTAGCATGAGTCGTAAGGGTAATTGCTGGGATAATGCTGTGGCTGAAAGCTTTTTCCATAGCTTAAAAACAGAGTTAATTTATGCCGAAAAATATGCAACAAGAGAAATTGCAAAACAAAGTATTTTTCAATATATCGAGGTGTACTATAATCGGTTTCGTCGACATTCTACTATCGGTTCAATTGCACCAATGGTGTTTGAAAGCCAGTACAAAATTGTCGTATAGGTGTGTCTAAAAAATTGCGGCAAGATCATTGCAGCGCTGCCATTAGCTCCAACAATAGCTATAGGAGCCACTTCCGCTGCACTAGGAGCAGGATTATGTATGTGTGGTTTTTTCAGCGGCCGGCAAAAACATAAACCAGATGAAGCCAGTGAGCATTCTATTTCCAGTGGCTTACTCTATTAAAAAATACGCTTTCCAGGGTTTATGGGGCGGAGTGTTTTTTTGCTAAGAGCCATGGAACTAGAGCAAATAGCAAGAGACCACCCACCAAAAAGCCTTCAAAAAACATCACATTACCCACGAGGATTTGTGTGGGCGGAACAAAGCCAATCAAGATAGCAACGAGGCAACATAAAAGGCCCGTACCTGCAACAGTCCATATGCCCCATTTTCCACCAGGAATTTTGTAAGCGCCGGAGTGGTTAGGCTTTGTGTAACGAAGTCTAATGGCCGCTGCAAACATAAACACGTAGACAATTAAAGACATTTGGGCACATAAATCACTTAAAATCCAATACGCGGCGTTGATAGAGTCTAATAAAATAAACACACTGCTCAAGGCCGTAAAAATAACGCCCTGGGTAATTAATATAGCGACGGGTGCGCCATGTCGGTTAATTTTTGCAAATGCTTGGGGTAGTGAGCCATCGCGAGCCGCGACAAGCAAGCCTTTGGTTGGGCCTATTATCCAGGCTGAAACACCGCTTAAGCCCCCTATAATGATCAATATGGCGGTTAAAAACGTCATCCAGGGGAGATGGTAGGCATTAAAGAAAAATGCATAGGCATCAATTAAACCAGAAACCACACTCAGCTGGCCGTTAGGGACCACAATCACAATGGCAAGCGATCCAAACACCAATGTAGCAAAAATGATAATGGTAGATAAGAACAGCGCCCGTGGATAATCGCGCTGTGGATTTTTAACTTCCTCAGCATGCGTGGCTGACATTTCCATGCCCAATAAGCTAAACAGCACGGCTGAAAAGAGTGAGAGATTACCCAGCGTACTAAAATCAGGCAACCAAGATGACTCATGGCTAATTGCAAGAGGGTGTCCTTGGGCTATCCAAAGAGCACCTAAAATGATGATGCCTATCATGGGGACAAGAGTGCCTAAGGATGCACCAATAATACTCACAATGCTTGAAACTTTCATCCCGAAGCAATTTAAAAACGTGAAAAGCCAAAATAAACCAACGATAGTGGCTAATAAGTAAAATTTGTTATTGGCAAGCTCAGGTGAAAAAAGATAGGCAATAGTCGCTGCAATAAAGGCAAGAATAGTGGGATACCAAACAATATTGTAAATCCACTGAAGCCATATGGTAATAAAACCAGCTCGGCGACCAAAGGCTTCGCGTACCCACACGTAAACGCCCCCAGTATTTGGGTATGCGGTAGCTAACTCAGCTGCAACCAATGCCACTGGTATAAAAAATGCAAAAGCTGCAAGCAGGTAATAGGATATTAATGGTAAACCTAATTTTGCGCTAATGGGCAATGTTCGTAAGCTATCTACAGCAATGACATTGATCATCACCAATGAAAAAACACTTAAAACTCGTTTAGAATTTCGCACCTACCATCCTCATGTACAAATAAAAGTCATCTAAAATGTCGTTACTGTGCAGTCGAGAATTCATCCATAAATAAACACTGCGCAACCTGAGTGAATAGATTCCCGCTTGCGCGGGAATGACATCCAAGTGAGTTATGCAGTAATGACCTTTCTCAGACATTTTTGTGAGAAAGCCATTTAAAACCCGGTGTTATACCGAATTATCATCATTATTTCAAATGACGTAAAACATACTGCAAAATGCCTCCATGCCGATAGTATTCAAGCTCATTTGCGGTATCAATACGACAAATAGCATGTATTTGTTGTTCTCTACCATCATTATGCTGAATGGTTACACGCAAGAGAGCACCTGGTTTTAAGGTGTCATTCACATCAATGCTGATGCGTTCACTACCTGTAAGTTGTAAGGTGTTTCGGGTTGTGCCCTCTTGAAATTGCAAAGGTAATACCCCCATTCCAATCAAGTTGGAGCGGTGAATTCGCTCAAAACTTTCTGTAATCACCGCTTTTACACCTAAAAGATTAGTGCCTTTTGCAGCCCAATCACGAGACGAACCGGTGCCGTACTCTTTACCTGCAATGACTACTAATTCTTGATGATTGGCTTGATAAAGCATAGATGCATCATAAATAGGCATGGTTGTATCGGTGGGGATGTAACGTGTCACGCCGCCCTCAACCATAGGTGTCATTTCGTTTCGAATACGGATATTTGCAAATGTGCCCCGCATCATGACTTCATGATTGCCGCGTCTTGAACCATAGGAGTTGAAATCAGCTTCACTAACGCCTTTGGATTTTAAATACAATCCGGCAGGGGAGTTTGCTTTAATGGAACCTGCGGGCGAAATATGATCGGTCGTGATGGAGTCACCGAGCAAGGCTAGAATATAGGCATTTTTAATGGGTTTAATAGACTCAGGTGTGGCTTTGAGATCTTGAAAAAAGGGAGGGTGCTGGATATACGTTGAATGTTCATCCCATTCATAGGTGGTTCCACTTCCCGTTTTAATGGCTTGCCATTCAGCATCACCTTGGAAAACCTCAGCGTATTCTTTACGGAACATGCCGCCTGTAACTTTGGCTACTTCAAAGGCGACTTCAGCGTTTGTGGGCCAAATGTCTTTTAAGAAAACGTTATTGCCCATTTCATCTTGGCCAATGGGGTCTTTACTTAAATTGATTTGCGTGGTGCCTGTGAGTGCGTATGCAACAACCAATGGGGGAGAGGCTAACCAGTTTGCACGCACTTGAGGATGAACACGGCCCTCAAAATTTCGGTTTCCAGATAGAACAGAACATACAACCAAGTCATTCTCGCTAATGCTATGAGAAATCGCGTCAGGTAAGGGACCTGAGTTTCCAATGCAGGTGGTGCAGCCATAACCTACTAAATTAAAGCCTAATTTATCAAGAGATTCTTGTAATCCTGCATGATGAAGGTAATCAGTGACGACTTTAGAGCCAGGTGCAAGCGATGATTTTACCCATGGCTTTCTTTGCAAGCCTTTTGCTAGCGCTTTTTTAGCAACCAAGCCTGCAGCCATCAATACACTAGGGTTTGATGTGTTGGTGCAGCTGGTGATGGCTGCTATGACAACGTCACCATGATGTAATTCATAATCTGTGTTTTTTACAGCAAAGCCTTTGGTTTTTTCAAATTCTTTACCTGCTTCAATAAGAAAGGAATCAAATGCTTCAGGCAAGGTTGTTAGGTTAACTTTATCTTGGGGGCGTTTAGGGCCTGCTAATGAGGGCTCCACGGTTTTTAGATCAAGACTTAGGGTATCTGTAAAAACAGGGTCTTCTGCGTCTTTATCATACCAAAGCCCTTGAGCTTTGCTGTAAGCTTCAACGAGTGCTATGGTATGCTCATCACGGCCTGTGAGTGTTAAATAGCGTATTGTTTCACTGTCGACAGGGAAAAATCCACAGGTAGCACCATATTCTGGAGCCATGTTAGAAATGGTGGCTCTATCCGCAAGCGGAAGTTCTGCTAAACCTGGGCCATAAAATTCAACAAATTTACCCACCACACCTTTTTTACGTAGCATTTGTGTAACGGTTAATACGAGATCAGTCGCTGTTATGCCTTCTTTTAAATGGCCAGTTAATTTAAAGCCAATCACCTCAGGAATCAGCATTGATACAGGTTGGCCCAGCATGGCGGCTTCTGCTTCAATTCCACCAACACCCCAGCCTAATATGCCTAACCCATTGATCATGGTGGTGTGTGAATCTGTACCTACCAAGGTGTCTGGGTAAGCATACCAAACACCATTTTCTTCACTGCTCCATACGGTTTTACCAAGGTACTCTAAATTAACTTGGTGGCAAATTCCGGTGCCAGGAGGAACAACTTGAAAATTATTAAACGCTTTTTGGCCCCAGCGCAGGAACTCATAGCGCTCCATGTTGCGCTCCATTTCAATTCTAGTATTGATTTTCATGGAATCTGCTGTGGCAAATTTATCAACCATGATGGAGTGATCAATCACAAGATCAACGGGCGATAGGGGGGAGATTTTTGCAGGGTCGCCACCCATTTTCGCGATAGCGGTGCGCATGGCCGCTAGATCAACCACCGCGGGCACTCCGGTAAAATCTTGCATCAATACGCGCGCGGGCCGATATGCAATTTCATGTTGTGAGGTTTTTGTATCAAGCCAATTAGCCATGGCAGTAATGTCTTGTACAGTAACGGTGTTGCCATCTTCGTAGCGTAATAAATTTTCAAAGAGTACTTTTAAGGAGTAAGGGAGTCTACTGATGCCCTTGAAATGTTTCTTTTCGGCTTCCTTGATACTGTAATAATGGTATGTTTTGCCCTCTACACTCAATTGGGATTGTGTTGCAAGACTATCGTTACCAACCTTCATGGCGCTACTCCGAATTCAAAAAAAGCAATCATAGCTCAAAATAGATAAATTTTCATGAAGATCTGTCTATCAATAGGAGAAAATTAAGTGATAAATTATCGCGTGCATGTAAAGACATTTACGAGTGACAATAGGTTGTTAAAGGTTAGACTAAATCGAATGATTAATTAAAAGGGACTTTTCATGAAATATAAAAAACTGATAGCGTTGTTGGTGTTAGGCTCGTCCACGGTCTTTGCTGACGCTTCCATTGAGGGTACTTATAAATGCAACGGCATAGACCCCTATTTAAACAACAAAGCTTACACTGGCACGTTGGTTGTTAAGGCTCAAGGCAATAATGTTTATCATACCATCATGGATTATGACGAAGGTGATAAGAAATCTCACGACAGTTTTATTTATATCGGTGTGGGTCTTTTTAATAACAATGTGCTTTCAATAGGATTTCAAAACAAGATAGACATGTCTAGCGTGGGTATGCAAAATTATACTTACACCGCAAGTAATAACCAATTACAAGGCAATTGGGTGTATTTAGAAAAGAATAAAGTCGGCATAGAGACGTGTGTTAAACAGTAAATTTGCGGGTCTATAGATGTTTACTCTATAGACCTTCCCCAGACCTTCCCCAATATATTTCAACGCTCGCAAAAAAATCACTTCCCAAGTTTGATTATATATAAACCTATGTGTATAATTATTGTACCAACCTAACAAGGAAGTGAATCATGAATCGTTATCTAATTTCATTGGGCTTATCGGCTTGTGCATTGACCGTTATGGGGTGTAGTTATAATAGTGGCTGTGCTTCGGGTGGGTGTGGTTATACTACAACTACTGCTTACGTACCTACGACAACCTATGTGGCTAAAACGACCTATGTTCCAACCACAAAGTACGTAGCGACCACTACTTATACACCGACCATTAGTTATCCTGTTGTTAATACTACTTGTTGCCCAACGTGTTCAAGATGTGGCAATGGATATGATTATGGTTATAGCTCCTACAATACAGGTTGGTACTAAAATCCCTACGTTATTTCAGCGTGACGAAGGGCTTTTAAAAAATGATGACCATAGTGGGCCAATTTATGTTGGCCCACACCTGAAACTGTCAATAGTTGTTCCAGATTTTGTGGTTTTATACGTACCATTTCATGCAGAGTCATATCACTAAAAATCATGAAGGGTGGTTTGTTTTCTTCATCCGCAAGTTGTCGGCGTAAAGCACGCAATGCTTCAAAAAGAGGACTGCTCGATAGTGAAAGGGTATTGCGGTCTTTTTTCCTTTTTGGAGAGTCTTCTTTTTGTAATTCAACAGGAAGTACTGCGAGCGTTACTTTTTCCTCTCCCCGTAGTACAGGAATGGCTTTTGGTTTTAGACAAAGAATATTGTAGCGCTCTACATTTTGAAAACAATATTCTCGGTGAATGAGTTGCCATGCTAATTGCTTCCAATAGTTTGCAGACTTTTCTTTACCAATTCCATAGGTTGTTAAAAGATGATGGCTTAGTTGTTTTATTTTTTCAGAGTTACTGCCTCTTAAAACATCGATGACGTGCATTAATCCATAATTTTGACGAAGACGGTAAATGCATGACAGTAATTTTTGGGCATCAATCGTTGCGTCTGTAATTTCAGGGGGATGGTCACAGATGTCGCAATAACCACAGGCTTGTTCATAAGCCTCATCAAAATAACGTAAAAGGATTTTTCTCCGGCAATCCGTGGCCTCAGCAAAGGCGACCATGTGATTAAGTTTATGGTGCTCTATACGTTTTTGTGTGCCTTCAGGCGTGGCTTCAATCCAGGCGCGAAGCCTTCCGCTGTCTGCTGGATCGTACAATAATAATGCTTGAGCAGGTAACCCATCTCGTCCTGCGCGACCGGTCTCTTGATAGTAACTTTCGATGGTTTTGGGTAAATCATGGTGTACGACAAAGCGCACGTTGGGTTTATCAATACCCATTCCAAAAGCGATGGTCGCTACCACAATATCGATATTGTCATGGCGGAACAAGGTTTGTACCTCACGGCGCTCAGCATGAGAAAGCCCTGCATGATACCCTCGGGCAGCATAGCCTAGTTCTTGGAGTTTTTCTGCGAGCCTTTCAACGCTTGCTCGTGTGCCACAGTAGATAATTCCCGCTTGCTGTTGTTGAGATTTAAGAAATTGATCCAATTGTTTAATGGGGTTATTTTTAATGACCACATGGTAATGAATGTTAGGACGATTAAAAGACGTAATGTAATGTTTGGGCTGATAATTGAGCCGACGAATAATGTCTTGCTGGGTTTGAATATCTGCGGTGGCAGTTAGAGCGATGATGGGTACATGAGGAAAATGTGATTTGAGCAAACCAAGGGCTGCATATTCTGGGCGAAAATCATGGCCCCATTGTGAAATACAATGCGCTTCATCTATCGCAAACAAAGCGAGGGAGCACTCTTCTAGGCGTGCAAGAAATGATTCACTTAGTAAGCGCTCTGGGGCGATGTAGAGAAGATCAAGCTCATTGTTATGAAGTTCTTGAAGCACTTTGCGGGCTTCACTACTACTGAGAGAGGAGTTGTAGTAAGCGGCTCTAATTCCTTGTAATTTCATGGCGGTTACTTGGTCTTCCATGAGCGCAATCAGCGGCGAAACTACAATTCCCACACCATCGCGGAGAAGGGCCGGAATTTGATAGCAAAGGGATTTCCCACCACCTGTCGGCATAAGAACCAAAAGATCTAGCCCCGCCGCCACGTCTTTAACGATGTCTTCCTGCTGAGTGCGGAAGGCATCAAAGCCATAGTAATCTTTTAAAATTTGTGCGGGTGTTTTTTTAGATGAATTAACTTGCGTAAAGACGCTCATGTGATTATTCTTTTTTCTTTCATGGGCATACAAGGTTAGCGATGATAGCACTCTTTTAATGCGCGTCATATGATCGCATACATCTGACCAAACCATTGTGAATGCAAATAAATAAGGATTTTGACGATGCAATTTCAACTGACGGACGAACATAGCGCTTTTCGAGACATGGCTGCAGAGTTTGCACGTAATCAATTGTTGCCTAATGCAGAGCGCTGGGATGAAGAGGCTTATTTTCCAAAAGAAGTATTTCGCCAGGCCGCTCAATTAGGAATGGCTGGGATGGTTGCAGGGGAAGATATTGGCGGTACACAGTTAACCCGCCTTGATGCGGCACTTATTTTTGAGCAACTGGCTACAGGATGCGTAAGCACCAGTGCTTATTTATCCATTCATAACATGGTCACTGCCTTGATTGATAAATATGCAAGCGAGACGTTACGTCAGAAATGGGGGTATCGGCTAACCTCTATGGACGTGTTTGCGAGTTATTGTTTAACAGAGCCTGAGTCAGGCTCTGATGCTGCCTCCTTAAGAAGTCGCGCTGTTATTGATGGTGATCATTATGTTTTAAATGGTTCAAAAGCGTTCATATCTGGCGGCAGTGTGAGTGATGTATATTTATGCATGGTTAGAACGGGGGATGATTCTCATCATGGCATCACAGCGCTTCTTGTAGAAAAAAACACACCAGGATTAAGCTTTGGAAAACTTGAAAAGAAAATGGGTTGGCGCAATCAACCCACGTCGATGTTATTTTTTGAAAATTGCCGTGTGCCCGTAGAAAACCGAGTTGGTGAAGAAGGGACGGGGTTTAAGATAGCATTGAATGCTTTAAATGGGGGGCGTGTAAATATTGCTGCCTGCTCTTTAGGAGGCGCTACGGCTTGTTTGCGCCTTACCCAATCGTATTTGCATGAACGTAAGCAATTTGGCAAGCCGCTTAGTCACATGCAAGCCCTTCGGTTTTATTTTGCAGACATGTTAACGGATTTTGATGCGGCCCGATTAATGGTGTACCGCGCAGCTGATGCTTTGGATAAAGGTGATCCTAAAGCGCCCATGTATTGTGCTATGGCAAAGCGACTTGCAACTGACACGGCCTTTCAAATCAGTGATAAAGCCATGCAGTTGCATGGGGGGTATGGTTATTTACGGGATTATCAAATAGAACGCTTGTTTAGAGATTTGCGTGTGCATCAAATTCTTGAGGGGACCAATGAAATCATGCGTGAAATCATTGCAAAAACAGTATTGGATGTTGAATATTTAATTGATTAGTGAAGATAACAGGAGTTATTTATGAGTTTTGTTGAGAAGCATATTGAAGATGGTATTTTAACCATTACATTAAATCGGCCGGAAAAATTAAATGCTTTAAGTCATGAAGTGTTAGAGGCATTGTTGGAGTTGTTCACATCTGCTAAAGATAATAAAGCCGTAAAAGGTATACTTTTAACGGGCAAGGGAAAAGCGTTTTGTGCCGGGGCTGATATATCAAGACTAGCCGAGTGTCATGCAGAAAAAGGGTATCAATTTGCCTGTTTTGGTCAACATGTTTTTCGCCAGCTTGAAACATTGGGCAAGCCTTCTTTAGCGGTTATTAATGGGGTTGCTTTTGGTGGCGGTTGTGAGCTTGCCATGTCTGCAAGCATGAGAATTGCCGCAACAACTACGCAATTTGGTCAACCAGAAGTAAAGCTTGGGGTTATTCCAGGGTTTGGTGGTACGCAGCGATTAGCGCGATTGGTCGGCAAGGGGCGAGCACTGGATCTTTGTTTAACGGGGCGATTTATCAATGCTGAAACAGCATTTCAATGGGGCTTGGTGAGCCAAGTGGTCGAGGCTGATGCATTGCTAAGCGAGGGTTACGCCTTATTAAAAGGTATATTATCAATGGCGCCCTTGGCCATCACGAGTGTGATGGAGTCCATCGACAGGGGGTATGACATGTCTCTCTCCGATGCGTTGCATTTGGAAGCCGTGCATTTTTCAAAAGTGTGCGCAAGCGAAGACAAAGCAGAGGGGGTGGCCGCATTTTTAGCCAAACGGCCAGCTCATTTTAAAGGACTATAATATGCCTTTAGAGATTGGTTTCAGAGAAGAAGGACATATAGGGATTGTTACTTTGCAACGAACAGGGGCTTTAAATGCACTGACGTTACGGATGATCCATGCCTTGCAACATAAACTTCAGGTTTGGCAAGAGGATAATCATGTTCATGCGGTAGTGATTCGCTCGGCCCTTGACAAGGCCTTTTGTGCTGGCGGAGATGTTCGGTGGCTTTATGATACCGGATTATCAGATCACCATGAGCAAATGCAGTTTTTCTGGCATGAGTACCGTTTGAATCACTTTATTCATCATTTTTCCAAACCTTATATTGCCCTAATGGATGGGATAACCATGGGTGGGGGTGTGGGGATTTCCTTGCATGGCTCACATCCTGTCGCGACTGAGAATTTTAAGTTTGCTATGCCAGAGACGGCAATTGGTTTTTTTCCGGACATTGGGGCGAGTTATTTATTGTCGCAGTGCTCTGGGGCATTGGGGGTTTATTTGGGGCTCACTGGTCATCGGTTCAATGCAGATGAGGCTTGTGTGGCAGGCCTTGTTAAATATTGTATTTCTTCAGATAAACTTCAATTGGTTTTAGAGCAGTTGATTGAAGCAGACTTGTCAAAAGACCCACATGAACGCGTGGATGCCTGCTTAAACGCCTTTGCGTCCCCGGTGACTAAGTCACTTATTGAGTTGCAAACTAAGGTTGATGACTCTTTTAATGAGGCTGAGGTCGAGTCTATTTTTGCAAACCTTGCTAATGTGGGTGATGAATGGCATATCACTACTTTAAATAACCTTGGAAAAAAATCACCCATAAGCCTTAAAGTAACGCTAGCCCAACTACAAAAAGCTAAAACGATGAGCATGGCGGCCTGCGTTAAGATGGATTATTGTTTGGTGGGTCACTTCATGAGAGAGCCTGATTTTTACGAAGGTGTTAGGGCTCTTCTTATCGATAGAGATAAAAACCCGCATTGGCAACCCAATACATTAGCAAACGTTACTAACGCAAAAATTGCTGATTATTTTGAATGTGGTCAGCCTGAATTGCCCTTAGGGCTTTAGCTATTTTAAATCTCATTTTTAAAGCGTAGGATAAACGCATATAGGTGCTGATTATAAAATCAAAATGCCGGCGTTAGCGCTTTACTCACGTTAAAAAACCGTTCAAATTGTTTGTTTAGACGATTTGTCCTAAAATAGTCACCTTTAATAAGCTGCCCTCACGTCTATAGGTTGTAACATGTCTGATTTTTATCAAGAATTTTCTAAGCGCCGTACATTCGCTATCATTTCGCATCCTGACGCAGGTAAGACTACCGTAACTGAAAAATTACTGCTGTTTGGGGGTGCTATTCAAATGGCGGGTACCGTGAAAGGTCGGAAAGCAAGTCGGCATGCAACTTCCGACTGGATGGAAATGGAAAAAGAGCGCGGCATTTCAATCACGACATCCGTGATGCAGTTTGCGCATAATGATCATGTCATGAACTTGTTAGACACACCAGGGCATGAGGATTTTTCAGAAGACACTTATCGCACCTTAACGGCAGTAGACTCTGCGTTGATGGTGATTGATGTCGCAAAAGGGGTTGAGGACAGAACCGTTAAATTGATGGAAGTTTGCCGTCTTCGTGATACTCCCATCATGACGTTTATTAACAAATTAGACCGTGAAGGCAGGGAGCCTATTGAGCTTTTAGATGAAGTTGAGTCGGTATTGGGAATTCAATGTGCACCCATCACATGGCCTGTTGGAATGGGGCAGCGGTTTAAGGGAATTTACCATCTTTATGAGGATACTGTTTATTTATACCAGTCCGGCAAAAACGCTCAAAAGCAAGATGCGGTAGAAATCCAAGGGCTTTATAATCCTAAGTTAGATGAGCTACTGGGTGAGGTTGCAGAGGAATTGCGCCTTGAGATGGAGCTTGTCAAAGGGGCTTCACACCAATTTAATTTAGAAGATTATTTGTCTGGAAAAATGACGCCGGTATATTTTGGCTCGGCAATCAATAATTTTGGTATTAAAGAATTATTGGATGATTTTGCTAAATATGCTCCAGGCCCCATGCCTCGGAAAGCTGAGCAACGTAGCGTTAATCCTGAAGAACCTCGTTTTTCAGGGTTTGTTTTTAAAATTCAGGCAAACATGGATCCTAAACATCGCGATAGAATTGCTTTTTTGAGAATTTGTTCAGGTACGTTTAAAAAGGGCATGAAATTAAACCATTTGCGCTTAGGAAAAGAAGTGCAAATATCAAATGCGTTAACGTTCATGGCGGGTGATAGGGCGCATGCGGACATTGCCTTGCCTGGTGATATCATCGGTTTGCACAACCATGGAACCATTCGGATTGGTGATACTTTCACAGAGGGGGAGGTATTAAAATTCACAGGGATTCCCAATTTTGCACCAGAGCTATTTCGTCTGGTTCGTTTAAAAGATCCATTAAAAAGTAAAGCGTTGATCAAAGGTTTGATTGAGTTATCTGAAGAAGGGGCAACGCAAGTATTTAGGCCTCTAAATAGCAATCAACTCATATTGGGTGCTGTTGGTGTATTACAATTTGATGTGGTTGCACATCGCTTAAAACATGAATATAGAGTGGACTGCGTCTATGAGGCAGTAAGTGTATCAGCAGCGCGTTGGGTATATACAGCTGATGATAAAGCGATGACGGAATTTCGTACGAAAGCGTTTGATTATCTTGCGTTGGATGGTAGTGATACCTTGATGTATTTAGCACCTACCAAGGTTAATTTAGCAATGGCTGAGGAACGTTACCCTCATGTTCAATTTTCATCAACGCGCGAACATTAAATTCTAAATTTACATATTTTTTATGAGGTTACACATGAGGTACGTCAAGTTAATGACGTTTTGTCACGAGCAAATGCGTTTGCAGGGAAACTTGCATAATGCTCTGACTATTCTTCAGCGCGGCATAATGCATAAGAATAATCAAATTTTTCCCAATCGAGTTAACACTGATTATGAGCAATTGGTGTTTTCCCTTGAACGACAGGTGTGTGACCAACAATATAATTTGCAGGAGAAATATAAATATTTAAATTCCATAGAGGAAGCAATAGAGCCCATGGATAACTTATTGTGTTGGCTAACACTAGATCAATATAGGTGTCGTTATTTAGAGCAACAACAATCAATAGCTTGTTTAAATGAGTTTCATAAGAAAGCCTTCCAAAAAAACGTCCTATTAAATCTTCCATTTTTACAGATTGAAGACGATCTTTTCAATACAGAGGATTCTGAACTAACTCATTTTGATTTGGAGCCTGCGGAAGAAAGTGAACCTACCGTAAAGCCTCTTTCACCTGAGGAGCATCCTGACAAGAGAACCATATTAAATCGTCTCGCCATGATAAGATTTAGACAAAAACGAAAAGATGAGAAACAAGCTCTAATAAATGAGCGCGAAGGTTTGATGCAAGAGAATGATTTTTTGATGAAGGAAAATAAGACGCTTATGTCATTCTTACCTAAAAATAAAACTGATTTATTCGCTACATCAGAGTTTACCATGTTTTCAGGTAGCAGTGGCTCTAGCCAAGAAAAATATGAGGCGGCTTCTCCTTGTTTTTTTAAAGGGCCATATTCTGATAGCAGAGCATTAGATGCAAAGAAAGGCCGTGCAGAGCGTTATGAGCAGTTGAATAAAATAAAGAATACATGGAGCCCAGCTCAAAAGGCGGAGGCTAAAAGAATACGTAATGCTATTAGTTCGTCAGACAGCAGGCAGAGACGTAAACAATTTATTAATGATATTGTTCAAGAAAATGAGCAACTCAAAGCAGAACAAGTGGATTTAAAGCGTAAAAATATTCATTTAAAAAAATTGCTTGATGTGCCTTCTAATCAAGAGTCTGGTGTCGAAGAGCAGGTCTTTCTTGATTCTAGCCAGATTGCTGGATACCGCGCATAAAGCCTGAGAGATGGTCACGAAATATGAGGCTAACTTCATATAAAAATTGATTAATTTTTTTGATGTGCATGATGAAATGTGATCAAATAGCGTTTGCGAACATTTTGC
>CAYTZN010000005.1:882-128532 GCA_964442495.1 uncultured Legionella sp. | reverse complement strand
TAACAGGTGTTCACGTTCGTCCAGAATGGGTGTTCATTTTCGTCAGAATACGCATCTTTCGTTTATGGCAAAATTCAAAACAAAATAATCGCTCCATTTTGTTATACAGGAACTTGTGATAGTTATTTGTTTAATTTTTGTCAAGTAAATTTTCTATTACCAGCTCTTAGTCCAGAGTATACGATAGTACTGGATAATGCTGCTTTTCATAAATCAGAACTTACTAAAATACTGGTAGAGGATGCAGGTTGTCAGCTTCTTTCTCTTCCACCTTACTCCGTTGATTTTAATCCTATAGAAAAATTTTGGGCTAATTTTAAAGCTAAAATAAGAAAAATTATTAATGGGTTTTCAACATTGGCAGAGGCTGTTGATGAGGCATTTAGAAGCGATCATTTACTTTTTAATTAACTGTATTCATCGAGATATCCGTAAAATATTTTCGATTGGAGATCTTTAGAAAATTCTCGAGGTGGAATAACTGGCGATATTGTGTTGGGCTACAAGTAGCCCAACCGCATGCTAGAGTATTTTACCTATTATAATTCATTATAATTTATAAACTTTAATCGTTAGCATCTATTTGATTGGCTAGAGCTATAACAGAATTGGTTTTATCTGCTGAATATTTCATATTTGCACATTCAAGTTCATGAAAATTTTTATCATCATACCAATCAACTTTATAAAGAAATCCAGATGCATCGTTTCCTTCTACAGTTAGGATGGTTGCCTTATTGTTAACACTATAAGTGACATCTTCTATTGCCAATTCCGCTGCAGTATTAGATGCTTTAACATTCATTACTCCATAGGAACAGCTACCAATATTTTTGGCATCAAAATATTGAGCAGCCCCAGACCATCCGCCTTTATCTTCATGAAAGCCACCCTGAGGTGCTACTCCAAGCAACGTGATATTTCCTGCGGCAGCTAGAGTATTACCTTGAGGGACACCTTTAAAATTAAAGGCTAGCTTTAAATCTTTAATTTGTTGTCTTAGATGAGTACTTGTAGCTCTATCATTTCCTGCATATAGCTTAAATTGAGTTTTAGAATAATTATGGAAATTAAGTAGTTCCTGTGGCCGATTAGTATCTAATACAGCATAACCCAATGTTTTCATTTCCTCTTCGGCTTTAGCACCTTTTTTCAACTGATCTTCTGATAAATCTAATGTAGACCTGGGAACTAATTTAATTCCTGAGCCTGGCAAAGGAAGCCCCAAATCTGACAAGGCTTTCATGCGCTTTTGTTCTTCTATTTTTTCTTGTTCTGGTGTTAACTGACTGGCAGCAAATGCTGTAACTGACAATAGAGATAGTGCTAATATTTTTGCTTTCATAATTTATCCTTTTAAAAAATAATTTTACCAGCCATCAATGATATTGCAATGATCTGCATAAGTTTGATCGAAGGGAATTTTTCTATGATAATCAGATAAATAATGATATCCATATACTCTCCAACTTCCTGCCACATCACCTTCACCCCAATGAATTGCATGTGCTCGCCAAGTATAATTAAATCCTGTATCCATAGAGTGACTTCGAGCACCTTGATCGGTATGGTAACTGACAACTCGCCAATCATAAGGATGTAGATACCACCAAGTGATTGATTCATTGTTAAGGCAATTGGCACGACTATGGACGGTAGTTCTATCTAAGCCTGCTTGTGCAGTAACCGCTAGTAATAACAGCGCACACCCTGTTAATTTTCCTATATATTTCATTGTATAACTTACTCCTAAAATTTCCTTTCAAGAAACCTTCCGTATTAATTGATCCCTTAGTAAAGCCGTAAGCACGAGTTCTTAGGGTAGTCATTATTTGTTAACAGCACTGGCTTCCTGACAATCAGTACCTGATCAATCAAGCCTAACCCTTTGAGCGTTGTGTGACGACTAGACTTTACCCCTACTCCGAGTGCTATTGTATGAAAGTTATTTTTTTATTGTTATACGTAGAAAATACGCAATTATTGAATATTAGATTGTCGTAATATTTTAATAAGTTGTTCTTTTGATAAAGTTTTATTTAGAGTAACTTGCAATTGATTTTTAATATCAAGAACATATCCCTCCACCGTTCGATGAGATATATTCATTATTTTAGCAATTTGTTTGGAAGTGTGGCCTTTTGTAAGAAGAGCGGCGCATTCAGCCTTTTTACTGCTTAAATAAAGATTATCTGATTCATTTAATAAAAAATATCTATCAACTTTACTATTTTCTAAAAATTGAGCTCTGATGTTATCTGAGACAACAATATTATTTACTCGTTCAGCATCAATTTGCTGGAGACTAGGTAAATATATCCTATTTTCGCTCGCTTCTTTCATCAGATGCTGTGCTTTATCTGTAAAATAGTAGATAAAGCGTTGAAGCAGATCTATGTTGCCTGCATAAAAATTATTTATACTATGTTGATTTCTATTGGATGCAAAAATATATAAATAGGTGACATCGGCTCTTTTAATAACAAAACTAATGCCATTATCTATATTAAAAAAATCTCGCCCTTGAAGATAAATGGGATCTTTTTCATCCATTTCAGACCAAAGAAAATAACCCTTCGGAAGTAAATGCTCTATATCTATGGCGCCAACTGAATTATAAAGACCATTTTTATAGAAATGATTTATCCAATCTCCATTGTTAGTTAATAATTCCCTCGAACAGTCATTATTGTATATTTTAATGTAATTAAAATAGGTAATCCCAATAGATTGTAATAACGGATCGCAGATCTCCTTAACCAAATTACTACTATTTAGAGAAAAGTGTTTTTCCAGATTAATTCCAGACATGCTTAATCCTTAGAACAACTGTGGTTGTTCCATATTCAGAGATGTTCTGTTTACTTCAGCTATCTCTTTTGGGGGCGCAATCATCTTTGCTAAAAGTGACTGGACGCTAGGCTGAACTATAGGGATATCGCCATCTTTTTTCAATAATAAGCCATTTTGTTCACAACTCCCGATAAACGAGAAGAGTCCATCAAAATATCCATTTACGTTTAAAAAACCAATGCTTTTCTTTAGCTCCCCAATTTTTATCGCATTCCAGGTTTCAAATGCTTCTTCCAATGTACCCAAACCACCTGGCATAACAATAAAAATATCAGCTAACTGTTGCATCATTCTTTTTCTTTCTTGCATTGTATCGACAATATATAACTCATCTAATATACCTAAAGGCTTTTCCCTTTCGATCAGTTGCTTTGTTATGATGCCAATTACTTTCCCGCCGTGTTCTTTAACAGTATTAGCTAAAAGTCCCATCATCCCTAAACTTGAGCCACCATATATCAATGTAAACCCCATATCTGCCAGTTCTTTAGCTAATAAAACTGTCGCTTCACTAAATTGATCATTGTTACCAGAATTAGCACCTAGATAAACACACACTGTTGTCATTGAGATCTCTATTGTTAAAAAGACTAAGAGGATAGATTATAAATTCAATTACCGTAATACGTAAAAAATACTTACGCCAAATATTTAATTTAATTCGTATCTTTTCGCAATCATTCAAATAAGTTATCATACACAATGTTGGGTAAGATTTTGGGTAAGCTTCGAGTCCATATTATTTTAGTTAAATATAATCAATAAGTTACATACAGGTTCGATTCCGGCCCTGGGCACCAATTACAATGTTGTACTAATTCGTATTTTCCTGTCAGTGTTAAATAATTCGATTGAATAAATACCTTTAAATTTCCCATCTTCCCATCTTCCCATTTATTTAGCGTGGCGACATGGCGCACTGTTGAGTAAATTGCTATTTAAAAACCAATATGATGAAATATTAACCAAAACCAAACAATAAATTGGTGTTTTCTATGCATGACTTGAAACTCGCACTTCAGGGTGCTATTGAAAAATATAAAGCTAAATATCCACAAAGAGCTAAGTCGGCCCATCGAAGTAAAAATATTCAGGATATTACTGAAATTATTAATAAGCACGACAATGAAAATGACTTACTTAATGCATTAGAAGACTATTTCAGCAATGATTATTACACTGGACTCCTAGATCGCAGTGCCTTAGAAGATTTCATTGTTGATGCTATTGCAGCGGTTAATAAAGAACTGCAATTAGCACTTAATACATTCGGCTATTTTCCAGAAAATCAAACACCAATGGATAAAACACCTAATGGGGCAGACGATAAATTTATTGATTTAGAGTATACGCTCGAGGACTTCATTGATTACGCACTTGATTCTTATGTGGGTGAAAAAAGAGGTGAGGTGCCTCTTTATCGCCAAGAAGACATTAAACAGATAAAGGCTATACTGTCTGAAAGGAGTGCCGATAGGGCTCGATTAATAAAAACGTACATCGATGAAAAATTAACCCATTCGTTCAATAGCGCTTTGAAAAATAAGATTCATCAAGCATTAAAGCATTTTAATCATCATGCTTCCTCTAGAAAAGTAGCCTCGCGCATATGGGAACCAACGGTCACGTCTAAACATGAAAAAATCATGATTTTTTTACACGGATGGCTCGGCAGTGTTAATTCAGGGGATTTATTAGCGGTACAAGCCGTTAATAAAGGTTTTAGATTTATTGCTTACGATCATCGACATCATGGGAAGGACGCAGAGCGTAATAAAGGGGGGATATCTCCCGATCTATTACGAATTGATTTTCGTCTGTTTTTAAAGCGTATGAAGAGTCTTTATCCAGACGCGCAATTTGCATTGGCAGGCCATAGTTTAGGCGGCGCTATCTTAACGTCGGAATATGAGCTTATTAATAATGATCCCGCCATTAAAAGTGTTTCATTAATTGCTCCAGCAGTGTCAAATTCATTGGCTAATCTGCTAAGTCCATCAAAAATATTTGCTCGCAACATGCACACAGAAGTACAAATGGCTGAGCAATCTACGAAACGTCATGGTGGAAATGGTATTTTTTCTACTTTTATCGGTTTAATCAACTTTATGTTTAAGGTTGGACGCTACCTGCTTCGTTTGTTTTCAAAGGCCTCGGAAAAATCCGATCAATCCCAATGGAATATTTATTCTGGTAAAAGAGATTTTGCAGTGAATTGTGCTGAGTTTAAATCATTATCTACTAGAAAAAATCGTGGCGTTACTTTTTTTCCACGGGCAGATCATGTACCGCACTATGGTCGTCATCATGGTTCCTACATTAGAACAATATTAAATGATGTGACCCCGTGCTTTACCCTAAATGAAGTCACTCCATCATTGGTAAGTCTAAAGACATAACGGCTATCCGGAATGTAGCGAAGCATCTTTGGGTTTAGTACGGCTTTAGTAACAGTATATTTTTCGCTGCACGAAGGATGACGGGATGCTAAAGCCTGATAATTAACCATGCTTTTTCGGTTAAAAAGTTGACATTCATGAGCGGATAAAATACAGTTGGCATATTATCTCATTCAATCCAGTGAGCCATGAAGAGCACCGCAATTTCTCAAGGAATATTACTGCCAAATGCTTCATGTGTTCATGTGTCTGTCATTTTTTCATTCCTTCGTCGTTTTCGCCGCCGCACCATTGCTTTAGCTCTGAGGGGCGTTTTTCGTTAATTCATGTTATCGGCTCTCTCAGGGCGATAACTTAGATAACATGCACATTTCTCCGATTAAACGAATAGAGGATAGAGTATGCCATCTAAAGAATTTGAATTGTCTACTATGGAAAGCTCAACCATCGGCGCGATTACGGGCTTATCTGAGGTCTTAGTAACGAATCCATTTTTTATTATTAAAACAAATATTCAACAAGGAAAACCCATTCCCTGGAGCATACCGGGGTTATATAAAGGCTCTTTTGTGAATGCTTTAGGGTTTATCCCAATAACCGCAATTCAAGTTGGTTCAGCCCAATGGATGGAGCAACATGTGTTTCCAAACGCATCGCCTTATAACCAAAAAGTTGGATCAGCCTTTATGGCTGGGGTTTTATCATCAGTTATAAGTTGTCCGGTTGAGATGGTGATGATATTACAAAATAACAATGCGCATTTAAGCATGATGCAAGCGGCAAAGGGTCAGGTCAAACAATACGGTCTTACAGGCTTGTTTATAGGGCAATCTGCTACGGCATTAAGGGAAGGGATTTTTTCTGTTTTTTTCTTGGCCGTAACGCCAATGTTGAAAAGCTCCTTAAAGCCCTACTGCTCAAATGACGCCGTATCAAGCGTTGCTGCGGGCGTGTTGTCAGGAGGGGTCGCGACATTAGTATCACAACCTATGGATACTATTAAAACAATGCAGCAATCCTCACGAGGGCCGTCGTTTGGTTTTTTTAAAACAGCGAAAACAATAGGTCTTTCTAATTTGTTGCATGGGATACTATCAAGAAGTAGTGGTGTTATTGTTTCCATAACACTGATGAGTTGGATGCGAGAACAATTGGAAGATTATTGTGAAGAAAATCATCGGCGCTCTGTTAGCAATCCTAAAGCGTAGATAGGCTAATGTATGAATGAGCTTGAAAGAACATCACATACCGCGCTTTATGTGCGGTATGTGATGCCTTTGGGTCTCTAGGGCATCCTTGATAGGGTAGATGCATCAGCATGAACAAAATGGGCAATATTATCGGTGGTTTTAGCAACACCGTTTTGTCTGCTTAAGCCAAAGAAAGTAATTGAACCCGTGGCCATTACAGCGGCTGTAACGCCTGTCGCGAGCATTGCACATCCTGTTAAGCAAACAGCCGCAGCTACTGCCGCTAATATTAACATTAACGCACCCAGTGCATTGAGGCCAGGGGAGGCTTGGCCCTGCTTTATACCTGCTGCATAATCGTAATATTGATCGACGGATAGTTTGCTGTTCAGCATATCGGATGTTGTTTTAGCAATTTCCGTTAAGGTGTTTAAGTCTTCGTTGTCAGATTTCGCTAAGGATTGCAGTTCTGCATGAAGGCTATTTAGATGGGTTAATAAAGGCTTATGCTCTTTGCTCGTATAGCGTTCTTTTAGAGTCACTATGTCTTGCAATGCGGCATCAAATTGTTTCTTTTGTGTTTCTGTAATCGCCTTTAAATCGTCTTTAATAAGGGTTATGTTTTTAACAAGACTGGTTTTAGTCACTGTGTAGAGTTCGCTTGTCTCATCATTAAAGGACGGTGTGTGTTTTTTGAAAAAAGCCGATTGGGCTTCAAACATCATTAATACATCGGGAAGGCCTATGGTATTAAGACGCGCAGTTGCTTCAAAAAGGTTTAAATATTCGCTATCCCTTCTACCGCTGTAGTGTTCTTTTTGTAACGGCAGGGTGTTTATCCCTTTGCTGTTAAAAAATTCATTCAATAATGTTGTTTCAGTTGATTTATCATCAGACAGTGATATTGCTTCTTTTTGTAGCTTTGTTTTAAGAAAGGCAACAGCTTCATTATACAAGGGGGTTAAGTGAAACGTGAGCAATTGGAAATTGACCCTTAATTGATTAAGAAGTTCACGCTGGCTTTGTTGGGCTTTTTCATCACCATTGGGTACAAATGTGTTTAACGTTCCCATCATTTTTTTCAGAAGAGCGCTATTGCTAAGGGCTTCATCATCAAGGTTGGCCAAAAAAGCAAGACGTAGTATGTTTAAACCATGCGTTTGAGGGAACTCATGCAAAGAGTCTCTTAATGCTTGATGAACTTTAGGCGCGTCTACACTATCGTAATAAGACGTTGCTGTTTCAAAGAGATTGCTGTGCTGTTTTTCCAAATGCTCATCTACAATACTTTGTAGATAGTCTTCTTCAGAGTCTTGATGTCGTGGCAAAACCAGACTGTCTTCGAGGGTTAAAAAACGACACCGACCCGTTGGGGTGAGGTAAATTGGATAAAGAGAAGGGCTTTTTTTAATCTCTTCTGACTCATCGTTGCTCTCGGGGTCCACGCTTTTTTGATTGGCTATGTTTGCAACACGAGAAAGAAAAATGGCAGATACAAGCGCTTTATAAGCTTTAAGGGTTTCGGCTTTGCTAATGACTTTATTAGGTAACTTAGTGATTGCAGCTATTGTTTTATCCAAGATAGCTTCTCGAGCTTTGGGTCCAGCTTGTAGGTAGTTTTCAACTTGGTTACGAAGGTCGTTAAATCCAGCCATTTTTTTTCCTTAATGATAAGACAAGGCGTTAAGCATCAAATAATGTTGGTACTTTAATGTACAGTGAGTTATTTTGCAAGCACTATTGTAGATTGTTCATTCAAAAATAGGAAGAAGCATTACTTTTTTTAATGCTTCTTCGAACGCTTCTGAATTAATTAAGCAAAAGAAGCTGGGGTCATCGGTGGTATTTCTTTTTCTGCAAGCTGGCTTGTGGCTTTGGAAAGGCCTTTCTCTCTTCCAGAAAAAAGCAACATTCCGCTATTGAGGCCAGTTGATATGGTTAGGGGCAGCGTGAGAGCAAGTCCAACTGCCACGCCAAGGCCTGGGGTTACAGCAATCAATATGCCGAAGGCTATAGCGGTTAGGCATAACGCCAACATGAGTCCCCCTAGAATGTTCATAAATATTGAGGCTTTTCCTTGTTTTATTTTATTAGAGCAGGCTTTATATTCTTCAACAGACATTATGTTGTCCATTAATAACACCGTGTCTCTTATGGCTTTTCGTGCAGATTCAATATTGGCTTCACACCCTTTTTTTTCGAGCATCTCGGCTTCTCTGACTAAGTTTGCAAGGCGCTCCTGAACTTCTTTTGGCGTATCTTTGAAGTTATTTTTTAAATACTCCAGTCTATTTTGATGTACTTTTTCATCCAACGGGAGCGCTAAAATGGCTTCTTTTGCTTTTTGTACTAGGAATTTTTTTGCAGTTTTAAATTGCTCTTGATTCCATATGGTGTCGAGAGTTACGTTATTGGCTTCTATGCTTTTAAGTTGACCTGCCAAAACGGTTAAGATATGGGAAAATCTTACTTTATCGAACTGAGCTAAAAGCTCTAGCAAGGTGAAACGAACGTATTTGCTGCCCGTCATGTCATCGGCTAACTGGTTGTTTTCAATGTTTTTTTGTTTAAAAAAAACGTCTAAGGGTTGGTTCATTACAAACGTGTGTGACGTTTGTAACCCGCCGCCACGACGAATATCATTGACTTGATCAATACTTTCTTGAGTTGAATGAGCCTTAATAAAATCAAAAGCCTCTTCATAGACAGGGTGTAATTTAAAGGTTTCTACTTGAATCATGGCTTTCAATTCATTAAGAAGTTTTTGTTGATTTTTTTGTGAAGTTACATCGCCCTTGAGTGGATGGCTCTTTAGGAGGGCCATCAATTCTTTTAATAGGGATGCATTATCGTTTGAGCGTGCATTGTCCAAAATAGCATAAAATGATGTTTTCAATGTAGAAAAATCGGTTAATTGAGCAAATTTACCAATATTTTCACCGTTAATTCTTGTTGATGCATTGATACAGTTTTTTAGTGTTTCTAAAAAGGCATCGGTCGTTAGTTGATTGTAATAGTCAGCAGCAGTGAGATAGAGACTGCCGTTTTCTTCCTCTAGATATTCATCTAACATTTTACGCATTTTAAGATCAAAGGTGTTTTGCAGGTCTACTTCTATCATCCCACCACCAGGGCATTGAATACCGGCCGGACCTTCTGCCATGGTGAATTGTCCTTTTGAATTCATGCATACTCTGTCAACCGCTTGATTGTCGTATGCACCCAGCATTTGAGGTAAAGGATAAAGTTGTTCGGGGGGTAAATGTCTAAAATCAAATTCTTGTATGTTCCAATTTTTTCCTTGGTCGGCAAGATAATGTTGTTGTGCTTTATGAAAAAGTGCCCATATTCGTTGAGGGATTTCTGTGTGAGGCTTTGTAAGCTTCATTTGAAATTTACCGTTAAAATCAAAATAATTTTTTAATTCGATATATTGATCATCAACTACGCCATACCTAGGGCTTGTCTCGTCTGTTATTAACGCGTTGGCATTGGCAAAAAATTTACTCATTTGATTATAATCACCAAGCACCTCAAAAAAAGCTTGGCCTTCAATTTTTCTTAAATTGTTATTGAAGATGATTACTTGTGAGCTAAAAGCTAAATGCTCAGTAATATTAGAAGCCTCTTCTAATGTTACTGGGGTTTCGGGAAGTGCATTAATGCATTTTACTATCTGGCGTAAATGAGACTCCCGATCGGTGAGGGAAGCATTTTTATAGTTATTTATCGTTGCATTGAACTCTGAAAATAAGGTGTGCATTTGTAACTCCATAGAATAAAAACAGGTTTTTGAAATCAAAGTTAAAACTAAGTGGGTGATTTTGATTCATGTTCACCCATTGTGCAAGTATTGTTAAGTTTCTTTTATAAATGAGGAGGTTCACCGGTAACTGTGGGTATGTCTTCTTCTGCAAGTTTTTCGATAGCTTTATACATGGTTGGTTTTTGACTCATGTTCACTTCAACAAGCAGGCACTCATTTACAGTTATCACATGATGCGTGTGAGTGATCAGATACGAGGCAGACGCTAATTTTTTAAACAGATCTACAATGTTATCTAAAGACATAATGGGTGTATCGGGTAACGGCGTCGAGCTTATTTACAAGAGCCTCTAAAAGGTGTTTTTTTTTGAGTTGTGGAAGCGTTTGTGTCATTTAAAGTTATTGGGAAGAGTTCTTGACGGAAAGACCATGTTGAATACTCCAAAATATAATGTTAGTGCGTTTTTTGATTGGCATTAAGCTCAAGTGTCCTATTTTTATGCAATATCGATGATTGCGCAAGGATTATTTCTTCTTTAGCTCTTCATGAAGGCTCGTGAAGAGATATTAACAAGTCCAAACTTATGGTTTAATAGCACTATTTTAAATCTCCTGCATGAGGAAAACGTGACTTTTGTTGTGACTGAAAGTTGTATTAAATGCAAATACACAGACTGTGTGGAAGTGTGTCCTGTGGATTGTTTTTATGAGGGTCCTAATTTCTTAGTGATTCATCCCGATGAGTGCATCGACTGTGCTTTGTGTGAACCTGAGTGCCCTGTGAATGCGATTGTTTCTGAAGATGATCTTACCGATGAGCAACGGCAATTTTTAACCTTAAATGCTGAGCTTTCAAGCGTATGGCCAAATATTACCGCTAAAAAAGATGCTCCTCCAGATGCTAAGTCTTGGGAGGATGTAGAGGGTAAGCTTAACTATTTAGAGAAAGAGTGGACGAAAGAATAAGTCCTCTCATTCTAGGGTCTGTTGGCAATTGGTTCTATAGGTCCTACATACCATGGATAACCTACGGTTATATTATTACCCGCAAGATTTGCGGGTTAGAAAACATACCGGTTATGTCGTTCCCGCGAAGGCGGGGGTCCATTCACAAATGGTGCAAATTGTTCAGTATGTAGATACCTTCCTGCCTTCGCGGGAACGACAAATTACCTGACATAGATTTGTGGGTAATTATATGGCCATGGTAGGTAGGTACTTTAGGAAATTTAACAGTGAAATGTCAACAGACCCTAGTGACAGAGTGTCTACGTGTTTTAGACGATAACGGCCGATTAACCACTGCCATTCCAGGCTTTATTCCCCGTGCCCAACAAATCGAATTGACGCATGCCATTGCTTTGGCGATTGAAGACAAGTCCCTCTTAGTTGCTGAAGCGGGAACTGGAACGGGTAAAACATACGCTTATCTGCTTCCTTGTATATTGAGTGGTAAAAAGGCCATTATTTCGACGGCCACCAAAACCCTCCAAGACCAGTTGTTTCACAAAGATTTACCCACCTTGATTCGTGCCTTAGGCCTTTCTGTTCGTGTACAAAACCTTAAAGGACGTGCCAATTATCTTTGTCGTTACCGAACCCATTTGCATGCTGAGGAGGGGCGTTTTGTGAGCCCCCAATGTAGTCATGATATTCTGCACGTGCGTGAAAAGTTACCGCAATTAACGGAAGGTGAACGCGGTGAGCTACCAGAAATTACGGAAGACTCGCCCGTTTGGCCTTATGTAACGTCCACGGCGGATAATTGTTTGGGCACTGAATGTGAGTACCATTCTACCTGCTTTCTTGTAAAAGCTCGTAAACGTGCATTAGACGCTGATGTGGTGGTTATCAACCATCATTTATTTTTTGCCGATTCACGCTTAAAAGAAGGAGGCTTTGGTGAGCTTCTTCCAGGTGTTGAGGTGGTGGTATTTGATGAGGCTCATCAACTTCCTGATATTGCAGCCAATTTTCATGGTGAACGTGTAGGCACTCGGCAATTAAGAGACCTTTTGGACGACACCTTGCGGGAATGGCCGATACTTGATTTAGCCAATCAGCCTTTAAAAAAATTAAGCCATACGTTGGATTCTTTGTTAGATAAGCTTTTAGACGCTTTACCGAGTCGAGAGGAACGTTTGAGCTGGGAGTCATTGCTAAATAATAAGACATTTTTCGACACTTGGACCGTATTGCTAGCACTTATAGACGAGATAATGGATTGCTTTGAAGATGCGAACCTTGAAGAAAATAAAGGCTTGGCGCGTTGCAAAGCGCGATTTGAGGATCTAAACCGTCTTTTTAAATTATTTGCATTAAGCGATACCAAGCGCGTGAAATGGTTGGAGTGCTTTAAGCATCATGTTGTTTTTCATGCCACACCGTTTGATATTGCAGACGCATTTAAGGCACTGGTTGCGCAAAAACCATCAGCTTACATTTTTACATCAGCAACGCTCACCATGGCGGGTTCGTTTGATTGTTTTACAAAGCCTTTAGGTTTAACAGAAGCAAAGACGTTATTGCTAGCGAGTCCTTTTGATTTTCAATCCCAAGCGCTACTTTATTTGCCAAGAGGCATGCCTGACACTAAAGAGCATCATTATTACGATGCATTATTAAAAAGAGCTTTGCCGGTGATTGAGGCTTGTGGTGGGCGTTGTTTTTTCTTGTTTACGAGTCATTGGGCGTTAAAGCACGTCGCTTCCTTGTTGGGTAGTCAATTAAACTACCCGCTCCTTATTCAAGGGGAGGAGGCCAAGCCTATTTTATTAGCACGGTTTCGTGAGCTTGGTAACGCAGTCCTTTTGGGTACTGCTACCTTTTGGGAAGGTGTGGATGTTAAGGGTGAGGCTTTGTCTTGTGTTATTATTGATAAATTGCCCTTTGCAAGTCCTGTTGATCCCATCATTCGTGGTAAAATGGCGTATTTGAAATCTTGTGGTTTATCCGGGTTTGATGAGTTGTCCCTTCCTAATGCTGTTTTAGCGTTAAAACAAGGTGTGGGACGTTTAATTCGTGATATCACTGATAAAGGTGTACTGATGATTGCCGACCCACGGTTAACAAGTAGAGACTATGGCCAGCGCATTTTTGCAAGCTTGCCAGGCATGCGTAAAACACGGGATGAAGAAACCGTTTTAACCTTTATCCAAAATTTGGGCTTAACTTCACAAGTAGACGCGCTTGAGCAAAGCACCGAGACAACAACGTAGGTTATCTGTATGAATATACTAGCAATTGATACGTCGTCAGAGCTCGCCACGGTTGCAATAGAGGCATTTGGTGAGCATTACTCTGAAGAACAAGAAGGGTTTCGTCAGCATGCGCAATTGTTATTGCCCATGGTCGAGCGCCTTTTGCAACGTGCAGAAATTTCTTTTAGAGAGCTAAACGGCATTGCTTTTGGGAGAGGTCCTGGCAGTTTTACGGGCTTACGTATTGCGTGTAGTGTCGCAAAAGGGTTGGCTTATGCTCACGACTTGCCTTTGTATCCAGTCAGTAGTCTTGCCGCCATTAACAATGAGGTGCAGCAAGTAGCGCCCTATTCCCATGTGTTAGCGATGATGGATGCTCGGATGCATCAAGTGTATTGGGGGTATTTTCATAAGGGTGTGTTGCAAGGCAATGAACAAGTGAGTGCGCCTTTTGATATTCTTTTGCCCGAAGTGTCCTCTATTCTTTTAGCCGGTGTAGGGTATGAGGCATACCTACCTATTTTGCCGCCCACTCTACAACAAAACATTGTGAAATATAGCTCGGCTTTTCCAAAAGCCAGTGCCATGATTCGTCTAGTACAAAGTGGGCAAATCAATCCAGTGAGTGCAGCAGAGGCATTGCCTGTATACGTACGTGATCAAGTGACGCAAGGGGAGAAATAGTATGAATAAAAAAATATTAGACATTCTGGTGTGCCCATTGTGCAAGGGTAAATTATTGCTCAAAAAAAACGAGCTTATTTGTCGTTTTGATAGATTAGCCTATCCTATTCGTGATGGTATCCCTGTGATGTTGGAGCCTGAGGCTCGTGTACTTTCATTAGAAGAAAAAGACCAATTATGAGTTTTCATGTCATTATTCCTGCACGATTAGAATCCACACGTTTGCCCGGAAAATTATTGATGGAGCTTTATGGTCAGAGCATCATTGAGCGGGTTTATCGGCAAGTGTTATTGGCGAATCCTAAGTCTATAACCATTGCAACTGATAACGATGCTATTTTTAAAAAAGCTAGAGATTTCGGTGCAAATGTTTTGATGACGGCGTCTACTCATCAATCAGGTACGGATAGGATTGCTGAAGTGGTGGCTAAAGCTGATTTTATGCCAGAGGATATTATTGTTAATGTGCAAGGCGATGAGCCCTTGATAGCACCGGAATTGATAGTACAAGTTGCAGCGAGTTTGGCTTCTAGCAATGTACCCATGGCGACATTGTGTTGGCCTATTGACGATGAGGCAACCGCCAACAATCCTAACGTGGTTAAAGTTGTACGTGATGTGAATAACCTTGCCCTTTATTTTTCAAGATGTACGATTCCTTATTATCGTGACAAGACGGTCGCAGCAAAACATCTTTTTCGGCATATTGGTTTATACGCTTATCGCGCAGGATTCCTTTTAGATATTGTGAAGTGGCCAGTGTCTGAATTAGAGGCAGCAGAAGCTCTGGAGCAACTTCGCGTGTTGGGGGCTGGTTTTAGTATTAAAGTAGATGAGGCGTGTGTTTGCCCATTGCAAGACATTAACACGCCTGAAGATTTTGAAAAAATTCGTATGTACTTAAGCCCCTAGCTGCTGTTGGCTTGCTCTTCTTAAATACAGTAAAAAGGCAGGAATAAGCATAAAAATAATGCCGCCGCTAAAAATCACACGAAAATGTGTCGTGCCTCCGACGTCCATGCTTGCTTCTGGAGGAAAAAATCCCACAAAGAGGGTGATACCGCAACCCGCAAGGCCTAAAAAGCAAGTAAAATAGTAACCAAAATGCCCTCCAGGAATGGAAAACGGGCGGGGTAAATTTTTAAATTTACCCTTTAAACGAATAGCTGCAATAAAGAGCATGACATACATCATGATGTAGAGCTCAGTGCTTAGCGCGGTGAAGAGCCAGTAAATACCATTTACGGATGGGAAAAGTAAAAAACCACCACACAATAACGTCACTAAAACCGCTTGAAGAAGTAAAATGCGAGAAGCTACACCATGCTTATTTAAACGATAAAGCCAATGGGGTAAAAAGCCATTATCAGCGGCTAACAATAACCCTTTTGCAGGGGAAATGATCCAATTTACCATGCCGCCTAAGCTTCCTAGTAACAGTAAAGCAATGATAATAGGCATGAGGCCCTTTAAATGATAAGCCTCAAAGAAGTTGGTGAAGGCTTGTGGAACGCCATTTACCAAACTGATTTGCTCAGCAGGCAGCACAAAGGCGATTGCTAATGAGCCAAAAATCATCGTGGTTAAGATTAAAATTACCGAAAGTAACATGGCTCGGGGAAAGTTGCGCTGGGGATTCTGCACATTGCGTACATGCACCGCTGCGAGCTCCATGCCAAGAAAAGAAGTCATGATAGCCGTTAAAGATATCCAAGATTGTGAGTCTTTCCAATGAGGCAGGAGACTTTCTAAATGGAGGTCTATCGCAATAGGGTTACCTTGTAGGAGCCATATTACTGCCAATAGAATAATGAGTCCCATGGGCACAATCATCCCGGCAATGGCACAAACACCTGCAAATGCCGCAGAAGCACGTAACCCTGATAACCCTAAAATTGTTAAAGACCAAAAAGCAGTTAAAATGACACTTATTAAGTACAATTTATTTTGTGCAAGTTCAGGGTTTATCAAATAAGCCAATGTTCCTGCAATGAATAAAAGAATGGATGGGTACCAAACCATAGTATTGATCCACTGCAGCCAAATGGTAAAAAAAGCAACATTATCGCCAAATGCATGTCGAACCCAACTGTATATGCCGCCTTCCTCTTCAGACCACGTTGAGGACAGTTCTGCAGAAACCAATGCCACTGGTATCAAAAAAACCAGGGCTGAGAAAATAAAGAAAAAAATAAGTGATGAACCGAACAATGCAGTTGCGGGTAAATTACGAATGCTGTCGATGGCCCCAGTGATCAATAACACCAGTGCAAGCACTGAAATTTTTTCTGAAGACAATGCTTTCATTTCCAACAACCTTTTTTGACAAAAAGATAAACATTATATCGGGAAAGCCGATAGCTGGGAACGAGTTTTTTTGAATGCACTCCGCGGGGCGGTTTTTTTGCAAAGTTAGTAATATAAAAATCTGAGTTATCTAGGGCCTGTTGATATAGGTCCTAGATAACTCGGGTTGTCCGCAGTACGGGGGTGCTTTAGGATATTTAAAACCAAGCTATAAAAAAACCGAAGTGTTTATAAAAAGCTCTAATCTTCGTGTTTATGATTTCGACAAGGGGGGGAGTTGGGTACAGTGGCGTTTTTTGTTTGCCATTCTGCTGGGGTATACAAATGCAAGCTTAGCGCATGCAAGCCCGATTGGAACTCTGGCGCTAGCAATGTGTTGACTAGTCGGTGACGGGCGACAGGACGTAAATGTTCAAATTTTGTAGATACAGCAATGACTTTAAAATGCGTTTCGGCATCTCTAGGCACTTGGTGGCGATAGGATTCGTCCTCAACAATCAACTGTTCTGGATTTAATTCTAAAGATAATGCATGATGAAGACGTAGCTTGCGTGACATAGTTAGGTTTGTTATTGTTTTAAAAATGTAAAGTATACGCAGCTATATTAAATAGTACTAGCCTTTGAATGGCACTAAATATGCGTCATATTGAGTGTAATTGTTGATTGATTGAGAGAACCGTCATGAAACAAACAGGATTTACACTGATCGAACTGATGATTGTGGTGTCTATTGTTGGTATTCTTGTGGCCATCGCTATTTTTCCTATGTACCAAGATTATACCATCCGAACCCGCATAACAGAGGGGTTGGAAATGGCATCTTCTGCAAAACTTGCGGTGTCTGAAACCGCAATGACAAACGGCTCGTTGCCCGCCGATCAAGCTGTAACAGGCTATATCACCCCAGTTGCCACACGAAACGTTGCCTCAATTGTCATTGGAGCAAATGGTATTATTACTATTACATATCCTGCGTCCATTGGCAGTGGGACGATTATTTTGACACCCACGCTGACACCAAATGGCGTGATCTGGGATTGCTTCGGGGGGACATTGATAACAAAATACCGTCCTGCAAATTGCAGATCTTAGACGGCGTTTGTAATCAACCGACCTAATATTTCTATAAAATGACACATACTGACCTTTTTGGTCACATTTTACAGAAATTTTTTTTCATAGATGCTATAAAAACATATTGTGTAGTTGGCATTTAACTTGCATGATTATATAGGTGAGTATTCATTTAAGGGGAAAGTCATGAAACAGCAAAAAGGTTTTACATTGATTGAGTTGATGATCGTGGTTGCCATTATTGGTATTCTAGCGGCCATTGCGATTCCTGCGTATCAGGATTACACCATCCGAGCACGCGTAACAGAAGGGTTAGAAATGGCATCATCTGCTAAGCTTGCCGTGTCTGAAACAGCGATGACCAACAACGCTCTACCAGCCACTCAAGCAGCTACAGGTTACACAAGCCCTGCTCCTACAGCAAATGTCACGTCTATTGTTGTTGGTGCTAATGGTGTGATAACCATCACTTATGCAGCTGCTGCAGGTGGACCCGCTGACATTATTATGACACCTACCTTAACAGCGAATGGCGATGTAACATGGGATTGTACTTTGGGTACATTACTTCCTAAATACCGTCCAGCTAGTTGCAGACCATAATAGCAATGTATGGAAAAAAGCCGCCGTTCTGGCGGCTTTTTTATGCCCATAAACAATTAAAAAGGATATTTATCTATCTAGCTTTTTAGTAACAAGGGTGTTTTTGAGGCGCACATAATCAGGTAGGCCATCTTTATATGGTGGGTATGCCTCACCTTGGATAAGTGGCGTTAAATAGCGGCGACATGCATCTGTAATCCCCATTCCATCTGCACTGATGTACTCTTTAGGCATTTTTTTCTCTTGGTTTGCAACATCTGCTAATGGCACATGTCCAATAGACCATTGATAAGGGGCGTCTTGCTCCCTGACAATAGTAGGCATAATCGCATTGTGACCCTGAAGGGCTAATTCTACGGCAGCTTTCCCTAATGCATAGGCTTGCTCAACATCGACTGAAGAAGATAAGTGACGAGCGGCACGTTGTAAATAATCGGCTACTGCCCAATGGTACTTAAGGTTTAATTCACGTTTAATCAATTGTGCAAGAAGAGGGGCTACCCCGCCTAACTGTGCATGGCCAAAGGCGTCACGTACGCCTGCATCACTTAAAAATTGACCTTGTTCATTACGTACACCTTCTGAAACAACAACCACGCAATAACCATGGTTTTCTACGCATTCAGCAACGCGTTTTAGAAAGTAAGTTTGATTAAACGGTACTTCAGGAAATAAAATAATATGAGGCGGTTCGTTATTGCGGGTGCTAGCTATTCCACTGCTAGCCGCTATCCATCCGGCGTGTCTTCCCATGACCTCTAGAATAAAGACTTTTGTGGAGGAGGCTGCCATTGAGGCCACATCAAAGCCTGCTTCAAGCGTTGATACAGCTATATATTTTGCAACAGATCCAAATCCTGGACAGGTGTCTGTAAAGGGTAAATCATTGTCCACTGTTTTAGGAATGCCAATACAGGTTACAGGGAAACCAGCCGCAATACTCATGTTAGCTATTTTGTTTGCGGTATCCTGTGAGTCACCACCACCGTTGTAGAAGAAATAACCAATATTGTGTGCTTTGAAAACATCAAGAAGGCGCTGAAACTCAGGCCCACTGTCTTTTAATTTGTAACGGCATGAACCAAATGCTCCTGAAGGTGTGTGGAGTAACTTCGCAATGGCAAGATCATCTTCTAGTGATGTATCAATTAACTCCTCTTGCAAGGCTCCAATAATCCCGTTTTTAGCGGCAAAAACCTTGCCAATTTGATGAGGGTGCTGGCGCGCAGTTTGTATGACGCCACAAGCGGATGCATTAATAACGGCGGTGACCCCGCCAGATTGTGCATAAATAGCATTTTTTACTGACATTATCTCTCCTGTTTCATACAACTAATAGTGCCGTGTTTTATAAACCGTAACACCTTTCTTACAATGATATTTCCCTACGTGAAGAGGGCACTCCTTTTTATTTATTGGGGCGCTAAATTTCTACAAAGTTTAAGTGTTTATACTCACTCAGTACGTCATCAATACTCTGAATTAACGCAGAAAATGCTGCATTGAGTTCGTTCATTGAGACTGCGTTTTTCGCTAGGTTTTCCACTAGAATAACGTGCTGTTGCAAGGAGGGAACGCCGCAAAAACAACAAGCTCCGTGGAGTTTATGTGCCGCTCGCTCTAGTTCTTTAATATTATTTTCACGCATTAATTGCAAAAATTCTTCACGATTGATATAGAGCTCTTCAATGAACCGAGCGAGAAACTCTTGAGCTAAAGCATGGTTTCCAGATAATTTTTGAACGCAGAGTGTCCAATTGATAGCGACAGGGTTTGGTTTATCAATCAGACGTAAAAGTGCGCGAAGCAGCGTTTCTTCATCGATGGGTTTTTGCAAGCACGGGCCAATACCTGCTGAAGGTAGAAGGTTTTTATGTAAATCGCTGCTATTCGCACTGATGAGCATAATGGGTGTGTGTTGATTGATGATGGAGGTTTCTCGAATCATGAGGGCTGCATCCAATCCATTGAGCAGAGGCATTTGAAGGTCGAGAACGATTGCATCAAACCGTTTGAGGTTACAATTTTTTACCGCCTGTTGGCCATCACTGACCATTTCCATCAGGGCACTTTCACCAAGCATGGAGCGCAGAAGCATTTGATTAACAGCATTATCTTCTGCTATGAGTAGGCTCGGCTGTATTAAACCTAATTTTTGGCGTAAATAATTTAATTCATGGGTGTGTGTTTTCGTGAGCGCCACTTTGTTTATTAAAGACTCAATTGTATCGTGGAGCTTTTGGATATTTGGTGGTTTAAATAAAAAGCCATCGGCACCTAAAGCTTCATAATCTTTAATGAGCCATTTAGAAACAAGAACAGAAGGCATGGATTGTTGACGCAATAATTCAGCTACTTGCTGTTCGCAACCTTGGTTCACGTTAACAAAAGCAAGATGGTAGTTGCTATGCGTTTTAAACGCGTCTCCAAGTTTGCTGAAGGAATCGACTGGCATGCAATGAATACCCCAATGGCCCAATCCATTGCATATTGCCTCTAAGTGCAACGGATTATCATCAAAACAAATCACGTTTAAATTGGCAAAGCGGTGAATTTGTCGTTTTTCAACTTCATAAGAGGCTAATTTTTCGAGTTTGATATGGATAGAAAAGGTAGAGCCTTTATGGATCTCACTTTTTATTGATATACGGCCCTGCATTTGCTCAGCAAGCTTTTTACAAATGACTAACCCAAGCCCTGAGCCACCATAGCGGCGAGTAATGGTGGTGTCCGCTTGATTAAATGCATTAAATAACGTGGTTTGATCATCCGTAGATATTCCTATCCCGGAGTCCGTCACTGATATTGAAAGGCTATAGTCCCTATCTGTTTCTTGCTCGATGTGTGTTCGAATTAACACATACCCTTGCTCTGTAAATTTAATGGCATTGCTTACAAGGTTACTGATCATTTGTTTAAGACGAAGAGGATCTCCTAGCATGGTCTTAGGGACATTGATGGCTGTAGAGGGGATAAGATCAATCCCTTTTCGATGGGCGATGGGCGCAGTTAGGGCTAGTACTTCATCAATACATGCACGTATGTCGATAGGAATGCAATCAAGGTGTAGTTTACCCACGTCCATTTTAGAGTAATCAAGAATATCGTTAATGATGGATAATAAATCTTGGGCAGAAGACTTGATGGTATTGACATAATCCAGTTGCAGAGGGTCTAGCTTGCTATCTAAAAGAACATTGGTAAAGCCAATAACGCCATTCATGGGGGTTCGAATTTCATGGCTCATGTTGGCAATAAGCTCTGCTTTTTGGCGGCTTCGCTCCTCGGATTTCTTTTTATCAAGGGATAGCTCTATATTTTTTTCTTCCAATAACTCAAGGCTTTGTTGCAAGTCTGCAGTGGCTATTTCAATATGGTGGTTTAATTCTTGAACAGATCTTAAATAGTGCTTTTGCAAATGCGCGCAGCCTTGCTCAATAATCCCCAATTCGCCAGTACTAACTATTTTGATTTGGGTTTCAAATTCATTGCTTAAAATTTGCTTCATGCTGCGTCTTAAGCGTGCAATAGGTAAATAAATGCGTTTAGATAAAAAGTAGTGAATACTCAGTCCCATTAATAAGCCAAGAAGGGTAATGAAAATAGTCACGATGTACATTTGATAGCGCTGAATCAGCATGGAGCGGGTGTCTATATCAATGGATAACCAGCCAACAATATCGTTGCCTTGAAGGGGGATAAGGTTTTTTTGGGGCACAGTATAGGCATTGTCTTTAGGTAATATGATAGGTGCTACAAAATTGATGGTATAGGGATTTTTTTGTTTATTTTCAACGTAGTCACCGGTGAATGGGGGAGGGGTAAAGGTGTTGTGAAGCGGTTGTTTCCCTCCCCTATAAGCAATCAACTGCCCATTTGCATTATAAAAAGCCAAGGCTTGTATTTCCGGATTGATGGTGGATGCATCGATTAATCCTTGCAGGGCTCGAGGATCATCTTTGAGCATGGCTAATTGAGCAGCAGGTAATAATTGATGAATGTATGCCTCACCTAGCCGTAAAATATGTTGCTTTAATCCGCTGCCAAATTGGCCATTGTAAAACACCGCAAACAACAGGGCGACCATAAGAACGGGTATAAGCGTGGTAAGTCTGAGCTGATATTTGATGCCAATGCCTTTCACGTTGATGCCTTTGATAATGGTTTTTGGGAGAAGGGGGGTGTTTACATCTAAAATTGTTTTAGCCGTATCACGGCTCTTCAGCGCTTTGCGTTGCTCACAAAGTCGGCTATTATAGCGCGATTATTTTATTGCTTACAACGGAGCCTCAAATGGTTGTCCGCACTCGTTTTGCCCCAAGCCCTACGGGATTTTTACATATAGGTGGTGTTCGTACCGCCTTGTTTTCTTGGCTATACGCAAAGCGTCATCAAGGCAAATTTATTTTGCGGATTGAAGACACAGATAAAGAGCGCTCCACCGAAGCTTCTGTGCATGCCATATTAGAGGGCATGGCATGGCTTGGTTTAGACTGCGATGAAGGTCCTTTTTATCAGACAGATCGTTACCCTCGTTATAAAAGCATTGCAACACAGCTTTTAGAGGAAGATAAAGCTTACCGGTGTTATTGCACTAAAGAGCGATTAGAAACGTTGCGTGAAAAACAACTCGCCAATAAAGAAAAGCCCCGCTACGATGGTCATTGTCGTGATAAAGCGCATGTGGACAATGATGTATCTTTTGTTGTTCGCTTTAAAAACCCAAGTACAGGTACAGTATCGTTTACTGATGAAGTGTATGGAGAAATCCATGTGGATAACAATGAACTTGATGACTTGATTTTGGTTCGTTCTGATGGGCATCCAACCTACAATTTTGCCGTAGTGATTGATGATTGGGACATGGAGATTACCCACGTCATTCGGGGCGATGATCATATCAATAATACGCCTAGGCAGATCAATTTATTTAAGGCGTTGAATGCCCCCATCCCTATCTTTGCTCACTTGCCCATGATTTTAGGGGAGGATGGTAAGCGTTTATCGAAGCGTCATGGTGCGGTTAGTGTGTTGCAATTTAAAGAGCTAGGGTTTCTGCCTCATGCATTGCTTAATTATTTGGTCCGATTAGGATGGTCGCATGGTGACCAAGAGATTTTTAGCCTGGATGAGATGATTAATGCTTTCGATCTACAACACGTCAGTCGTGGCGTCTCGAGTTTTAATTATGAAAAATTGTATTGGTTAAATCAGCATTACCAAAAGGCTGATTCACCTGAAAGTGTTGCGAAAGCGTTGGCCTGGCATTTTACTCATCAAGGTGTCGATGTAACCCAAGGGCCTGCACTGACTGATTTAGTGAAAGTTCAAGCAGAACGTTGTCGAACCTTAGCAGAGTTATGTGAAAAGAGCCGTTATTTTTATCAAGACACCATTGAGTATGATGATGACGCTTGCAAAAAACATCTACGTCCAGTGGTCTTAGAGCCCTTAAACGCGCTTTATCATCGATTAGAAACTCTTGAATCGTGGACGGGAGATGTTTTGCAGCAATGTGTAAATGATGTAAGTGCCGAGTTTGACATTAACATGTCAAAAATTGCTCAGCCTTTACGTGTCGCCGTAACTGGCAGTAGTATGTCTCCCTCCATTGACATGACGCTAGCGCTTTTAGGTAAATCACGCGTTCTTCAGCGCTTAAAGCACGCTTTGGCATTGGTTAAAGCACGAGCTGATGCTGCTCAATAAAAGACATTAATGGTACCTGGGATGTTACCGTTTATGGTTTATTGCCGAAGCATATAGCGGCTTCGGCATTTTTTAGCCACTTCTAATTTTTTCTCAACTTATTTTTTTATCTGTCGATACCTTTACTACAAGCTCCAAGGGTAAAGTATCATGAAAGAAAAACATTTTGCCTATAAAATAACCAAAGATCCTTCTGGGTTAATCTGTCAGCAGTCTGAATTTGAAGAAGATAAAATGCTTGATTTATTAAAGGAAATCCTTGATGTACACGCGAGGGGAATTTATTGGATTTTTAAACAGCTCAATGGCAAACCGCAAGAAGCACTTTGTATTATTGATTGTGAGCATAATAGGATTTATTACCATTACTCGGGAGAAGTTGAAGATATAAAAGACACGTTGCGTAAGCTAACCCCTAAGGCCTGATTTTTATTTTAAGGAATAACCATCATGACGAAGAAACTAAATGTGTATCATCTAGGAATAGGAGTGCTGTTATTGCCCCTCGTGGCTTTCGCAGAAACACCTGAAAAAAGTACAGAGATGACCCGAGATGCATGGTTAGAGGCTGTAAAAATGGGGGTTTCAGAGCCAGTATGTAAAAGTTTTATGAGCGATGAATCCATTGCCTCGCAAATGTCCACACGCCACATTAGCTATGATAAATGTGTATCATTGATGCCTACTATTGCTGAAAGATGTGAAAAAAAATATTTTTCAGAACTGCCCATGATTATCAATGATCAAAATGCAGAAAAATGGGGACGGACTTTAGGTGAGTGTATTGGCAATGAATTTGCCTTAGGTTATTTATCTGCAGATGAAGATGTAACGGTTAACGAAGGGGAGTGATATGTTAGTGACGTTTGAAAGCAATGCCTATGGAAATATTATGATGTTTGGTGACGTTGCTATACGATTAATAAAAATGATGGGTCATAGTGGCACTGTTCCCAGTGCCATTTTAGCTGACGATGTGCCAGCCGCGTTGTCTAATTTGCTTGAAGGTGTTTATAAAGAAAAACAATACACCTCGTCTTCGCGGCCCGTTGATGCCGAAGACGAGGTAAGCTTGGCCCACAGAGCTTTGCCTTTGATAGCGTTATTGGAAAGCGCTGTATCAAACAAATGCGATGTGCTATGGAAGTAAATGTTAGGTCTTATGTTAATATACCCGCCATTTTTAGTTAAAATCGCTGTGATGTTATGATAACGCTATCTCAAATCACGCTGTCTCGTGGTAATAAACTGTTACTTGATGGTGCCAGTGCAAGCCTGCATGAAAAACAAAAAATTGGTTTGGTCGGCCATAATGGTTGTGGAAAATCGAGCTTGTTTGGTTTACTTCTAGGCCAACTTACCGCGGATTTAGGTGAGTGTTCAATTAATCCTCATTTGCGCATTAGTCATTTATCACAGCAACTCCCAGAAAGTGACGAGCGAGCCATTGATTTTGTGTTGGCTGGCGATAATGAGTACCTTAAATTACAGCAGCAATTAGTCAACGCTGAACGTGAAGGTGATCATGATGCAGTTGTTGTTTGTCATGAGTTTTTAAATCAAACAGCAGGTTATAGTAAGCCTGCGAAGGCAGCTACCATTCTAGCGGGCTTAGGGTTTACTCCGGAGGGGCAGCAAGCGCCCGTCAATAGTTTTTCGGGTGGATGGCGCATGCGTTTGAGTTTGGCTCGCTGCTTAATGAAGCCTGCCGACCTACTATTATTGGATGAGCCCACCAATCATCTTGATATGGAGGCCATTTTTTGGCTTGAAAAATGGCTTAAATCATACCCAGGGAGTATTATCCTTATTTCGCATGACAGGGAATTTTTGGATGCGTTTGTCACGCATATTTTGCATATTGAACAGCAAAAAATGGCGTTATATCCTGGAAGCTATACACGTTTTGAGCAGACAAGAGCTCAACAGTTGGCCCTTCAACAGGCTATGTTTGAAAAGCAACAGGATAAAATTGGCCATATGATGGCCTATGTTGCACGTTTTCGGGCGAAAGCATCCAAAGCTAAGCAAGCACAAAGTCGGCTAAATGCTATTGCTAAAATGGATGTTGTTATGCAGGCGCATGTTGATTCGCCGTTTTCTTTTGCATTTTATCCGTGTCCGCGTGCAGGCAACCCTTTGCTCAATTGTGAAAAAATGAGCGCGGGATATACATCACAATTGCCCATTTTATCGGGAATTAATTTGATATTAGGCCCTGGAGCAAGGATTGCGCTGCTTGGTCCTAATGGCGAAGGGAAGTCGACGCTTATTAAAACATTAACGGGTGAGTTAGTCCCATTATCTGGCACGCTTACATGTTCACCTCATTTAAAAATTGGTTACTATGCGCAGCATCAACTTGATCAATTGGATTGTCATCTTAGTCCTCTTCAAACCATTCAAGCGTTAACACCTGAAGCAAAAGAGCAAACCATACGCGATTTTTTAGGTGGATTTAATTTTATGGGCGACATGGCAACCCATGCTATCCATCATTTTTCAGGTGGCGAAAAAGCACGCCTTGCGTTGGCAAAGCTTGTTTGGTTAAAGCCAAATCTACTCTTGTTGGATGAGCCTACTAACCACCTTGATCTTGGTATGCGTGCCGCCATTGAAATAGCTCTCCAAAGCTACGAAGGTGCGCTTATTTTAATTTCACATGACAGGCATTTATTGCGAACAGCTGTTGATGATTTTTACTTGGTTTACCAAAAGCAAGTACAATCTTTTAAGGGTGATCTAGATGATTATCATCAATGGTTGATGACAAAAGAAACGACCAAAAAATCGTCTACCACAATACTTTCGCCTAATGCTTATCGAGAAAAGCGAAGTTTACAAAATCGTTTAAAAAAGCTTGAGCAAGTGATTGAGGAAAAAAATAAACAAGCAGCACAGCTTGAAACTGAGCTTGCAAAGTCCGAACTCTACGAGGTTGCCGCACAAGCCACCTTAAAATCAAAGCTGATTGCGCGTGACTCTTTGCAGAAAGAACTTCAGCTTGCTGAGGAAAGTTGGTTAGAAGTGCTTGAGGCCATAGAGGGCTTTGATGATTAAATTTTCAATGATAAAGTCTTTTTGTTGTGCAAATTGATTATTATGTAGATATATTCCCGTCTTCGCGGGAACGACAAACTATATGACACAGATTTGTGGGTAATGATATGGCCGCGGTACGCAGGAATTCAGTCATTAAAAATGGTAATTAATGCCAGCTCGAACCACTTGAGGTGCATTTGTCCACGTATAACTTGTTTTGAAGGGAGGATTGGGGAGAAGAGGGTCTCCAATCGCTGAAATGGAGCCTAGGTCGTAATATAAATATTCTATTTTTATTGACCATGGGTGTTGAGGCGCCCATTCAATACCCCCGCCGGCAGTCCATCCTGCTTGTGTAGTGCTTTTAGATGCTGGATATTGTTTTCCGCTTTCAAAGTGTAAGTTAGCCGCTTCTTTCATGTTTCCATAGGTCAAACCACCTGTAGCATAGATGAATACTGAGGTGGTGGGTAAAAAGCCAAGGCGAGGTCGTAGTGTTCCAAACCAGGTCATTTTTTGTTCGCTGGACTCAACATTATTAAAAATTCTAAAATTAGTGCCCGCGTCACCTATAGCATTGCCTCTTGCAGAGCCGCTTAAAGAGCTCCAGTTGATGTCTGTTTCTATACCAGCGATGAGCATTGGATAGGTTCTTAATTGCCAATTATAGCCTGCTTGGCCTCCAAAAATGCCACCAGACATAGACACATTGAGTTTGGAGGGTAGGGTTTCGTTGGAGCCAGCCGGAAGTTCTTCAACGGGAGGTAAGGGCACTATACGTGTATTGGCATTAGACCATGAGTATCCGCCATTTATTCCTATATATAAACCCGTCCAATTATTGAAGGAGTTTGTGTCACCCATACTCCCGGCAAAGACGAGACCACTTTCTAAAACGCTCAACAGAATGGTTATATTAAGTGTGTTTTTTTTCATTTATCGTCCTTGATAATATGATTAAAATTTAAAATATTGCTTTAATTATTTTTTAAAGTGATCTAGAAATTGTTTCGCTGCATATTGCTCTGCTTTGCGCCTATTTTCACCGTGGCCTTCGGTTGTATTTCTTAATCCTGGCACTTCACAACGTACATGAAATATTTGGTCGTGCTCTTCACCCTCTACGTGTGTCAACGTGTACTCAGGCAAAGGGAGTTTTTTTGATTGTAGATGCTCTTGCAATTGGGTTTTAGCATCTTTTAAATTGTCATTTAAACCGGGGTCATCAAGGCGGCTTTTGTAGAGGTACAAAATGACATCTTGGCAAGCCGTAATCCCACCATCTAAAAAAATGGCAGCAAGTATGGCTTCTAGCGCATCGGTTAATATAGATGCTCGTCTAAACCCACCACTTTTTAATTCACCTTGTCCTAAGAAGAGGTAATCGCCAAGTTCTAATTCCAGGGCAATTTTAGCGAGTGTTTCACCCTTTACCAAATAGGCACGTAAACGACTGAGCTGACCTTCACTTTCGTTTGGAAATTTTTCATACAGTGCATTTGCAATAACGAAGCTTAAAATAGAGTCGCCAAGAAACTCAAGACGTTCGTTGTTCAAAACGCCAACACTGCAATGTGTCAGTGCTTGTTTTAAATAATTTAAATTTTTAAATTCATACTTCAAGTGTTTATGAAGGCGTTGAACATTATTCACTAACGTGTACCTCTTGTGATGCTTCAAAATCAAACAATAAACTGACGTTTGCAACCAGGGGTCGTATGACTTGGTATTTTACAGACACGTCAAAATTACCTTTGGGGTTAGGGACAATATTAATTTGTTGGGGGGTGATGGTTTCTATGCTATTTACATACAATTGATTCAGTAATTTACTTTTTAAAATGCCAGCATTTGCAGCAGGATCGGATGAAAATTCAGTGGACGGCAAAGCGTTTAATGTTTTTAATGAGCTTTCCACAGAAAATTGTCCAATGTACACAGGAACAACCTTTACGACCACTACGCCAATAATAACCACTGTTGCCAGGGTTAATAACATCCCAATTAAAGTCATTCCACGTTGCTGTTGTTGCATTCTTCTCTCCTTAGTGAATGACGTGACCTAGTTTAGACCAGCGAATCATGTCCTTTTTGCCATCCCAACTCATCCATACTAAAAATGCCTTGCCTCGTAAATACTCATCCGATACAAACCCCCAAAATCGGCTGTCAGCGCTGTCGTCGCGGTTATCTCCCATCATAAAGTACTGGCCCTTAGGCACCTCTACTTCAAAGTCGACGCCTGTTACATCAGGTTGTACATAAATATTGTGTTCAATGCCATTTAAGTTTTCACGGTATTTTGCCACGGCTTTTCCAGAGCTTTCATCGGTGGTGTATCCTAAAAACGTTTGTGGCATTTCTTGGCCATTGATGGTTAAAACTTTATTACGATAAGCGATTTTATCCCCAGGGACACCAATAACACGTTTAATATAATCAAAAGAGGGGTCTGGTGGCCAACGAAACACGGCAATTTCCCCAGATTTTGGGGTGGCGACGGAGATTATTTTTTTTTCCCATACGGGGAGCCGAAAGCCATAAGCAAATTTATTAACAGCAACAAAATCGCCCACCAAAAGCGTAGGCTCTAAGGAGCCAGAAGGTATTCGAAAAGGCTCGATTAAAAAAGAGCGGAGTAATAAAACAATAAAAAACACTGGAAAAAATGACCGGGAGTATTCAATGATACGCCCAGGCTTTTGAGAGGGTTTTCGGTGAGGTGCCCATAATAAAACATCTAATAAATAGATAATTCCACTTACAAGCGAAAGAACGACCAACAAAAGAGCAAAATTCATGCATTACCTTCCATAGCGATAATCATCGCATATTAATATTAATCAGTTGAAACAAACAATAAATATAACGTCTTGGGGCAAAAACGCATCTAATTTTAGAACATTGAACACTCCAAAATCGCCTGCTTACCGCGCATAAAGCGCGGAACGTGGGCGATTTGAATTTATAATGCGCCTTTAGATGCGACTCCCCTGCATAACGTCCCTAAAGAACAAACTCTCGTTGTTATTTTTTTCTATCGGTCTGAAAAACTGCCATAAATGCTTCTTGTGGGATTTCCACGTGACCCACTTGTTTCATTCGTTTTTTACCCGCTTTTTGCTTTTCTAATAGTTTGCGTTTACGTGATACGTCCCCACCATAGCACTTCGCTGTAACATTTTTGCGTAAAGCTTTTACGGTTTGTCGTCCAATAATATGACTTCCAAGGGCTGCTTGTATAGCCACATCAAACATTTGCCTGGGGATGAGCTCGCGCATTTTATCCACAAGAGCTTTGCCTCGGCTTTGGGCCGCACTTCGGTGAACGATAACGGCCAAGGCGTCTACGCGTTCACTGTTGATCAGCACATCCATTTTGACTAAATCAGCTTCATCAAAACGTAAAAAATTATAATCAAGAGATGCATAACCTCGACTCACCGATTTTAATCGGTCAAAAAAATCCGAAACGACTTCACTCATAGGAATATCATAGGTAACTGAGACTTGACGTCCACTGTAGGTCATGTTGATTTGCACCCCACGACGTTCAGTGCATAAAGTAATCACTTGTCCTAAATATTCTTGTGGAACTAAAATGTTAGCTCGCACGATGGGCTCTAGCATTTGTTTTATTTGTTGAGCTGGTGGAAGGCGCGACGGGTTATCGATTAATAAAGTCTCATCTTTCGTGTTGATGATTTGATAAACCACCGTTGGCGCTGTCGAAATTAGTTCTAAATTGTACTCCCGCTCGAGTCGTTCTTGAACAATTTCCATGTGGAGCATGCCAAGAAACCCACAACGAAAACCAAAACCTAGGGCATCAGAGGATTCTGGCTCATAGAAAAGAGACGCATCATTCAAGCTTAGTTTAGCTAAGGCTTCACGAAACGCTTCAAAATCCTCAGAGCTAATAGGAAAAAGTCCAGCATAAACCTGCGGTTTCACGCGCTTAAAGCCTGGCAATGGCTCGCTGGCTTGGTTTTTTTCTAGGGTTAGGGTGTCGCCGACAGGCGCTCCTTGAATTTCTTTTATTCCGGCGACCACATAGCCTACTTCGCCTGCTTGTAACATGTCCCGTGGCGTGCGCTTTGGGGTGAATATACCGACTTGGTCGACTTCGTAGGCTCGGCCAGAGGACATAATCCTCATTTTATCCCCTTTTCGCAAAGCACCATTGACGATACGGACCAAGGAAACCACACCTAAATAGCTGTCAAACCAGGAGTCAATGATCAATGCTTGTAAGGGGGCTGCAATGTCGCCTTTTGGAGGTGGTATACGTGCCACCAATGCTTCCAGAACATCCTCTACGCCAATGCCACTTTTGGCGCTAACGTGGATCGCGTCATGAGCATCTAAACCAATAATGTCTTCAATTTCTGTGATAACGCGATCTGGCTCAGCTTGAGGAAGATCAATTTTATTCAAAACGGGTAAAACGTCTAATCCTTGATCGATGGCTGTATAGCATACAGCGACGGTTTGGGCTTCCACACCTTGGGCTGCATCCACGACGAGAATAGCACCTTCGCACGCAGCAAGTGAGCGGGATACTTCATAACTGAAGTCCACATGTCCTGGCGTGTCAATGAAATTGAGTAAGTACACCATTCCGTCACGTGATTTGTAGTTTAGGGAAACACTTTGAGCCTTAATGGTGATGCCTCGTTCACGCTCAATATCCATTGAGTCGAGGACTTGGGCGCCCATTTCACGGTCAGACAAACCTCCACAATGTTGAATGAAGCGATCTGCCAATGTTGATTTGCCGTGGTCGATGTGTGCAATGATAGAGAAATTACGAATACGCGTTAAGTCGCTCAACTGGTTAGCCTAGTAGTAAATTGCGTTATTTTAGCTGAAATCTCTTCGTCCAGAAAGTAGTCATGCTATTTAAAGCCGATGATTCAGTACGATGTCGTTGCAAAATAATAAAAATACATAGATGATCGCTAAATAAAACATCAATATTATTGTTTAATAAAGACAATCTATTTTATAAGGACACCTGATGCGCCGAGTCAGTATGCTTTTTTTTGCAGCTGTAGTACTTCTTCTTTCTTATAACGCTTATGCTGATGACGCATTGGCTAGACGTAAAGACGTTAATCATTTTATTGATAAGATGGTCAAGCAACACCACTTTGATAGAAAACAATTGATAGCCATCATGAGGCAAGCACAATTTCAGCCTCAAATTATTGCATCCATGGAAAGGCCCTATGAAAAAAAGACTTGGGATGTGTACAAAAATTTATTTCTTACCCCTCAACGTGTAGAGGCAGGTATTGCGTTTTGGCAAGCGAACCAAAAGGCTTTAGAACAAGCACAACGTGAATTTGGTGTGCCTGCCAACATTATTGTCGCTATCATTGGTGTTGAAACACTCTATGGTAAACATCAAGGAAATTATCGTGTGCTGGATGCTTTAACGACCCTTGCTTTTGATTATCCAAAACGCTCCGATTTCTTTACTAAAGAGCTTGGTGAGTATTTATTGTTGTGCCGCGAGCAAGGAGTGCCTGCCACGCAATACATGGGGTCTTATGCAGGCGCTATGGGTAAGCCTCAATTTATGCCAAGCAGTTATCGCTTTTATGCGGTTGATTTTACAGGGAATGGTAAACGTGACTTAATGAACGATGACAGAGATGTCATTGGCAGCGTTGCAAATTATTTTCATAAGCATGGCTGGAAAATGAATGAAAGTGTTGTGCAGCCAGTCAATGTAAGTGGTTCACGTTATAAAACCATTGCTACGAATCGACGGGCTGCCGACTATGGTTTTAAAGAATTAATAGACGCCGGTGTCAAACCGGTTTCTTGGTTAGCGCATCCCCCTTTGAAAGCCGGTTTAATTGAATTAACCACTGAAAAAGGGCCAGAATATTGGATGGCATATCCCAATTTTTATGTTATTACTCATTATAATACGAGCCCACAATATGCTTTAGTGGTCTATATATTGTCGCAACGGTTGTCTAGTCAATGGGCCTCACTGCAGCTTAAGAGTGCTCATCATTATAGTTAGGGTGTCACTCTATCAGGGGCAAGAACGTGGCCACTTGTTTTATATTTTTTCAGAATAGGGATGAAGAACAGTATTTATCACTGCTGCTTGATTTACAGGGGCATCTTGATGCGCCCCTTATGCTTCGGTCCATACAGGAACTAAAAGCGTTACAGGCAGGTGTTCGTACAGTGGTGGTACTGCCTGCAGAAAATAGTGGCCTGCACGAAGTAGAGTTACCTTGGTTGAATGAACACAAGGCTCGAGCGGCGATTCCCTACGCATTAGAAGAACAACTCGCCCAAGACGTGTCAACATTACATGTAGCCTTTGATAGAGCCCATTATCTACATCATCATTATTTGGTGGTTATCATGGATAAAAGCTATCTATTGAGTGTTATGGGCACGCTCGATAGGTTGGGGCTTCATTATGATGACATTACTCTTGATTGGTTTGCATTAAAAGATGGTGAGGCGTGCGTCACAGCACGTGGGCTATTGATCAATGAAACGTTGTTTAAAGGTGCATTAACAAAGGAACTTGCAATTGCATATTTAGGCAATAAGGAAAAATTCGCCCATCTTTTAATGTTTAATGATAGTTTGGCCCTTTTAGAAGAAGAATCATCTCTGCATATTGATGAATCATCTTTTGTGTGGATTGCCAAAAGGTTGTTAGAAGGGCAGCCTATGAACCTTTGCCAGGGGCCTTTCCAACAAAAGAAGGGCCAAAATAATTTACAATTTTGGTACAAGGCCTCTGCCTTAGTCGCCGGTTTATGGTTGTTGTCCATGGTCGTGATTAATGGGGTTTCTTTGTATTTTATCCACAAAAAAAGGGTGGATGTTGATCTAAAAACAGCGGTTGTTTACCGTCAATTTTTTCCGAATGCGTCACAAATCATTAGCCCGCGGTTTCGAGTTGGGCAATTATTACAATCAGGCCCCTCAGGAAGCGATAATGCTTTGATGTGGTCATTGCTTAATAAATTAGCACATGCATTTGAAGGCGATACTTCCATCCCTCAGCAGTTGCGTTTTCAAGGCACAGCTCTTACTGTAACCTTGATAAGCAATGATTTTGCAGCATTAGAGCATCTAGAGCAGCGCTTGCAAAAAGAAAATGTTAAGGTGGTTCAAACACAAGCCGCTTCAGAAAAAAACAAAGTACTGGCTACACTCGAGTTAAGTTTAATGAGCAGGACGTCACAATGAAGGCTACCATCAAAGGGTACTGGAATAATTTAAATCCCCGTGAGCGGATGGTACTAGCTTTTGGCATTCTCTTTTCTGCGCTTTATTTGTATTATTTGGTGTTGTATGCGCCATTGGCCAATGCTGTTAAGCGTGAGTCTGAACAATTGCTTGAACATCACGAAACCCTGGTTTGGATGGAGAATATTCAAAAAACACAACACATTAAGTCCAAGACGGTATCATTGAGCAGTAGTCAGTTATTAACCGTTTTAGCCAATCAATTGAACACGGTATCTTTTAAGCAATTTGCATATCAATTACAGCAATCAGGCGCAAGTGAGATCACGTTAAGTTTTGAGCAAGTGCCTTATGCTGCATTTTTAGCATGGATTCGGTCTGTTAGTGAGGCCTATGCCTTTACAATCAAGCAACTGACGGTTATGCGTTCGGAAACGCCCGGGGTTGTGAAGTTAACGATTGTTATGGCGACAACTCAAGATTACACCACTAAATAGGGAGATTTAAATGGTTTCTACGACGATGCAATTGGCTGCGTATCGCTTAAATACGGCGTTACGTTCATTGGTTGCGATTTATCGATTGCCTCAACAGAAAATTGATGCATTTCTAAAGTCTTATGAGCTTTTCGATAAAGAATGCATAGAAGAAAATGATGAAAAAAATATCATTAATTACTATAGCGTGCTTAATCTTCTTTGTTCTATTGGAGAAGTTGAAAAAATGTATATCCCTGCAGTGATAGATGCAACAAAAGGGGTGTATGCAAATCAGGTTTTATTTGAACGCAAAATGGCTAAAGATTTAAACATTAAACCTGGCGATAAAGTGTTGGACATGGGGTGCGGGCGAGGGCGTGTGGCAGCGCATGTGGCGGCTATCACGAAAGCTGAGGTTCATGGATTTAACATTGATGAGGTTCAACTTGAGAGCGCAAAAAAATTCGCCAAAATCAATGCATTAACGGGTAGATGTAAATTTTTAAAAGCTAATTTGAATGATGCTTTCCCTTTTGATGATGCCTCGTTTGATGCGCTTTATCAAATTCAAGTGTTGACCTATGCGAAAGACAAAGAAAAAGTGTTTGCAGAAATGTTCCGTGTATTGAAGCCTGGTGCAAAATTGTCTTTTCTAGACTGGGTGCAGCTGGATGGTTATGATGCGAGCAATGCGCATCATCGCAGTTTAGTCGCTCGAGTGAAGCCTTTAATTGGGGCCGTCGATACGCCAACGCCACATGAAATCAAGGAAAAATTAGAGAACGTAGGTTTTAGGGTGTTGTCTAGTCAGGATGCCAGCGTGAATGGTCATCAAGCGGTGCTTATTGAAAATGCAGATAAGTTTTATAATCGTGCTAAAAAAATAATTAATATTTTAGTGACATGCAAGCTTTTGCCGGCACATTTTAACGTGTTATTTGAAAGGCTCACCAAGCATGGAGAGGCTTTTATAGAAGCAGACAGCCTAGGCCTTGTTACCACAAGCTTTCAAACAATCGCGGAAAAGCCTCGTTTGTCTTAAAAACCGCGTGGGTGAGTGAAGGCGCTCCTCTTTACTCATCCACATTGCTTTGTATGCTGCTCCACGTTTTAATACCGGCATTTTGTTTCACATCAGGGGGGAGTGCACCAAGAGCTTGTTCCGCTGCTTCACGGCTTTTATAGGTACCATACAATCCTTTGTAGTAAATCTTCCCATTTCGCTCATACTTTACTTCAGCCATCCGCTCATTTTTTGGTGCTTTTTGCAATGTATTCGCAACCTGAGATGCTTTATCGCCCGTAGCAAGCTCAATGGTGTAGCCTTCAGCATTTTGCTGATTAACCCATTCGCGGTCGATATCTTTGTGTGAGGTAGGCGAGTGCTCAGCGCTTACATGGTAACTATCCGGCACGACCACGTGTTTTTCTTCTAAGGAGTAATTGGTGTTTTCATACCCCTCTGGGTAAAGTTGTGTGCCATCATAAGTATAGGGTTGGTAGCCAGTGTATGCGTCATCATGGCTAGAGGTGCATGCTGATAAGCTTGATACACAAATCAAAAGACCTGCTATTCGGTTTTTATTCAACATGGTATCGCCTTTGTTATTATTAATTCATTGCAACACATGGTTAAATCTATTTTTTTACAGCTCATCTTTGTTATCTGCATTCTTTAATTTAACTTTAGGACTAATTTTTGAAATTTGTAAAATTTTCGTGGTCTTATCGTTCTTGTTTCCAATAAGCTGATGGCATACAGTAGTACCTTTTACCAGGGTTTTTTATGTGGACAGAACGTCGCTCCGGCAACACTCACCAGCGTGGTAGCAATGATCATCGTGATCCTTATGAGCGTGATAGAACGCGCGTTATTCATTGTCCTGCGTTTCGTCGGTTACAGCGTAAAACGCAGATTTTAGGTACGGATGAAGGTGATTTTCATCGTACACGCTTAACCCACTCGCTAGAGGTTGCATCGATTGGTAGCAGTATTGTGCGTAACCTTTGTATTAATTATCCCCATCATGACATCATGACGCTATTACCAAGCGATGATTTGATTAGTACCATTTGTTTGTTGCACGATATTGGTCATCCACCGTTTGGTCATGGTGGAGAGGTTGCGCTTAATTACAAAATGCGTTTGCAGGGGGGATTTGAAGGCAATGCACAAACACTGCGTCTTTTAACAAAGGTAGACAATAGTTATGGGGCGTATGGCCTTGATTTAACGCGCAGAGCGCTTCTAGGTATACTTAAATACCCAGTCAGTTGGTCAAGGGTTGTGGCCTTAGGCATGCCCGACGTGACGGAATCAATCAACAAAACCATTCGTGTTAATGATTGGTTGCCGCCTAAAGCTTATTTTAATTGTGAGCAACCTGAAGTGGACTGGCTTTTGTTGCCCTTTAGTGAGCCTGATAAAGTTTTGTTTCAGTCCCTTCATTATGCGCCACAGCACCTTAAACATGGACGGGCAGCTTATCATACCTTCGATTGTTCTATCATGGACATTGCGGATGACATTGCTTATGGTGTGCATGATCTTGAGGATGCTATTCATTTACGGTTGATCAATAGACAGCAATTGGACACACCTTCTTTTCGTGAGTGTTTGGCGGCAACGTCTTTAGGCGGGCACCAAGAAAAACTGTTAGACTCACTTTTTGATGATGCTATCCATGTACGTAAACAAGCCATTGGTAAGATGGTTAATTATTTTATTACGGCTCTTGATATTAACGTGGTAAACCAAGCTTTTGAGAATCCGCTCTTAAAATATAATATTGTTTTGTTGCCTGAAGCCAAAGCCGTATTGGACTACTTAATGTGTTGTATTTATGATTACGTTATCGATTCTCAGGAGGCTCGTACGTTTGAATATGGTGGTCAAACCGTGGTATTGCGGTTATTTGAAGCGATTAGCTCCAATCCGAGTAGCTTGTTGGATAATAAAAATCGTATATTGTTTCATCAGGCAGAAGATTCTGAGTTGGCACTTCGGGTGGTGTGTGATTATATAGCTAACATGACGGACGAATATGCATACCGTATGCATGAACGTTTGTTTGGTTTTAATACGAGAACTATTTTTGAAAGGTTGTAGCGGTTGTTTAGCTACACAAAGAATAAAGCCATTGTAAATGGCGTCCCCAAGGGGATTCGAACCCCTGTTACCGCCGTGAAAGGGCAGTGTCCTAGGCCTCTAGACGATGGGGACCTGGAACTTTTTTAAAAATTTACGCTGTATAAACCGCACATAATAATGGCGTCCCCAAGGGGATTCGAACCCCTGTTACCGCCGTGAAAGGGCAGTGTCCTGGGCCTCTAGACGATGGGGACCCTGAACTTTATTCCCATCAACATCAAAGATGTTGATGGTGGAGCTAGGCGGGATCGAACCGCCGACCTCTTGCATGCCATGCAAGCGCTCTCCCAGCTGAGCTATAGCCCCAAAAAAGAGAATCGAAGTGTAAGGGAGGGGCTCTTTCACTGTCAAGTGATTTTTATCTTTTTATTGAGAAGTGTGCTTCTTCCTCACTTAAAAGAACTTAATTTATTCAATTTATCTTCAGCACGGTCAAGCACTTCTTTAGCTAATGTCAACTGATGCTTCGCACTCTTTACTTCCTCCATAACCCTGCGTGTCCAAAATCCGCGAAAAGAGGCTTGAATTTTTGTGGCAGATTGATTTTCCAAGGACTTAAAGTCATTAACAATACGTGATACTTGCTGTTTGATGGTTGGAGGATAGCTCAGCACATAAAATTCATTATGTAGAACAATCGATACGCCCATCTTTTTTAATAATGCGGTTTGCGGCTTGGACAAGTTGGCGTAAACATTGTTTATTACAAGCTCACCTTTTGCTTTTGATAGCTCGTCAAACAACGGAAAAAAAGGTTTCATTGCCAAGCCTACATTGGATAAATATTCAGGTGGAAGCGCTTCTGTCTCTGTAAGATATTTCAGCAATTTAGCTTTAGATATCCCATAGTTTTTATGCACAATAGTCCAGCCAAAATCATCAGGCCCCTCTCCAAAGACCTGTGCATGCACTTTTTTAAGCAAAGGTTGGTGTTTAGACAAGGCCGCGATTGGGCGAAGAGTAAAATCGAAAGTAGTGTTTAAACGCACAGCATGGATAGAAAACTTTTGCATGCTCTTTTCCGCAGTGAGGGCTAATAGTGTTTCTAAAAAATCAGGTGCATTTAGAGTGATAGGCTCTCTGATGGCTTCATTATGAAAATGATTTGAAATAGTAGGAGTGGATCTAAATGTCATTGGCTTATCAGCAACTGGAATAACGTTAATCCCCTTAAATACGCTCTTGATGTCTTTTACCAAATGCGTAGGCGCTAAAATAGCTTGCATCTCAGCAAGCTGAAATATGTGGGTGGTTTTAATTTCTGTAACACGGTGTGTGTAGGGATGCGTTTGCCCAGTGAGCAAATTTTTATCGCGTTGATGTGCGACATCGTCGTTTTCCTGCCCGAACTCATAAAAGCTGATTTCACAAGCTTTTGGTGCGCCAGAAGGCCTGGCCATAATTTTACCCAATGTGGGTGGTTTTAATATAAAAACAACACAGTTCATGAGTCGTTCAAACGCTTCTTGTTTAAACAAATCAATGTTCTCAAAGCGTTGAAAAGGCCATTGCCGCTCTAAAGATATCCCATAAATGCCACAATACTCTTCTAAAACAGCAGTTTCTAATGCTAAACGACGCGCATTGTCATCTGCGTCTGTTAGATTGACATAATTAACACAAATATTTTTAGTAAGGTCGGGTGTTTGTACTGCATTATTAATCAATATTTTAGATGGGATTTTACTTGCGGCACACAAGCCATTTTGAGAAATAGACTCAAAAACTGCTTGATTAGCTTGCAACTGAACGTCTTTAACTGGGGAATTAATAGGCATGATTAATAGTTTACATGATTGTCTAAAGTGCAAATATTTTACATTTACCAAGCTTAACGGAACATTAAGATAGCACGTTGATCCGGAGGTGACTATTATCTGTTTTTGGAAATAGAGTCCGCTGCTTTAAAGTTTTGCGGCTTGAGAGCTTGCAAGATAACTATTTTGCGTCTGAAAGCATGAGAAGATAAATTATAGTATATAACGCAGTAAATTTTGGGCAGTTTGAATTTAATTTTTGCCCATGATAGGATGAAAAATCCTGTGTTTTAAGATAGTAACGGGTGAATTTGAGCGTTAAAAAAGGAGATAAACCTAGCAATCATCGGATTTAAGATAAACAAAAATAAAAAAAAGGGGGTAAATATGCCAGCTAAGACAACCTTAGACGTATTGCAAGCGGCGTTGAAAATGGAAGGCGTAACTATACATTTGAATGCTTATGCGGTAGGACTCCTTGTTTACGAACAAAATAAGTATCGAAAAGCTCAAATTTCAGCACAAAACACCTTAAAAAAAGACTTAGACAAGCTTGACCCCTCAAGCCCAGCTTACCAAGATGTACTCGATAAAATAAATGCTTTTGACAGCCAACCAGACTTGGGTTTTTATCACACAATCGCTCTTTTTTCAGAACTTGCAAAAACAAACCCTGCTGTCGCTAAACAAATGATAGAGGCTGTCTTGTCATTTGATAAAATGGGGCGTTATTTGTTAGATACACGTCCTATTGTTATTGATGGAGCCCCTTTTGTATTGGATAGCGCACTAATGGCTTGTGGGGTTGACGTTACAGCATTTAAAGAACTAGCAACAGCAAATAGATTAAATGCAGTTTATCTTCAGCAAAATATAGTTACATTTAAACCACTTGATGAAGCATCGTCCCCTTTTTATCTTCGAGGAAACAAGAGCAATGCTCTATTGAGAAACAGAGCCTCACAGGTTTCTATCGATTTTTCTTTGGTTTCTCAAGTGCCAACAAAACAAAATGTCCATGATTTTCTCGAGATAATGGTTGAAGTCTATCGGAATGCGCAATTTCAAGACAGCTCAGAGCTTGATACCTTAGGCATGGAGGTACCTGATGGTGCCGCTAAACATAGGTACTCAAAAGTGGCTTTTCTTCAGAACACCATGAGCTTATGGTTTATGCTTTCGTTACAAAATGCTCCTACTCAAGAAGTATTAGAGAGACGAATAAATTTTTTGATGGCCGTGTTTGCAAAAGCAAACAGCAAGCTACCAGGGTTGTCGTCTAATGCAAATGCTGATCTTTACCTGCCTTTTATTACATTAGCATGCATTTTTGCGCAATCAGACCTTAGCCTTCATCCGTTTGTTAAGCCGCATTTGTCTATTATGCATAAGCTTATTAAGCACCCTAATGCCTTATCTATTACTCATTATACAAACCGTATTAAGCTTAATGATGGGAAAAGAAAGGTGCCTTTATCGCCCATGCGGATGGAAATGACCACGCACCTTGCTTTAGGAGCAGCTCATGCAGAGCTCTCTGAAACAAGTCAAGCTATTAAGATAGCTAAAGAAAACGTGGTCAGAGGACGTGTGATTTACCGATATTTTCACCCTTTACACCCATCAACCACGTTAGAAAAAATGAGCTCAAGTGCCAATGAATTCTTTTTAGCACAATCTTCAGTGCAAGCGGTGTTTGATGGCCTTGATTCAGTTGATGTAAGCCTAGGTATATTTGCGTTGCATAAACCAAGTGATGGCATGAACCGGCAATTGCAAATATTAGAGTCTGCATTGCTGAGTCAACCGCCACGTATTTTTTACAAATCTCATGGCAGGCTTTTGTGTCATGAGGGAGGGGGCGCTTTGAATTATATTGAGGGGCAGTTAACAAAACTTTTGGAGAATCATGCTGCATCTTCATCATCTTCATCAAGAGATTACACTAAAGTTCAAGAAAATGGTTTTGGCATTTTAAACAGAGTAAAAGAGCTCCAAAGATTGTTTCCTGAAGACGCGATAGAGACTATCTCTCTATCCGATGACGATGTTCATAAAAAAAGTCTTTGCACAAGAGCACTGTTAAGTCTAAGTTTGTTTCATCCTCACAGGAAAAAGAGCCATTCTTTTTCTGCAACTGATGCTGAAAAAGTAAACTTACAGTATCGTTATTCGGTGCGTTGATGTAGGTGTTGTAAAAAATGTTGCAAGTTTGCAGCCCGCTCTCCAAATAAAGTTAGTTCTTTTTGGGCATAGTGAAAATGTTGGCTGATTAAGGTTAAAAGTTCATTTTGGCTGTAAAGGCTGGCAAATGTCGTTTTTTGATTTTCTGTATCAGAACGACGGCCTTTGCCCAGCTGTTCCTTTTTATCGTATTTATCTAAATAATCATCTTGCATTTGAAAAACAAGACCTAAGTGCAGGGAAAATTGCTCCAGGGCATGACTGCACTCAGGTGAGGGTTGTGCGGCGGCTAGTACCATGCGAACGCAGGCTGAAATCAATTTTCCCGTTTTTAGAAGATGAATATTTCGGAGTTGTGCTTCACTGATGGCTGGGTTACTTAACTCTGATAGATCAAGGCTCTGGCCGCTCACCATGCCTGATAGACCGCTTGCTTTCACCAACTCCTGGGTCACCGAAACCACTTCTGACATGTTAAGCGATTGAGGTAGGTGGCTTAACAAAATATCAATGGCTAACGCCTGCATGCTATCGCCTACTAAAATGGCAGTTGCTTCATCAAAGGCGCGATGACAGCTTGGTTTTCCTCGGCGCAAATCATCATTGTCCATGGCTGGCAAATCATCGTGAACCAGCGAGTAACAATGAGTTAACTCTATGGCTGCGGCAATAATATCCAGGGTATTTTGATGAACATGAAGCATGTGGCCACACAAATAAACCAATGTTGGTCGCAATCGTTTTCCACCAGGAAAGAGTGTATAGGCAATGGCCTCTCGTAAACGCGGTGCGGGAATGTCTGTGCTGTTGAGTAAATTATGCAGTACTTTTTCGTGATGCGAGATATAGTCCGAAACAGATTTATTCATTGGGGATATTCTCATCATTCATTGGTGTGTTGGTGGCCGTAAGGATTTCAATTTTTTGTTCTGCTTGGTTTAAAATATCTTGGCATTTGCGGGCTAAATGAATGCCTTTTTCAAACTGTTTGAGCGAGTCCTCTAGAGTAAGCTCGCCTTTCTCTAATTGCGTGACAATGTCTTGTAGCTCAGCAATTGAGCCCTCAAATTGAATTGGTTTTGTCATTCGTGCCTCCTAAGTATGGTATTTAAACCATAGGGGTAAAACAGTGTTGAGATAGACCATGAATTTCCATAAACCAACCCGTGCCTCTATATTTCCAAAAGGGTCGGCCTTTATTTCAGGGAAACCAATCCCTAAACCAAATAAACCTGGCCCTATAATGCCAACGTGGGGATTATAATGTTTGTGGTCGTAGCCCTCAATCTTTATTGTATCGCGAGGTGTAAATCCTACTGCATAAATGGCTTTATCACATTGGGATAAAAAATCTTTTGCTTGTTCTTCATTGCACACGTGGCGAATAAGGTTATCCGGAAGTGTGCCATCAATGTGTTCTTTGGCCCATATGGCTGTGTTTCCTTTTAATCCCGTATTATCAAATAAAATCCAATCGCCCATGTCCACGGCATAGCGGCATGGGGAACGATAGATGTTAATGATTTTCTTAACCTTAAGCTCTACTAAATGTTTAATGATCATTATTGCTGAATGTGAGGAGCCAAATACAGCATAGGTCTCTTGAGGTTTTATTGCTTTGGCCAGTTGATGTTTGTCGATAGCCGTCTCAAAATCAATGGTGGGTATTGTTGGATAATCTAGCGATATAGGAATGGCTCCTGTGGCAAGAATAACTTTTTTTGAATGGTATGAGGCTGTCTTGCTGTCTAATGACCAAAAGCCTTTTGTAAGTGCCATACGCTGAATGCGTGTTTTTTCAATGTGGACTTTTTTGCACAGGTGGTTAGATACCCATTGTAAAGGCTCTACAATAGCACTCAAGGCGCATGTTTTTTCTGGTGTCATGTGATTGAGTGGAAAATCAGGAGCATCCTTGTAAGAAAAAGAAGCGGCTGCCTCCATAAAGCGCGTGAATAGCTTTACCGTCGTGTTGCTGGACACATTTTGCCAAAATCGACCCAAATCACCAACATTGAATTCTTCATCTATCCAGAGGATACTTGTTGGTTTTACACCTGCATCAATCAACTTGCCCACCGCAGCAATGCCTGCGGGCCCTGCTCCAACGATAGCCCATTCAAAAATTTGTTCACTCATCTTAATGTGTGTGCTCTGTGATATTCGTTAGGAAGGAGTTTATGGGGATTGAGGTCTTTAGACAAGGCCATGCTCAACGAATGGAAAGAAATGTATGAAGATAAAAACGCGGTTTATATGCAATCAGTGTGCTGCTGTTTTTTCACAGTGGGCTGGTCAATGCACTCAATGTGGTGTTTGGAATGCTATCAGCGAAGAGAGCGTTGTTGCCCCCAGTAAACATGCACGAACAGGCAATTATGCTAATCAACGCTCTGAAGTCACGTTTGTTGAGGATGTTGTTATTGATTGTGAAGTGCGAATGGACTCAGGATTAACTGAGTTAAATCGCGTATTAGGTGGCGGGTTGGTGGATGGTTCAGTGGTGTTGATCGGCGGAGACCCGGGTATTGGTAAATCGACGTTATTGTTACAAACGTTGGCTAATTTATCTTTACAGCAAAAAGTATTGTATGTGACGGGAGAAGAGTCGTTACAACAGGTTGCTATGCGCGCTAAGCGGTTACAATTACCTCTTGCGGGATTGCGTCTTTTAGCTGAGACACAGGTCGAGGCTATTATTTGTCATGCAGAAAAAGAACAACCACGGATCATTGTTATTGACTCTGTTCAAACCATTTTTACAGAAACCATCCATTCAGCACCAGGTGGTGTTAGTCAGGTGCGAGAGTCTGCCGCACAATTGGTTCGTTTTGCTAAAATGACACAAACGGCCGTGTTTCTTGTGGGGCATGTTACGAAAGAGGGCGCATTGGCAGGGCCTCGAGTGTTGGAGCACATGGTGGATTGTGTTTTGTATTTTGAAGGGCAAAGCGATAGCCGTTTTCGTGTGATCAGAGCTATAAAAAATCGTTTTGGTGCCGTAAACGAGTTGGGCATTTTTGCAATGACGGACAGGGGCTTGAAAGAGGTGGCAAATCCGTCAGCTATTTTTTTATCACGTCAACCAGAGCCCACTCCTGGTAGTGCTGTGATGGTGACATGGGAGGGGACGCGCTCCATGTTGGTAGAAGTGCAGGCTTTGGTTGATGAGGCGGCAGGCCCACAAGCAAAAAGAGTGACTGCAGGGCTTGAACACAATCGGCTCGCTATTTTATTGGCTGTATTGCATCGTCATGGCGGAATTGCAACGTTTGATCAAGATGTGTTTATTAATGTCGTGGGGGGGGTAAAAGTAACAGAAACCGGGAGTGATTTAGCCTTACTTGCTGCAGTGGTTTCAAGTTTGCGTAACCGAATATTTGCAAGTGACACGATTATTTTTGGTGAAATAGGCCTTGCAGGCGAAATCAGGCCCGTTCAAAGTGGGCAGGAGCGCTTAAAAGAAGCCGTAAAGCATGGTTTTAAGCGAGCTATTATTCCCTACGCAAATGCCCCTAAACAGGAGCTAGAGATTGAGGTTCATGCTGTAAAGCATTTGCAAGAAATGTTGGCTTTAATCAATTAAGACAATCTATCAGTAAAAAACTGATCAAATGCAAGCGAGATTTGGTTTATGGGTTTTTTGGGAGATTTGCCCACTTTATTCAATATTGTTCATGAGCTCCAGGGCTTTTAGACTATAAATTAGTTCAAGAGCATCTCGAGCAGACAAGTGGTCAGGGTTTACTTTAGCAAACTCGCGGGAGAGGGCTGAATTTATATTAGAGGCTTTTGGTGTTATTGAACGCTCTGGCGTCGATAAGGGGATCTGTACACGTTGTAAATGTTGGTGCGCAAGGTTTAATACATCCTGTGGAATACCAGCGAGCGCTGCAACCTCTAATCCGTAACTGCGGTTTGCGGGGCCATTTTCAACTTTATATAAAAACACAATGCTTTGATTAGCAAGAACGGCTTTTAAATGGACATTTCGGATGGAAGAAAAGGTATCCGGGAGCGTGGTCAATTCAAAATAGTGCGTGGAAAATAAAGTATAGGCTTTTACGGTACTGGCAAGGTATGCGCAGCAAGCATGTGCTAATGCCATCCCATCATAGGTGCTCGTGCCCCTACCAATTTCATCAATTAATACCAGGCTTTGAGCAGTCGCTTGCTTCAAAATATAAGCGGTTTCTGTCATTTCTACCATAAACGTAGAGCGCCCACCAGCTAGGTCGTCGCTTGCGCCTATGCGGGTAAATATTTTATCAATAGGCCCAAGGCAGACGCGTTCTGCTGGCACAAAACTTCCTATATGCGCTAGCAACACGATCAATGCATTTTGTCGCATGTAGGTGGATTTTCCCCCCATGTTTGGACCTGTTATCAACAACATTTGTTGGGTCGGCGTTAAGTGAAGTGGGTTGGCAATGAACTCTTCTTGCAAGATTTGCTCAATGACAGGGTGTCGGCCATTTTGAATGTCAATGCCTGGAGTTTCCACTAAGGTTGGGCAGTGCCAATTTAGTGTTTGGGCACGCTCAGCAAGCGTGATTAACACATCAAGTAGACTAAGTGACTCAGCAATATGGGTTAATTCGGTCATGGACTGGTGTACTTCATCCAGAATATTTTCATAGAGCCATTTTTCACGCGATAATGCTTTAAATTCGGCAGACAATACCTTTTCTTCAAAGGCTTTTAATTCAGGCGTGATATAACGCTCTACATTCTTTAAGGTTTGCTTTCGCTGGTAATGAAGCGGGGCTTTTTCTGATTGCGCGCGGGACAGTTCAATGTAGTATCCTTGTACGCGATTAAAACCAAATTTTAATGTGGATAGACCGGTGCGTTGTTTTTCATCCTGTTCAAGCTCCAATAATTTCTCAGTCGCATTATGACGAAGCCCTCTAAGTTCATCTAATTCGTCATCAAAGCCTAACGCAATAACACCACCATCACGTACCAACATGGGGGGATTTTCGACAATTGCTGCGTTAAGAAGTTCATGCAAAATTGGACAAGGCTTTAAGTGCATTGTTAATGCTTGAGACAAGGTCGCTTTATTATTGATAAGCATTTCGTGAAGTTCGGGAAGAAGAGACAATGTTTGGCGTAATTGCACTAAGTCTCGAGGACGCGCTGATTTTAAAGCGATGCGGGTGAGAATACGTTGCACATCACAGCTTTGTTTCAGTAGAGCGTGCAACGGCGATGCTTGCTGGTTTTTTATAAATTCAGCAATGGCCTGTTGACGAGACTGGATGCTTAAGTGGTCTCGAAGGGGCCTGCTTAACCAGCGTTTTAGTAACCGGCTACCCATGGCGCTGGCCGTTTTATCAATAATGGACAATAAACTATTGTCACGTTCGCCTTGATTATTTTCAAATAACTCAAGGTGGCGTTGAGTGGCGGCATCAAGTTGTAAATAGTCTTGGTGCTGCTCGAGGGTCAGCGTGGTTAAATGAGGAAGCGTTTGTCGCTGAGTAATTTGAAGGTATGCTAATAAACATCCAGCCGCGGGATAAGCATTGCCTTTTTCAATATCGCCAAGCAAGTTTAGTGCTTTAATTTTAAATTGTTCACAGAGTAAAGTTCGGGCCTTTTGGGGGTCAAAGTCCCATGATGGCCGAATTTTAACGACGCCAGGGGTTTTTAGGTGACTTAAACTATACGTGTCGGGAATTAACACTTCTGCGGGTTGCAGGCGGGTCATTTCAGCCTGGAGTTCTTCTTCATCTTTAACCTCTAGCAAATGAAATCGCCCTCCGCTTAAATCAACCCAGGCTAAGCCAAACTGATGACGGTGAGGGTAAATAGCCAATAAAATATTATCTCGTTTGGCTTCAAGAAGGGCTTCATCAGTCACTGTACCTGGTGTAATAATGCGAGTGACTTGACGCTCTACGGGCCCTTTGCTTGTTGCGGGGTCTCCTACCTGTTCACAGATAGCAACAGATTCGCCTTTTTTTAATAGTCGTGCTAAATAATTTTCAACGGCATGATATGGAACGCCTGCCATAGGAATAGGAGAGCCTGCCGATTGGCCACGGTGGGTTAGGGTTAAATCTAATAACTCTGCTGCACGCTTTGCATCATCAAAAAAGAGCTCATAAAAATCCCCCATGCGATAAAGTAGTAGCATGTCTTTATGGTCATTTTTGATGCGTAGATATTGTTGCATCATGGGGGTATGGTTTATGGGCATGATGTTAGGGTATGATAAATTTGTGCTGATTTTAGCAAATGTTCAACTACAAGTCTGTAAAGCAGATTGCCTTAAGCCTTAAATGGGGGATCTATTTTGTAGATAATTGAAATTATGAGCGTTAAGTCGTTCACTTCGTCAAAATTTTTGTTAGACTTGTTAGGGCATTGATTTATTAATATAAACCTAGGGAGAAAAGTATGAAACGTTTATTGGCACTGATGGTGGTTGGATGTATGACTGTAATCATGACAGGTTGTGGTCAAGATGCACCTAAACAGCCAGAAGTTAAAACTGAAACGGTTGTTGTTCCTTCTTCAGAAAAACCTGCTGATGCTGAAAAAGAAGTAAAAACTGATGAAGCAGCGCCTGCTGCTCAAGAGTAATTTCTAATACTCTTGAGGGGGCTTCATGGTCATTTCACTGTGGGGCTCCTTTTTTTTACCAAGTAGTACGTGCCATTTTATCTTGTAAACCTCCCTCCTCTTTTCGTAAAATTTTAATTTGTATCATCGTTCTATTGAGTTGCTGACCAAAGGATTTAAAAATGAGTATTGCCATCTTAGCGACAGGCGATGAAATTATTCAGGGTGATACACTTAATACCAATGGGTACGCCATTGCTCATGCATTAAATTCAGAAAATTTAAGCCTCGGGTTACAACTATCTTGCAGTGATAATGAAGAGGACCTCTTCAGGTGCCTTCAATTTTTAGGCCAACATCACGACACCATCATCTTGATTGGAGGACTAGGCCCTACGTCTGATGATAGGACACGCTTTGCTTTTGCACGCTATATAGGCGAATCCTTGGTGGAGTTTTCAAGCGCTGTAGACCATATTGAAGCAAGACTTCATCATCGTCTTCTTAAGCTGAATGCGGGCAATCGTCAGCAGGCGCTGTTTCCTCTAACAGCTACGTTATTACCCAATCCCCAAGGCACTGCTATGGGTTGTATAGGCGAGTGGCACAATAAAACTTTTGTATTGCTCCCAGGGCCGCCAAGAGAATGTTTGCCCATGTTTAATAATCATGTATTGCCATTGTTAGAACAAAAGCGACAGCATCAGCGTCCTTTGTTGAAATGGCGGTTGTTTGGTGTGTCGGAAGGGGAAATTTCAGAAAAGTTAGATAATGCATTAATGGTGGTTGAATGTGAAACTGGTTACCGTTTAGAAATGCCTTATCTTGAATTTAAAGTTCGCTGTGATGATTCCAAAATAGAGCGAGTCAGAGAAATCATTGGGCCTTTAGTGTCACCTCACATCATTGCACCCCCCGAGCAAAAAGCATCTGAACGTTTAAGTTGGTTGATAGAGCAGGTTAAACAACCCATAGTGATCATTGATGAAGTTACCGGAGGACTTTTACAAACGCTTATACAGCACCCAAATAATCATGAGTACCTTCATTTTTTCGAGACGCAAGGCAATAGTATGCGTTTTCATCTTAGTGGGCTTGATGCCTATTGGTCAGGGATCTCTAATCCCCCCGCAATGACCACCTTAGCCATCAATTATCATAATGGTAAAGAACATGGCATTGAAACCCATGAGATCCGTTATCGCAGCCGTTTTTCGCTAGATTATGCTGCGGAATGGTTTTGCTTCAGGCTTGTTAAGCTTATTGAGAAATTGTCATATTAAAATTCATTAATTGATAATAAATACCACTTTGCTTATAATGTACCCACAAATATTATTTATATAAGAGAGTTATATCATGCCAAAGGGGACATTTAATTCAATTTGGTTAACGGGCAAGGGGAAAGGGTTGTATCCTAGCCTTGTAGAAAATATGTTGCGACACTCGTCTATTATACAAGCTGCTGATTTTGAGCATGTCTTATGGACGAATTTAGATGAGCTTAAAGAGGGTGCGGCAGATGGTTTGAGGGACGCTGGAGTGGTTATAAAAGATCACAAAGAATGCGAAAAAAGTTCGCTTTATCGTTATTTCAAGTATTTCCTTGAAAAGGGCATAGACGGCGATGTCGCGGCATTTGCATTAGCTTCAGATATTTTAAGAAACGCCATTATGCAATTATCAGAGCCAGGTCAGTATTATGTGTATTACGATGCTAATGACACTGTTTTCAAAGACCTTGAAGCGAGTTTAAAAGACATAGATAAACTTAAGAATGATTGGGATCATTTCTTTTGTGTTAAGTGCAGTGCTGTATATATTGATATAAGAAATGATGTGATCATAACTCGAAAATCAAATTCTGAATACATTGAAATGTATTTGCGCGCTTATGAAAAAAATCTAAAAGAAACTTATGCTTCTTATACCAAGCCTACATCAGATAAAGATGCGGTGGCTGCAGCAAGAAAAATTTCGGCGCCTGCTTTTTGGGTCCTAGAAGAAACAGATCCTTCGAAAGCTGATTGTGTGGAGGATGGTCCACCTGTTTTAAGAATGACAACAACATTCGGTTATTCCAGGTTAGTGCCAGTTCGAAATATTGATTGTAATAAAGTGCTTCCTTATGAGCAGGATACTCGCAATATGCTTACCTGGCTTCCTGGACGTGGAAATGGTTATAGTGATTTTAGTGACTCATTTTTTAGCTCAGTAAAAAAAGAACAAACGTCAACTGACGTGGTAATCACCTCTATTTTTAACGGATATTAAAAATAGAGGGTTAAGTAATAAACCACATAAAAGGTACAATGGTTTGATGTATTTTGCCTTCAATCCAATTTTTAGGTGTCTTGGCTGGTCTTAAGCACCTAATTGGTGCCACAGAGAACATGTCATTTGAAAATCTGTTTATGGTCACTTGGAATGGTTATGGTTTTTAATTTCTGAATTGAACGTGAGAACTCTCTTCTATTAGGGTGGGAATTTAAAAAACCGTACTAAGAGTCTATTGACTGATTAGGCTCATTAGTGTCTTCGGCTTTTTTCATTTCATCGATTAACTTCATCAATGCGTAGCACATTTGCTGAGTTCCTTCAGCCTTGATAGCTGAAATGGTAAAATATTTTTCTTTCCAGTCTAAGCCTTTAATAATCCGCTCGATGGTTTGCTGGCGAACCTCGTCATCGGGCAACATGTCGATTTTGTTTAAAACCAGCCAACGGGGCTTATTGAGCAATTCTGGGCTGTATGCTGCTACTTCATTGATAATGATTTTGGCTGATTCAACAGGGTCAGTCTCATCAAGAGGAGCCACATCAATGACGTGCAATAATACGCAGGTGCGGGCTAAATGCTTTAAAAAGCGATGCCCAAGTCCAGCACCAGTTGATGCACCTTCGATAAGGCCTGGAATATCTGCCATAACGAAGCTTTTGTGAGCTGCCACACTGACTACGCCTAAACCTGGGTGAAGGGTTGTGAAGGGGTAATCGGCCACTTTTGGTTTAGCACTGGAAACGGCACGAATAAGCGTTGATTTTCCTGCGTTTGGTAGACCTAGAAGACCTACATCGGCCAATACACGTAATTCGAGTCGTAAATGACGGCCCTCACCGGCCGAGCCCTGGCTGGTTTGTCGGGGGGCTCGATTAACACTGCTTTTGTAGCGCGTATTGCCTAAGCCATGAAAACCACCTTGAGCCACTAATAGACGATCGCCGGCTTTGCTAATATCTCCTAACAACTCGCCAGTGTCGATATCATAGACCATGGTGCCAACCGGGACGTTGATTAACAAATCCTCACCTTTTTTACCGGTGCAGTTGCCGCCCATGCCACTTTGGCCATTTTGCGCTTTATAATGGCGTTGATAACGAAAATCAACGAGGGTATTGAGCTCTTTGTCAGCAACCAAGAAGACACTGCCGCCATCTCCACCGTCACCACCGTCTGGTCCACCAAGAGGAATATATTTTTCGCGTCGAAAACTTAGGCAGCCATGACCACCATTGCCAGCATCTATTCTAATGATTGCTTCATCAACGAATCTCATAATTTTATCAACTCAACTGTGAAGCCAAACGGGAGGGGGGAGGGTTGGGCTTGAAATATCAAACCCAATCGGTGTTTATTTAAATTAAGCTTCTTGTTCTTCTAGTGCAACAGGATCAATAACAACAAATTGTCTGTTTTTAATGCCTTTGGTTTTAAATGTAACAATACCAGTAACCAAAGCAAACAATGTGTGATCTCGTCCTAAGCCAACACCTTCTCCTGGATGAAAACGTGTTCCACGTTGACGAACAAGAATTTCACCTGCGTTTACCAATTGGCCACCGTAGCGCTTTACACCAAGGTATTTGGGGTTCGAGTCGCGGCCGTTTCTGGTACTACCACCTGCTTTCTTATGAGCCATTTCAAAGTCCTCTTACTTACTAATTGCAGTAATTTTTACTTGTGTGTAATTTTGACGGTGTCCCATTTGCTTCATGTGATGCTTACGGCGACGGAATTTAATGATTTTAATTTTTTTATGGCGAGCATGTAAAATAATTTCAGCTTTAACCACAGCATTCGTAATGAATGGTGTACCGCAGGTAATGTTATCACCGTCAGCAATCATCAATACTTCAGCGAATTCGAATGTACTGCCTACTTCAGCGGTCAATTCTTCTAATTTAAGTACTTCACCTTCTTTAACGCGGTATTGTTTACCGCCGGTTTTAATTACCGCATACATATCTATTCTCCAACTCGCCTGCTTGGCTATCACTGGTTCAACAAAGTGACATATTCTATAAAATATCAGCTGTGACTTCAAGTTGAATTTAATTTATTGTACAATGCGCCACCTTTGCCTGATTTATTTGCATAAATATTATGCAGTATGTGAAGGAAGGCGCTAAAAGTGAGGTTGTATTTTGGCACGTTACATAACTTGGTCGCAAGGTTATGTCAGGGGAGCCTTTTTTATTTTCTGGAGATTACTGATGTCAATCGTTATGTTAGAAGCTGAAACCCGGGTCGATACAGGGAAAGGTGCGAGCCGCCGCCTGCGTCGTCTTGAAGGTAAAGTACCTGCTGTTATTTATGGTGGAACAAAAGAGCCTAAATCAATTCATTTGTTTCATAAAAACATTATTAAAGCGCTTGAAACTGAGAGCATTTATTCGAGTGTTTTTGATGTTCGTGTTGATGGTAAGGTTGAGCACGTTATTCTTAAAGATCTTCAGCGCCATCCCTACAAACCTGTGATTTTACACATGGATTTGCAGCGTGTTAGTGCTAAAGATGTGTTGGTTAAAATGGTTCCGCTACATTTCATCAACGAAGAAGAATCAACTGGTGTTAAAGAAGGCGGTATGGTTAGCCATACAATGGTTCAGGTTGAAATTCGCTGCCAAGCGCAATACCTTCCTTCTTTCATTGAAGTTGATTTAGCTAACATGGCATTAAATGATGTATTGCATTTGTCAGACTTAAAACTGCCAAAAGGTGTGCATTTAGCCCTTGATCCTACTGTGGGTGGTCATGATCATCCTGTTGTTAGTATTCACATCAACAAAGCTCAAGTGATTGATGAAGTTGACGACGTTGCAGAAGAGCTTGAATCTCTAGAAGAATCAGCTATCTCAGAAGAAGCAGATAATGCTTCCCTTGAAAATTCAAGTGACGAAAGCGCTGAATAATTAGAAAGCTGTATGAGAGCCCCTCACGCTAAATCCGGTAGTTCTTAGCGTGAGGGATTATTTATTATCTTCCACGCCAACGTACCGTGCATAAAAGTGTGGTATCCAGCGGTGTTTGGGTTTTGGGGCTCTCTGATTTAAGTAGTGCATGGTATATACCCGAACATAGGTGTTTTTTCCGCCTTTGCGGGAAGGACAATCATTAAGAGTATTTCACCAATGTCTATCAAATTGATTGTTGGGTTGCAAAATCCTGGTTCAGCCTACGCACATACACGCCACAATGCGGGGCGCTGGTTTGTGGATGCCTTGGCCGAGCGTTATCCTCTATTGTTTAAAACAGATAAAAAACTTCATGGCGAGTTGGCTACTGTTGATATTAACAATGTTTCTTTAAAAATTTTGTTACCTCTAGAATTTATGAATCACAGTGGTTTGTCGGTTCGAGCCGTGTGTCAATTTTATCGTATTGAACCTCATGAGGTGTTGGTTGCTCATGATGAATTGGATTTGCCAGTTGGGCGTATTAAGCTCAAAACAGGGGGCGGGCACGGTGGCCATAACGGGCTTCGTGATATTATTGCTCAATTGGGCAGTACACATTTTCATCGTCTACGGGTGGGCATCGGTCATCCGGGGCATAAAACATTGGTGTTAGATTATGTCTTGGGCAAGCCTTCAAGCGCCGATCGAGCGCTTATAAATGAAGCAATTGATAGGGCGGTCGTTTTAATGCCCGCTGTTGTATCTCAGGACATCATGATTACCATGAGCCAGTTGAATGGTTAATTCGGAGATTTAGGTCGGTTATTTTTAAGTGACATATCAGGGGAAACGCATCTAAAGGCGCATTACAAAATCAAAGCTCCCACCTTCCGCGCTTTATGCACGGTAAGTAGGCGATTATGGGGTGTTCTAAGCTTAAAAATCAGATGCGTTTTCCCTAATGACGTATAACTCGTCACCATGCGCAGGGACCTTTTGGTTATTCTGCAGAAGATTGATTGTATTTCTATAAGGTGTTTCATCGATGGGATTTAAATGTGGAATTGTAGGCTTGCCAAATGTGGGTAAATCAACGCTATTTAATGCATTAACCATGGCGGGAATAGAAGCTGCCAATTACCCTTTTTGCACTATCGAACCTAACGTGGGCATGGTTACCGTTCCTGACAAGCGTTTAGACGTGTTGAGCAATATTGTCCGTCCACAACAAACAGTACCTGCTGTCATGCAGTTTGTTGATATTGCAGGGCTTGTCAAAGGCGCTGCCAGCGGTGAAGGCTTAGGTAATAAATTTCTAGCCACTATTCGCGAAACAGACGCCATAGCTCACGTGGTACGTTGTTTTGAGAATACAGACGTTATTCACGTTGAGGGCCGGGTTGATCCCTTGCATGATATTGATGTGATCAATATTGAATTGGCTCTTGCTGATATGGACACGGTGGAGAAGGCGCTTCATAAGGCTGGTAAATTAAGTAAAAGTGGCAACAAAGAGGCTCTTTTTGAAAAGCAAATGCTTGAAAAAATCAAAGCCCATCTGGATGAAGGTTTCCCAGTACGAACACTAGAGTTAACCCCAGATGAAGCACTTTTAAGCCGACGTTTGTTTTTATTAACAGCAAAGCCGGTTCTTTATATCGCTAATGTTGATGACAATGGTTACACCAATAACCCGTTGCTAGAGAAAGTACAAAAACTCGCGGCAGATGAAAAAGCCAATGTTGTGGCGTTGTGTGCCGCGACAGAGTCTGAACTCATGGAATTAGATGAGGCAGATAGACAAGAGTTCATGACGGATTTAGGCCTTTCAGAGCCAGGATTGCATCGTGTGATTCGCGCTGGTTATGAGTTATTAGGCCTACAAACATACTTTACAGCGGGTGTAAAAGAAGTTCGCTCCTGGACTATTCCAAAGGGTGCAACAGCGCCCCAAGCTGCAGGTGTTATTCATACTGATTTTGAGCGAGGCTTTATTCGCGCAGAAGTTATTGCTTATGATGCCTTTGTGGCACATGCAGGAGAGCAGGGGGCAAAGGAGGCAGGTAAATTGCGTCTTGAAGGAAAATCTTACGTGGTTGCCGATGGGGATGTTATGCATTTCCTTTTTAATGTCTAAGTAAAGATCGAGTTTTTTCATCTAGTCGTTTCTATATAGTAGATTGAATTCATATTGACTTATTTATTTGTTATAATATGTGCTTTTATCAATCATGAGTCATTCAACAGATTTAAGAACCCGAGTATTAGATTATATTGAGGAAGGCGGGCGAATAAAGAGCGCTTGCGTATTATTCAAAGTGAGTCGTTCCTCAATTCAACGATGGCGTGATAAAAAAGAAGAAACGGGTAGCATATCTCCCGTTTCGCGAATTAACGCGCCCTATAAAATTAATGACGCTGCACTTCAAAGCTATATTCAAGCGAATCCTGACGCTTATTTAAGTGAAATGGCAGTCCATTTTGGAGTAACGAGCTCAGGGTTATGGCGCGCTCTATGCAGAAAGAGATGAGCAAAAACGGCAAAGCTACTTAACTGAAGTTGCAAAGTATGACGTAGAAAAACTGGTCTATATTGACGAATCGGGCATTGATAAATTTATCTGCAGAGAGCATGGCTGGAATGTTCGTGGAGAAAAAGTGCGCTCCGAAGTATCGGGTAGGCGCTATGCAAGGGAAAGCTTTATTGCTGGTTTAATCGGTAATAAAATTATCGCACCTCTTTGTTATACAGGGACTTGTGACTCGGGATTGTTTAATTTTTGGCTTGAAAATTTCCTACTGCCAACTTTAGAACCTGGCCATACCATCATAATGGATAATGCTGCATTCCATAAATCTGAACAAACAAAGGTTTTAATCAATAATGCAGGATGTACATTAATTTTCTTGCCGCCCTATTCTCCAGATATGAATCCAATCGAAAAGTTTTGGGCTAATTTAAAAGCCAAAATTAAAAAAGTGGTTACGATGTTTACAACACTCGCGCAAGCAATAGATTATGTCTTTCAATCGATCATTTAAAAATCAATCGACTATATCTACTACCGCGGCATGTCCGCGGTATAACGCTAGATTATCTAGGTAACGCGAACAATCTCTTACTAAGAAATCACTTCACCATCAAAACGGTAGAGTATGTCTGCATGGCTTTTAGATAAAAGTTTTTCAGCTTGGATGAGCCTTCCTGCAACATTGGTTTGCACATCAATTAAAGCATTCACTCCACCCATGTCTATTACCAATATATTGCCAACGTACAGATTCAATATGTCGAGAATGGTTTTCATCAAAAACAATAAATCAATTTTTTTGTCTGATATTGTCTTTCGTATGATCCCAAATTAACGTAGGGGGAATTTCACATCCTGCAAATAGCGATTAACCATATCATGAGATAACCTCTCTACATGTTCAGAAAAATTCGTTAATGTGTAGTTAATTTGGCTACTGAATAAATAATCGCAATAATCCAAGCATGTCACTTTATTTGTTTTTGGCTAGGCCATCAGTATAATGTGGTGTGAAAATTTACGGTAGATTACTATGGTTCAGCCAACTATAGCTATTAAATTACATTTAAAAAAAGATCTGTTCATTTATAATATTTTTTTACAATAATAAAAAGAGAGGCTGTGTGAATTTATATGAAGCACTTGATAAAGCATGGAAAGAAGACGATTTAGAAAAAATTAAGGCTTTGCAACAAGAAAAACCTAACGTTTTGTTGGGTGGTGAATACAGAGGTTTTGCACCACTTCACATGGCAGTGCTAAACATAAATCTTCCTGTTGTTAATCTTCTTTTAGCTATGGATGGTATTGAACCTAATATCAAATGTCCAATACATGGAAATACTCCTTTGCATTACGCTGCAATGAGGATAGCAGATGTAACAAAGGCTGAGGTAGATATTAAATTGGAGATCATTAAATCTTTGGTGGCACACAAAGCCAACCCCAATATCAAAAATGATTGGAACGAACTTCCTTTACATCATGCCACATCGAATTCCCCAGAATCACTAGAGAGTCGGGATATCCATTTCAATCCCAGTCATAATTTACCTATTGTTGAATTTTTATTAACGCATACTAAAGAGCCCCACTGCAAAAATAAAAGTAATTATACCCCCCTCCACTTTGCAATTCTGGGTGCGCGGCATGCAAATACCGATGTGGTGAAATGCTTACTACAATCAGGTGAAGAGAAGGATATTGTACTTGCTTGTGAGACTATAAATGCTTTTAATCATATCCCGCTTACACTTGCTGCCAGAGATGGCGATTTGGCTATGATAAAAGCACTGTTGGAAAAAGCTCCAAATACAGCAGGTTTTTACTTTAGAGGCATTAGCCCCTTACATGAGCTTTTTTATGATATAAGGTACCAAGATTCTGAAGAGCAGAAGCAAAGCCGAAGCGCACTTAGGTTTGAGAAATTCAAACTTTTATGGAAGCCTGGTGTTGATCTTATGGCTCTAAATTTGAATGGAAAAACCATCTTTGAAGCGGCTGAAAGGCATGACTTAAATCCATCTATCGTTGATTTTTTAAAAAATTTAAAACAAACATCATCGGCCGTAGATCCAGTGTGTGAGTCTCTAAAAATACAGCCCCCTGTAGAAGAAGGTGCTTCAACGGGTCTAGAAGCCATACAAGCTGGAAATAGTATTTACAGAAAAACTAAAAATTCTGACAGAAACAAAATGTTCGCAAATCATGACGAAGAAGTAAATTCCGAGGAAGAAACAAATCTTGAAGAAAGCACTAATGCATCGAGCATGAAAGCCTTTAGGCTGTAAGTTGCACTAATTCCGATTTAATCTGACTCCTTATTTGAAAAGGAGGAGAGTTTACGATCGGAGTGACAGGAATTGAACCTGCGACCCCTGCCTCCCGAAGGCAGTGCTCTACCAGGCTGAGCTACACTCCGTTGTTTTGTGATTTTGAAAGGATTAATGGTCGCGTTCTATAGCATAACGTGCGAGGTCAGCAAGCGCATCTTTATACACGGAATTTGGTAATACTTGCAGTGACAGAAGAGCAAGGGCAACTTCGTCTGCAGCAATGCGACGGGTATGTTCGATGGCTTTGGTTGACGCTAGCGCGTCTAATATTTCAGGTAAGTATTGCAATGTTCCTTGTTGCAAGCTTTCTTTAACATAGCGTTGTTGTTCTTCTGAACCATGTTTTAAAACATGCAGCAAGGGGAGGGTGGCTTTTCCATCTGCCAAATCATCGCCAATGTTTTTACCAATGGTTTTGGCATCTGAGCAGTAATCAAGTGCATCATCAATTAACTGAAAGGCATTCCCTAGATGCAAACCATAATCGTATAAGCCATTTTCTATTTCTTCACTAGCATGGCTAATAAGGGCGCCTAACTTCGATGAGGTAGCAAAGAGCAGGGAGGTTTTAGCGCGAATGACATCAAAATATTCCTCTTCAGTGAGGGCTACATTATGACGATTGGACAATTGCTTTAATTCACCACAACCAATTTCGTGAGATATATCGGTTAAAAGTTGCATGATTTTTAAGTCGCCAACATTTATCATGAGTTGCATGTATTGGGTTAAGAGGTAATCCCCTACCAAAATACTTGCTTTGCTTCCCCAGATTTCGTTCGCTGTTTTTCGTCCTCGACGTAAGGTGGATTCATCCACGACGTCGTCGTGCAATAGCGTAGCGGTGTGAAAAAACTCCACCATAGCAGCCAAAAGAATATGATTTTTACCTTTATAACCACAGGCGTGACTTACGAGCAGTATAATGAGCGGGCGTAAACGCTTGCCACCACTTCGCACAATATGATTAGCTAAATCATCAATAAGACTTATTTCCGATTGAATTTTATCGAAAATAAGCGTGTTTACTGCTGCAAAATCATCACTTACCAATGCTCGCAAATGGTCAACATCCATCGCGTTTCCTTAAACTAACAATCAATGAATGCTAAGCGCGGGCTTAATTAATGTCAAGGTTTAGAGGCGCTTAATCTCACGAGTATTGATGAATGGTTTTGATATGAATAGAGTAGTCTTTTTTTGGTTCCGATTAATGGAATTTTTGTTTTATGTAAGCAGTCAACAGGTTCATTTAGGCGGAGATGCTCTCGGGTCGATACTTCTTAGTCCCTCCTCAATAACGCTTTTGTATGGATTGGTGGTGAAAAATAAAAAGTGTCCTGTAAAGGCTTTGTTTAATAAGCATCCTATGAAGTAGATAAATCCAAGCCCTGCAAATGCCAATGCAATGTTTGTAAAAATGTAATTGTTGTGGGATAGGATTTGGAGAAGCGGCAAGTCATTTTTTAGTCTTTTTTTACAGCGCTCGATGATCAAAGGCCCATCCTCTTTATACTCAGCAAACGTCATGTTTTGTAACTCTTTTAGTTGTAGGGTTAGGTATTCTCTAAACGATTCTATCTTAGTCGCCGCATAAATGTTTTCTTTTTGCTTTAAAGTAGTAACATGTTTTTCAAGTGTGGTTACTTCTTTTAAAAGATGCTCTATTCTTTGCTGACATTCATCATATGTTATTTTAGATAATGGCCGAACGATAGGCATTTGCATGGCGTCTTTAGGTAGAGTAATGTCGTTAAACGCTACAATGGCTTCGTCAAGGGTGATCCTATCTTCGGGTTTTGGGGCTAGCATGGCGGCTAAGATGGCTTTAATGTCGGCCATATTTTCAGCGGATAGCTGGTGTTCTATGCCTTTAAACAATCCGCCTAAATCTACATTTAGTGCATTTCTTTGTGCTTGAGCTGGTGTTTGGGGAAGATAACTGAATATATCGACTCGCCATAATAATGCCATCACACGCCCCAAGGAAAACACATCACTTTTTGCGGTTTTCATGTCATTAAAGAGTTCAGGCGCCGCGTAAGCCAATGTTCCCCCTGATGGCATTGGATTCTTATCGCTGATTAGACTACTAAAGCCATAGTCAAAAATAGTGGCGGAAATAGGGGGGCCTTTATCGATAATAATATTTTCACATTTTATATCGCAATGAATAATACCTTTGTCGGTTACTTGCTCTTTTAGCGCTTTTAACAACGCTTGATTTATCTCAAGACGTTCGGCAATAGTTAACGAAATAGCTGTTGAATCATCAAGAATTATATTAAATAAATTCTCGCCCTTTATTTCTCGCATGACCGTATAACTGGTATCGCCTATTAGCGTTGGGGGCTTGATGGCAAGGTGAGAGGCTTTACGGCTTATTTGATATTCGTTTTCTACTCGCTCTATTGGAAAAGTATCATAATGCTCCTGTATCTTAATGAGGCGTTTTTTTTCACTAGGCTTATTTAAAGATACTCTTTTTAAGCCGTAGGGCTTATATATAGCAGTTTCTTTTTGTAGCGCTAGGGTGCCTTGGATTTGATGAACGGTGCTTTTACCGCCGCGAGCGTAGGGGTGTTTACGAAAAAATTCATATCGAACCCCGGTTTTACCGTCTTTGCGAGCGCGCTCAATGACCATGGAGGGAAATTGAAAGGCGGCATGATTTGAAAACGTGTAGACCTTGTCGCAACTCCAGAGCCGCACTCCTAGCGTTCGTTGTGATTCAAAAAAATCAAAAAGTAGTTTTGTTTCTTCTCGAGACATTGTTTCAGGGTGAAGAATTTTGGGCATGGTTTATCCTTCTTTTTGCTTAGCCTGGATTTCCTAACAACGCATTAGCTACTTTTGATTGATTTTTACGACCAAGGGCTTTGCAAATCATCTCTCCAGCCGTCACTATTTTATAAATGTCAATGCCTGTTTCAATGCCCAGTCCATGCATTAAATAAAGGATATCTTCGGTTGCAACATTCCCACTAGCACCCCGTGCATAGGGGCAGCCACCCAATCCTGCAACAGAGCTGTCAAATCGAGTAATACCGCACTCAAGAGCGGCATATGTATTTGTTATGGCTTGGCCATACGTGTCATGAAAATGAAAAGCAATGTTTGATAAAGATAACGAGGTACTTAGCGCTCGAATCAAGGCTTTGGTCTGTTTAGGCGTGCCTACACCTATAGTGTCGCCCAAGCTGATTTCTTCTACCCCAAGCGTTAGTAGTTGTTCTACGATAGGCATAACGTTACTCGGCGTGATTTCCCCTTGATAAGGGCACCCTAGCACACATGAAATGTATCCGCGTACAGTGATGGCATGGGTTTTTGCAAGTTTCATCACGGGTATTGCGCGTTCGATACTTTCGGCAATGGAGCAGTTGATGTTATGTTGATTGAAAACGTCACTTGCGGCAGTAAAGATGGCAATGTTCTTGACACCCATTTCGAGGGCTTTATTCATGCCTTGCTCGTTTGGAATTAATGCTGAAAAATGGACCCCTTCTGGCTTATCAATAGCAGAGAAAACAGCTGAACCATCAGCCAACTGCGGGATGGCTTTCGCGGAAACAAAGCTTGTTACCTCAATGTGTTGAAGACCACTTTGGCTTAAAAGATTAATAAACGCTATTTTTTGGGCGGTAGCCACAAAGGTGGGCTCATTTTGTAAACCATCGCGCGGTCCAACCTCAATAATGGTTACATGCGGTGGATAGTTCATGTTAGTTTATGCCCTCTGTTAAATTCCAAGTAAAGTCTTCGTATTAAAAAAGAGTATCGTTACGGTGGTGTTACGATTCGTCCAAGTTCAGCGCCCTCATTTACTTGGGCGCCTATTTCATAAAAAATCTCTGCTAAGAGGCCATCGTTAGGGGCATGAATGGTATGCTCCATTTTCATGGCTTCCAACACCATTAATCGTTCGCCAGCTTTAATGGTATCACCAATGTTTTTCAATATGGCAACCACAGTCGATGGCATTGGTGCGGTTAATTTATGGTTGGTTTTTGCAGTAGCGTTGGATTTAAATAGGCCCGTGAGGGATTCGACGGTAATCGCACCATCTGAGGTATATAAAGTGAGCGTCCCATCCGTCTCGTCTATTAAAGCTTGAAGATGAAGATGGTGATTATCTGTAATGTTAAGTGTATTTTTCGTGAGGTTTGCCCGCACGCTAAAGGTTTTTTGAGCGTGTTCAAGGGTGAGTTGTTGTTTGTCAATGGGGGTTATCTTAACGTCTAATTGTTCGCCATGGATAAGGTAGCGACTGTACCAATGCGTGGGGAGATGCATTTGCCAAGAAAAGGTATCTTTATAAAGAGGGTCGACCATTGTGTTTAATTGGTTTAAATACTCCATGCTCGCAGCCATGATAAGCGCTTCTTGTTTAGGAATGGGCGATGTTTTAATAGGGTGCTTATTTAGGAAATGGGTGCTTAAGTGAGCATCCATAAATGCTGGCTGTTTTAAAATGCCTTGTAGAAATGCAATGTTCGTTTTCACCCCACCGATGTGATAATGCTTAAGTGCTTGTTGTAAACGCTGTAGTGCTTCAGTACGATTTTCTCCCCAGGCGATTAATTTAGCTATCATGGGATCATAGTACATGGTGATGTTGGAGCCGCGCTCTACGCCCGTGTCAATACGCAGCCCATCACCCTCTGGTAATTCTATAAAGTGGAGTTGTCCAATGGAGGGTATAAATTCTTTTTCAGGATCTTCAGCGTAAATTCGGCATTCAATGGCATGACCATAAGCATGAATTTTTTCTTGGGTAGCGGGGAGGGGTTCGTTGGCTGCAATTCGTAATTGCCACTCGACTAAATCAAGTCTTGTGATCATTTCTGTGACGGGGTGCTCTACTTGGAGACGCGTGTTCATTTCCATGAAATAAAAATGAAAGTCCTTGTCGACTAAAAATTCAACGGTACCTGCGCCACGATAATCAATTTTTTGGGCCACAGCAATCGCTGCTTCACCGAGTTTTTTTCGTAAGGTGTTGGGTAAATTGGGAGCAGGAGCCTCTTCAATTATTTTCTGATGACGACGTTGTATAGAGCAGTCTCTCTCAAAAAGATGAACAATATTGCCATGGTTATCCGCCATGATTTGTATTTCGACATGCCGAGGCTCTATGATTAATTTTTCAATCAGCATGGTGTCATCAGCAAAGCTCGCCATCGCTTCTCGACGTGCACCTGCCAATGCTTCTTTAAAATCACCCTTTTGATAAACAGCGCGCATGCCTTTTCCCCCACCGCCAGCGGCCGCTTTAAGAAGGACCGGAAAACCAATTTGGATGGCTTGTATGAGAAGCTGCTCGTCGGATTGATCTTTGCCGTGGTAGCCTGGGGTAAGGGGTATCGTGGTTTTTTCAAGCAGTTGTTTGGCAAATTGTTTGGATGCCATGGCTTCCATTGCAAATATAGAAGGGCCGACAAAGACAATTCCTGCTGCTTCACAGGCGCGCGCAAAATGTGGGTTTTCAGATAAAAAACCATACCCTGGATGAATGGCTTGGGCTTTGCTTGCAATGGCTGTTGCTATAATGGCATCCATGTTTAAATAACTTTTACTCGCAGCAGGATCACCAATGCAAAAAGCACTATCAGCAAGCTTTACATGCAGGCTTTCTCTATCAGCCGTCGAATAAATAGCCACTGACTCAATGCCCATTCGACGAGCGGTCTTGATGATGCGACAAGCAATTTCACCGCGATTGGCAATGAGAAGTTTATTAAACATAATGACTTAATCCCAGTTTGGTGTTTCTTTGTTTAAAAAAGCCTGCAAGCCCTGTTGTCCTTCCTTCGAGGTTCGTTGTTTAGCTATCAAGGTCGCGGTGAGGTGTTGTAATTTTTCATTCAAAGGCAGGCTTCCTATCTGGCGAACCAATGACTTGGCTGCCATCACAGCTCCTGGTGCTGATGTGGCTATTTTTTGTGCATAAGCCATTGTGTAGCTTTGGAGTTCCTTTTCTGGCACACAATGATTGACCAGTTGTAATTCAAGCGCTCGTTTCGCATCAAACGTTTCAGCGCTCATGAATAGCCCAAGAGCTGCTTTTTCACCAATGGCTTTGATAACATAAGGACTAATCACTGCGGGAATCAAGCCCAGTTTGACTTCAGAAAAACAAAACCGTGCGTTGTCAGCGGCAATTGCAATATCGCAAGCTGCAACCAAGCCTGCACCGCCTCCAAAAGCTGCACCATGAACCATGGCTAGAGTCGGTTTTGAATGGTGATACAAGGTGTGCATCAGGCGAGCTAAAATAAGGGCGTCTGCTATGTTTTCTTCTTCATTAAAGTGTGTCATGCGTTGCATCCATAAGGCATCGGCGCCGGCAGAGAAGTGGCGACCATGGGCTTTAAGAATAATCACCCGTACGGTTGGATCATGTTGTGCTTTGTCTAATATCAGTTGCAAGTCACTCAATAAAATATCATCAAATGCGTTATGTTTGTTGATTCGATTGAGTGTTATTAACAGTACATGACCTTGCTGTTCGTGAAGCACATCACTCATATTAGTTATCCTACATACGGAACACGCCAAAGCGTGTGGCATTAATGGGCGCATTTAATGCGGCGGATAAACTCAAACCTAAAACTTTGCGTGTGTCTTGTGGAGCAATCACACCATCGTCCCACAAGCGAGCGCTGGCGTAATAAGGGTTACCCTGTGCTTCATATTGCTCGGTTAACGTGGATTTAAATTGTTTTTCTTCTTGGGGTGACCATGAGGTCCCTTGTTTAGTGTGTTTTTCATGGGTAACTTGTGCAAGCACATTGGCGGCCTGCTCTCCTCCCATGACAGAAATACGTGCATTCGGCCATGTCCATAAAAATCGAGGATCAAAAGCTCTCCCGCACATGGCATAGTTGCCAGCCCCAAAACTACCGCCCACAATGACCGTGAATTTAGGCACAGCGGCATTGGCCACAGCCATGACCATTTTTGCTCCATGTTTGGCAATACCCGCTGCTTCATACTTGCTGCCCACCATAAAGCCCGTAATGTTTTGCAGAAAAATCAAGGGTATGTTGCGCTGGGTGCATAATTCAATAAAATGTGTGCCTTTTAGAGCGCTTTCGCCAAATAAGATGCCATTGTTAGCAATGATTCCAATAGGGTGCCCATACAGGTGTGCAAAGCCACACACCAATGTGGTTCCAAACAATGCCTTAAATTCATCAAATTCAGAGCTATCCACAATACGGGCAATGATTTCTCGAATATCAAAGGGTTTGCGCGAATCAGCCGGGACAATTCCATTGAGCTCACTTACATCATATAGAGGCTCTACACTTTCAATTCGGCATTCAGCTTTAGGTTTGCTACGGTTTAAGTGGCTGATGGCCACACGTGCTAAATGCAGGGCATGGGCATCGTTTTCAGCAAAATAGTCAGCAACCCCTGATTGTCGACAATGTACATCAGCACCACCTAATTCTTCAGCGCTGATGATTTCACCCGTGGCCGCTTTTACCAAGGGTGGGCCGCCTAAAAAAATGGTGGCTTGATTTCTAACCATGATGGACTCGTCGGCCATAGCAGGCACATAAGCTCCACCAGCGGTGCAAGAACCCATGACCACAGCTATTTGCGGAATATTTTGAGCAGACAACTGCGCTTGATTGTAAAAAATACGTCCAAAGTGATCGCGATCAGGAAAAACCTCATCCTGCCGAGGTAAAAAAGCACCGCCCGAATCCACCAAGTAAATGCAAGGGAGATGGTTTGCTTTGGCAATGTCTTGTGCTCGTAAGTGTTTTTTAACCGTGAGTGGGTAATACGTGCCACCTTTTACGGTCGCATCATTGATAACAATCATGCATTCTTGGCCAAAAATACGCCCAATGCCTGTGATTAAACCGGCGGCAGGGACTGCGTCGTCATACACTTCAAATGCGGCTAATTGAGATAGCTCCAAAAAGGGACTGCCTTTATCCAAAAGGTGCTCTAAGCGTTCTCTTGGTAATAATTTTCCATGTTGCAAATGCCTGGCTCGCGCTTTTTCGTTCCCACCCAGCGCAATGGTGGCCACTGTTTTTTGAAGCTTATCAAGTAGTATTTGCATTGCTGCTTGATTAGCCTTAAATTCAGTGCTTTTGGGGTTAAGTTCAGTGATGATTTTTGCCATGGCTTGTCCCTAAAATGCATGTTTAATCAGTGAATAAGTACCTTGCTGAGCACAATAATAAGCCAAATAATCCATGTTACTTCAATGAAATAGGGCATGGATTTTCCCTTTATTCCGAGGTAAATCAGTGCAGGAATCGCACTGATCAAGACAGGCAATAGTGTTAGAGAAATGACCTTTCGAATCAGAATGCCAACACCACTGTTACTGAAAATGGGGGCTAATTTAACATTGATAAATGTATAAAACATATCAATATAAACAATCAGCAAATGGGCGTATTTCGCAAAAATAACGATACAAATACTTAACACGAAGTAGAGAATGATTTGTTTAAGCATAAAGCACTTCAATGGCAATGGCTGTGGCTTCACCACCACCGATACATAATGCGGCTACACCACGGCTTTTTTTCATGCGTTTTAGCGCATGTATAAGGGTAACCAATATACGAGCGCCTGAAGCGCCAATAGGATGTCCTAGCGCACAGGCTCCTCCATGAACATTGACCTTGTCTATGGACAATTCGAGTTCCGAAATGGCAGCCATGGCGACAACGGCAAAGGCTTCATTTATTTCATAAAGGTCTACGTCGTCTGGTTTCCAACCGGCTTTCGCGAGCACGTGTTGAATTGCTTTTACGGGGGCCGTGGTAAACCATTCTGGTGCGTTTGCATAACTGCTGTGAGCAATGATTTTAGCAAGCGGCTTTAGTCCGCGTGCTTTAGCGTTGGCGGCAGTCATTAAAATAATGCTTGCAGCACCATCTGAAATAGAGCTGGAATTGGCCGCAGTGACAGTGCCATCTTTTTCGAAGGCAGGTTTTAATTGTGGTATTTTTGATATTTTTGTGGCATCAGGACCTTCATCGAGTGTTACGGTTGTGACGTCTCCTTTCCGTCCAACAATCGATACAGGCGCAATTTCATCAGTAAACGCCCCATCTTTTTGTGCCTGCAAGGCTCGCGTCATTGAGCGCATTGCAAATTCATCTTGTTTTTCACGGGTAAAGTTAAATTTTTTTGCGGTGGCATCAGCAAAACAACCCATTAATTTACCGCGGTCGTAGGCGTCTTCAAGACCATCCAAAAACATGTGGTCTTTAAGTTCACCATGGCCTAATCGGTAGCCTTGGCGAGCTTTATTTAATAGGTAGGGTGCATTGCTCATGCTTTCCATACCACCAGCAAGAACGATGTTCGCAGACCCAGCCTTGATTAAATCATGAGCGAGCATGACTGACTTCATCCCCGAACCACACATTTTATTGATGGTGGTAGCACCGGCAGCATTGGGGATATTAGCTTTTATGGCCGCTTGTCTTGCAGGCGCTTGCCCAATGCCTGCTTGTAACACGCAACCTGAAATGACTTCATCAATGTCTTCTGTAGGAATCCCTGCTTGCAGTAGGGCGCTTTGATGAGCTACAGCGGCTAATTCTGGGGCTGATAAAGAGGACAATTGCCCTAACATAGCGCCTAGAGGGGTTCTTTTGGCGGCAACAATCACGATATCATCTTGATTCATGGGGTTTTCCTTAAACATTGACCGGTTCGTTAAAAAGTTCTCGTCCTATTAACATCCGCCGTATTTCAGATGTTCCGGCACCAATTTCATATAATTTTGCGTCTCGTAGAAGTCGCCCTGTTGGGTATTCATTAATATAACCATTCCCGCCCAAGGTTTGAATAGCTTGTAAAGCCATTTGCGTGGCTTTTTCGGCAGTGTATAAAATCACGCTGGCCGCATCTTTTCGGTTAACGTTGCCACTGTCACACGCTTTTGCAACGGCATAAAGATACGCACGGGAGGCATTGAGCTCGGTGTACATATCGGCTAATTTACCTTGAATAAACTGAAATTCGCCAATAGGCTGGTTAAATTGTTTTCTAACATGCACGTAAGGGATAACAACATCTAAACAGGCCTGCATAATGCCGACAGGACCTGCTGCAAGAACCGTGCGTTCATAATCTAACCCACTCATCAAGACTTTTACGCCCTGATTGACGCCACCTAAGATGTTTGCTGAAGGCACTTCGCAGTTTTCAAATACAAGTTCGCAGGTATTCGAGCCACGCATACCAAGTTTGTCTAATTTTTGTGCCGTTTTGAATCCAGAAAAGCCTTTTTCAATAATAAACGCGCTAATGCCTTTGCTGCCGGCCTGTTTGTCTGTTTTTGCGTAAACCACCAACACATCAGCTTCAGGGCCATTGGTAATCCACATTTTGGTGCCGTTAAGAATAAAACGGTCGCCTTTTTTTTCTGCATGCAATTGCATGCTTACCACGTCAGAGCCTGAGTTTGATTCACTCATGGCCAGAGCTCCAACGTGGTCTCCTTTAATCAATGCGGGTAAATAATGACGCTTTTGTTGTTCATTGCCATTTAAAAAAATTTGATTCACACAGAGGTTTGAGTGAGCACCAAAGCTAAGCCCAATCGCTGCAGAGGCGCGTGAAATTTCTTCCATGGCAATTGCATGGGCTAAATACCCCATGTTGGCACCACCGTATTCTTCACTGACCGTGATCCCTAATAAGCCCATGTCGCCTAGTTTTTTCCAAAGAGCGTGAGGGAAGGTATTTTCGATATCGATTTGTGCCGCATACGGGGCTATTTCAGTTTGAGAAAATTCATAAACGCTGTTTCTTAGCAGATCGTAGGTTTCACCTAATTGGTGGTTTAATCCGTTGTACATAGATGACTTCCTGTTGCTTCAACAAATACGCTAGACTATACCCGTCATGACACACATTGTGAAGACATAGCGAAATGGGAGAATGATGTAATGCGCAAATTGGTATTGTGGGGCCATCATGTTGATGAGTACCGCGACATGTTTGATCTATCTGAAACGGATCTCAATGCCCGCTTATTGGAATATGGTAGCGGTGCTAGTGCCGTGAACAAGGAGATGCATCAATGCGACCCTTCATCTAAAAAGCCCATGATAAGCTGTGATCCTTTGTTTGTTCTTGATAAAGCAACCCTTTCGCTTAAGGTCTCTCTTATTTTTGAAGACATGGTTACTGAAGTGAAAAAACATCAAGATAAATTTGATTTTAGTCATGATGGCAGTCTTGAAGCCCTTGTTGCACATCGTCGTGAGGGAATAGCCACTTTTTTTAACGATTATGAAAAAGGCAAAATTGAAAAGCGTTATTTTGCTCTTCAAGATAATAAGTTACCTTTTACCGATTTTGAGTTTGATTTTGCATTAAGTTCGCATTATCTATTTGCAGATTTAGAAGACCAAGACGTGGCTTTTCATTTGCAGGCCATTCGGGAGCTTGCGCGGGTAGCTAAAGAAGTACGAATTTTTCCGCTGATTGATAGACATGGTGAATTATCCCCATTTTTGGGCCCAGTGCTGCTGGGATTGCAACAAGATGGGTATGGTGTTGAGGTTCGAAATGTTAACTACCATTTGCAACCCAAAGGTAATGTCATGTTACGTGTATGGGCTCAACAATGCCCCCTAAGTTGAGACGGTTATGATTCACTTTGAAACCATTGATGCAACAACTTTTTTAAATGAGTACTGGCAAAAAAAGCCTTTTGTGATTCGTCAAGCTTTGCCTGATTTTATTCCTCCTTTGAGTGCAGATGAATTGGCTGGTTTGGCTTTGGAAGAAGACGTAGAAAGCCGAATGGTGTTTGAGACACCGGGTAAAATCTCTCAGTGGCAATTAAAACGCGGCCCTTTTACCGAAAAAAATTTCCGTGACTTGCCAAAAACGCATTGGACTTTGTTGGTGCAAGGTGTGGAAAAGCTTGTTCCTGAGGTGGCAGACGTGCTTCACCACTTTGATTTTATTCCTCAATGGCGTATCGACGATGTGATGGTGAGTTACGCTGCAAAAGAGGGCAGTGTTGGTCCTCATTATGACAATTATGATGTTTTTCTATATCAAGCCTGTGGGCAGCGTAAGTGGTCTTTAACCACTAAAGGCTGTCATTTAGGTAACGCGTTAAAGGATACAGCGTTACGTATCATGGCGGCGTTTGACGTAGAAGAGGAGTACGTTTTATCTCCGGGGGATATGTTATACCTGCCTCCTCATGTTGGGCATCATGGTGTCTCGTTGGATAACGATTGTATGACGTATTCGTTTGGCTATCGAAGCTATCAAGGGCAAGAGTTGTGGGAGAGTCTAGGGGATTATTTATCAGAACGAGGCGCTTTTACGGCATTGTATCAAGACCCCAATTGGGCAATGATGAATGCGCCATCGGTTTTACCGCCTGAAGCGTCTCAAAAAGCAAAAGAATTGCTCATAAATATTTTAAACGATGAGCATTTGTTTCAATCTTGGTTCGGTTGTTTTGCGACGCAGCTTGATTCTCAATCAGAGCAATACATTGCGTTGCCTATTGAAGAAGAACATTGGGGTAATCCTTCTTTGTTTGTTAAAGCCTTGCTAAACGACACGGGCTTAAGACGAGATGCCGTATGCCGTTTTGCTTATCAAGAAAATAGTGGGAAAGATGGTTTGCAATTGTTTATCAATGGTTGTGAATGGGAAACAGAAGGGGTGTCTTCAGAATTGATTAAACTTGTGGCTAACCGCCGTTTGGTGAGCGTTAATGAATTAATGCCTTTTTTAAGCGATGAAAAAAACCAGGCGTTTCTTCATGACTTGTGGAAACTGCAATGGCTACAATTTACTAATAAATAACCAAAGAGGTCTTTGATGTACCAACATATTCGCCCTTTTTTATTCAAGTTGGATGCAGAAAAAGCTCACTCCTTGACACTATCGACTTTGCATTACTTGCCCAAAGAACTATTTACTGTTCCTGAGTCTAAGCCTGTAAGTGCCATGGGTTTTGAATTTTCACACCCAGTGGGACTAGCAGCAGGCCTTGATAAAAATGCTGAACATTTAAATGCGTTGGCTAAATTAGGTTTTTCGCACATTGAGCTTGGAACAGTAACCCCTCGTCCACAGGGTGGCAATCCAAAACCGCGACTGTTTCGTTTGCCGAGGTCTCTGGCGATGATTAACCGCATGGGGTTTAATAACCATGGCGTTGATGCATTGGTGGCGAATGTTCAAAAGGCTAATTATCCCGGGATTTTAGGGATCAATATTGGTAAAAATAAAGACACGGAGCTTTCGAAGGCGGTGGATGACTATTTGCATTGTTTACGTAAAGTGTATTTGCATGCCTCCTATATCACGATAAATATTTCCTCCCCGAATACGCCAGATTTGCGCCAACTTCAACAGGGTGAGTATTTTAAAAATTTAATCAATGAGTTACGTGAAGAGCAATTGCAGTTGGCTGATGTTCATCAGCGTTACGTTCCCCTTGTTGTAAAAATATCACCCGATGAATCCGATGAAACGCTTAAAAAAATAGCAGACATCATTGTCTCATTAGGTATAGATGGCATTATTGCAACCAACACCACGTGTTCACGTGAGGGTGTGGAGCAAGAGCCTTTTGGCAAAGAACAGGGTGGTTTAAGTGGTGAGCCATTGGCTGCTCGCTCAACGGAGTGTTTGCGAGTACTAAAGAGCGTGGTTGGTGACGATACAGTATTGATTGGTGTGGGTGGCATTGATAGTCCATTGGTTGCTAATGAAAAGCTTAACGCTGGGGCCACGTTGTTGCAGCTCTATACGGGCTTGATTTATCAGGGACCAGGCCTTGTTGCTAAAGTGGTGAATGGGCTCACCATGGACACGAATAGGTGATATGAGACCAAGTCTTCGATTTTATTTCTAGGTTAGCGCCCATGTTTTGGGCTGCAATATTCTTTAGAAATTGGCACTCTGATGTAATAAGCGGTACAATTCGTCAAAATTACAACCAATCCTATCGCATCCATTATGAAAAAAAAATTTCATGGCAAAGCTTGGCCTTTGTATCGTCGTTTACTGTCTTATGTTAAGCCCTTTTGGCCCGTGTTAGTGTTGGGCGTTTTTGCCAATATTTTATACTCGGGTATTGATGCAGGCCTCACGTACATGATGAGACCTTTTCTAGATAAGAGCTTTATTAATATCGACTTGGAATTTATTAAACGAATTCCTCTGATTGTTCTTGTGGGGATTGCAGGTCGAGGCTTGGTCAGTGCTATGGGTAGTTATTGCATGACTTGGGTTGCGCGCTCTGTGGTTCAAGTACTCAGGCAACGTGTATTTGCTCATATTATTCGTTTGCCGGCAGATTATTACGATGAGGCGACGTCTGGTCAATTGTTATCAAAGCTTCTATATGATGTAGAGCAAGTCGCTCAAGTGAGCGCAGATGCCTTGACTGACTTTGTGCAAAACACGTGTCTTGTCATTGGGTTGTTAACCGTAATGATGGTTATTTGCTGGCAATTGTCATTGATGTTTTTGTTAACCGTGCCGTTTATTGGTGTTGTGGTGATTATAACCAATAAGCGTGTGCGACGAATTAGCCATAAAGTTCAACAATCCATGGGTGAAGTTACTGAAATTGCGGGTGAGGTCATAGAGGGTTACAAAGTTGTTCGGGTGTTTGGGGGGGAGCACTACGAAGTCAATAAATTTGGTAAGGCCACGGAAGCGTCTCGTCTAAATGACATGAAAGTGGCGGTTAGCAAAGCCACGAATGTCTTAGGTGTGCAATGTATTATCGCATTAGGCATTGCAATGATTATTTTTGTATCCATTAAATTGGCCACTGTTATCATTGTATCGGCCGGTTCATTTCTTGCTATTATTGCGGCAATGTTGCAATTGATAAAGCCCATGAAAACATTAACCACGTTAAATGCAACCATTCAACAAGGTCTTGCGGGTGCTGAAAGTGTATTTTCGCTGTTGGATAGAAAAATAGAATCTCATGAGGGCATAACTTTAAAACAAAAAGCGCGCGGTCAAATTGAGTTTGAGCAGGTGTCTTATGCTTATCGGCAAGGCCTGCAAGTGTTGCATGATGTTAATTTCACTATAAATGCGGGTGAAAATGTGGCTTTGGTCGGTCATTCTGGGAGTGGCAAAACAACCATTACTAGTTTATTGCCCCGCTTTTATGAAGTAACTCATGGACGCATTCTTTTAGATGGCACACCTATTAATTCTTTGACGCTGGACAGTTTAAGAGAGCAAATGGCTGTGGTAAGCCAGCATGTGACCTTATTTAATGATACGTTGGCCAATAATATTGCCTATGGTCGTTTTGATGTGAGCCTTGATGAGATTAAACATGCTGCCAAGCTTGCTTATGCTGATGAATTTATTGAAAATTTACCCAAAGGTTATGATACACGGATTGGTGAAAATGGCGTGCTTTTGTCAGGTGGCCAGCGTCAGCGATTGGCCATTGCTCGCGCGATTTTGAAAGATGCTCCTATACTTATTCTCGATGAAGCCACCTCGGCTTTGGACAGTGAGTCTGAGCGCTACATTCAATCAGCACTTGAAAATGTAATGAAAAATCGCACCACATTGGTTGTTGCACATCGACTATCAACCATTCAACGCGCTGATAAAATCATTGTGATGCATCAAGGGCGTGTGGTAGAAAGCGGCACCCACCAGGAATTACTCGTCATGGGGGGGCATTATGCTAAATTGTATCGGGTGCAGCAAATGGGTATTGCTCATGAAGAAGCGCTTGTTGAGGTGTAATGCTTTATGTCACTGACCCTCATTGATAGGTTGTGGTATGGTGCTCACCCTCTGCGTTGGCTCTTATGGCCATTTAGCATGGTATACCAGGGTATAACGGTTTTTAGACGCCATTATTTGCAATGCGTTCAAACAACATTTTCCGTGCCAGTCATTGTTGTCGGTAATATTACGGTGGGCGGTGTTGGGAAAACACCTTTAGTGATTGCATTAGCGAAGGCATTCCAATCACGGGGCTTAAAAGTAGGCATTGTTAGCCGGGGTTATGGTGCTGAAGGTGTTGATTATCCCTACGAAGTTACTTCGGATGACGACGCTGTGATGGTGGGTGATGAGCCCCTGTTGTTGGTTAAAAAAATAGGTTGCCCTGTCGTTATCGCACCAAAACGCGTTAAAGCTGTGGAGTATTTGTTAACTCACCATCAAAGTCAAATCATCATTAGTGATGATGGGTTACAGCATTATGCCATGGGTCGGTCCATCGAAATTGCTGTTATTGATGGTATCCGTGGTGTGGGCAATGGGTATTCTTTACCTGCTGGGCCTTTGCGTGAGGGTGTGGAGCGTTTACAACACGTTGATTTTGTTGTTATAAATGGTGCTTCTAGAGTGATGATGCCGTTAAAAACCAAAACGTATCAAATGGATTTAGTTCCTGGTGAGATAGTGGCTTTAGCAAGCAGTAAAAAAGTTCGTGTGTCGGAGCTTGCAGTGCCTGTGGCGGCAATTGCAGCTATTGGACACCCGCAGCGTTTTTTTTCAACCCTTAAAGGGATGGGCTTGGCGTTTAATGAATATTCGTTTAAAGACCATCACCAATTTAAGCCTGATGACCTGTCGTTTGCTGAGCAAACAATAGTGATGACAGAAAAAGATGCAGTAAAATGCTTACCTTTTGCTACGAAAGAGATGTATTTTGTACCTGTAGACGCTCAAATAGAGAGTGATTTTTGGACTGCGTTGTGGAAGCACAAACATTTACAAGGTTATATTTAAAATGATTTTTAGTCGATTGGCTTCGTTGTTTTTATGTTTAGTGGTCTCGGCAACAGCCCCTTTGTACGCTGCAGAAGATGTTGTGGAAGATAATTTTTTGCCAACGGATGCAAATCATGCGAGCTGGGTATTTTCCGGTGTGGTGAGCAATGAAGCAGGTGATAATTATGGCTATTTTTTTCAAATGCAGCGTGATGATGCAAAACTGCATGCTGTTACAGCGCTTTTCGATGGCCAGACCAAGAAGGTTATTTTTCTTGAGGAAAGTGAAGCCGTGGCTGAAGATCCCATGCCCTATAATTGGCATGCGGGCCGTGCTTTCATGCGCTTTAATCCTATCAATGATAGTTGGGTGTTTGGTCTGCAGCATAAGGATAAAAAAGGCTTTAATTTTAAAGTTGATATGCTAAAGCAGACTGAAAATATACCATTAACTCAAAATTTACGTCCTGGTGTAGAGCTATTTGTTAACCAGATGAGTAACTTAAATGGACATATTCAAGTGGGTGATGAAACCGAAGAGCAATTCGTTACGGCAAAGAATGCGTGGTTTCGTCAAGTATGGTTATCTACAGAGCAAGTGAAAAGCCATCCATTAAAGGGCGTTCTGTGCCGATTTAATGATGGGAGCGGGTTCTATTCCATGAGCATGGTGGAATCAGACGCGCTGCGTGGTGCTATTGCTGGTTGGTGTGATGGACAAGGTGTGCCAGCAGGCATGTCCCAATTTATTAATGTAAAGCAAGACTTGAATGGCCCGTGGCACATTCGGGTGACCTCGCCTAGCGTTCATTTGGTTCTTTCTGACTATATTAAACAAAATAGCGTGGTGGCAGGATTTGTTGCAGAAGGAAAGCGACCAGGCTTTTGCATGTTAAGCAATGAGCTCATGGGAGCAAAATTACTAAATTAAAACCGTTTTGATTTTATTCTGTCCTAGGGACAGGGAAGGATATAGCTAATTAAATTTTAAATGATACATTTTTTTGTTAGTCAAATGTATATGTGTCTTGGCTTTCTAGAGATACATAGAGATCTTCTGGAGCCCGCTAACAAGCAGCGGGACGAACGGATTTAGTCATTTAAAATTTAATTGACTGTATTTCTTTAAGGCATAATTTTCAGAGGCCATACGAAAAAAATTTTTTAGCGATGGACGTCTTTATGTATAGAGGGCTCTAGTTCGTTTTGGTTTTTAACCCAACGGATAAAATACCAGAAATAACGGCATGTTCATCATTATCAGATGTATCACCACTTGCACCCGCTGCACCAATAATATCATTTTCATCATTTACGATAAGAATGCCCCCCGGCGCAGGAATAAGACGCCCTTTTGAGGCGGCAATCGCCCCTGCAATGAAGTCAGGCATTTCAGTTGCTTTCAGTGCTAAACCACGAGAATCTATGCCCATCCCGAGAGCACCATATGCTTTGGCAAAGGCAATGTCAAATCGCAAAATAGCTGCTTTATCTTGGCGTTGGAAAGCAATAAGGTGCCCTCCTGGGTCAAGGATTGCAATGGACATGGGTTGTAGCGATAATCTCTTCGCTTCTATAAAACCGGCCTCAATAATTGCATTTGCGTTTGCAAGCGTTAATGTGTTCATTATGCAATCCATTGGGGGGGTATAAACAAATGTAGACCCTTTTAAAGAGTTTGTCATTCATGCTCGGAGCAAACGCATCTAATCTTTAAGAATAAATAGCATCGTACTTGCGTTAAGACAGTACTGGCTTTTGCGTATAAAACGCGGAACGTTGGCATAATATTGACTTCATGATGTGTGCTTGGATGCATCCATTCTGTTTTCTGACACACTAAATGTAGAGGTTGTTGATTTTAAAGGTCGCCGTTTAGGATGTGCCGGTTTTTCGGGTAAAAAGAGTACCAGAATGCTAGCAATAATCAACGAGACAGGAATGGTTAAAAGCGCATTTTGATAATTAGACAGTGTATATATACCCGTATGATTTAACAGATCAAGTTGATAACCAATTAAAGGTTGTAACATGGGTGTTGTTAAAACCGCGAGCATGTTTGTAAAGCCAGTACATGTTGAAAGAGCATCAGGCGGGGCTAACTCGTTAGCAATCGTGTAGGCAAGCATATAAGCGCCACAGCAAAGTCCAATCATAAACATGAAGCCTCCAACCACGGCATGGCTATTGGTAGGTATATACAGCAACACCAGAAGTAACATGGACGTGGAGAGGCAGGAGCTTAAAATAAGTGGTCGGCGTTTTTTTAATGTTGTAGAAAGAAAACCAAACAGTGGACAGCTGAGTGCCGTTCCTAGAAAAAATATAGCACATAGTACACTTGCTTGCTGTATGTTGCAGTTTAGTTTGGCTTGTATAAAGGGAATTGCCCAGAGCGCACCAAACACCGTCACCACTGTAAAGGTTAGCCCCACAAATAAACCATTTATCCATGCCTTTTTATTGAAGAGAATACCCATCAGTTGTTGGTTGTAGTGCTTGTTTTCTGATGGAGGAGGGGGGGGGGTGGGAATAAATGTCCAACATAAATAGGTAATAAGTAAGCCGAGCATCCCTGCTGAATTTATAAAGCTTCGCCAGCCGCACTGAGTGACCAGTGCGCCAAGTACAATCATTCCAATCACTGTTGCAATGAAACCAAGTGTTTCAGACAAACCAATCATGAAAGCAAATTGCCTTAAGGGATAATGTTGGCGTAACAAATGTGATAATCCAATAAAAGCGAATGCAGAGCCCGCGCCAATAAGTAGGCGGCCTAAAAAAAGTCCTAATAAAGCATGGCTTGTTCCAAAAATAAAACATCCCATACTGCACAACAATACATTTACAGTGAGTAATAGGCGCGCATTTTTCTTATCAAAGAGAATCCCTACAGGGATTTGTAAGCCTGTGTAGATAATATAAAAAGAGCTGCTTAAAAGACCGGCTGTTAACGCCGAGAGGTTCATTTCGTGCATGATGGCGCCTATGACAACACCTGAAGACAGTTGTAAAAAAAATTGAAAAAGCACAAAAGACACACTGATAAGCCAAATGCCAAGACGTGAAAACGAGCTGATGGATGATGTGTTTTGATAGGCCATGGTGTACTAAGTGACTTGATGAATTTTGATGAGCATGCCTGCTTCGGGGTGATCAAGGTAATACACAACGTCTGGTTTTAAGCGTTGTGTTTGCGAAAACATAAAGGCTCTGTTGACGTTGTTGGGGGCTGAAAACAGAATGTTTGTATTCAGTAAATAATAATTGCTCTGCCTTACGTTTAGTGTCCCTTCAATGTTCCAGGTGGAATTATTGATTTGAGAAAAGGCCACAGAACGCTGATTATTGCGGGGCTGTAACCATGTGTAATGAAGCAGTACTTGATAATCTGGTTTTCGGCTCAAAGCCCAATATTCATTTTTTAACCCGGAGGCAGACGAGGGGAGAGTATGGTAAGGCGTTAGCTGATTTTTGAGGTCATTTTCCAGTTCAATGGCATTTTGTCGATTGGGAGCTAAGGTCAATGTGTTTAAAACACTTGCATTGGCTTCTGTTTTTAAATGCTTGAACACAATCATGTCAATTTGATAAAGCGGTGATGAGGACGATGCTTGTACAAAAAAAGAAGTAATAAATAAACAATAAAAAGAAAGTACGCGTAACATAGTTGGTCTTCATCTAATGGGTCGCGCCATTATACACGGTTAAGACGCATGTGAAACGGTTGTTTTGGATTTCAGGGGAATCTCAGAAAAATAAGTGTGATTTTTAGTTTTAATATTCTTTGTGCCGGACAATTTTTTAAAAAGGCTTCTCTAGTGGTTTAAAGAGAATCCAATTGGCCAATTTAGAGAACAATTTTAAACGAACCCCGGCGTTAGTTAGGAGATCTCTGAGGTGATCTAAGCCCAATCGAAAGAAGCTATTTTTAGGTCTTTTTTGGTTTCGTAATTTTTTAAGAGGGATTGGTTTAATAGATGCTCTCCATTCACCGATGCGATGAGCCCAGACAAAGCCTAATGAGAGTAATACTAAGAGCTTTTCGATACGCTTAGGTTCAATGACACGAGTATCTTCAAAGCGCCATCCCTTTGTTTTTAATGCCGAGAAAAGACATTCAATTTCCCAGCGGCGCAAATAGCAAGCAATTGCGTTTTTTGGAGCCTGATTCGTGACAACAATCATCAAATCCTCACGCGAGTTTTTGCTTCCTGCCAAATAAAGAGATTGTCCAAAAACACGGACTTTCATACCAAATACATGCTGCTGATAAGGAGCAAGATGGTGAAATAACTGAGCTGAGGTTTTGAATTTCTTCTTTCCAATACATACATCTACATTCCCTTTAATTTGTAATTAGAAGGGAATGTCCTCTTCTACAAGCCAGGAAATGAGCACTTTGTTAGGGAATTCCCTGTCACCGAGCACTCCTTGGATCGATGCTTTACCAAACGCAGTAATAAAGCAAGATAATAATTCGATTTGTTCCTCTGCAGTTGAACTTCCGGCTTTTTTTAGAAGGCACCAAAAAAGAGGAATCGCGATGTCCTCGTAGCAAATAGACAACATGAACACGTTTATCTTCGCTTTGCCCCAGTACCAATTGGTCCTATCAATAGCTAGATAAACCTTATCTTCTTCATTAAAAAATAAAGAGTATATCCAGCGAGCTATCCACGTAAAATCCAACTCAAATTTTGAAAAAAACGATACACTCTTTTATATCGTGAATCGATGCTTGCTCTAGCCCCATCCATCGCAACCGCGATTTCACTTAAATTAATACTCCTTACTAAAAATAAAGCTAACAACATTTGAGCAAAACAATCTATTCGTGACTTGTACCAATTTAATTGCTCGCTTAAAATCAAACTTAACTCGCTGATATACTTCATTTATGCTCCTTTTTAGTCGAAGCTGAGTATATAAAATACCCTGTATATCAGCGAGTTATTTCTTCCACGGCTTTTCTAATCACTTTTTTGTCCGGCACAAAGTTTAATATTGGGGATAGAAGGATTAATTAATATTCGCTTAATAGTTTGACTGTATCATGGAATGTAACTCATCATTAAATCGATAATTTTTGTTGAGCGATTATGAATAAATACAAACTAATTACCGGTAAGTACCGCCATGTTTTCCAACAGCTCAAAATGCCCGGCTTTCCCAGCGTGAATTATGAGAAAATAATGTGCGCAACTAATACCAAAATAAGCAATGGGGAAATCATCGAGCTGGATCTTCCTCGACAATTTTTTGTTGATTTTGCAAAAACTGAAGAATCATTTCGAGGAAAATGGAGAAGCCCTGATGTTGCTTTACATTACGCTCAAGGCAATATGTCAGGAAGTGCTGTATCTAAAACCATATTAGATGCTTACATTATCCCACAAAATTATGCTAAAAAACCTAGATTTTTAAAATCCAGCACATTGTGTTTTGGTTACTATGAAAAAGATGATGTCTGTGGTTTTAGTATTTCTTATGTAGATGAGGACCCGTCTATATGGAGCGCTGCAGTTATGAAAAAATCGACAATGTCACCGGATGACATTGACGTTATATCGATAAGCAGTGCTGTTATTTTTACTCCAGAAGAGGAAATGGATAATCCTCATTATTTTGATGAAAATTTTACTAAGACGAGTAATGTAACAAAGTATGTAAGTAGTAATTTATTCGAGAAAATTAATAATGAAGATGTTCGCGAATTATTAAAATACATCATTCAGCCAAATGGCCGAGTTAATGTTAAAGAAATTGCTCAATTACAGGCCCGCATTACTGGTCGGGTAAATATTGATGATCGGGATATTAAAAAACTTGAGTTAATGAATAAACTGGATGGTTTCAAAAAAAAGCTTCCCAATTGCCCGGCATTGAATAGGTATTTTAGCAACATCATAGAGCTCTCTAAAAAGGATATACATTTTTTTAAAGATGCTAAATATGTGAAGCTATTGAGCAAGCTGGATGCAGCTTTTTATCTAGAGATACGGAGTGCTTTTAAATCTAAACTTGAAAAATTTAAAGCCTCTTCGTCAGATAAAGAGCGGAGGCTATATCAAGAGGGTTTAAAATTAATCCATTGCATGCAGAAAGCTAATCTCGCTGAGCCGGGAAGTGTGGCCACACTTATTAACGTGATAGAGCGTTGCTCTAAGGCAATCGATGAGCCTTCTGATAAGGAAAATATTAGAGAACTGGCTAAACTTTCTGAAAAAATATCATATAAATCAGACCCTTTCTGGAGAGAATTAGGTTCGGCACTGTTGATGTTTGCGGGAGTTGTCTTGTTTGCCTTTGGTGTTTTAGCAGCCATCCCTTCGGGGGGTGGTAGTTTATTATTTTCCGTTTTAGGCGCCGATATTATTGCTATAAGTCTGGGAGGTGCCGCTGCTGTAGCTGGCGCAGGGGCGGCAATGCAGGTGTATGGTCGTAATAAAAATACCAATAAATCATTGACATACTTCAAAACAGCGGTAGAAGAAGCACAGGGAACTATTTCTTCATTTTCAGGTTCAATGGATAACGCTATTAAGACTTCAACTTCAATACCTTAAAAAAAATGAAATCTCTATACTATATATTGGCTTATGCTTATTTGTGGTTAATATTTGTTCTAAATGGAAAGTTGTAAGATGATTGTATGCATGGCCCGGGGGAAATGATGAGTAAATATAAAGTAATTTCAGGGGCTCACAATGACGTCTTCGCTCAGGTGAAAATGCCAGGTGCGCCTGAGATTGATTATGTACAACAGACGTCAGAGCTAAATACTTTTGAAAATAATACAAAATTAATCAATAAAGATCTGGAAAGGCAATTTTTTGTTGATTTTAATGGAAAAACTCGAGAATATTTTCGAGAAACTTGGAGAAGTCCTGATGTTAGTTTGGACTATTGTCAAGGTAAAATGACAGGAGCTGTCCTATCAAAAGCATTATTGGATACATATACTATTCCATTAAACAATGCAGATCCTCGTCAGAATTTACAATCAGAAGAGTTAGGGTTTGGTTATTATGAAGAGCATGAACCTGAAAAATATGTGCCATGTGGTTTTAGTATTAACTATGTAAAAAGTGATCCTTCAATATGGAGTGCTTGTGTTATTAAAAATTCTACAGCCTCCGATGGTAAAAAAGAATACATGTCTGTTAGTAGTGCTGATATTTTTCCTCCCTCAGAGGGTGTGGAGAACCCCGATGACTTAGGGGGTGTTTTTTATGAAGCGAGTGATTCACGTCAGTTCATGAAGAGTATGTTGCTGGATAATATAAAGGACGCGGGTATTCAAGCATTATTATCAGATATTATTGGGGTTGACGGCAAGGTTAATGTGGAAAAAATCGGCCAATTACGTTCACGAATTGTATATCGTGAGAATATTGATGATCGGGATACCAATAATCCAAAATTAATGGAGAAGATTTTTGATTTTAAAAGAGATTTTCCTAATTGCCCGGCAATGAATGAATATTTTAATGATATGTTAGAGCGTACTAAAAAGGATGTAAATTTTTTTGAAGATATTCAATATGAGAAGTTGATGAGCGAAATGGATACTTTAGTCTATCCAAACGTGTTGAGGGATTTTCAAACGAAGTTAGAAAAATTTAACGACCCTTCGTCAGATAAGAATCATAAGCTATATCAAGAGGGGTCCAAGTTAATAAAATGTCTTAATGAGATAAATCCTGCTGAGCCAGGGAATGTGGCCATGCTTCTTAAGATAGTAAAACACGCGTCTTTAGCTGTAGATAACCCTTCTAATATGCAAAATATTAGAGACATGGGCGCACTATCACAAAATCTATCGGGTAAATCATCTCATTTTTGGAAAGCATTAGGTGCGGCACTTTTGATGTTTGCTGGAAGTGTGTTGTTTGCCTTTGGTGTTTTAGCAGCCATTCCTTCGGGGGGCACCAGTCTATTGCTTTCAGTTTTAGGCGCCAGTGCTATTGGTGCTAGTGTTGGCGGTGCCGTGGCTGTAGCGGGTGCAGGAGCGGTAATGCATGCACATGGACAAGAGAAGGGATTAGCTAAATCAGTCACTCATTTCAAAACTGCCGTTGAGAAACTAAAAGGGGCTAATGACTCGCCTTCTAATGCCACAGAAGATGAAATTAAATCTGTGTCCCCCAACAAACCACAAACAAGGTAGGGCGTGTATTTTTTCACTGCAGAGAGCCTTTAACGCGATCTACTGACAATGGATGCCGTGCTTAAAGGCGGCACGGCGGCTCTGGGGATCCGCAACCTCCAATCTTTTAGTGCTAAGGATCTTCAGTTAAACAACGTGTTAATAAAGGAAGGAAGTTCCGTTAGAGCAATTTTTTTAGCGTCACTTTCACAACGTGCTTTGTATTCGATGACGTTTTCGGCTAAATTTCGCTCGCTTACCACCAAGCGGTGTGGAATACCAATCAAGTCGTTATCCGCAAATAAAACACCAGCGCGCTCATTTCTATCATCCAGCAACACATCAATTCCCATTGCACTAAACTGTTGATAAAGCGCCTCTGCAGCTTCTTGAACGACTGGGCAGCGGTGTCCATTAATTGGAATAATAACCATTTGGAACGGAGCGATATTTTGTGGCCAAACAATGCCATTTTGATCATGGTGTTGTTCAATTGCAGCAGCCACAACGCGTGAAATCCCTAAGCCATAACAGCCCATGGTTAAAGTGGTTGGTTTGCCTTCCTCATTGATGACCGTTGCACCCATGGCTTTCGCGTATTTTTCGCCTAATTGAAAAATATGACCAACTTCAATACCGCGACAAGCCCGCAAGGTGCCTTTACCATCAGGGCTTGTATCACCCTCTTTAACATTCCGAAGGTCATAGGCGTCTTGATATTTCGCATCACGCTCCCATGCAACATGCTTGTAGTGCTGGCCTTCCTGGTTTGCTCCACAGACAAAGGAGGTGAGCGCTAAAGCATGGTGATCAACAATCGTTGGGATATTAAGATGTACAGGACCCAGTGAGCCAATAGGGGCTTTCAGGTTTTTTAAAATAATGTTATCGTTAGCAAAGGTTAATGGTGCTTTAACCAGAGGGTGTTTTGCTGCTTTAAGTTCATTGAGCTCATCATCCCCTTTTATCACGAGTGCTACCAATGTATTGTCTACACCTTCCACCACCAATGTTTTTACAGTGTCAGCAGGGGCTATTTGTAAAAATTGAGCGACTTCTGCAATGGTTTTTTGGTTAGGTGTTTCGATAATTGTCATTTTTTCTGTTGGGTAGGCCACAGCTTTTGCAGGTAATAAACTTTTTGCTTGCTCTATGTTTGCCGCATAAGAACTGTTATCGCTGTAAAAAATCAAATCTTCACCGGAGTCTGCTAATACTTGAAACTCATGAGATACAGCACCGCCAATGGCGCCTGTGTCTGCTTCAACTGCTCGATACGTGAGACCTAATCTATCGAATATACGACAATACGTTTGATACATAACATCATACGTGCGTTGCAAACACGAAGGGTGCAAGTGAAACGAATAAGCGTCCTTCATGATAAATTCACGCGCGCGCATTACACCAAATCGAGGTCTAATTTCATCACGAAACTTGGTTTGGATTTGATATACGTTAATAGGCAATTGTTTGTAAGAGCGCAATTCTTGGCGCATCACGTCTGTAATGACTTCTTCATGGGTGGGGCCAAAACAATAATCGCGGCCATTGCTGTCTTGCATCGTTAATAATTGACCGCCAAACGTTTCCCAGCGACCTGTTTCATGCCATAGCTCAGCAGGCTGTACAGCTGGCATTAATATTTCCATTGCAAAAGCGCGGTTCATTTCTTCACGTATAATGCATTCGATTTTGCGTAATATTTTTAAGCCTAAGGGCATCCATGTATAAAGGCCTGAACCCAACTTCTTGATCATTCCCGCTCTTAACATCAATTGATGTGAAACAACCTCTGCGTCATTTGGTGTTTCTTTAAGAGTTGATAATAACCATTTTGATGCACGCATGCTTGTTCCTCAGGAGTGAGTTTCATCAAGCGGTTTTTTAACAGGCACGCTTTCAGAGTTAATTAGTGTTCGTAATCTTTCTTTTAATTTACTGGATTTTTTCTTGCTAAAACGGCTCACAGCAGAGGAAAAATCCTTAAAGCTGACCTCTCCGCTATTTACATCATAAACAGCTCCCACAAGCCCAATTTCTTCTTGATCGGTCATTAAACGTAAGATGTCACTATTTTGGTAAATGTTTTGCAGGGTATTTGCAATGTTTAATTCGGTAACATTGTACATGAATTCTATGTTGTTGCTGTTTCGATGATCGGTGGTTTCTGTTTCAGCGGCAATTGCTGGTTGAATCTTTGCAAGCAGTTGCGTGATGTGGCCTTTTTCAACACCATCACAGGCGGCCTGAATAGCTCCACAACGTGTGTGCCCAAGGACTACGAGCAGTTTGGCGCCCACCACGTGACAGGCATACTCAACACTTGCCAAGATATCATCGTTGACCACATTGCCAGCCACTCGAATACAAAAGAGGTCACCAAAACTCATGTCAAAAATAGTTTCTACAGGAACTCTTGAGTCAATGCATCCCAATACAACGGCAATTGGATATTGGGTGGATGCAGTGTGTTTAATGTCTATTTTGAGGCTTCGATGGATGCGTGTGTCATTTAAAAAGCGTTGGTTGCCTTCTTTCAAAATACGCAGCACTTGGAGTGGCGTTAGGGTAGCCTGTACATCGAAGGTCGTTACATTGATAAAATCGATGTAATTGTGGATATTGTAGTGGTCTTTAAACCCAATTAAATTTAAAGAGATTTGTTTGTGCGGAGCTTGCTCCTTCTGAAACTCTTTAATGAATTCCACAATTTCTTTGTCAATATAGTCTGAATAGCGTGCATCTATAATTAATTGTGCTTTTTTAGGAATAGATTCAAGTTCGGCGACTAAAGAGGCTTTGTTTAAAAAGGTGGTTTGTTGGGGCAATATTAAGCGACTAGTCACCCCATTTGGGTAGATTTCTTTGATAATATCGAGACGCACTTGGCTGTTTGATTTTAAAATGTACAATAAACTTACAAATAAACCCACCAAAATACCCGCTAGAAAATTAAATGCCACAATCCCAATCAAGGTAGCAATAAAAGGAATAAACCTATCAGCGCCTTGTCGATAGATTTTGACGTAAATGGCAGGATTGGTTAATTTGTAACCCGTATAAATAAGAATGGTAGCTAAACAAGCCAGGGGTATTTTATTGAGGGTTGCTGGAATAAAACACACTGATAGCAAAATAAAAGCGCCGTGTAATATAGTGGAAAATTTGGTTTTAGAACCGGCTTGAATATTAACAGAGGTTCGCACAATAACGGATGTGATGGGAATACCACCAATCAATCCAGATACAAAATTACCCACCCCTTGGGCAATTAGCTCCCTGTCTTTAGAACAATAGCGCCGGGTTTTATCCAATTTTTCACCGGCTTTGATATTGAGGAGGGTTTCCAGAGAGGCCACTGTCCCAAGCAAGGCGGCATATAAATAAACTTTAGGATTAGACCATGCTGACCAGGCTGGGTTGTGCATCTGTGCTATAAAATCACCAAAGTCATCGTGCTTGGGAATATTGACTAATTGCAGGCTATTTTGAGCAAGATAAGAGTTTGTAATAATGAATAATTCGTTTAAAAAAATAGCCATTATCACAACAGCAATAGGGCCAGGAACAATTTTAAGCCATTCGATTTGGGTTCTATCAAAGTAGATTAAAATAGCCAGTGACATGAAAGAAAGAATCATGGCCCCGCTGTTGATATGAAAAGAAAGCTCCATCAGGGGCTTGAAACTAAAGCCTTCTTCCATGTCTAATAAATGCATTTTAAGTTCAGCAAGATCTGAAGACATAGTAAATGCAAGCGGTAATTGTTTAAAAATCAATAAAACGCCGATAGCACACAATAACCCTTGAACCACGTTGGATGGGACGTAATCTGCTATAAAACCCGCACGTAAATTGCCAATAATAATCTGGAGCAAGCCTGCTAATGTTAGTGCAAGTAAGAAGGTGTTAAAGTCGCCCAATTGATTGATTGTAACAAGCACAACGGCCGCCATGCCTGCAGCAGGTCCACTGACGCTCACAGAGGAGCCGCTTAAACTCCCAACAACAATGCCCCCAATAATGCCACTTAATATCCCTGAAAAAAGCGGTGCACCAGAGGCAAGAGCAACGCCAAGGCACAAAGGGACTGCTACTAAAAAGACGACAAGTGCTGCAATAAAGTCAAATTTAAAGCTGCGGCTTTTATATATACGCAGCTTACGAAAATTAGTGATTAATAATTCAGTCATTGTTTTCATTGTCTGCTAGTAAACGGTAAGCTGATGTTATACCACAGTGCATCATTTGTTAACCACTAATTGCTGATTTTTAATAGGTATTGATTTTAAAAAAATCAAACTGTCTATTCTGGAGTCTCTTCGGCCTCACTTTCTAAGAACACGGCTTCATTGGGAGGGGTTTCTCTATCCAGTAGATTTTTTTCTAAATCCCTAAAGCTCCATAAATCTTGGTCCATTAATTGGCTAGGTTTTATGCTTTGCAAGGCGTGCAATATATTGCTAGGGATTTTAGGGTTTTCTTCAGCTAGTTGGTCAATTAATCGTCCTATCCGTTTTCGCGCCAAATTTTCTTGTGAGCCACACAATGTGCACGGAATAATGGGGTATTGTTGTTCCGCTGCGTAAGTAATAATGTCTTTTTCTTGCACATAGCAAAGAGGGCGAATAACAATATGTTTTTTATTGTCACTGAGCAATTTAGGGGGCATGGAGCGAACATCGCCATTATAAAGAATGGACATTAATAACGTCCGAATAAGATCATCGCGATGATGGCCTAATGCTATTTTATTAAAACCATGCTCTTCCGCATAACGGTAGATAATGCCGCGTCGTAACCGTGAGCACAAAGAACAGTACGTTTTGCCTTCAGGAATTTTTTCTTTAACAATGCTGTAAGTATCACGCGTTAAAATTTCATGTTCTATGTTACGTTCTTTTAGCCAGTTGCGAAGCGCATTATCATCCCAACCGGGTTGGGCTTGATCCAGTGTGAAGGCAAACACGTCAAATTTATTGTTTGAGCGACGTCTTAACGCGTGAAGTAAAGAGAGCAACGTAAATGAATCTTTACCCCCTGATAAACACACCATAATGCGATCGCCCTGTTGAATCATATTGAAATCAGCAATGGCTTTACCTGTGTAATGTAATAATTTTTTTTCAGTGATAGAGGGTACAAATGTCATGGTTACAACCTGAAGTGAAGTTATTTCTTGATATCGTTAGTTGCCCTTTGTTGGGGGGGCAAACTATTGATGCGAGTGGTTAAAAGCCAGGAGTTTATCTCTTGGAGATCATCCATATTTAATGATCCGGCTAAAAATTTTAAATTAAGTATAGCATTGATCAAGCCATATTGGTCCGATGCTAATTGCTCTTGTGCTTCGAAAAGCCGTTGTTGAGCATTGACGACATCCACCATCGTTCGGGTGCCTACTTGAAACTGTGCCTCAGTACTTTCTAGAGAGTTTTGCTGTGAAATAATGGTTTGTTTATCGGCTTTTACTTTGCTTATGCCATCCACAATAGTATTGAACGCAATATGGCTATTCACCACAACATCCCGATAGGTCTTTTCGAGTTGTTCTGCAGCGGTTTGGAAGTTAAACCGAGCTTGTTTTGTATTGGCCTCAACAAGCCCACCTTGAAAAACTGGGAAATTCAAGGCCACGGCTACGTTTGAAACCATTTGTGAAGCGGGCACAAAAAAGTTGCTTCCTGAGCCACTATTGGATGTTCGAGCACTATTGCCTTGAAGGGCAAGCGTTGGCCAAGCACCAGAGGCTTGCGCTTTTACGTTTTCACGAGCCGCTTGCATGTTAAATTTGGCGGCAAATAAATTGTAGTTTTGTTTTATGCCAGCAGCTACCCATTCTTCGACATTGTTTGGCTCAGGTTTAATCAGAGGAATGGTATTGTCCCGAAGCGGGGCCACAAATTCATATACATGATTGGTTAATTTTCGTAAATTTTCATTTTGGTTGACTTGATTATTTTGCGCAGATATTACTAGCGCTGTGGATTGATCATAGGCCGCTTTTGCTTCGTAAACTGAGGTAATGGCATCAAGGCCTACATTAAAACGTTGTTGGGCTTGCTCAAGCTGTCGCTTGTTTGCACGTTTTTTTGCTTCAGCAAAATTAAGGGTATCCCTTGCAAGGAGGACATCGAAATACGCTTTTGCTGTGCGTAAAATCAAGTCTTGTGCAGCACTATTGAAGGTTGCATGCGCCGCCTTTACGGATGCTTTTGCCTGCTGCACTTTTGCCCAAGATTGATAGTTAAAAATGGCTTGAGATGCTTTAACTGTCCATGCACTGGCGTTGTAAGTTTGTTGCCCATCAATTCCATCAATTCCGCCGGCATTTACGCTTAAAACATTTCTGCCTGTTTGTGCCCCAATGGTTAATTGAGGAAGGAGGCCTGACCGTGCCTGGGGAATGGTTTCAGCTACCGACATAAAGTTATTGTAGGCGGCCTTAAAGGTAGGGTCATTTTCCAACGCTTGATGGTAAATATCGACTAGATCAGCGGCTTTCAGTAGGGGCGTGTAACTCAAAGCAAGGCTTAAACATAGGGAGAGTCTCAATGCAATAGTTTTACATGTTAATTTCAACGATTGAGACTTTTTTTTCATGCAGGATTGTCCTAAAAAACAAAAGGGTTTGGTTTTAATTCATCGATAAGTGGCGGTAAAGTGGTTTCAAAAATGACCTCTTTATACCATTGACCCTTGTGATCCAGTTGGTGTAGCTGCGCTTGCATGACGGGTGCCGAGCCAATCAGTGCGAACAATTTACCGCCTGGCAGTAATTGCAATCGTTGCGTTTCAGTCAATGCGTCCATCGCGCCGGTGAAAATCATCACATCGTAAGGGGCTTTGTCCACCCATCCATTAAAGGCATCACCTGTGAAAAGTTCAACATTGGTACACTGATATGTTGCCAATTTTTGACGGGCTTCAAGGGTAAAGTCTGCATAATAATCAATACTGATAATTTTTTTAGCAAGTCGGCTCAATAAAGCGGTAAGAAAACCACTACCGGTGCCTATTTCCAAAACAGTTTCATGACCTTGTAAATTCAATGATTGGATTAATTTGGCTTCTTCAAGAGGCGTCATCATCCGTTGGTGATGAGGTAATGCAATTTGCATATCGGAATAAGCAAAATTTTTGAAATGGTGAGGGACAAATTCCTCTCTAGGAATCTCATTGTACAATTCAAGGATGGTTTGGTTGTGAATATCGCCTGTTTTTAATTGTTGTTTGACCATATTGATGCGTGTTGTTTGACTATTCATGTAGCTCATCATCCAAAATGCTATGCCAGGTTAAAACGGAGCAGAGAGTTTAGCAAGAAATGAGAAAAGGTGCGATTATTTCGTAGTGGATTTGTGTAAAATTTGATATTATCGCCGAATTTATTGAGTCTCGAGGAGAGCGTTGTGCATGATCGATTCATTGATTTTTTGCAAGATGAAATAACTAAAATCAAGGATGAGGGGCTATATAAACCCGAACGTGTTATTTCCAGTCAACAACAAGCCATGGTTCATGTGAATGAACACAGTGTTATTAATCTTTGTGCTAACAACTATTTAGGCCTTGCTAATCATCCTGATCTTATTGCAGAAGGTCAGCGTGCTTTGGATACCTATGGTTATGGTATGGCCTCTGTGCGCTTCATTTGCGGGACTCAAACGCCGCACAAATTACTTGAACGAAAGATAAGCACGTTTCTCGGTAAGGAAGACACCATTTTATATTCCTCATGTTTTGATGCCAACACAGGTTTATTTGAAACCCTGCTTGGGCCTGAAGATGCAGTTATAAGTGATGCTTTAAACCACGCCAGTATTATTGATGGTGTACGGCTCTGCAAAGCACAACGTTTTCGTTATGCAAATAACGACATGGTAGATTTAGAAACACAACTGATTGCGGCTAAACATGCACGTTTTCGCTTGATTGCAACAGATGGTGTGTTTTCGATGGACGGCATACTGGCTAATTTGCCTGCTATTTGTGACTTGGCGGATAAATACGACGCGATGGTCATGGTCGATGACTCCCATGCTGTGGGGTTTATGGGTGAAACTGGTCGTGGAACGCCAGAGCATTTTGGAGTGTCGTCTCGTATTGATATTCTAACGGGCACGTTAGGCAAGGCTTTAGGCGGCGCTTCTGGTGGTTATACGTCTGCCAATAGCGTTATTGTGGAGTGGCTACGCCAACGCTCACGGCCCTATCTTTTTTCGAACACGTTAGCGCCTGTCATTGCAAAAACGTCACTTACTGTTCTTGAGCTATTAGAGCGTGACAATCAATTGGTGAAAAAGCTTAAATCCAATAGTCAATATTTTCGTCAAGGCTTAAGCCGATTAGGTTTTACTCTTATTCCGGGTGAACATGCGATTATTCCCGTCATGTTGGGTGATGCAGCAATTGCGGGCCGTATGTCTGAATTGTTGTTACTGGAAGGAATTTATGTGGTTGGTTTTTCATTTCCTGTGGTTCCAAAAGGGATGGCTCGTATTCGTACTCAAATGTCAGCTGCCCATGAAACGCATCATTTAGATAAAGCATTAGCTGCTTTTGAAAAAGTAGGCCGTGAGTTACATATTATTTAATTAGGAAGGGATCAGTATGAAGTCGTTAGTTAAAGCGAAGCGTGAACCGGGTATTTGGATGGAAGACGTTCCCATGCCAGAGTATGGCGTGAATGATGTATTGATCGCCATTAAAAAAACAGCAATTTGTGGGACTGATATTCATATTTATGCATGGGATAAATGGGCAGAAGCTACTATCCCTGTGCCCATGACCGTAGGCCATGAGTTTTATGGTGAAATTGTTGAGATTGGCTCTGAAGTAAAGGGTTTGCATCGGGGGCAGCGTGTTTCAGGCGAAGGTCATATTACGTGTGGTTTATGTCGAAATTGTAGAGCGGGTAAGCGGCATTTATGTCGTAATACGTTAGGTGTTGGTGTAAACCGTCCTGGTTGTTTCGCTGAATATTTGTCCTTGCCGGCAAGCAATGTTTTAGCGCTACCTGATAACATTACAGCAGATGAAGCAGCTATTCTTGACCCTTTCGGAAATGCCGCTCATTGTGCGCTTGCATTTAATGTGGTTGGGGAAGATGTTTTGGTCACTGGCGCAGGCCCCATCGGTATCATGGCGGTTGCTATTCTTCGGCACATTGGTGCGCGCCATGTAGTGATCACTGATGTGAATGAACACCGTTTAGCATTGGCGCGTCAAATGGGTGCTACACGTGCTATCAATGTAAAAGAGCAATCCATTCAAGACGTGATGGCGGAACTCGGAATGACGGAAGGCTTTGATGTTGGCCTCGAAATGTCTGGAAATCCTTCGGCAATCAGGGACATGGTTGATGCCATGAACCATGGTGGACACATAGCAATGCTTGGTATTCCTCCACATGAAACGCCGATGGATTGGAGCAAAGTTATATTTAAAGGATTGGTGGTCAAAGGGATTTATGGACGGGAAATGTTTGAGACATGGTATAAAATGATAGCCATGTTACAAAGTGGTTTAGATTTATCTCTGGTGATAACACATCATTTTCCAGTGGCAGACTTTCAACAGGCGTTTGAGATCATGGCGTCGGGACAATCAGGTAAAATTATTCTTGATTGGTCATAACGTTTGAACGTATTAATGTGCAGTAAGATGGAGTAGTTATGTCGCAATATATTTTCACAATGAACCGCGTGTCTAAAATTGTAGAGAACCAACGGTTTATTTTAAAAGATATTTCTTTGAGTTTTTTGCCAGGAGCAAAAATTGGTGTTTTAGGATTGAATGGCTCAGGTAAATCTACACTTTTACGCATCATGGCAGGTGTTGATACACATTTTGAAGGTGAGGCACGGCCTGCACCAGGCATCAAAATTGGTTATTTGGCACAAGAGCCAGAAATAGATTTGAATAAATCAGTTCGTGAAGTGGTTGAGGAAGCTGTCTCTGATTTAAAAAGCAAATTAGAGCAATTTGATGCCATTAGCATGCGTTTTGCAGAGCCCATGAGTGATGATGAAATGACCTCGCTGTTGGCAGAGCAAGGTGAATTACAACATGTTATTGAAACGGGTGGTGGATGGGATCTTGACCGTAAATTAGAAATCGCCGCCGATGCACTGCGTTTGCCTGATTGGGACACTAAAGTTAGTGTGTTGTCAGGGGGGGAGCGTCGCCGTGTTGCCTTGTGCCGTTTATTATTATCGAACCCTGATATGTTATTACTCGATGAGCCAACCAACCACTTGGATGCAGAGAGTGTGGCATGGCTTGAGCATTACTTAGAAGAATTTACAGGGACTGTGGTTGCAATCACGCACGATAGGTATTTTTTGGATAATGCCGCGCAATGGATATTAGAACTCGATAGAGGGGAAGGTATTCCTTATAAAGGCAATTATACAGCATGGCTTGAGCAAAAAAATGAACGACTTGATAGGGAACAAAAGCAGGAGGCTTCTCATCAACGTGCCATTAAAGCAGAGCTTGAGTGGGTGAGAACGTCCCCTAAAGGTCGGCATGCTAAAAATAAAGCACGTCTTGCACGATTTGAAGAAATGAATTCAAAAGAATTTCAAAAACGCAATGAAACAAACGAATTGTATATTCCACCCGGCGAGCGATTGGGTGATTTGGTTTTAGAGGGCATTCATCTTCAGAAGGGTTTTGCTGAAAGAATGTTGTTTGATGATTTGAATTTTCATTTGCCCAAAGGTGGGGTGCTTGGCATTATCGGTCCTAATGGTGCGGGAAAATCAACCTTTTTAAAAATGATCACACAGCAAGAAACACCTGATAAAGGTGAAATTAGGATAGGTGAGACTGTAAAACTTGCTTATGTTAACCAAATGCGCGACCACTTGGACGATAGTAAGACTGTTTGGCAAGAAATTTCAGATGGCCATGACATCATGCAAGTAGGATCTTTTCAAATGCCATCACGCGCTTATGTCGGTCGGTTTAACTTTAAAGGCGCTGATCAACAAAAGAAAGTTTCCCAATTGTCTGGTGGGGAGCGAAACCGTGTGCATTTGGCTAAATTGCTCAAAAGCGGTGGCAACGTATTGTTACTCGATGAGCCAAGCAATGATTTGGATGTGGAAACTTTGCGTGCACTGGAAGATGCTATTTTGAACTTCCCAGGCTGTGCGATTGTGGTTTCGCATGACCGTTGGTTTTTAGATAGGATATGTACACATCTTATGGCTTTTGAAGGCGATTCTCAGGTGACATTTATAGAAGGGAATTACAGTGACTATGAGGAAGATAGAAAGCGTCGTTTAGGTGATGAAGCAAACCGTCCTTCAAGGATAAAATATCGACGTTTGCAAGCGTAGTTTTAATATTTAACGTTCTCTTTTTTAAGAAGAGGACGTTTGTTTTTAGAGACAGAGCATTGCTGATCGTGGTTACCAACTAGACGCGCTTTATGCGGGGTATCTAGCAATGCAGCTAGATTCAACGATTCTGCTTGGGTTTGTTATTCCCGCGAAGGCGGGAATCCATTTCAAAACCGTGCCAATGGATCAGTATATAGATAGATTCTCGCCTTTGCGGGAAAGACAAACTACATGACACCGATTTGTGGGTAATGATAAGGTTGCGGGTCGTTGAAAATGTGGTTAAGTCATTCAGCGATAAGTCTCGTCGATTTTGGCTGGCGTGCTTTTGCTCTGGTTTATTTTTTATAAAGGATAGTGCTCCATGTATAAGTTAGTATTGGTTTTAGTGTTTACTTTCGGCCTTACTGCCTGTATGGACGTTGATATCGACGATTCCGGGTTAATGGCTGATGATAATGGCGTGGTTCATAAAACTATTCATTATTTAAAGGATAAACGTGGTAGAGATTATTACCCTGCTCAGACCATAGGGACAGGAAAAAAACAGTTTATTTTTGACCCCAAAGCGTCTGCATGGGCGGCTTACGATGAAGATGGTCGGCGTGTGATGACAGGCAGTGCTTCGGGTGGTAAAGATTTCTGTGAGGATGTTGGTAAGCAATGCAGAACCGTAACTGGAAATTTTCGCGTTTATAACAAGCGTGGGCTAGAGTGTAAATCAGGTGAGTACCCCGTGGAAACAACGGGTGGCGCTAAAATGCCTTATTGCATGTACTTTTACCGAGGGTTTACCATTCATGCGGCGTTTGAAGTGCCACCGTACAACTCTAGCCATGGCTGTGTGCGAGTGTTTCCCAGTGCGGCAAAATGGTTAAACGAGCAATTCATCACGATTGGTACACAAGTAACAATATTGTCGTATGAAGATGAAGACGGGGATGCTGATCCTATTTGATGTATTTCCCGTTGTGAAGCAGCATAGGCGTTGCATCAAAAATGCAGGTGTAGTCAATTGAATTTTAAATAATTGCCTCTACATACCGCTGCTTGTCAGCGGTATCCACAAGATCTATAGATGTCACGGAAAGCCAAGATATATACCTTTCACTAACACAAAAAATGTGTCATTTAAATTTTAATCGACAATATTAGGTGTAGGCTTGGTGGGGTTAAAGCAACACCGGGTATTTTAGCTCCGATGTTGCTCAGCTGTGTTAAGGTTGTGCTGGTGTGGCGGGTTGATTGCTTCCAGGTGTTGGATTCACCGTTGCGCCAGGTGTTGGCATGGTGGCTGTGGTCCCTGTTGCTGCGGCTGCTGTTGGATTAACCGCTGGAGCATTTTGTGATGCAGGGGCGTTTGCGGGTTGTGTGGTCGCTGGGGTAGGTACCTGTTGCGTTTGAACGGCGTTATCCGTTGTGGGCATTGGCTGCTCTACTGGGTTAGCGGGCACAGGCTCGCCTGTTGGGGCTTGGCGTGGGGTAGCAATCATTTGCATGATGCCTAGGTCGCCCGAAATTTTGCGCCCAATGACTAAATCGACACCTAAAAGTTGGGTCAATTTTTCTTTGTCATTTTGATAAACCACTTGTAAGGGCACGGATACTTTCCATTGGTTATCTTTAACAGGATTAATCATCACGTCGCCATCAACTTGGCTACTTACTGTTAAATGCTGCGATTTAATGGCATCAATATTACCGGATTTTTTTAAGGCATCATTGAATCCTTGCCAACCTTGATCTGTATAGCAAGGTTTGAGTGTTAAGAGCTCTGTATCAATGGTGGCTGGGTCAAAATCAAAAGACTGAACTGCCGCTTGTTTAGCCCAGGTCAAAATTAAAGACTGTTCAACTGTTGTGGTTTCTGCAGGCAGTCGGTATTTGCAATCGATGACAGCTTGAGGTGTGGGAGCACTCGTGGTGGTCGTTACAGTGGTCGTGGGAGCGGTGGCTGCAGGTGTTGTTAGTGTTGTAGGCGCTGACGTTGTGGTGCTAACTGTACTGGTCGTTGTTGTTGATGGAGGGGTTGTATCTGCATGGCTTGTTGAACACAATAAGCTTAATAAAGCGGTGGAAAGTAGGGTTTTATTCATTCGTGTATTCCTTTAAATTTAATAACTCAGCTATGATAACCGCTGCAAGCCGCGATGTCTTCTGCTCGTTGTCAAGCGGGGGAGAGAGCTCTGCAATATCAATACCTACAACTTTGCCAGTTTGCGCGATGTATTTCAACAGGGGAAGCACCTGCCATGGGCTTAAGCCGAGCGGTTGGGGCGCACTGACCCCTGGGGCTGCGCTCTCAGCAAACGCATCAAGGCAAATGGTTAAATACAAATAATCATATTGCCGCATAAAATCATTAAGAAAAGCTGTTTGCCAAGCAAGGCTTTCTAGGTTGATTTGTTCTGCTGTTAAATAATTAACACCTAGTTCTCGAGCTCGCTTGAATAAACTACGGGTGTTTCCTGCAGGTTGAATACCAAGACAACAATAGCCAAACGGTTGTTTCAATGCTTCACAATGCTGATGAATTTGCCAAAAGGGAGTTCCTGATGTGCCTAATTGAGAGGGTGGGAGTGGGCGTAAATCAAAGTGGGCATCTATATTAATAATCCCGAGCTTAGGATAGTGGGGTAGGAGTCCTTGAAAATGCGGCCATGCAATTTCGTGCCCACCACCAAAGGCAATGGTTTTAATCCCCTCTTGATGGCAGTGGTGAATTAATTTAGCAAATTCTTTTTGGGCCGTTTCAAGATCACCATCATCGCAAACCACATTACCCACATCTAGAAATGACGTTTTACTGTGACAAGCTAATTTAGCCAATTGCTGACGTAACTGATAGGGCCCTTTTTTAGCCCCAAGTCGTCCTTCATTTCGCTGAATACCTTCATCAGAACAAAACCCTGCGAAGGCTATTTGGGATTTATTGTTTAGAGAAGAAGTGCGGATATCGACACATTGAACGTGCTGAAAAAAGCGCTCATGAGGCAGACTGTCTGTTCGCCCTTTCCACAAAGAAGGGGTTGTGGTTTCATAATGAAGTAGTTTAAGCATGATACAAAGGCCTTGTGTCCTGGCTTGTAATGAAACGCATTATTGAGAACCCTTTAAACGATGTCAATATGCACCTTATTTATCGAGTCTTCATCTACCGCTGCACGATGAGTGCCAAGTGGGGTTAGGTCTGTTATTATCTGCAAATATTTAAATCACTGAGTTGAGGGGCTTTGTGTTTATTGTTACTGGAGGCGGAAGCGGAATTGGTAAGGCGCTAGCTCATGCACTGGCCGCGCTTGATAAGGACGTTCTTATTGTTGGCCGTCAAGAGCATTCTTTAAAAAACACAGCGAGCTACTCTCCTTTGATTCAATATGTCTCTGCAGATGTTTCAACACTTGATGGGCGTCAGCAGATTGATGATGCTTTAAAAGATGTTAATAAAATAGACGCACTGATTCATAATGCGGGTGTTATTGATCCTATTGTTCCTCTTGCTCAAATTGACGAAGATGCTTTTCAACAGGTTATCTCTATCAATTTGGAAGCCCCTCTTTTTTTAACCCAATTATTGCAAGATAAATTAATCGGCGGTCGTGTTTTACACATCGGATCGGGGGCTGCACATTTTCCTGTGGCGGGTTGGGGGGCCTATTGTGTATCAAAAGCTGCGTTATCGATGCTTACCCGCTGTTGGCAACTGGAGTCAAACGAAATTGCTTTTGCGAGTGTTATGCCTGGCATTATTGATACTGCTATGCAGGCTCAAATTCGTACAGCGGGCTCCATGGATGCGGATAAGGTGGATTTTTTTAAATGCCTCTACAATACAAAGCAATTAATTCAACCAGAGACAGTGGCTACGTTTTTATGTTGGCTATTATTAGACGTTGATGCATCTCATTACATTTCCAAAGAGTGGGATATTTATGATGAAAGCCATCATGCAGCATGGCTTCGTTTCCCTCAGGTTGTCCCGCGGTTGGAGGAGTGATTGATGCAAGGCAGTGATATGGTTTTGATCAATGCGACAACCATTGATAGTTTGGGTCATCAACACTCAGGTCAAGCATTGGTTATCGCCGAAGGCCGTATTCAGTGGTGTGGAAGCAGGGAGGCTCTACCTACTGAATATCTTACTGACGCGGTGCTTGTTCCCCAAGACTGCCATGATCAATTGATTACACCTGGTTTCATTGATTGTCATACGCATTTGGTTTACGCGGGCGATCGCTCGGATGAGTTTAAATTGCGTTTAGGTGGCTCTTCCTATGCGGATATAGCAAAAAATGGAGGTGGCATTTTATCAACCGTGAATGCTACCCGAAAGGCTTCTTCTGAGATGTTACTACAGCAATCTTTACCGAGGCTTTTGGCAATGCGTGCCGAGGGTGTTAGTAGCGTAGAAATCAAGTCAGGATATGGCTTGGATTTGAAAAATGAACTGAAAATTTTGCGAGTCGCTCGCCAATTAGGTGAGCAGAGCGGGGTTCAGGTAAAAACCACTTTTTTAGGTGCTCACGCAATTCCTCCTGAATTTAAAGGGCAATCTCAAGCTTATATTGATTATCTTTGTAAAACGGTATTGCCTGCTGTTGCTCAGGAAGGACTTGCTGATTCGGTAGACGTTTTTTGTGAGTCCATTGCTTTTTCACTTAAAGAGATGGAGCAATTGTTTAAATGCGCAAGTGCACTATCGTTACCCATTAAATGCCATGCGGAACAATTGTCTAATATGGGTGCTTCAATATTGGCTGCACGTTACAAGGCGTTGTCTTGTGATCACTTAGAGTATCTTGATGAGGCTGGAGCTATGGCAATGGCTGAAGCAAACACCGTGGCGGTGTTATTGCCAGGGGCCTATTATTTTTTGCGTGAAACAAAAAAACCCCCAGTTGATTTATTGCGTCAGGCAGGCGTTGGGATTGCTATCGCTACAGATTGTAATCCAGGCTCTTCACCGACCACGTCCCTTCGTTTAATGATGAGCATGGCGTGTCAATTTTTTGGATTAACGGTGCCTGAAGTTTTAAGTGCGGTAACGTATCAAGCAGCCAGGGCGTTGGGTATCAGTGCGCATAAGGGGGTAATTCAAGCGGGTATGGATGCGGATTTAATCCTTTGGTCTATTAAAGACTGCTCACAATTGTGTTACCACTTTGGTTACCCTCTTTCTCATAAAAGAATGGTAGCGGGAAAGTGGGTGTCTCATGAGGAATGATGGAATGAGTGATAGAGTGCCTTTTGTCGGTGCAGATGAAAAAGTGGCTGAATTGACGTTACGCAGTATTTTGTTAGCCATTTTGCTTACCATGCTCTTAGCTATGTCTAATGCGTACCTTGCTTTGAAACTTGGCATTTTAACCTCCGCCTCTATTCCTGCGGCAATTATCTCCATGGGAATTTTACGTCTTTTTAAAAATCCGTCTATTCTTGAAAACAACGCCGTACAAACTGCAGCATCTGCTGGAGAAGCCGTGGCAGGCGGTATCGTCTATACCATTCCAGCTCTTATTATTATTGAGTATTGGCATGGGTTTGATTATATCACTAATTTTTTTATTGCGGCTTGTGGTGGCATTTTAGGGGTTTTATTTTCAATTCCGTTGCGCCGTGTGTTGGTGAATGAGCCTATTTTAAAATTTCCTGAGGGACGCGCTATTGCTGAGGTATTGAAGTCTTCAACAGAAAAAGTTGGTATTTGGGACATTTTTTTAGGCGGCGCTATAGGTGCTGTGCTTGAGATTTTGCAGGTTGGGTTTAAAGTCATTGCTAGCAGTTGGACCTATTGGTTTACAGCCAAGAAATCGTTGTTTGGGATTGGCGCAGGCTTTTCTGCAACCATGATCGGTGCTGGATATTTGGTGGGCCGTGAAATGGCATTAAGTATTTTTCTAGGTGCGGTCATTTCTTGGCTAATTGCACTCCCGGTTGTAAGCCAATTTTACCCTGAATTTTTACTACATCATGCACCCCAAAAAGCCGCGATTTTGCTATGGAACAGTGAAATGCGCTACCTTGGTATTGGGGCGATGTTATGTGCGGGAACATGGACTTTTATTAAATTAGTCAAGCCATTGATGAATAGCATGGTTGTGTCTTTTCGAGCGTTTATGGTAAAAAATCACGTGAATTTACAATTGCCGCGCACGGATAGAGATATTCCCATGCCTTTTATTTTGATCGGTATTTTTATTATGGCGGCAGTATTGTTTTTATTTTTTCAATTTGTTTTTCCATTGCGACAAGCCGGACTTGATGGGGATTATGCTCCAACACTAATATTTGGCATGGTGTTGTATGTATTGATTATCGGGTTTTTATTTTCGGTGATTACAGCTTATTTTTCAGGCATGGTCGGCGTTACGGCAAGCCCTGGAAGTTCCGTAGTGATAGCCGGCATATTGTTTGCTGCATGGTTATTGTTAAGTATTATCAATACAGTTGTGCCGTTACCCTTAAGCCATTCACAAATTAAAGCCGCAGAGGCAATGACCATTATCATTGGTTCGGTGGTTACTGGTATTGCCGCTATTGCTAATGATAACACCCAAGATTTAAAAGTAGGCCAATTGGTGGGCGCGACACCATGGAAACAGCAAGTGATGTTGCTGATTGGTGTTGTGGTTTCTGCTATTGTTATACCTCCTGTCATGCAGTTGCTATTTAATGTTTATGGCATTGCAGGCATTATGCCACACGAAGGAATGGATATTTCGCAGTCGTTGCCAGCGCCTACGGCAGCCCTTTTAGCTGCGGTAACAGAGGCGGTGTTTAGCCATAGTTTGCCATGGGCAATGATGTTAGTAGGGGCTGTCATTATCTTAACCATTATCATATGCAATCGTGTGTTTAAATTACAACGCTTTATACAGCTCTCTGTTTTGGGGATAGCCATTGGGATGTATTTACCTTTGTCTTCTTCTTTTCCGTTGTTTTTGGGGGGGATGATTGCAAAATTTGTGGAATGGCATTTATCTAAAAAGAAGTTAGAAAAAGCTGCAGAAAATCAACGTAAGCAAATTGGCACACTGATTGCTTGTGGGCTTGTGGCAGGCTCTGCACTTATTGATGTGTTTCTTGCTATTCCTTTTTCGCTGATGCACAGCCCCGATGCATTAAGGCTCGTAGGTATTGAATGGCAAACTGCCGGTGTTTTTTTAGGCGTATTATCAACATTGATGTTGGCTGTTTGGATAGATAGGCGCGTTTGCAGATAAGTTCCCTTAAGCAGATGTTTTCTCTAGCCATGCGGCAATTTTTTCATGTTCTTCCGCTCTAAGCAAAGCGGGTGCGTGCCCTGCGTCCTCAATTTCTATCACTTCTGTAAACGGATGCGTTTTTTGCATATTCATGATGTGTTTTGGTAGTAAAAATTCTGAGTGTCGGCCATGAATGATTAAAACAGGGCACGTTACTTTTTGCCAAACGGACCATAAATCAACATCGTAAAAAATGCCTTCTAAGGCTTTATGTGGATGGTGGAGCAATTCCCAAAAAAATTGCACATGGGTTTTATTGTGCAAGATAGCAGGGTCACATTTGGGAACCAAAAGCCCAGAAGGGCGCTCTTTAATGCTGTGCTCTGTAAATGTTAGCCATTCTGACTCACTTAAATTGCCAAAATCTTTATAGAGTGTTTTGTAGTAAAGAACAGCTTCCTCTTTGTTGAAAAAAGAGGGATTAACATTGACATAATTTGCCATGTTTTTGAGTGCTGCAAGCGGCACTTGTGGACCAATGTCATTTAAAACCAAACGTGCAATGGGGGTGTTGGGCATGGCGGCCATCATCATACCGATTAAACCGCCTAAAGAGGTACCAATCCAGTCCACGGATTTTGCAGTCGATTTTGCGATAAGAGTTGTCATATCAACAATATATTGTTCAAACGTGTAATGAGATGGGTTTTTAAACCAGTCACTATCGCCACGGCCCGCTAGATCAGGGCAGTATACATGGCGTTTGTTTTGGCTTAAAAAATAGCTGAGCGCATCAAAATCATGATTATTTCTTAAAAAACCATGCACACAAAACACAGGAGGCTTTAAACTAGACTTCCCCCATTCGTTATAGGAAATGCGATGAAAACCCTCAGCGGAAACACTTAAATAATCATTTTTTTTCATAGCACAATTTGAATTCCGCTTTTATCTAACGCTAATAATGTAATCTATACTCCTCCTCTTTATCTATTCAGTCTATATTCATCGTCACTGAAAGTACTGGAATATTTTTCTGAAATTGGTTACAACGACCCGCACTATCTAAATTTTCAATACTGTTCAGGGAGCGCAATTCACCTCAAGTGACTGGATTAATGAACTACAAAAGCCTTCCATCTTGATGAGTTTTTCGTAAGTCCTGTTAAAATCATTGAAATCAAAATTGGATAAATCTATCTTTTTATTCTTACTCATGTGCACCTCTTTTAAGTGTTAAAATTATAACAAGTTAAAAGAGATGACACAGTTATTTAAACACTACCTTTTCGCTCCATAGCGACAAGGTACGATAAATTGAAAAGAAATTATGCGTCTATGGTGGCGTTGGCCTGCGGGTTTATGTGGTTACCAATGTGAATTGTAAACAGGTCCTATCAGTCAAAACGAATGTAGTCCCGCTTAATTGTGAAATATTGATTGTGTAAATAATGAATTTTAATTTTTTGCGCATTTTTTGATTCAATATTGATCTTAAGGTTTATTTAATGTACAATAATTCTTTGTGTTATTTCGGGGATCATTATATGTTCAATTCTCAGCGCCGTCGCTTAAAATTTGCTAATGGTGACGATGTTCCGAGGGTTCTTGATGTTCGTCAAGAAGGCAGGCGGTGGTTTTTTCTGCAAGAAAACGGCGAAGAGATTGAGGTTTTTACTGCTGCCACACTGAGTAGCCGTCGCTTAAAATTTGCTAATGGTGACGATGTTCCGAGGGTTCTTGATGTTCGTCAAGAAGGCAGGCGGCCGTTTTTTCTGCAAGAAAACGGCGAAGAGGTTGAGGCGTTTACTGCTAGTGGACTGTCTATTCGTCGCTTAAAATTTGAAAATGGCGATGATGAAGTTAGTATACCTGATTTTTGTTCAAAGCTGAAAGAACAAATTGAGAGTAATGCTCCTTCACTCGATAGTTATTTAAGGTCTCTGTCGCTTAGTTACCTGTCTAAAGCACTTCAATGGGCTGCTCAAAATGATCACTTAGATGTTATAAATCATTTGTTTCAATGGGCTACTGCAAATAATCATCCTCAGGTGATTAAGTCGGCTCTTAGCATTCCTGCTGTATTTTCTCTTATAGACAAGTATCTAGACACATATAATAAATACATTATACCCTTTGTAGCAGAAAAATTATTGGATCTAAAAGAAGCGCAGTTGTCTTTTGAAGAAAAAAATCCTAACGGTGTATTCGATATTGAGGATGCTAATGAGTCAATATTATCTTTTAACATCATAAGAAACCTAATTCGCCGTAATGACTCATCACTATTTGATGATCTGCAAAGATTAATAAACATCCCGTCAGTGAACTTTTTGTTACACCGTGCCGCTAAATTTCAACGGGACAATGAATTACTTTGTCTCGCTCTAAATATTCGAAACTTAGATGCCGCTCGATTGTTAATTGCTATTCCCGCAGTTCAGGTTTTAGCAGAAGAAAACAATTATTACAAAACACGGCCAACCGAAGACAGTGAATCCTCAATAAAAGCATTAAGCACTGCTGAGAAAAACTTCTTGCAACGGGCAACAGATCATTATGACGTCCAATTAAAAGAATTAACTGTTCCCGTTATTATGGATAATTTACGAAGCACCCTTTGCGCGCGCTATAAAGAAAAGCCTGCTCAAATTGTCTCAGATGCGGGTGTCACGATTGATTTACCCATGCATTGGATAGATTTTAAGGCATTAGAGCTTTGCAAAAGCGGTGTGGAAGGGCAGTCTACCGAACACCAACGTGCGCTTGAAGCTTATTATCAACATAAAGACCATACTGCTTTTCGATATTTGTTAAAGCCTAACCCATGGATACACAGTAACGCGTCATATGTAAATTCGAATGGCGCTGAGCGTTGGGCCAATTTTGATGGCTATGAGCCTCTTATAGCGATGTTATTTTTGGCGGCATCAGATGAGCATATAAAACCCTGTGATGGCTGTGCAATTGGCGCTCGTTTAGAGCAGTTCATTAATGAATTAGTGTTTATTGGACGCGCTCATAATTGGGATGTCCAGCGCGTTAAAGTGGATGCCGAGGGCAAGCCTCTTTTAAATGAATTTGGTGAATTGTTAATGGAAGAATATGACGATTTAGAGGGGGACCGTCCCAGTTGTTTTTCTGGTGTTAAAAAACGCTTGCTTCAATCGATGTCAGGGCACCCGCTTTTAACCTTTTTAACACCGGACATTGTTGAACAAAAACTTAATGAGTTGGTGCGCGAGCATTTTAAAGCCGCTATTAATCTAGGCAATCGTGGTAAATTTAAAAAAGCTTGGGATGATATTCAAGATGATGATCTTGAGTACGAAGAGCGTCTAACTGCCGTAGAGATATTAAAAGAACTTAATATAAACCCAAAACAACAAAGCGCGCTCATTCAAACAATGGCTCAGTTTTTAAATGAAACTTACGATGGGCAATTTAACGAAGATATTAGCCTTACTGTCGTTGCTTTAAAGCGTCTACGTTTAGATGAAAGGGATAAGTTTGCGACACACGCCAGCGAATTGTCTTATACAAATTGGGATGCCTGCCTTAAGGTCAAGGTTATCCATAATGCTGCAACAGCCAGTTTGCTAAGCACTATGAGTATCTTTGCCTCTACTACGCCAGAACCTATGGAAGAGGAGCCAGCAATGGAAGAAGAGGATGGAACACCGATGATGAAAAAATCTTGCTAAGTTCGGCATTACCCTCACTCGGGAATCTATTAAGCGGGACTATATTCGTTTTGACTTATAGTATTTGTAACCGTTCAGTGCGCCAAGCTTTGCTTGGCGCACTGAACGGTTACAAAATTTCTTTGATTAACAGGGCAAATCATGCTCTTGTCCTGCTGACAACACCTCACGTTACAGTGAGTTAATTGTCGCTTGATGATGCAATAATTTTTCTTTAGTGAGTTTTGCTTGCCCTAATTTTTCTTGTTCTTTACTGATAATTTCAGCAGGTGCTTTATCGGTAAATTTAGGATTATTCAGTTTGCTTTCGATAAAAATAATGTCTTTATCCAATTTAGCGATTTCTTTTCCAAGACGTCCTAATTCAGCATCTTTATCGATTAAATTAGCCATTGGAATGAGCAATTCAATATCCCCCACTACGGCAGTAGCTGACACAGGAACTGTTTCTTCAGGCGTTAGGCAAACAACAGAGGTTAATTTGCTCAATGACATTAAGGTCCGTGAGTACTTGTTCACACGTTCTTGCATTGCAGGAGAGACATTTTTTAGTTTAAGTGGAATAGCTTTGGCTGGGCTAATTGAAATTTCACTGCGAATCGTGCGAATGGATTGGACTATTTGTTTTAACCACTCTAATTCTTCTTCAATGGGCTCATTAATAAATTTTTCATTAACGGTTGGGTACTGACTAAGCATGATGCTCTCACCATTCTCACCCATCACGTTGATGGCTCGTTGCCAAATTTCTTCAGTAATAAACGGCATGAGTGGGTGCAGAAGCTTAAGAATTTGATCAAGCACATGGACCAGCGTATAACGCGTTCCACGCTTCATGGCGCCTAAGGCTTCTTTGTCATAAAGTACGGGTTTAGAAAGCTCAAGATACCAATCACAATATTCATGCCAAACAAATTCGTATAATGTGTTTGCTAATAAATCAAAGCGATAAGTGGCAAAGTGTTGATGACAAAGGGCAATGGTCCTTTGCAAACGAGAGAGAATCCAATGATCTGCTGGGCTGTATTGAAAGGCACCATCTCCAAAATCAATGTGCTCTTCATCTGTGCTCATCAACACATAGCGTGCAGCGTTCCATAATTTATTACAGAAATTACGATAACCTTCCACGCGCCCTAAATCAAAGCGGACAGTGCGCGCATTGGATGCGAGTGAACAGAACGTAAAGCGTAAGGCATCTGTACCAAAGGCTTGAATACCCTCAGGAAATTCTTTGCGAGTGGCTTTGGCTATTTTGTCTCGTACGGAATTCAGTACAAGGTTGCTGGTGCGCTTGGCAACGAGGCTCTCTTGGTCTATTCCATCAATGATATCGATAGGATCGAGCACATTGCCTTTAGATTTAGACATTTTTTTGCCTTCGCTGTCACAAATCAACCCGGTAATGATGACTTCTTTAAAAGGCACTTTTCCTGTGAATTTAAGGCCCATCATGATCATCCGGGCTACCCAGAAGAAAATAATATCAAAGCCTGTGAAGAGCACAGAAGTGGGGTAGAATTGCTCTAATTCTGTGGTGCGTTCAGGCCATCCCAGTGTTGAAAATGGCCATAAAGCTGAAGAAAACCATGTGTCTAGCACATCTTCATCTTGCTTGAGAGTTACCGATGCATCCAATTTGTATTTGAAACGGACATCATTTTCACTATAACCCACATAGGCGTGTCCCTGACTGTCATACCAGGCAGGAATTCTATGCCCCCACCACAATTGACGGCTAATACACCAATCTTCAATGTTTTCCATCCACTGAAAATAGGTTTTGGTCCAATTTTCAGGTGTAAAGCGAATGGTACCTTTTTTTACGGCATCAATAGCGGGTTGGGCTAGAGGTTTGGTTTTTACATACCACTGGTCTGTCAGTAAAGGTTCAATAATGACGTTTGATTTTTCCCCACGAGGGATTTTTAGAGTATGGGCCTCTGTTTTCACCAACAACCCGGCTTTTTCTAAATCTTTAAGAATAAGTTCTCGCGCTGCAAAACGGTCCATTCCTTGATAACGTATAGGCGCATTTTTATTGATGGTTGCTTTCTTCGTGAGAATGCTCATTTGTGGCAGTTGGTGGCGCTTGCCCACTTCATAGTCATTAAAATCGTGTGCAGGAGTTATTTTTACACAACCGCTTCCAAATTCTTGGAGGACATACTCATCGGCAATGATGGGGATAATGCGGTCACATAAGGGCAAATGAACATATTTACCAATCAAATGTTGGTAACGGGGGTCTTCGGGGTGAACCGCAACGGCACTGTCTCCGAGCAACGTTTCAGGGCGTGTGGTTGCAACAATCAAAGACTCTTCTGAATCCATAATAGGGTACCGAATATGCCAAAGTGAGCCTGGCTCTTCTTCAGAAATCACTTCTAAATCGGAAATGGCCGTGCCTAACTTAGGGTCCCAATTGACTAAACGCGTTCCCCGGTAAATAAGCCCCTCATCATGCAATTGAACAAACACTTTTTGAACGGCAAGAGATAGGCCTTCATCCATTGTGAAGCGTTCACGTGACCAGGCTGCTGAAGAACCAATGCGTCGCATTTGGCGAGTAATTTCGCTACCTGATTCTTCTTTCCATTGCCAAACACGGTCTAAAAATTCTTCACGGGTCATGTCCTTACGGGATAATCCTTCTTTTTCGAGCTGCCTTTCCACGACCAATTGTGTGGAAATCCCCGCATGGTCTGTTCCTGGTTGCCATAAGGTGCGCGCACCCATCATGCGTTGATAGCGAATTAACGTATCAATCAAGGTGTGTTGAAACCCGTGCCCCATGTGCAGGCTGCCCGTAACATTAGGGGGCGGTAACATAATGCAGTAACCTTTGCCATCACCTTGGGGCTCAAAATAATGCTGGTTTTCCCATGTTGTATAACATGCTTGTTCGATGGCTTTGGGAGAGTATGTCTTTTCCATGAGTTAACCTGTGGTAATCAAAGTCGGGAATTTTAACATACTCACCAGGAATAAATCATCGTCGAATGCTGAGGTTTTTTTATAGTCCTCACTAAAAGGGCAATTAGTTTATATTTATGCTAATATGTACATATATGATGCTTTAAGTATTGAGGAAGCATCCCAAATTAAAGCGAAGGGATATTTAAACGAATGCAGAAAACCACGTTTTATAAATTGGGCGAATTAATTTATCCACTTCGATGGTACATTATTGTGATGTGGGTTCTTCTTATTGTGGCGTGCATTCCCTTTCTTCCCAATATCATCGCACCCTTTAAAACCACAGGATTTGTTGATGAACAATCAAAGAGCGCTATTTCCAAACAATATTTAAATCAAAAATTAAAATTTAACAGTGATAACAATATTCTTATTATTTACAGCAGTAAAACGTTGCTCGCGACCAATCCACTCTTCAATAAAAAAATAAAACAATCATTGTCTCGACTCGACCAGTTTCCTATCAAGCACGACATCATTTTTCCCGAACACAATAAAAAACAAATATCGAAGGATAGGCACACGGCTTACGCTGTTCTTATTCTTAAAACCAATGATCCTATCACTGATAAAGTATTAGTGGACCTTAAATCATTGATACGAATACCTTCTAGTATGAATGTATTGCTTGGAGGCGAGCCTATTTTTATTGAAAACGTGAACAAGCAAACAGAGCTTGATCTATACAAGGCCGATTTTATTGGCACGCCTGTCGCTATTATCACCCTGGTTATTGTTTTTGGGTCGATTATTGCGGGTGTTTTGCCTATTATTTTGGGCGGTGGTAGTGCATTAATGATACTGACGACACTTTATTTTTTAGGTCACGCGTTTACCTTGTCCATTTTTACATTGAACATTGCGCTTTTGTTAGGGCTATGTTTGAGCCTTGATTACTCTCTTTTTATTATTAGTCGTTTTCGAGATGAGTTGCACCATACCTCAAGCTTTAAAGAGGCCATCGCTATGACACAGGCGACTGCTGGTAAAGCTATTTTTTTTAGTGGTATAGCGGTTTTTGCAAGTTTGAGCGCGCTTTTCTTATTTCCAATTAATATTTTGTTTTCAGTGGCAGTGGGTGGTGTGACCGCTGTTACAGTGGCTGTATTGGTCGCGGTTGTGGTGCTTCCAGCCATTTTGGCGGTCTTAAACACAAAAATTAATTTATTGTCCCTTAAATGGTTGGGGAAAAACAAAGGGACTCATTCAGAATCGTGGCGCTGGATTGCTGAAAAAGTTGTGAAGCGTCCTTTGGTTTTTTTCTTTCCAATTCTTCTCTTCTTACTGTTGCTTGGTTATCCTTTCAAATTGGCTAAATTTGGTGTGTCTGATTTCCACATTTTCCCTCAACACTCTGAAAGCCGACAGTTTTTTGATAAATACGCTGAAAAATTTAATGAGCATGAATTGGCGCCTATCGTCTTATTGGTAAGAAGCACGCCTAATGGCATTTTATCCCGTGGCAACTTGTCTAAATTATATGATTTAGCGCGTAAGCTGCAGGATAATCCACTCATTGAGCAGGTGACCAGCATTGTGAATATTGATAAGCGGCTCACCAAAAATCAGTACTACGCTTTGTATGTTGCCCATAAGAGCTTGATGACCAATGCCATGAAGACATTGTTAGAAACAACCACGCGTCAGTATTTAACGGTTATTAATATTGTTAGTAAATATTCAATAAATTCACCTGAAACAAAAACCTTGATAACTGATTTGAGAAAAATGAAGATGCAAAAGGGCTTGACGATGGAAGTGATGGGGACGCCTGTTGCAAACATGGATGTGTTAAACCGTATTGCCAGTGTATTGCCCTATGCGTTGTTATGGATAATAGTGTTTACCTATCTGATTTTATTGATTTTACTGCGCTCGGTGTTTTTGCCCATAAAAGCTATTGTGATGAATTTATTAAGCCTTTCAGCATGCTATGGTGCGTTGGTTTTAGTTTTCCAAGAGGGGTATTTACATCAATTATTAAATTTTGACCCTCAGGGCATGCTGGACATTAGTTTATTGGTTATTATTTTCTGTGCTTTATTTGGGTTCTCAATGGACTATGAGGTGTTTTTACTGACACGGATAAAAGAGTCTTATGAGTCTAATCATGATAATAAAAAGAGCATTGTATTTGGCATTGAAAAAAGCAGCCGGCTTATCACTAGTGCAGCTCTTATTGTTATTTTTATCTGTGGCTCATTCTTGGTGGCAGATGTCTTGATGGTTAAAGCCTTTGGTTTGGGGATAGCTGTGGCCATTTTTGTCGATGCGTTTTTGATTCGAACATTTCTAGTCCCGGCAACCATGGCACTCATGGGTAAATGGTGCTGGTATTTACCAAAATGGTTAAATAAAATTTTGCCGATTTTATAGCGGTTATATCAATGCGATGCCATTTGTTTATTACCTCTGTGATTTTCCGCAAGGTAAGTGTACATTGTGGGTACAATGAACAAGGTGAAGCACGTGCCAATCAATAATCCCGATGAAATGACCAAGCCAATGTCAAAGCGGCTTACAGCACCTGCTCCTGTTGCAATTAATAAGGGTAGCACCCCAAACACCATGGCCGCAGTTGTCATTAAAATAGGGCGTAATCGAATAGCAGCTGCTTCTTCAACAGCCGCTCGTTTATCCAAATTTTTATCTCGTTGCAATTGATTCGCAAAACTTACAATCAAAATACCATGCTTACTAATAAGCCCAATGAGTGTTATTAAACCTACTTGTGTATAAATATTGATGCTCGCCATGCCTAAATTTAAGGGGATGAGCGCGCCACAAATGGACATGGGCACGCTAATAAGAATAATTAACGGGTCGCGAAAGCTTTCATATTGGGCTGATAAAACCAAGAAAATAACAATAATCGATAAGAAAAATGCTAATATCAATGTGCTACCTTCTTGAATAAATTGTCTCGATTGGCCTGCATAGTCATAAGAAAACCCTTTGGGTAAAACATCTTTAGCCGCCGTTTCAAGAAAAGAAAGCCCTTGCCCCAGCGTTGTTCCAGGTAGCATCACACCCTGGATGGTTGCAGAGTTTAATTGTTGGAAGTGAGATACAGCGTTTGGTCTTGTGAGGGAAAGGGGTGTCACTACGGTTGAAAGTGGGACCATGGCGCCTGTTGTTGTGTGTAAATAGATTTGTCCTAACTGCTCTGGATTTAAGCGGAAATTTCGATTCAATTGCGGAATAACTTGATAACTTCGGCCTTCTAAATTGAAGAAATTTACATATCCACCAGAAAGAGCGCTGGTTAAACTGGAACCAATTGCTTGCATGTTAAGGCCTAAGTCAGACGCTTTTGCGCGGTTAATTTGTAGCGCTATTTCGGGTTGATTAAACTTAAGGGTGTTATCTAAGTAAATAAAAAGACCGCTTTGTCTGGCTTTTTCCATGAGGTTGTTGGATACATCCAATAGGCTTTGAAAGTCATTAGTGGTTTTAATAATAAACTGAATCGGCGTTCCACTTCCGCCGCCTGGCAGTGAAGGCGGGGTAATTGCAAATACTTTAAGGCCTGGAATTTGGTCTAATTTTGTTTGCAAAGGCCCTTTCATGGAAAATTGTGTTTGAGTGCGTTTGTCCCAGGGTTTTAAAACAAGGCCTGATACGGGTTGAGAGGCATTAATTGTAAAAAAATGGTCTGCTCCGGGAAAGCTTTGGTAAATTTTATTAAAGGGTTTGGTGTAAGCCTCAATGTAATTGAGCGTTGCAGATTGGGGGGCTGTACCAATTACAAAAAAGAAGCCTTGATCCTCTTCTGGTGCAGTTTCTTGTGCAGTGTGATTGTACAAAAAAGGTAGCATTAACAACACGATTGCTGCAAAAATCAACATGATTCCAGGTGATTCAAGCAAGCTATGCAAAGCCTTTTGATAACGGACTTTTAATTGATTAAAGCTATGGTCCAAAAATTTAACGAATTTAGCATTGCTAATATCGCGAGATAAAATTTTTGAGCACATCATGGGCGAAAGGGTGAGCGCAATAACGCCAGAGATAATGACCGCTGAGGCCAGTGTAAAAGCAAATTCTTTAAACAATACACCGGTTAAACCTTCCATAAAACCAATAGGCGCGTAAACGGCGGCTAAGGTGATGGTCATGGCAATGATTGGCGTTGCAATTTCTCGAGCGCCAATTATCGCTGCATCTAAGGGGCTTTTTCCCTCTTCTAAATGGCGATGTATGTTTTCTACCACTACAATAGCATCATCTACCACCAATCCGATGGCTAGCACAAAAGCGAGCAGTGTCAATAAATTAATGGAGTAGCCTAAAAAAAGTAAAAAGGTACACACACCAATTAAAGATAAAGGAATAGTAACAATAGGGATGAGAACCGAGCGTATGGATCCTAAAAACAGAAAAATCACAACAATAACAATGAGTGCTGCCTCAACAATTGTGTGCATAACCTCACGTATGGAGGCTCTTATGAAATCAGTCGCATCATAAACAATGGTGCCCGTGAGCGTGGGTGGAAATTGTTTTTGTATGCCTGGAAAAGCTTTCCGAATGTCATTGATGACTGTTAATGGGTTGGCTGTAGGGGTGGGAGCCACACCTAGAAAAACAGCCTTTTTACCATCAAAAGTAACGCTCGTATCATAATTTTGGGACCCAAGAACCACTTTGGCAATATCACGAAGACGAACAATGGATTGTTTATCGCTACGGACAATTAAATTACTAAATTCCTCAACGTTGTTTAAGTCTGTTTGCGCTCGGATATTAATAGCGACGTATTCTCCTTTGGTGCTTCCCGCGGCAGTTAGAAAATTATTGCTTTTTAGTACAATAAAAACATCGGAAGGTGCAACGTGGAGCGCTGCCATTTTAATGGGATTTAGAAACACCCTCATGGAATAGGTGGCTCCACCTAAAATTTCAGCCTTGGCAACGCCGTCAATAGTTTGGATTTGGGGTTGTACAACGCGGAGGGCATAGTCTGTGATTTGTTGAGCCGTCATGTGACGGCTATCAAGGCTTATGTATAGCAAATCGGTAGAGGCATCAGAGGTTTTAATAATGATGGGTTGTTGAGACTCCGGGGGCAGCTGGTTTAAAGTTTGTTGGACCTTGCTCATGACATCGGTAAAAGCAATTTGGGGGTCAAAGTTGAGTTTAATATTCAATGTAATCGTACTGAGCCCCTGCGTGCTTGAAGAGGTCATGTAGTCAATGCCCTCTGCACTTGCTATAGCACTTTCAAGCGGTGTGGTGATAAAGCCAGCTATTAAATTTGCATCAGCACCGGGATAACTTGTGGTAACAGTAATGACGGTGCTGTTCATGCGTGGAAATTGTCGGACTTGAAGGCTTGTGATGGACTTTATACCAAATAAAAGAAGTAGAAGGCTTACAACGGTAGCAAGCACGGGTCGTTTAATAAACAAGTCTGTAAAATTCATCAATTATCCTGAAAAAGCTTAGTGTCCTTGATACAACGCCTGATCATTCACCGAGCTCGTCGGGGTTTTCAGTATCATGGAGTTTTATTGTGTTATTGATAATGACACGTGTGCCATCTTGAAGCTTTAATTCCCCTGAACTGACCACGTCTTGGCCCGCTTTTACGCCGCTATTAATCACGGTGTAATTACCTTGTTGATCGCCCGTTTCTACAAAAACACGCTTCACGGTTAAAAGTTCTTGATCATCTTTATCTTTTTCGATGATGTAAACAGAATTTCCGTAAAGGCTATAGGAAATCGCTGTGGTCGGGAGCACCACCACATCAGGGCGTGTTGGCTGTTCAATTTCTATAGCGCTAAACATGCCGGGGATAAAAGTGTATTGAACCGTTTTATGTTTAGTATTTTCCTCAGTATTACAAAGAATCATTGGTGTTCCATCTAGGGGTTGTGTTTTGATGGTTACTAATCGGGATTTTTTAGGTGATGCCATGGCTTCTGCAGGGCAATTGGGTACTGTCGCTTGGACTTGTATATTGTGAGTATTTGGATCAATTTTTGAATTGATGGCTGTTATTTTACCAGCAAAGTGCACATTTGGATTTTGTTCAACAGAAAATGTAATGGCCTGATTGATGTGTAAGCGTTTATACATCTGTTCAGGTAGATAAAATTCTAAGTAGAGAGGGTCCATAGATTGTAAGGTCACGATAGAGGTTTGGCCTGGGGTTATGTATTGCCCTAGATTAACTTGTCGAATACCTAATTGGCCTGAGAAGGGGGCCGTGATATGTTTTTGGCGAATAGTGGCTTCGGTTTTTTCAACATTTGCTTGAGCTTGAAGAAGTTTGGCACGGGATTCATCAACGATAGAGCCTGATGTCGCACCATGTTTTAATAAATCGGTTTGTCGTTTGTAATTTAAATCTTGCAATGCTGATTCAGATTGATGTGATTTTAAGATAGCTTGGTCGACACTGTCATCAATATCGATTAACGGGTTGCCTTCGTTGATATATTGTCCTGAATTAAAATGAATGGCCACCACATTTCCCGCGGCTTGGGAGTTTACCTCCACACCATTGATGGCTACAAAATTGCCCACAGCATTAATGCGAGGCTCCCATTTTTGTAGGCGAGCTTTTGTGGATGAAACGGTAACAGCAGGAGGAACGTAATGGGCAAAAAACCACTTCATCATGAGGCTTTTGAAAACATTAAATACAATAAGCCCACCGAAAACCACCCCTAACGACAGCATCATGATACGCGTGCGCTTTTTCATCGGTATTCCTTTCTGACAAACAATGTAAATTAGCTATTAGATTCGGATATTCATGCGGGTCGAAAACGCTTAGTGTTTATTCTCTAACAAGCGCTCTTAAACGTGAGGATGCTGATACAAATCAGGTTGAAAGGCAATGTTAGTACACATGTGAATCTAGATTCGAGATTCATATTAACATAAATATTAAAAAGGGATATCCATCATTATTATGGTAATAAATAAAACCTGTTGACTAAATTGCACACTTTGCTACCATCTGATTTTTATCACATCTTTAGGATGGCTATGAAGTTGAAATCATTGATTTTAGCGTTTAGTTTAAGTCTTTGCTTCACCGTTTTTGCAGACAATCAACATCGTCACTCTGAAGCAAATCCTCCTGAAAATTCTCCTGCTGTTAAAAATGTTTCTTGGTTAGGATTTTGTGAAATTGAAATTATCAATAGAAGTTATGAGGATGTTCGTGTTTATGGCGTGTTTGATGATGGCGTGCCGTTAGAGCCTTTTATGATCTATAGTTTTGAATATCCTCATTACATTTCATTAAATTTTTATGGGTATTGCCATTATGGCATGGATTTGTATATTGAGACGTGGGACGGTTATTTACTTTATGCGGGTTACACCCCTCGACGACGAAGTATTCGCATTTTGCCTTATCTGAACCATCAATCAAAAGTGGATTTTAGTACGAAATAAGGTTAATTTGTGCTAATATTGATAAATTTAAAATTATTACATGCGCAGTAGTTTCAGTAGTTTGCTAGGCAAGAGCGTATGTGACTATGGCCCGTTAATTTACTCTACAGGCTCTACGTACCGCTCATAAAACGCGGTACGTAGGGGTATAGCGCAATTCGTAGGGGTAAAGCGCGTTACGTGGGCGCTGATGGGGATACCTAGTTGTTCACGCGTTGGTGTTCAGTTTAATTCGTAATTAGGCCCAGGTGGGTTAAAAACAAGGATGACTCATGTTAAAAACACTTAATATATATATGCTGATGTTTTTTTTAACGCTTCTCTTGGGGTGCAGTCCTGTATCTAAAATGGAAAGCACTGGGCAATATATTGATAGCTCAGGTATTACAGTGAAAGTAAAAGCCAATTTGGTGGATCAATTGGGTACTCAAAGTTTTGGAATTAAGGTTATAACTTACAAAGATGAAGTTCAACTTAGCGGTTTTGTTGATAATGCGATGATTAAGCGACGTGCGGGCAATATCGCTGCTAACACGATTGATGTTAAAAGCGTTCGTAATGATTTGATCGTCAAATAAAATAAGGATGGGTTATGTTCGATGAACGTTTCACAATAGCAGGATTTGATGAGGTTTTAGAACAGGCCATTGAAGCTGAAGCTCGTCGCCAAGAAGATCACATCGAATTGATTGCCTCAGAAAATTATGTAAGTCCACGCGTTCTTTTGGCACAGGGGTCTATTTTGACCAATAAATATGCTGAAGGATACCCAGGTAAACGCTATTATGGTGGGTGTGAGTTCGTTGATATTGTTGAAACGTTAGCCATTTCTCGGGCTAAGCAACTTTTTTCTGCGGATTATGCTAACGTCCAACCGCATTCTGGTTCACAAGCTAATGCAGCTGTAATGATGGCACTGCTTCGTCCGGGCGATTTGGTGCTAGGAATGTCGCTATCAGAAGGTGGGCATTTAACACATGGTTCGTCTGTTAATTTTTCAGGGCAGTTGTATCAAAGTATTCAATACGGTTTAGACCTTAACACGGGTTTAATTGACTATGATGTAATGGCAGCCTTGGCTCGAAAACATAAACCTAAAATGATCATTGCGGGTTTTTCTGCCTATTCTCAAATGATTGATTGGGAGCGATTCCGAGCTGTTGCTGATGAAGTGGGCGCTTATTTAATGGCCGACATGGCTCATGTTGCGGGTTTGGTTGCTGTGGGATTGTACCCCTCTCCATTGCCTTATGCAGACGTAGTCACCACCACTACGCATAAAACTTTGCGTGGTCCACGGGGCGGGCTAATTTTGGCCAAAGCCAATGAGGCCATTGAAAAAAAATTGAATTCGGCTGTTTTTCCCGGCACTCAAGGTGGGCCTTTGATGCATGTGATAGCCGCTAAAGCCGTCGCTTTTGCTGAGGCCTTACAGCCTGATTTTAAATCTTATCAACAACAAGTGATAACCAATGCAAAAGCCATGGCGAAGGTGCTATTGACGCGTGGTTATCGGTTGGTTTCTGGTGGGACTGAAAATCATCTTATGTTGGTTGACCTCATTGATAAAAATATAACAGGAAAAGACGCCGATCAAGCCTTAGGGTGTGCTAATATAACGGTTAATAAAAATACAGTGCCGAATGACCCTCGTTCGCCTTTTGTCACCAGTGGATTGCGATTAGGGACTCCTGCTGTGACCACGCGGGGATTTAAAGAAAAAGAAATAACGCTTTTAACTGGGTGGATAGCTGATGTACTTGATCAGTTGGGTGATGCGGCAACAATCGCTCGTGTAAAAACGCAAGTGCTACAATTGTGTAGTGAATTTCCGGTGTATCAACATGTATTGTCCATTTTGTCACGCTGAAGAAACCAAGGTAATTGATTCACGCCTGGTTGCAGAAGGAGCGCAGGTTCGTAGAAGGCGTCAATGCCTTTTATGTCATGAGCGCTTCACAACGTATGAAATAGCTGAATTGATCATGCCGTTAATCATTAAACGTGATGGGCGTCGTGAGCCATTTAGTATTGATAATTTACGAGCCGGGATGCTAAGGGCCTTAGAAAAACGCCCAGTTAGTGTCGATGCCCTTGAAGAGGCTATTGTCGCTATCATGCAGAAAATAAGACGAGGGGGCGAGCGCGAAGTCGATGCGCGTCAAGTGGGTGAGTGGGTCATGGAGCAATTATATCGACTGGATCATGTCGCTTATGTGCGTTTTGCATCTGTATACAAGCGCTTTAAAGACATTAGCGAGTTTAGGCAAACCATCGATCAAATGAACGATGATCAATCATCATGAGGTTATTTTGGAAAAGCAAACAATCAAAGGTAAACGTCGCGCCAGAAAATTAGTTGTGCAAGCACTCTATCAGTGGCTTATGTCAGGCAGTGAGCTTTATGAAATTGAAACACAATTTCGTGTAGCCAATAACATGGAAAAAGTAGACCAAGAGTATTTTTGTCGTCTGCTGCATGGTGTTCCAGAACATGTAAACGCTCTCGAAGAAGCATTGCTCCCTTTTTTAGACAGACCATTGCAAGGATTAAATCCGATTGAATTAACAGTGTTACGGATTGGCGCATTTGAGTTATTTCATTGCCCGGAAATTCCTTACCGCGTGGTTCTTGATGAGTCGATTTCTCTCACGAAAGAGTTTGGTTCTCAAGATGGGCACCGTTATGTGAATGGGGTGTTAAATAATTTAGCCCAAAAAACAAGAGACGTAGAAATTAATGGATGAGTTTTCATTAATCAATACGTTTTTTAAGTCAATTTCGCATCATCGCCCCGATGTTATTTTCGGTATAGGGGATGATGCAGCGTGCCTTGATGTTCCTCCTGGTATGAATTTATTGGTGAGTTGTGACACGTTGGTTGAGGATGTTCATTTCAAGTCCCACTGGGGTGCTTATAATATTGCCTGTAGAGCGGTCATGGTGAATGTAAGTGATATTGCTGCAATGGGAGGCACTCCTTGTTGGGCGACCTTGGCACTTACGTTACCTACTTACGATGAAGTATGGCTTAAATGTTTTTCAGATGGGCTTCATGATTCCTTTGCCCGCTTTAACATCGCGTTAATTGGGGGTGATACCACCCGTGGGCCGTTGAGTATCACACTAACCATTCATGGGTTGGTTGAAAAGGGGCACGTGATAAAACGTAGTGGTGCTTCAGTAGGTGATAAAATTTATGTGAGTGGTGAGCTTGGAGCTGCAGCACTTGGTGTTGATGTTCTAACAGGCCCTCCTATCCCTGAGGCAGATCACACGCTTTTAATGAAAAAGCTTTTTCATCCCCATCCTCGAGTTGATTTACAACCTTATCTTCAAGCCTTTGCAACAGCCGCAATTGATATATCTGATGGGTTAAGCTCCGATCTTAATCATTTGTGTAGTGCGAGTGGCGTTGGTGCATGCTTAAATACAGATACCGTTCCCATACATCCTTTGGTTAAACACTATAAACGTGGTGCGGCCCTTGATTTTGCTTTGCACGGAGGGGATGATTATGAGTTATGTTTCACGCTGGCTGCAAAGGATGAACCACAATTAAAAACCCTTCTTAGAACGGCGGGATTAATTTGTTACCCCATTGGCGTTATTGAGAAAAAGCTGGGTTTACGGTTAAAAACCTTTGAAGGTCAAATAGACTCCTTAGATCCAGCTGGATATAAGCATTTTTGATGGAGTAAACACGAGCATGGGTAAGCTATCTAATAAAGTTTGGCAAAATCCTATTTATTTTATTGCATTTGGATTTGGTAGTGGGTTAATGCCTAAGGCTCCAGGAACATGGGGCACACTCGCAGCGATCCCTGTTTATTTATTAATAGCAGGCACGAGTTGGCAAATCTATCTTGTAACCACCATTGCTGCTTTTATTTTAGGTGTTGGTGTATGTAACAAAGTATCTGCGGAACTTGGGGTTCATGATTATTCAGGCATTGTTTGGGATGAGGTGGTGGGTTATCTACTGACGATGTTTTTAGCCCCTTTGCATGTCATATGGATAGTCGTTGGTTTTTTATTATTCCGCTTATTTGATATTTTAAAGCCACAGCCTATTAAATACGTTGACCAGCATGTTTATGGTGGTTTGGGTATTATGGTGGATGATGTATTAGCTGCTATTCCTGCGTGGGCTATTCTGCAACTGCTTATTTATTGTTTTGCATAAATAGTTGAGGTCTTATGAATGAGAATCATAAAGAATTAATGAGCATGGGATTAACCATTGCCATTGTTGCATTGACAGGGTTTATTATTCACCGTTTTATTCCTTCGTTGATATGGGCGGCTGTTATTGTTATTGCTACATATCCTTTATATCGCCTCTGGCGGGGGTGTTTTGGACGGCACCAAAATATATCGGCGATTTTATTCACTTCAATGTTGGCTCTATTATTGATTATTCCCGTCAGTTGGTTGGTTACTGTTTTGGTTAAGGAGCTTCAAGTATTTATTAATTATTTACAGTTGATAAATAGAGATGGGGGGCAAGCACCGGCTATTCTTGGTGATATTCCCTTGGCAGGCACAGAGTTGATTCATTATTGGGATGCTAATATAGGTCAACCAGGGAGCTTAAAGTATTTTTTGTCTAATTTGCATGTCTCTCTTACACCTACCAGTTATTACATCAAGCAAATTGGTGCAGGCATTGCACATCGTGGGTTTCAATTGGGATTTACGTTGTTATGTGTGTTCTTCTTTTTTCGAGATGGGGATAAATTATTTGAACAAATTAATTACATCGGTGAATTTTGTCTTGGTTCTCGGTGGTTTAAATATGCAAAAAGGCTGCCTTCAGCTTTACGCGCAACTGTGAATGGGACGATTGTTGTCGGCATTGGTGTCGGTGTTTTGATGGGTGTTTGTTATGGTTTAGTGGGGTTTCCAGGACCAACATTGATGGGTTTTATTACAGCTCTAGCTGCCATGATTCCATTTGTAGTTCCTGTCGTGTTTATTTTTGTAGCCCTTATTTTATTTTTTAGTGGCAGCATGATTTCCGCTATTATTGTGTTGGTTTGGGGCACGCTTGTTATGTTTGTGGCTGATCATTTTATTAAACCTGTCTTGATAGGTGGTGCTATTCAATTACCTTTCCTTGCCGTTTTATTTGGAATTCTGGGTGGCGTTGAAACGTTAGGTTTATTGGGTTTGTTCGTTGGGCCTATTATCATGGTGCTATTTATTACCTTGTGGTACGAGTCACAGGATGGTCATCATCCCACCTTGAGTAAATCTCAAAGGGCAAACGCATCTAATCGCGCATTATAAAATCAAAATGCCGACATTACGCGCTTTATGCGTCGAATAAGTATGATCTTAATGTGAGTTTGAGGTCCTTTGTGCTTAAGCATTAAATGCCTTTGCCTTGGTAAATCTCAGCACTTTTGAGAAAAGCGTCAAAATGTGCGAAAATGATTTTTTTATGACCATATCTTGTAGTTGATGAATAGTGACTGAAAATATTGCTTTGAAAAGAAGGATGAGGGGTTATAGTGAATAAAGATTGGCCTACAAAAGAACAAGATATTGATATTGCGCAATCGATTATGGAAGAGCACGCATATCAACAAAACAGTGAAACGTTAGGACTATTTGAATTGGTTGTGGATCAAGATGAAAAGCGAATGGATTTTCAGTTATCGCGATGGGTGCTTGTTTTAGCAGCGCGCTTTAATAAAATGTATGGGACCTGTCAAGGTGAGCAAGTTACAAGGCTTGTGATTAGCCGGTGTTTAACACAAGGGCAAACCTTGCATTAAAAATAATTCATGTACATGAGTATGTTTGTTTTAAAGTCATTGCTGTTTTGATATTGAACAATGGCTTGGTTAATGGATTTCAATAAGTCTGGCTCATTTGAGCTCACAGCAATACCAAACCCATAACCATAAGGAATGGGTTGACCTAACGCCACTAGCTGGCCTGCCGAATGGCCTTGCCAATACATGGCCGTTGCTTGGTCCACAAGAACAATATCTACTGTGCCGTCTGTGACGGCTTCAATTAAATCGCTCTCTTCTTGAAAGCTCGTAATGGATGGGTTTTCCAAGCCAAGGCTTAAAATTTCCTCATTGAATACTGTTCCTGTTTGGACACCAAATTTGCTTTTTTGGAGCATACCTAAAGAAAAAGGGAATGCTGCGAGCGCACTTCTTCCTAGAAATCGAGTCTCACTGACCAAATAAGGAACAGAGAAATTTACGATTTTTGCTCGGCTTGGTGTGATGGTGATGCCACTGATGGCTACATCTACTTTGTTGGCCGCAACGGCTGGAAGTAACTCACTAAATTCCATCACTTGGTATTGGCAAACACGCTGAATTATCGGGCAAATATAAGTCATCATTGCAATGTCGAAGCCATACAATTGATTGTTACCCTGCATCACAAACGGAGAGGTATACTGAACAACAGCAATCCGCAAAGGAAGAACGTCGGCATGTGCTGGTGAAAAAAGGGTGCTTAATACAAGTGCAATTGCGCAGAAGAGTTTCATTCTTATTCCCAATTTAACTTGCTTTCAGTGATTTGTTAATTCCAGTATAGAATAAAAGGTACATGACAGAAGCAATTTACGTGATTAAATTTATAGTCTAGTCGCCCACTTACCTTGCTTTATGTGAAGTATCCAGAACTCCGGCTAGATTCCCGAATTCTACGGACCCACTGCAGGAAGTCGAAAATAGGGCCAAATCACTCAAAGACAAATCTCCTTTTGTTCAATTGGCTACTCACGTGTTTGTCCTGGCTCTAACAATTGTTAGCTCGATGGTTTAAAGTAAATGTTTTTACTTCGTGTCCTATGGATATTTCTGATAGTTTACAGTCAAAATTAGCATTGTTTGCGCAGCGTTTTTCACACCTTTCTCCTTATTTGGTTCGCGCCGTGCGTAGCATACTGTGTGGCAGCGATTATGCCGAGCGACAATTTAAACACTTGCATGCGTTATTAGAACAGGATGATTGCCATTCACGTCTTTCCTTTATTGATTATCAACAATTGGTTTTGAGCATATCGCTGGATTCAACGCCTACTGTGTTCGCAGAGCAATTACGATTTTTTCGCCATCGTCACCTTTTACGCTTGGCGTTACGAGAATGTGCAGGGTTAGCGAACACAGCAGAAACAATAAGTGCATGGTCTGATTGTGCTGATGCTCTCTTGTTGTATACCTTCCATTATTGTGAACAAAGCTTGTCCGAACGTTATGGTTATCCTCGGGATAAATCTCAAGAGAAATCCACCCTTTACATATTAGCTATGGGTAAATTAGGGGGCAGAGAGCTTAATTTTTCTTCTGATATTGATTTGATTTTTGCATATTCAGGGGAGGGGAGTACTGACGGGAAAGAGTCTATTAGTAATCAGCAGTATTTTAGCAAAGTCATTCAAAAAATGGTGTCGTTATTTCAAAATAAAACTGTTGATGGGTTTGTGTTTCGTGTCGATCTACGTCTTCGGCCTAATGGTGATAGCGGACCCTTGGTGTATCCATTGGCTGCAATGGAAACTTACTATCAAGAGCAAGGGCGTGATTGGGAACGCTATGCTATGGTGAAAGCACGTCCTGTGGGCTCTAATGTCATTGAGCATCCGTTATGGTTTCACCGTTTAATCATGCCTTTTGTGTACCGTCGTTACGTGGATTTTAGCGTCATTGAATCGTTGCGAAGCATGAAGGGAATGATTGAACGAGAAGTGCAGTTAAATCCCATGTTGGATGATATAAAACGCGGAAAAGGAGGGATTCGTGAGGTTGAATTTATTGTTCAATGTATACAACTGATTCGTGGTGGAAGGCTACCTCATATTCAAACGCAGAATGCATTGCTTGCCATGAGTGCTTTGTACGAGGCTGGCTTGCTCACCCATGCGGGTGCCTTGCAGCAAGCCTATTTGTTTTTGCGTCAGTTAGAAAATGCATTGCAACTGCAAAATGATCAACAAACACATTCTTTGCCGCTTGAGGCTATTAAAAAATCGCAGGTATCACTCTTGATGGGCTATGAACAATGGGAGGATGTGGTAGCGAAATTAATGCAATACCAACGCATTATTAATCGCGCTTTTCATGCCATTTTAGGTCAGGTGGATGTGTATCAAGATGAAAAAAAATTAGTGGCAAGCCAACTTATGAGCATATGGCACGGCCATGTTGAAGAGAAAATGGCTGTGCATCTTTTACAAGGCCTTCATTTCAAAGATGCTGAACGATGTTATCAGATGTTGTACGTTTTTAGGCACTCACCGAGATGTCGTCGTTTATCACAAGCCGTAAGAATACGTCTTGATCGTTTTATGGTGTTGTTGCTAAGCAATCTTTGTTCCGTTGAGGAAACGGGACTAGTCTTGGTGCAGGTATTAAACCTATTGGAAAATATAGTCGGTCGTAGCGCTTATTTAGCGTTGTTATCAGAAAATCCAAGTGTTTTGCAAGAAGTTTTGCATTGGTTTGCATATAGTCCTTTTATTACATCCTTAATGGTTCATCAGCCCTTTTTATTAGAAGTGCTTATTGATCAGGAGCTTTCTTGGCAACCACCATCGCGGTGGAAATTAAAGCAATTATTGCAAGCACAACTATTGCAATGCGTTGATGAGGAGCGTCATGGAGACATTCTTCGTCAATTTAAATTGACGTGTTGGTTATCAGCGGCGCGGGCTGAATTATATGAGAAAAGTGCCCCGTTACGTATTGGAAAATTTTTAGCCGATGTGGCTGAGGTTATTTTAGAAGAAGTGCTTTCAAAAGCCTGTATAGAGCTAGAGGCCCGCTATCCTGAAATAAAGGAAATAAAATCCAAGTTTGCCGTTCTTGTCTATGGGAAATTGGGCAGTCGTGAAATGAATTATGATTCTGATCTGGATTTGGTTTTTTTACATACAGCATCTTTTAAAGATGAAGATTTAGTGACACGATTAACTCAAAAAATTCTTCATAAATTAACCATACGTACGCAAATAGGTATTCTTTATGCGGTCGACACGCGACTTAGGCCCTCGGGTGCGGCAGGACTCTTAGTAAGCCATCTTGATGCGTTTACCCGCTACCAAAAGACAAATGCATGGACATGGGAGCATCAAGCCATTTTGCGTGCTAGGCCCTTGTTTGCTCATCAGCACATTCAAAGGGTGGTGCGACGATTAAAACGAGACATTCTGCATTTGCCTCGAGATGTAGTGATGATGAAGGGTGATATTCTTAAGATCCGAAATAAAATTGGTCAGCATATAGAGGGGCATGGTATTAAATATATTCGCGGAGGATTGTTAGATCTTGAATTTTTAGTGCAGTTTTTAATACTGGCTTATCCCTCGGTGCACTTTGTACGTTTAACCAATACGCTGCAACAATTAGAACAGTTGCACGTTCAAAACACCATTACTGATGTTCAGTTTGTGCATTTAAAGCGGGCTCATCAACACTATCATTGCCTGCTGCATCGTACTTTATTGACATCAGAGTCCCTCATTAGTGACGAGCATCAGGCGAATGTTTTAGCTGTTAGTAAATGTTATTTATCTTCATAATCTGCATAAAGATCATAATCATCACTATCGTTTATGCGTACATTTATCAGTGCCCCCACTTGAATGTCATTGTTAGGGGGTAAATAAACCAAACCATCAATTTCAGGCGCATCACTCATGCTCCGAGCAATGATATGTTCATCAGTAATAGCGTCAACCAGCACACTCTGTTGTGTACCAATTTTAGAAGCCAATTTGTTCCGGCTAATCTCAGCTTGTACTTCCATAAACCGATGAAAACGCTCTTCTTTGACATCATCAGGAACTGGATTGGCCAATTCATTTGCTTTAGCACCATTGACTGGCGAATATTGAAAACATCCGACTCTGTCAAGTTTAGCCAGTTGTAAGAAGGTGAGCAGCTCTTCAAATTCAGCCTCTGTTTCACCAGGAAAGCCGACAATAAAGGTTGAGCGAAGGGTGATGTCTGGACAAATATCGCGCCAAGAGGCAATGCGAGCCAATGTATTTTCACTGCTAGCGGGACGCTTCATGGCTTTGAGCACACGCGTACTTGCATGCTGCAACGGTATGTCTAAGTAAGGCAAAATACGTTTATCGCGCATCAAGGGGATAATGTCATCCACATGAGGGTAGGGGTAAATATAATGCAAGCGCACCCAAATACCAAGTTCGCTTAACTGTTCACATAAATCATAAAAACGAGTGTTAATGGTTTTCCCTTGCCATTCAATCGGCTGATAACGTGTATCTATACCATAGGCGCTCGTGTCTTGGGATATGACCAGTAGTTCTTTGACGCCCGCCTCCTTCAGATGACGAGCCTCTGTTAGAACTTGCGCTATGGGGTAGCTTTGTAACTTGCCACGCATGGTAGGAATAATACAAAAGGTACACTTTTGATTGCAGCCTTCCGATATTTTTAAATAACCATAGTGACGCGGCGTAAGTTTAATGCCTTGTGGCGGCACAAGTTGTGTGAAGGGGTCGACCGGTGGCGGTAAATGACGATGCACCGCACGAACTACTTCTTCATAAGCGTGAGCACCACTAATGTGTAAGACATCAGGACATGCTTCACGAATTATCTCCGCTTTAGAACCTAAGCAGCCGGTAACAATGACACGCCCATTTTCCGCCATTGCCTCACGGATCGTATCGATAGACTCTTTGACTGCGGCGTCAATAAAACCACAGGTATTAATGACAACTACACCGGCATCTTTGTAGGTAGAAACCAGTGAATAGCCTTGAGCACGCAGTTGCGTGATGATGCGTTCTGAATCTACTAATGCCTTGGGGCATCCTAAACTTACAAAACCTACTTTATGATTCATGGGAATCTATCTGTTAAAAAAGTGGACGAATTATACGAGGATAAAGTGTGTTTTGTCCAACCCTTATCATAAATGATCCATTTATTTCGATAAGGCGAATCAATTCGTTTGATTTGGTGAGTTATAAAATGGAGTTGCATCCAATTTTTTTCTTTTTGTTTGTATTTGTGGTATTGTGAGCAAATTTATGTCGACTTGTTTTTCGAGGAAGCTGTTATGCCAAAAATTAGAAAAAAACGGTTTAAATTTGAAGGCGGCAAGGGTACTTCTGCGGCACTTAAAATCAGCGATAAGAGCAAAAAGAACTATGCTGCACAAGAAAATAGCGAGGAAGTTGAGGTGCTTAATGCTAGCGTACTGTCTAAATCTAAACTCCGCTTAAAATTTGCCAATGGCAATGACGTTCCTGATGGTCTTGATGTTCGTAAAAACGGCAGAAAACGCTGTGTTACGTTAGAAAATGGTGAGGAAGCCGAGGTATTTAATGCTAGCACACTGTATAACCGTCGCTTAAAATTTGCCAATGGCGACGACGTCCCCACGGGTCTTGATGTTTTTAAAAACGGTAAAAAGCGTTATGTTGTGTCAGAGAGCGGCGAGAAAGTTGAAGTATTTACTGCTAGCGGACTGTCTAAGCGCCGCTTAAAATTTGCAAATGGTGATGATGTTCCTGGGGGGCTTGATGTTTGCCAAGAAGGCAGAAAGCGCTATGTTGTGTTAGAGAGCGGCGACAAAGTTGAAGTATTTTCTGCTAGTGTACTGTCTAACCACCGCTTAAAATTTGCCAATGGCACGGATGTTCCTGAGGGCCTTGATGTTCGTCAAAAAGGCAGAAAGCGCTATGTTACATTAGAAAGTGGCAAGGAAGTTGAGGTGTTTACTGCTAATACACTGAGTAACCGCCGCTTAAGGTTTGAAAATGGCGATGATGTTCCTGAGGGCCTTGATGTTCGTCAAAAAGGCAGAAAGCGCTATGTTACAT